>NZ_JYOV01000029.1 GCF_000963255.1 Streptococcus infantis | reverse complement strand
CCAGAGATTATGTCTTGGGACGAGTATGCCTTTACCAAGGGAAAGATGAGTTTTATCGCACAAGATTTTGATCAGCTCAATATCATTACTGTTCTTGAGGGAAGAACACAAGCTATCATCCGCAATCACTTTCTTCGCTACGATAGAGCAGTCCGATGTCGAGTGAAAATCATTACTATGGATATGTTTAGTCCTTACTATGCCTTAGCTAAACAGCTTTTTCCATGTGCTAAAATCGTTCTAGATCGTTTTCACATTGTTCAACATCTTAGCCGAGCTATGAGTCGGGTTCGTGTCCAAATCATGAATCAATTTGATCGAAAATCTCATAAATACAAGGCCATCAAGCGCTATTGGAAACTCATCCAACAAGATAGTCGTAAACTCAGCGATAAACGATTTTATCGCCCTACTTTTCGCATGCACTTAACGAATAAAGAAATTCTAGACAAGCTTTTGAGCTATTCCGAAGACTTGAAACACCACTATAATCTCTATCAGCTCTTGCTTTTTCACTTTCAGAATAAAGAGCCTGACAAATTTTTCGGACTTATTGAGGAAAATCTAAAGCAGGTTCATCCTCTTTTTCAGACTGTCTTGAAAACCTTCCTCAAGGTTAAAGAAAAGATTGTCAACGCCCTTCAATTACCTTATTCCAACGCCAAATTGGAAGCAACCAATAATCTCATTAAACTCATCAAACGAAATGCTTTTGGTTTTAGGAACTTTGATAACTTTAAGAAACGAATTTTCATCGCTCTGAATATAAAAATGGAGAGGACAATCGTTGTCCTCTCCAGATGTTAGCTTTTTATTCAACCCACTACAGTTGACAAAGAGCCAAAAAACCTGAAAGTTATATCTTTCAGGTTTTTTGATCGGAATAATCAACTAATAGAATCGTTAGAAGATTTATTCTTCATCATCACGCTTACGACGTTTAGCCACTAATCCTAATCCAGTTAGACCTGCTACAACTCCAAGGAGAGCATTTGCAGCTGAAGCTGTTTCACCAGTATTTGGTAATTGCTTACGAGCCTTAGTGGTATCAGTTTGAGGAGCTTGACTAGTTGAAGTCGAATGAATCATAGACGCACTTGTTGATGTTGATGCTGATTCAGATGCTGATGTACTTGCTGATGTGCTTGCTGACGTGCTTGCTGACGTGCTTGCGCTTGTTGATGCTGACGTGCTAGCTGATGTACTTGCACTTGTTGAAGCAGATGTGCTTGCTGATGTACTTGCACTTGTTGATGCCGACGTGCTAGCAGATGTACTTGCACTTGTTGATGCTGACGTACTTGCTGATGTGCTTGCACTTGTTGAAGCTGACGTACTTGCTGACGTGCTTGCACTTGTTGAAGCCGATGTGCTTGCTGACGTACTTGCACTTGTTGATGCCGATGTACTTGCACTTGTTGAGGCTGATGTACTTGCTGATGTACTTGCGCTTGTTGAAGCGGATGTACTTGCTGACGTGCTTGCGCTTGTTGAGGCCGACGTACTTGCTGACGTGCTTGCACTTGTTGATGCGGATGTACTTGCTGATGTGCTTGCGCTCGTTGATGCGGACGTACTTGCTGACGTGCTTGCACTTGTTGATGCGGA
>NZ_JYOV01000028.1 GCF_000963255.1 Streptococcus infantis | reverse complement strand
CCAGAGATTATGTCTTGGGACGAGTATGCCTTTACCAAGGGAAAGATGAGTTTTATCGCACAAGATTTTGATCAGCTCAATATCATTACTGTTCTTGAGGGAAGAACACAAGCTATCATCCGCAATCACTTTCTTCGCTACGATAGAGCAGTCCGATGTCGAGTGAAAATCATTACTATGGATATGTTTAGTCCTTACTATGCCTTAGCTAAACAGCTTTTTCCATGTGCTAAAATCGTTCTAGATCGTTTTCACATTGTTCAACATCTTAGCCGAGCTATGAGTCGGGTTCGTGTCCAAATCATGAATCAATTTGATCGAAAATCTCATAAATACAAGGCCATCAAGCGCTATTGGAAACTCATCCAACAAGATAGTCGTAAACTCAGCGATAAACGATTTTATCGCCCTACTTTTCGCATGCACTTAACGAATAAAGAAATTCTAGACAAGCTTTTGAGCTATTCCGAAGACTTGAAACACCACTATAATCTCTATCAGCTCTTGCTTTTTCACTTTCAGAATAAAGAGCCTGACAAATTTTTCGGACTTATTGAGGAAAATCTAAAGCAGGTTCATCCTCTTTTTCAGACTGTCTTGAAAACCTTCCTCAAGGTTAAAGAAAAGATTGTCAACGCCCTTCAATTACCTTATTCCAACGCCAAATTGGAAGCAACCAATAATCTCATTAAACTCATCAAACGAAATGCTTTTGGTTTTAGGAACTTTGATAACTTTAAGAAACGAATTTTCATCGCTCTGAATATAAAAATGGAGAGGACAATCGTTGTCCTCTCCAGATGTTAGCTTTTTATTCAACCCACTACAGTTGACAAAGAGCCCTATTTTTGAGAAGGGGATGCAATAAACTGATGGAAATAGAAAAGAGAAGGAACTTAATCCTTCTCTATCTGATGATTCCACACTCTCTTTTTAGAACAAATACATGAAAACTAAAGTCAAGAGACTAGCGAGCAAGCCCACTCCCCAGAAGAAGAAGTCGACCTTCCACTCACTCCAAGCTTGGCCTTTCCCAGAAAAGCCCCCCAACTCAAAATGGTGGTGAACTGGTGTCATACGGAAGATACGTTTTCCTCCAGTCAACTTAAAGTAGGTGACTTGCATCATAACAGATGTTGTTTCAAAAACATACACTAGACCAATCAAAAGCAGCGTCCATTCTTGGTGCAGCGCCATGGAAATAGCCGCCAACATCCCTCCAAGGGCTAGGCTACCTACATCTCCCATAAAAACTTTAGCAGGCTTGTGGTTAAAGACAAAGAAGCCAAGAAGACCACCAACCATAGCTACAATCACTAGTAAGATATCGAGCTGATTTTGCACATAGGCAATCACTCCATAGGCAGATAGGCTAATCACCACCGAAATACTTGCCAAGCCATCGATTCCGTCAGTCAGGTTAACTGCGTTTGAAAAACCAACTAACCAGAAGAGGGCAAAGAGAATATACAGAACACCTAAATGCAAGGGATAACCAAATACATTTAAGATATCTCCACCTCTTTCATAGAAGAAATAGAAGATAACTCCTCCGACCAACTGAAGCAAGAGCTTCTGTTTAGGATTAAGTCCTTCATTGATTTTTCGGAAAACCTTGAGGAAATCATCCAAGAAACCGACCAAACCATATAAGACCAGGATAAAGAGGATCATTCCGACATTATTGGTTAATTGATTAGTTATGAGAGCAAGGACCAGACTAACTAAAACTCCTGCTAGGAGAAAGACGAGTCCTCCCATTGTTGGGGTCCCAGCTTTTGCTTGGTGTTGTTTGACATCCTCATGCATCTGTTGACCGGTAATCTGTGCTTTATGGTAAAAACGGATAAAGGCTGGAATTCCTATGACTGTTAGAATAAAGGCAATCACTCCAGCAAAGATAGAAATAAGCATTCTAATCTCCTAATGTTATTTTTATTTTCTGTAAATCTTTTAAAGCTGTATTAGAACGAACACTTTGCTTTTTAACAGTTTCTCCTGTACCTTCAAACTCAACTTCAAGATTCAGCCATTTGGCAAAGGTTTCAACATTTTTCTTAGACCATCCATATAAGTCAGGCATCTCTTCTACCTTATCTGAAAGGAGTAAGATTTGCTGATTGGCATCTAGATTGGTTCCTTCTGCTACAGAACTTTCTTTGATTTTTGTTCCTGAACCGATAACAATTGGTTGTACAAGGTTACGACGGAGTTCTTCAGCTAAATCTCCTGGGCTAGAGTCCTTAATGCTAGGCATGGCATAACTAGTTGTAGTTGTCACTTGGTCCAAATTCTTAGCCGTAGATTGCAGATTGAGCGTCTCTTTCATGGCTGAAGCTCGCTCCAGAATCGGGTTAGAAAACTCTCCTAGTTGTACTGAAGAAAAATGTTCTGGTTGTTGAACTGTCACATAGAGGATAAAATCAGGATTTTCACTCGGATTCATCGAAACTACTGAGTAGATATAGTTGGTGACTCCCTTTAAGTATCCCCCTTTTTGTTCGTCAGCAATCTGAGCAGTTCCTGATTTTACAGAAACAGTCTGACCAGGTACAGTAACGATTGGTTTACCGGTAAGTTTATTGTACATTGTACCATAAACAGGATCTGTACCAACCAAAATCATATTTTCTCGAGTCAGACTAGCCGCTTCTTTTGATACAGGATTACCTACAATTTCCTTTTTGGACTTCCGCGCTGTCTGATCATTAGGATCATAAAGGGCACTGATAAACTTAGGCTCTAGCATAACCCCATCATTAGCAATGGCAGTAAAAGCGCGGAGCATTTGGGTTTGGGTAACAGAAATCCCTTGACCAAAGGCACTCATAGCAATATTAACGACGTTATCTGCAGGCAGTTGTCCAGCATACTCATCAGGCATACCAAAACGGGTTGGAACTCCAAACTTAAATCGATTGAGGTATTCTAACCAAGTAGCATCCCCCATCTTTTGTTGGAGCAAAGTCATACCCACATTACTTGAGTGAGCAAAACCTTGTGAAAAGGTCATCATACTTCCAGATGATAGGCCATCATTCACATCCCAGTCCCTGATAGTCGCATCAGCTACCTTTAATTCACTACTATTAAAGTATTCGCCTCCAGAGAAGGTTTTATTGTCAATAGCCGCAGCTAAGGTCATGACCTTCATGGTCGAACCTGGCTCATAGTTACTTTGGTAGAGGATATTTCGCCAAACAAAATCATCTGTTAGACCTTCTTTTGTATTTGCATCAAAAGTCGGTCTTTGGGTAGTGGCAAGAATTTCCCCTGTCTTGGCACTAACCAAGGTCGCATTCATGTACTTGCCCTTAACTTTTTCTTGAAAGGCATCCATTTGACTTTCCATAAAGGACTGCAAAGGACTGGATAGGGTTGTATAAACATCTTTCCCATTTACTGTTTGTTGGGTGACTTGTTCCGTACCTGGAACAATATTACCTAAACGATCTTTTTCATAGGTAATAATGCCATCTGTCCCTGCTAGCAAGCTATTTAAGGAGCTCTCGACACCAGATGTTCCAATGAGACTTTTTGTCCCATCTTCATTTTCATGTAACTGGGCTAAACCAATAAATGATGAAGCAAATTTCCCATTTGGATAACTTCGGTTGGGACTATTGGTAAAGTTAACACCCTCGACCTTAGCAGTTTCCAAATCCTGTTTAATGGACATCATATTAGCGTAGGTAATCCCATTTCCTTTAGCACCAAAGGAAACCTGTTTGAGATTTGGTTGAGAGAGTTGATCCTTGACATAGGTCTCCTCCATATCCAAGTACTTATGGAAAATTTCGGCTACCTTATTGTACTGAGATTCCTCTACATATAGAACATCTCCATTAGCTGATTTATAGTCCTTATCAATGACAGCATAAACATTATAGGAAGTTGCGTCCTCAGCAATCGGCGTTCCATTACGATCATAAATGGTCCCCCTCTTAGCAGGAACTGTTAGAGTCGTTTGGTGAACCTTACTGGCTTCTTTGACCAGGTCAACACCAAACTTCTTCCCCGTACCAATAATCACCGCAAAGTTAACCAAAAAAACAGCAAAGAGAAAGACGGCTAAGAGACTAAGGCTCTTCCCAACTCGTCTGCGGTTTTCAAGGGGAGATTTGCGATTCTTAATGGCAAAGTGTACTATTTTTTCTTTCCAGGTTTTCATATACTACTCCGCCGATCGGATATTTTCATTATTCAGTTGCAGTTCTTGCGAATCCGCAATTCCTGTCAGACGCTCTGAACGGATCAATTCATTGACTTCTTGCTTAGCATCATCCAGCTCTGTCTTCTTTTCTTCAATCTGAGCATTAACAGTCGTTAGTTCACTTTGGACTTGCAAGAGCTTGGTCTGCATATAAACCACACTGATGGCTAAGACAAGGGCTGTAATGGCAATCGAAAGGTAAAAAGCCTTCTCAACACGTGAAAATCTCTTGATACGAGCTTGCAGTAATTGGCTCGTCGTTTCTCTTTTTTCTACCATTTTATCCCCTTACTTGTGAATTTTTCTAGCTACTCGTAGCTTGGCTGAGTGAGAACGATTATTGTCCTCCAGCTCCTCCTTGCTTGGTAGAATCGGTTTGCGAGAGACTAATTCCATCTTGGGCTTAAGATCATCTGGGATGAAAGGCAAGCCTTTTGGTACTTCCACTGTTGAAGCTTCCTTGAACAATTGCTTGGTCAAGCGATCTTCCAGCGAATGAAAGGTAATGACCGAGATTCTTCCGTCAACTGCTAGTAATTCCATAGCTTGTTGGATGGACTCATCTGCAGCTCCTAGTTCATCATTGACCTCAATACGGATGGCTTGGAAAATTTGCTTGGCAGGATGACCTTTTTTCTTGAGTTCCTTGGCAGGCTTAGCAGACTTGATAATCTCTGCTAATTCAGTCGTTGTCTCAATCGGCTTCAACTCACGCGCCTGTTCAATATTCCGAGCAATCTGTTTGGAGAATTTGTCTTCTCCATACTTGAAGAAAATACGAACCAAGTCATGATAGTCATAATGGTTCACTACCTCATAAGCTGTCAAGCTAGCTTCCTGGTTCATCCGCATATCCAGTGGCGCATCCTTTTTATAAGAAAAACCTCGCTCACGTTGATCCAACTGTGGGCTCGAAACTCCCAAGTCATAGCAAATGCCATCAATTTCTTCTACACCCGCTTCTTGTAAACGGGCTTTCAAATGACGGAAGTTGTCCTTGATGAAGGTAACCATTCCTTTTTCGATATAAGGCGCCAGACGTTTTTGGGCATTATCAATGGCATTCTGGTCCTGATCAAAGGCATAGAGATGCCCCTTTTCACTTAATTTACTTAATAAATACTCGCTATGGCCTGCTCCACCCAAGGTCGCATCAACGTAAACACCATCAGGTTTCACATCAAGCATATCAATGGTTTCATGGAGCATGACCGTTACATGATGAAATTCTTTAGTCATATCTTATCTATTTTACCACAATTCTGACTAGCTTGCACTCGCTAAAGCAAAAACCTTTCCTTGCTGCTTTATCACTAGTATTCAGCAGAAGACTCAGCAACCTGTGCTAGTTCTACGCGTTCTTGGGGATTCAAGTGTTGATGAACAGCCTCTGCTACTGCTCTTGGTATACCGACTTCCACAATCTCATCCACGCTGGCTTCCTTGATTTTAGTCAAGGACTTGAAATATTTCATCAAGTTCTGCTTGCGTTTGGGACCCAATCCCTCAATGCCATCAAGCTGAGAAGAGAAGGAATTCTTAGAGCGCAGTTGACGGTGGAAAGTGATAGCAAAACGATGGACCTCATCTTGGATGCGTTGCAGGAGGAAAAATTCCTGAGAATTACGAGACAACTCCACCACCTCAAGCGGATCTCCAAAAAGCAATTCATGGGTTTGGTGCTTATCATTCTTTTGAAGCCCTGCGATAGGAATATCCAAGCCTAGCTCTTCTTGGATAACTTGCTTAGCAATATTAACTTGACCTTGTCCCCCATCAATGACGATCAAATCTGGCGGTGTCAAACCATCTCGTTGGACTCGGCCATAGCGTCTGCGAATAACCTCTCGCATACTAGCATAGTCATCTGGCCCAACAACTGTTTTTATCTTGTACTTGCGGTAATCCTTCTTGCTCGGTTTGCCGTTAACAAAAACTACCATGGCAGAAACTGGACTAGTCCCCATGATATTGGAGTTATCAAAGGACTCGATGCGGACTGGGGTTGGAATTTGTAGAAGTCGTCCCAGATTTTCAATAGCCCCTTGAGTCTTTTCAACTGATTTCTCTAACAGATTAAACTTCTGCTCTAGACTAACACGCGCATTTTTGATAGCCAGATTAACCAGTTGTTTCTTCTCACCGCGTTGGGGTTTGAGAATTTTGGTATCCACCAAGGCCTTAACGGCTTCTTCATCAATATCCTGAGGAATCAAAATCTCATTGGGAACCAGATGAGATTTTTCCTGATAAAATTGTCCCACATAGGTCAAGAAATCCTCATCAGGATCATTGTAGTAAGGAAAGAGATTGACATCGCGTTCAATCAACTTGCCCTGACGGACAAAGAAGACCTGGACGCACATCCAACCCTTATCCACATAGTAACCAAAGACATCTCGGTTTTGGAGATCCTTAGCCATGACTCGTTGCTTCGTTCGCAAAGTGCCAATAGCCTGAATCAGATCTCGATATTCTGCTGCACGTTCAAACTCCATATTCTGAGCTGCCAAAGTCATCTTACTCTTGAGTTCATCAATGATTTTATCGTCTTGTCCCTTGAGAAAATCAGAGACTTCTTGGGACATGGCTTTGAAAAAAGCCTCGTCTTTCTTACAGATGGTGTGAGCCACGCACTGGCCGATATGGTAATAAAAACAGACCTTAGACGGTGGATTAGTACACTTACGAAAAGGGAAAATCCGATCCAATAGCCGTTTAATTTCATTAGCTGCGCCCACATCCGGATAGGGTCCAAAATAGAGACCTCCGTCTTTCTTGACCTGACGGGTGATAATCAAGCGAGGATAGCGCTCATTGGTAATTTTGATGAAAGGATAGGACTTGTCGTCCTTGAGCATAATATTGTATTTAGGCTTATTTTCCTTAATCAAGTTGATTTCCAGAAGGAGGGCCTCAATATTGGATTCCGTAACAATAAACTCAAAGTCCACAATTTCAGATACCAAGGCTTCTGTTTTGGTATCATGACTCCCACGGAAATAGGACCGTACACGATTGCGTAGATTTTTGGCCTTTCCTACATAGATGATCGTACCATTTTTATCCTTGTGAATGTAACAACCAGGGCTGGTCGGCAAGAGCTCTAGTTTTGATTTAATCAAGTTATTCATAGTTCCATTATAGCAAAAAGCCCCCTTCATTGCTTACATCAAGGAGCTCTATTTTTCGTTTGAAAATCACTTATTCTCCAGACTCATAAAGTTCTTGAACTGCTTGAACATCTTGAGCCTGAATACCATAATAAGAACCTGCTGGCTGCATGACTGAAACTTCATTGGTATGTTCCAAACCAATAGCATGACCTAGTTCGTGCTCTGCTGTATGCAAGATACGATCATAGGTATAGCCATAGTTTGGATTGGATAGATAATAATGATTCAAACGAACTGTTACTGAAGTAAATTGTTTGGTCAGGAGATTTGTCTGACTCTCCGCCTCGCCAGCAACAGATGTGGAACCATCATTCATTTCAGTCGCAAAAATAGTTGCTTGGTCAGGTTCTGTCACAACTACAAAATTAAAAGCACCGGTCTGATTCCAGTTTGCAATAGCTTCGGCATAAGCCTTTTGAAAGGTTGCATCCATTTGAGGATCAATATAAATTGTCGCCTGCGCTTGGGGCCATTTTACTCCTGAATCTTGATGATGATCAGTCTTAGACAAACCTTGCAACTTACCAGTTTCTTGCCATTGATGCCAACCTGCCTGACCAACTTGAACAAGTTGCCCCGCTTGATTGAAGACACCAGATAAATCCCCTGTCATATACCAGAGAATCCCTAAAGCAATGAGAATTAAGACTACAAGAGTCCACACAAGGCGCCAGAACATGCGCCAAATCCCTAGTAACAATCGACATAGAACACGAATAATCCAGAACATGATTTCCCGCCTTTCCTAAAAAATAAGAATCCATCTTTAAACCATGGATTCCCATTCTAAAGATAGATTCCTTATTTTACTTGAGTAAGCTGAAAGAAAGCTAAAACTAGCTTAATCTCTCTTCCAAAACAAAATCAATTGGCAAGGTAGCCAAAAACCGTTCCAATTGTTTTTCCCAATAATACCACTCGTGGGTCCCTACACTGTGGTTATAGGTCACATCAAAACCAAGTTTCTTGAGATTCTTCACTGCTAGATTATTGGCAGCATACAAGAAATCTTGTTCGCCACACCAAGCCCAGAGTTTGGTCTTCTTGTCTGACTTGTTAGCAAGAGTTTCAAGTGAGTAAGGGCTAGTTTCCCAGTTATCAAGCTTGCCAAAAACACCTCGCCAGTAGGCACGCGTCCCTAAATCTTGGCTTTCAGGAGAAAACTCTTCGAAACTGAGAGCCCCAGAAAGACTAGCTGCATGTGAGAAACGGTTGGTTGATAGGGCCAATTTGAAGGAACCGTAGCCTCCCATTGATAGACCAGCGATAAAAGTCTTTTCACGCTTGCTAGACATATTAGGGAAGAAGCGTTTGAGCACTTTAGGCAGTTCTTTTGCTAAAGCTGTATAGTAGTTATAGCCATACTGAGTATCTGTGTACCAGCCATTACTTGTATTTGGCATGACAACAATTAGATTAGTCCCTCGCACCAAGCGCTCTACATTGGTCCGTTTGAGCCAGCTATTATGATTTCCTGACATCCCATGTAAGAGATAGAGGACAGGAATATCCGTAGAATCTGGCTCCTCAACCCGAGACGCATCTGGGTAGAGAACATTCACTCCCCACTCCATATCTAAAACTTCTGAGTAATACTCAATCTTCATTACTGCCATAACTTGCTCCTTATTCATTTAAGATAAGAAAAAGCCGAAACTCGACTTTCTCTTGCTATTTGATCCTATTTTGCTTCCATGACTACTGGTAAGATAGCTGGGCGACGCTTGGTTTGGTCAAAGAGGAACTTGGCCAAATGATCACGTACCTTACCTTTGAGTTCTGCCCAATCAAACTCTTCACCTTGTAGATAGTCTTCTACTGTTTGATTGACTAACTCTGTACTTTCGCGCAAGATATCACGGCTCTTCTTGAGATAGACAAATCCACGCGTGTGCACTCGAGCTTTAGCGATAATTTTTTTCTCACGACGGTTAACAGTGATAGCCACGATGAAAATCCCATCTTCTGACAAGACCTTACGGTCACGAAGGACGACATTCCCAACATCTCCGATGGCATTCCCATCAATCAAGACATCGCCTGCTGTAACTGCACCAGATGGAACAAAGTCTCCATGCTCATAAGACATGGTTGTTCCCTTTTTAGGGATAAAAATCCGTTCTGGCAACATACCAACTGCCATGGCAGCCTTGGCATGGGCATCCAACTCACGGTATTCTCCTTGGATTGGGAAGAGATACTTAGGTTGCAAGAGATTGATCATCAATTGCAAATCACGCGCATTCCCATGTCCTGACACACGCAAGCTATGAGTAATTGGCTTGACAACTCCACCTGCTTGGTAGACCATATTTTCTACACGTGCCATCACCGCTTCCTTGGCGATTGATGGTGTTGTAACTATATAAACTAGGTCACCTTCTTTGATTTCAACATAACGGTGACGACCGATAGACATCTTGCGTAATCCGTTAATGGGTTCACCCATACGTCCAGTTTCAAGGATAATTAATTCATGATCTTCAAAACGCGACATATCTTTTGGCTTAATCAAAAGATTTTCACTGGCTAGAGACAATTTTTTCAAGCGAATCGCTGTACGTACGATATTTTCAATGTCAAATCCTGTCAAGACAACACGGCGCCCTGTCTCCGCAGCTGCATCAAATACCTGCTGAATACGAGAAAGATTACTTGCAACTGCAGCAACGATGATACGTCCATCCCAGTCAGAAATGGTTTGCGTGATTTCTACACCAACTTCATTTTCACTAGCTACTTGGATATTGCTATCTGCATTTGCTGAGTCACTAAGCAAAGCCAAGACCCCTTCGCGACCAATCTCTGCCAAACGCCCAAAGTCAGTGGCGTAGGATTCACTAGCCGTTTGGTCAAACTTGAAATCTCCTGTATAGACGATGTTGCCTTCAGATGTTTTCAAGACCACACCCAAACTTTCTGGGATAGAGTGAGTTGTACGGAAGAAGGATACTACCGTTCCACCAAAATCAATCTCTGTATTTTCGTCAATGACATGGAAATCATCAAATTTCTTGACGCTGTCATTTCCCTTAACGAATAGTTTGGCCAGTTCGATAGTCAACTCTGAGCCAAATACAGGAACCTTAGCTTCTGCCAAGAGATATGGAAGGGCTCCAATCGCATCCGCATGCCCGTGTGTTAAGAAAACCCCAGCAATACGGTCGCTATTTTCAAACAGATAGTCCATGTTGGGAATAACAACATCGACACCCAACTGTTCATTTTCAGGATATTTCAAACCTGCATCTAATACAAAAATCGAGTCGTTAATTTCTGCGATGTACATGTTCTTACCATTTTCACGTACACCCCCAAGTGTTGTTAATTTAATAGTATTCATTTTTCCTCCGAATAGTCACTTCAACTGTTTGTAGAGCTTTAAAAGCTCTCTTTTTCTGAAAGTCCAATTCACTTTCAGCCGAATCTTTTCCATTCATTATACCATTTTTTTACTAATTTTCAAAATGAATCTTACAGATAATCGCACTTCAACTATCTCTTTCCGTTCAATAACGGACAAAGCAGCACTAATAAGAGGATCAAATGAGACAATTGTTGCTCCCATCCTGTCTAATCTTCAAATAAGTCAGCAACATTATAAAGCACTTCGCAGTCACAGTAGGCTCCATTTGCTTCTAAAAATCCCAAAATCACTTCTACTTCTAATACTCAATGAAAATCAAAGAGCAAACTAGGAAACTAGCCGCAGGCTGTACTTAAGTACGGCAAGGCGACGTTGACGCGGTTTGAATTTGATTTTCGAAGAGTATAAATCACGCCCTTTTAGAAAGGATATAGTCAAGGTAAAATCAGCAGGACAAGTCAACGACTCTAACTCCTGATCCAAAAAATCAAACAAATCTAAAAAGATCTCCCTTGTTATCGATAAACTAGCTTCAAATTCTTTCTTCTGTTGCTGCTTATACTCTGCCAGTAATTTCTTTTTCTTCTCTTTATCCATTTTCTACTCCGACTAACTTCTCTGGTACTTTTGATACTAATACTCAATGAAAATCAAAGAGCAAACTAGGAAGCTAGCCGCAAGGTGTACTTGAGTACGGTAAGGCGACGCTGACGTGGTTTGAAGAGATTTTCGAAGAGTATAACTTTCTTCAACAAGGTTCAACAGTCCTTCACTCCTCTCATTATAGCACTAAACTCCTTTCATTGATGTAGTTTTTGATAGCAAACAAAAAAGAGTCAGCAAGCCAACTCTTTCGATCTCTATTCACTTTTTTCCATTAAGAAATCATAGATTTCCTGAACTGTTCCAAGCGCCATAATCTCTTGATCTTTAACAGTTTGTTTCAGCTTTTGATAAATCTGACTCTCAGCTATATCACGCTTTTCAGCTTCTTTATTCACCCTCATGACTCCATTTTCAATGGTCACAAAGCCAAGCTCTTCAAATATCTGAATCATTTTGACTAACAAGATTTGCTCAATCTTGAGAAAGGTCGCCAAATCCTTGAGTTTATAGCGAATATCAAACTCTGGGAACTGATAGATGGTTTTATACAATTTTGCAAACTGCTCTCTAGTGCCATAGCCCGTCAAATAGTAAGCCTTGGCTATATCATTTTTAAAGTAAAGAGCTGAAAATTCCTGCTCCTGACAGATTTTCTTAAGGAGGGATATATCCTCAGGAATATTCTTAACGACAATAGCTGAACAAGAGGTCACATCAGGTAACTCTTGCGTAAAATCCAAAACGGCTACCCCTTCTGGTAACAGGGCATTCTTGCCACGAATGTTAAAGAGCTGGACACCTTCTACACGGGCATCAACCATCATCAACTGCAAGCTTGTTTGTCCATTCCATTGGTTAACAGAGAGAGTCACTGCCAATTCCAGTTGCTTGGTCTGTGAGAATTCAGTCGCCCATTTACCTTGACCAAAAGCGACCACCTCAAAACTAGCCTCACCTTTGGAAATTTTCAGCTTGAGATGAGCATTACCAGCCCCCATAATTCGAGCATTCTCAACTTGGAAATCTCGAATATAGAAGACAGGTTTTTGGTTATCCATCCCAAAAGGAGCTAGACGTTCAAAACTTTTCACCGTCTCCAGACTCAAGGTCTCTAAATCCAGTTCTTCATCTAAAAAAAGATTATTTTTACCTTGGGCATCTGCACCTTTTTCTCGGATATAGGCTTCCAAAACATCAGACAAGACTTCCAACTTATCCGCTTCAAGGGTCATACCTGCAGCGCCTGCGTGACCACCAAAGGCGATAAACAGTTCTCGATGCGGGTCCAAAGCTTCAAAGATATCGACTGCTTCGATGCTTCGAGCACTACCCTTGGCGCGTCCATCTTCGATATTCAAGACAATGACTGTCTGACCCAGTTCTTCAAGTAAGCGCCCAGCTACAATTCCAAGAACTCCCGGATTCCAGCCTTCCTTCGCCAAAACTTGAACACTTTTCTCAGTATCCACCATGCCTTTAGCTTCATCGTAAATCGACTGAACAATTTCCTTACGTTCTTCATTCTTTTGATGAATCAAAAGGGCGATTTCATGCACTTCCTCATCATCAAATCCAGTCAACAAATCAATAGCTGGATTGGGATCATCCAGGCGTCCTAGGGCATTTAAACGTGGTGCTAACTGAAAACCGACCGTTTCTTCTGTCACATCACTACTCGAAATCCCAGCGATTTCAAACATTTCTTGCAGGCCCATTCGTTGAGTATTGCGCAAGACCTCAAGACCATATTGGACCATGATACGATTTTCGTCAGTCAAACTGACCATATCGGCAATTGTACCGATAGCAACCAAGTCTAACAACTCAACCTGCACTTCTTCCAAAAGGGCACAAGCTAGCTTAAAAGCAACTCCACAACCCGCTAGATGTTTGAAAGGATAGTCCGCCCCTGGATGTTCAGGATGAATAATAGCATAGGCATCTGGTAAAACTTCAGGCATAGAATGGTGGTCGGTCACAATAACGTCCACTCCCATAGACTGAGCCAAATCAATGGCTTCATGCCCCGCCACACCATTGTCCACCGTCACAATCAAAGACACGCCCTGTTGTTCAATGAAATATTTGTAGACACTGGCATTTGGACCATAACCATCTGTAAAGCGATTGGGAAGATAGACCAGGCACTCAGCACCTATCTGCTCTAAACTTTCCTTGACAATGGAAGCCGAAGTCATCCCATCCGCATCGTAGTCCCCGTAAATGAGAATCAACTCCCCTTGCTCAATAGCCTGACGAATCCGCTCTACTGCCTTTTCCATATCATGCAGAAGATAGGGATCATGCAAATCCTCCAAAGAAGGTTCTAAAAATTTTTTCAGACTAGTCTCATCCTTGATACCTCGCTCAAATAACAAACGAGCTACTTCAGGTCCCAAACCAGCTTTCTTAGCTATCTTTGTAAAATCCGCATCCTCAACTTGCGGAGAAAATTGCCAATTATAAGTAGGAATTATCAAAAAAATCATCCACTCTTTCTTACGATTCTATCTTTTTATTATAACATGATTTCCAGTTTTTCTCTTGATTTTCTAACTAATTTGATGACTCTTCATCGCTCTAAATAGCCACTTATAAGACATATACATGCCAGAGCGTCATTCCATTCTTTTACTTGACTTTTGCATTTTCCACTCAGATAAGGTATAATAGTTATATTGTCTTTTGGGGTCGTTACGGATTCGACAGGCATTATGAGGCATATTTTGCGACTCGTGTGGCGACGTAAACGCTCAGTTAAATATAACTGCAAAAAATAACACTTCTTACGCTCTAGCTGCCTAAAAACCAGCAGGCGTGACCCGATTTGGATCGCTCGTGTTCAATGACAGGTCTTATTATTAGCGAGATACGATCAAACTTTGTCTAGCAGTTTGATAAGAGATTTATAGACTCGCAGTTTCTAGTCTTGAGTTATGTGTCGAGGAGCTGTTAAATCAATACATAACCTATGGTTGTAGACAAATATGTTAGCAGGTGTTTGGACGTGGGTTCGACTCCCACCGGCTCCATTATATTTTAAAAAGGCGGTGGGACAGAAATCGCTAGACAAAGTCTCGATTTCGTAGTCCCAGCCCCGCGAGAATGATTAAGGGCTTTTTGGAGTCTAAAAGACGAACAAAAAGTTCAATCAGCTACCGCGTTAAAGTTTGATTGCTAATAAAAAGTGAGGTCGGGATCTTTTTGTCCCAACCTCTTTTTTGTTTGCTTAGGTTCCAAGGCTCTATCTCTATATTTTAAAAATAAACAGTCAACTTTTATTTTATAGCAACTACACTAATGATACTCAATATAAATTCCTCCACTTCAATTAACGATCTTTTGAACAGTTTAATCATTGACTATTTACCACTTTTCCATTAAGTAGCCCAATCAAAAAACCGTAAGAATTTCTTCTTACGGTTTTTCTGGCAATCTCATAGAATCAAGATTCTTAGATTTGCTTTATTTGAGTAATGGCTTACTCTTCTTCCTTACGTTTTTTAGAGATAAGGAGTCCTCCTGTCACTGCTGCAAGAAGTGCTAGTCCAAGTGAAGCGTTAGATTGTTTAGTACCAGTGTTTGGCAATTCTTTCGCTCCTGCTTTCTTAGCTGGTGCTTGAGCAGATGACTCTTTAGTTGCTTCCTTAACAACTTTATTAGCTGCAATTGTTGCTACTGATCCGTCCGCAAAGGTTACAACTACTGATCCGTCATTGTTAACCTTAACATCTGTCGCAGTTGGGTTAGCTTTCTTAACTTCTTCAGCTACTTTAGCTTTTTCTGCGTCTGTCAAGTTGCTTGGATCCACTACTGGAGTAAGAACTGGTACTTTAGCATTATCAGCATCTTTACCACCTACATTAACTTTACTTACTGTTACTGTAGTTGTAGCTGATGTATTTCCTGCTTCGTCTGTTGTTGTTACAGAAACTGTATCTCCAGCATTCAAACCACTAACTGGAATACTGAATTTACCATCTTTATCTGCTTTCGCTGATGCTTTAGTGCCATCTGAAAGAGTAACTTCTACTGTTGATCCTGCTTCGGCTGTACCTGTGATTGCTGTATCACCAGCTTTAACTGGGTTCACAACTGGTGCAGCTGGAGCTGTCTTATCATCGGCTTTTCCTACAGTTGCTGTAGTTGGAGTTGATGTATTGTTTGAAGCGTCTTTCGCTGTAACAGAGACTGTTTGACCTTCTTCCAAGCCACTTACTGGAACGCTGAAGTTGCCATCTTTATCTGCTTTCGCTGATGCTTTAGTGCCATCTGAAAGAGTAACTTCTACTGTTGATCCTGCTTCGGCTGTACCTGTGATTGCTGTATCACCAGCTTTAACTGGGTTCACAACTGGTGCAGCTGGAGCTGTCTTATCATCGGCTTTTCCTACAGTTGCTGTAGTTGGAGTTGATGTATTGTTTGAAGCGTCTTTCGCTGTAACAGAGACTGTTTGACCTTCTTCCAAGCCACTTACTGGAACGCTGAAGTTGCCATCTTGGTCAGCTGTTGCTGATGCTTTAGTGCCATCTGGAAGGGTTACTTCTACTGTTGATCCTGCTTCGGCTGTACCAGTTACTGCTGTGTCACCTGCTTTAACTGGGTTCACAACTGGTGCAGCTGGAGCTGTCTTATCATCGGCTTTTCCTACAGTTGCTGTAGTTGGAGTTGATGTATTGTTTGAAGCGTCTTTCGCTGTAACAGAGACTGTTTGACCTTCTTCCAAGCTACTTACTGGAACGCTGTAGTTGCCATCTTGGTCAGCTGTTGCTGATGCTTTAGTGCCATCTGGAAGGGTTACTTCTACTGTTGATCCTGCTTCGGCTGTACCAGTTACTGCTGTGTCACCTGCTTTAACTGGGTTCACAACTGGTGCAGCTGGAGCTGTCTTATCATCGGCTTTTCCTACAGTTGCTGTAGTTGGAGCTGATGTGTTATTTGAAGCGTCTTTCGCTGTAACAGAGACTGTTTGACCTTCTTCCAAGCCGCTAACTGGAACGCTGAAGTTGCCATCTTGGTCAGCTGTTGCTGATGCTTTAGTGCCATCTGGAAGGGTTACTTCTACTGTTGATCCTGCTTCGGCTGTACCAGTTACTGCTGTGTCACCTGCT
>NZ_JYOV01000027.1 GCF_000963255.1 Streptococcus infantis | reverse complement strand
AGTACATCCGCATCAACAAGTGCAAGCACGTCAGCAAGTACATCCGCATCAACAAGTGCAAGCACGTCAGCAAGTACGTCCGCATCAACGAGCGCAAGCACATCAGCAAGTACATCCGCATCAACAAGTGCAAGCACGTCAGCAAGTACATCCGCATCAACAAGTGCAAGCACGTCAGCAAGTACATCCGCATCAACAAGTGCAAGTACATCAGCAAGTACATCGGCTTCAACGAGCGCAAGTACATCTGCTAGCACGTCCGCTTCAACAAGCGCAAGCACGTCAGCAAGTACGTCAGCCTCAACAAGTGCAAGTACGTCAGCAAGTACGTCAGCAAGTACGTCCGCTTCAACAAGCGCAAGCACATCAGCAAGCACATCAGCTAGCACGTCAGCAAGTACATCCGCATCAACAAGTGCAAGCACGTCAGCAAGTACATCCGCATCAACGAGCGCAAGCACGTCAGCAAGTACATCGGCTTCAACAAGTGCAAGCACATCAGCAAGCACATCTGCTTCAACAAGTGCAAGTACTTCAGCAAGTACATCGGCTTCAACAAGTGCAAGTACTTCAGCAAGTACATCTGCTTCAACAAGTGCAAGTACATCTGCTAGCACGTCCGCATCAACAAGCGCAAGCACATCAGCAAGCACATCGGCATCAACAAGTGCAAGCACGTCAGCAAGTACATCGGCATCAACAAGTGCAAGCACATCGGCAAGCACGTCAGCAAGCACGTCAGCTTCAACAAGTGCAAGTACATCAGCAAGTACATCGGCTTCAACGAGCGCAAGCACGTCAGCAAGTACATCCGCTTCAACAAGTGCAAGCACGTCAGCAAGTACGTCGGCCTCAACAAGTGCAAGTACATCGGCAAGCACGTCAGCAAGTACATCCGCCTCAACAAGTGCAAGCACGTCAGCAAGTACGTCGGCCTCAACAAGTGCAAGCACGTCAGCAAGTACGTCCGCATCAACGAGCGCAAGCACGTCAGCCTCAACAAGTGCAAGCACGTCAGCAAGTACGTCCGCATCAACGAGCGCAAGCACGTCAGCCTCAACAAGTGCAAGTACGTCAGCAAGCACATCAGCTTCAACAAGTGCAAGCACATCAGCAAGTACGTCGGCTTCAACGAGCGCAAGTACTTCAGCAAGTACATCTGCATCAACAAGTGCAAGCACGTCAGCAAGTACATCAGCCTCAACGAGCGCAAGCACATCAGCAAGTACGTCAGCATCAACAAGTGCAAGTACTTCAGCAAGTACCTCAGCTAGCACGTCAGTCTCAACAAGTGCAAGCACGTCAGCAAGTACATCCGCCTCAACAAGTGCAAGTACGTCAGCAAGTACATCCGCTTCAACGAGCGCAAGTACATCAGCAAGTACATCGGCCTCAACAAGCGCAAGCACGTCAGCAAGCACATCTGCTTCAACAAGTGCAAGTACGTCAGCCTCAACGAGCGCAAGCACGTCAGCAAGTACATCGGCCTCAACAAGTGCAAGCACGTCAGCAAGCACATCTGCATCAACAAGTGCAAGCACATCAGCAAGTACATCCGCATCAACAAGTGCAAGTACATCGGCCTCAACAAGCGCAAGCACGTCAGCAAGCACATCTGCTTCAACAAGTGCAAGTACGTCAGCATCAACGAGCGCAAGCACGTCAGCAAGTACATCTGCTTCAACAAGTGCAAGTACTTCAGCAAGTACATCCGCTTCAACAAGTGCAAGTACTTCAGCAAGTACATCCGCTTCAACAAGCGCAAGCACCTCAGCAAGTACATCAGCTTCAACAAGCGCAAGCACCTCAGCAAGCACGTCAGCATCAACAAGTGCAAGCACCTCAGCAAGTTCATCTGTTGTTACAAGTAAGGGAATGCCAGAAAGCTTGTCACTTGATAGCTTAGATATTGATAGTATTATTACATCGGATTCAATTAGTACATCAGTATCACAATCACTATCATTGTCAACAAGCATTAGTCAATCAATGCCTCATTCTACTTCAACAAGTTCAAGTGCTTCAACATCAATGCCTCATTCGGCATCAACAAGTACAAGTGCTTCAACATCAACGATTCATTCGACTTCAGCTAGTCAAGCTCCTCAAACTGAAACCACTAAGACACGTAAGCAATTACCAAATACTGGTGAAACTGCTTCAGCTACAAACGCTCTCCTTGGAGTTGTAGCAGGTCTAACAGGATTAGGTTTGATCGCTAAACGTCGTAAACGTGATGAAGAATAAATCTTGCTTTAGACAGCCAAAATAGACTAATTAGGTTGTCGTAAAACCTCCAAAAGTTAAAAACTTTTGGAGGTTTTTATATTCTTCAAAAGTGAGATGCCATAGTTGCCATGCTTTGTGAAATAGCCTAAAAAATGGTATAATGTATGATGATAGTTTTTAACAATAAGAGTTTCGACTTTTAGAAAATATGCTTATGAATAAATTTTGAAACAAGGATAAAGGAGTAGAATTGGAACATCTAATTAGTGTTGTTATACCTGTGTATAATGTGGAAAATTATTTGGAAGAGTGCATTCAAAGTGTGCTAAATCAGACCTATACAAATCTGGATATAGTTCTAGTAAACGACGGTTCTACAGATGCTTCAGCGGAAATATGTGATAGATTTGCTGAATTGGATAGCCGAGTTCGTGTATTCCACACAGAAAATAGGGGTGCGGCTTTGGCTAAAAATTTCGGTGTTACTCAAGCACTCGGTGAGTATGTCCTTTTTGTAGATTCAGATGATATCGCTGAAAAAAGAATGGTAGATACTTTGCATAGACAAGTGGAAGAAACTGGGGCAGATATCGTAATCGGCAATTATTTTATTTATGATGAGAATGATGGACAGTGTAAATTCTATGTACTAGAAAGAGATTTTTGTATTGAAGAATTATCAGCTCAAGAATTAATTGATCGTCAAGCGGGTTATTGGCATCTAAATGCTTCAGCCTTTATTATGCCTATGTTTAAGCTGTTTAAAAAAGATTTGCTATTGCAAGTTCCATTTACGAATGGTCGGCGTTTTGACGATGAGGCTACTATTCATAGGTTGTTTATAAAAAGTCAGAAAACAATTTTTGTAAATGATAATCTTTATATCTATCGTGTTAGACAAGGTAGTATCATGACTTCGCAATTTGATCTATCTTGGGTACAGGATATCTTGCAAGTATTTAGTTTAAAACTTGCGGATCTTGTTCTTGCTGGTATTGATACCAGTGTTATGAGAACTCGTTTTATAAATATCCTGAATGAATATAAGTACTTATGTGAAACTTATAATTTGACTGATACTGATGAGTATAGAGAGATTTTGTTTAGATTAGATTTGTGTGAGAAATAGGCTTGAAAGCCAAATTGATAGTAAATAAGAAAGCTATGCGGAACTATAAGGGGGATGAGTACCCTTTAAATGAAAAATGAAAGATAGAGGAGAGTAAAATGCAGGGGGATATCACTAACCCAAAAAGAGCTATCGTACTTGGAGCCGATAGCAATTATATGGATAAGGTAGAAACAACTGTAAAGTCAGTCTGTAGCCATAATAGGGATATAAGATTTTATATTTTTAACAGTGATTTTCCCACAGAGTGGTTTCAATTGATGAACAAAAGACTGTCTGTATTAAATTCGGAGATTATCAATATAAAAATCACAGATGATACGATTAGTCACTTCCATCTTCCTACTCCCCATCTTAGTTCTGCTGCCTATCTTCGATATTTTATTCCAAATTTTGTTTTTGAAAAGAAGGCCCTCTATCTTGATAGTGATATCATCGTAACCTCTAGTTTGACAGCATTGTTTGATCTTGATTTGGATGGTTGCCCCCTTGGAGCTGTTCCAGATATTCCTACTACTGATGAGGAGTTTAACTCAGGCGTGCTACTAATTGATACGGATATGTGGCGTAAAGAAAACATTTCCAGCCAGTTGTTTGAGTTAACTATAACTCATCATGAACATGTTTATGGAGATCAGGGAATTTTCAATTTGCTGTTTAAAGATAGATGGAAACGTTTGGATTTGACCAACAATTTACAAGTAGGTCAAGATGCCCATAGACACTATTTGGGAGATTTTGGATGGTACGGACTATTTGATGGTATTCCTAATATTATCCACTACACGACGGAAAATAAACCATGGAAGCATTTTCGCTTTAATCGTTTTCGAGAAATTTGGTGGTTTTATTATGGCTTGAATTGGAATGATATCCTCTTGGATTCTTATGTCTTGCAAGAACAATTCGAAAACTTGATTTCCCCCATCTCCCAACATGTGAGTGTTTTTACCAATACAGGAGACATCGAGAGTATAGGTTATTTACTTGAAAAATTACCAGATGTCCAATTTCATATTGTAGCTCCAACATATTTTTCTCCTAATGTTATCGAATTGCAACGCTATTCAAATTGTTACATTTATCCATGTGCCGATCCTAAAATGAAGCAAGACATCATAGATAAAACAGATGTCTATCTAGATATTAACTACGGACCAGCTATGGACCAAGTGCTACAGGAGATGGTACGACAAGGTAAGACGATCTACTCATTTGATTCTACCAATCATTTTTCTCACGGGGAAAGCACGATCTTTACAGTTGGTGAGATAGATGAATTGATTAGAAAAATAGAAGAAGGTGGAGATAACAATGTATCAAAAAGTGATCGCTCTTGGAGCTGATATTCATTACCTTGATAAGGTAGAAACCGTGATAAAGTCAGTATCGGTTCATAATCATAAAGTGAAATTTTATGTGTTTAATGACGATTTGCCTAGTGAATGGTTTTTGTTGATGAGAAATCGTTTGAAGGTTATTGGTTCTGAGATTGTCAATGTCAAAAAAACAGCTCATAATCTTCGCGATTTCCACTTGCCGAATGCAATCCTGTCCTATGCGGCTTTCTTTAGATATTTCATTGCAGATGAAGTGCTAGAAGATAGGGTTCTCTACTTAGACTCGGATACGATTGTCAATGCAAAACTAGATGACTTATTCTACTTGGATTTACAGGGATACGCTATCGCAGCTGTTCAGGATTTTGATCAGAGTGGTTGGTTAACAACCTTTAATTCAGGTGTGATGGTGATTGATGCAAAGAAATGGCGAGAAAATCGGTTGACACAAAGTCTGCTAGAGTTGACTGTCCAACACCATGAACATGTCTATGGAGACCAAGGAATTCTCAATATGCATTTCGGCGATCAGTGGCTACATTTGGATAAAGAATACAATTTCATGGTTGGTTTGGATCAATTTCTCCATTTAAGTGGGAATGGGGAATGGTATCAGTCTCACTATTACGGAAATTGTGAACCAAAGATTATCCACTATACCACAGAATTTAAACCATGGACTCATTTGACCTTGACACGTTTTCGTAAGTTATGGTGGTTTTATTATGGTTTGAACTGGAATGATGTATTGTTAGAAACAGATATCATCAGTCGTTCATTTACAGAACTGGTGAAGGCTCCCTTATATCATACTTGTATTTTCACAAATAGTGCTGGTCTAGAATCAATAGAATACCTATTATCCGAATTGCTAGAAGTTCATGTTACGATATTAGCTCCAACAGATTTTGCAGAGAGTGTAGTTGATATGCAACGATTTTTGAATCTTTCAATTTATCCAAACTTTAGTCCTTTTAACAAGAAGGAGACCTTGGACAAAATGGATTTCTATCTGGATATCAATCATGGTGGGGTTGTAGGGACTATTATCGAAGAAATTCATGACAAAAACAAACCAATCTTCGCTTTCGACACTACCAGTCATGACTCAAGCGGAAGAAGTCAGATTTTTTCATCTGCTGAACCAGAGAAAATGGTAGAGGAAATTCGAAAATTTTTAGGAGAAAAACTGAATGGAAAATGAATTGATCAGTGTTATTGTGCCCATTTTTAACGTGGAGAATTATCTTCGAGAATGTTTGGATAGTATTCACCATCAAACCTATGAAAATTTTGAATGCTTATTAATCGATGATGGTTCTCCAGATAAGTCGGCAGAGATTTGTAAAGAATATGTTGCCAAAGATTCACGCTTTCGTTATTTTAAAAAAGAAAATGGAGGAGTATCCTCTGCTCGAAACTTAGGAATGAGATGTGCGGTTGGAGATTATATTACTTTTGTAGATCCAGATGACTTTTTGACGCCAAATTATTTAGAAATTTTGTATTTAAAAATGCTAGAGTATAGTGTAGATGTAGTCATTGCTACTTATACAATTTACAGTGTGAATGATGCTTGTTGGTATCTTCATGTTTTAGATAAAGACTATTATGAAAGAATATATACTGGTGATGAGTTATTAGCCGAATTACCACATAGAGAAAGTTTTGATAGAACATTTAATGTTTCCTGGGGGAAATTATTTAAACGATCTTTGCTTCACTCTCTAGTCTTTAATGAACAGAGAGTAATGGGAGAGGACTTGGAATTTAATTTCAAAGTTTTTCTGCGACTTGATAAGTGTTTGTATATTCACAAACCACTTTATAATTTTAGGTGTCATGATTCGTCCGCTTGTGCGAGAATGTTGACAGATAAATATTTGGTAGATGATTTGGAGATAAGGATGGGGAGAATTCCTTATCTTCTCGTAAGAAACATAGACCCACAAATCTATATTGAAAAAACGAAAGAATTTTTGAGAGTACGTATTCAACACAAGGAAGAACTAGGAATAGAAAATACTAATGGTATTCAAATCTATGAAGATGTTGTTAGATATTTGTAGGATATAAAATACTCAATAGTTCAGCTAAGTCTTGAATTTTTTATAAAAAATAAAAAGGAGGATAATGGTTTAATAATGCAAGAATTAATCAGTCTCATAGTTCCAATCTATAATGTTGAGAATTATCTTCGAGAATGTTTGGATAGTATTCACTATCAGACCTATGAAAATTTTGAATGTTTGTTAATTGATGATGGTTCTCCAGATAAGTCGGCAGAGATTTGTAAAGAATATGTTGCCAAAGATTCACGTTTTCGTTATTTTAAAAAAGAAAATGGAGGACTATCTACTGCGCGTAATTTCGGAATCGAAGTTGCAAATGGAGAATTTCTGGTATTTGCCGACGGAGATGATATTATAGACAGGTATCAATTGGAATTTCTTTATGATAAATTGAAGGAATATGATGCAGATATAGCCATTGGGAGCTATCATCAGTATTCTGAAAAAGACGGATGCTTTTATATACACTTTACGGATGAAGACTATGTAGAGCAACCTTATGGACCTGATGAGCTGATCATGAAAATTCCAGAATTGGAAAAAATTGATTTGTCATTTGTGACAGCTTGGGGAAAATTGTTTAAAAAGAAATTATTTAATCATGTTAGATTCCCCAAAAATAAGTTGGCTGAAGATGCATTTATCATGTATAAATTGTTTTTACAATGCGAAAAAATAATTTTTATCAAGAAAAGTCTTTACACCTATCGTAAGTCCGATACTAGTTTAACAGGTTGCAAAATGTCAGAAGAAAAACTTAGTTTTGCTCCCGAAGCGCGAATGGAGCGTTTGGCAATACTAGCAGCATTAGGATATGATGTTAGTGAACATGCCCGTTGGTATTTGGAAGGATTGAAATTTTCCTTATATGAAGCAGGTGAAAATGTCTTAGAATCTACAGAAACTGCCCGACGTATTAGGGAAAATGTATATTTTCTTGAACATTATTCAATTAAATGAGTTGGCAAAGTAGTTGTCGAAAATCTAGTGTAGAAGAATATTAGAAACTATTTGTTAATAAATTTCGTAGAAAGTATACTCATAGTGAGTAACTCATAAAAGGATTTATATGAAAGCAATTGTTCTTGCTGGAGATAAGAACTATCTTACTCCAATGCTTACGACGATAAAGTCTATTTTGTATTATAATCAACAGGTTAAAATTTATATTTTGCATCAGAATATTCCTAGTGATTGGTTCCATGAACTTAAAATTCAAGTGGAAAAGTTAGGAAGTATTGTAGAGGATGTTTATATTGGTGATACGATTGATTCTGAGTGGAAAACTCGTGCGCACATTTCACCGATAGCTTATGCTCGATACTTAATTCCACGCTTGATTACAGAAGAGAGAGTAGTCTATTTAGATAGTGATATCATTGTCCATGGAGATTTGAGGCCACTATTTGAGTTAGATTTAGGTGACTACTCTTTAGCAGCAGTGAGAGATGTGGATGGAAACGGTTTTAACTCTGGGATGTTGGTCATTGATAGCCCAAAGTGGAGGGAGAAGGATATTACTACTATGCTGTTTGATAAAACAGTAGAGTATATGTCAGGTATTGAACAAGCTACTCCTGAAGGCTTTAATGGAGATCAGACGATCTTTAATTTGGTTTTTCAACATCGTTGGTTGGAGTTGGATAAAAGTTTCAATCTTCAAGTAGGCCATGATTTGGTTGCTTTTTATAGTCACTGGGATTCACATTTTGAATTGGATAAAGAACCACTTATTATCCATTACACAACTCATCAAAAACCATGGAAAACGTTAATTGGTTATCGTTACTGGGATTTATGGTGGGCTTTTCGAGATGTTAGTTATGATCAGATTGCTGCCCATTATCAAGGATATTTTACCATTAAAAGAGTTTATGAACGCCACGATACTAATCTGTTTATATTTACAGATAGTCAGGATTTACTCTATATGGAGGAATTGGTTCAGTCACTTCCAGAGGTTGCTTTCCATATTGGTACCTATACAGATATGGGGGACATTCTTCTGTCTTTTGATCAGTATCCAAATGTTTATTTGTACCCCAATATGGTAGGAGTGGTGATTGATGAGATGATTGAGAAGTCAGATGCTTATTTGGATATTCATAAGGGAAGTCCGATGGAATTTATTGTCAATCGCTATATCAGTGCAGGAAAACCAGTATTGACTTTTGATGTGACCAATAAAAATCAGTTAAAGAGAACAGTGGTTCCTTCTCAATCTCCTCTGGAAATGATAGAAGCCATAAAAGAGTTACAGAGAAAAAAAGTTGAAAAAAAAGCAATTGCATTAGCTGCTAATTATCAATCTGCTGATCAGGTGCTAACTACAATCAAATCAATCTGCTGTCATAATCGAGGACTTCGTTTTTATCTGATGAACAGCGATTTTCCGACAGAATGGTTTTATAATCTTAATCGTAAATTAAAGAAGTTAGACTGTGAAATCGTCAATGCCCGTGTTAATAGCTCCCATCTCAACCAATATGTAACAAATGTTCATAAAGAAGCATTTTTACCTTGTTTTATTTCGGATTTTGTTGAGGAAGATAAGGTCCTATATCTGGACTGTGATTTGGTTGTCACAAGAGACCTAAGTTCCCTGTTTGCTGTCGAATTGGGAGACTATCCCTTGGGTGCTGTTAAAGATTTGGGTGGACAAATTTATTTTGGTCAACATATTTTTAATTCAGGTGTGATGCTAATCAATAATCGTCTTTGGAAACAAGAAGAAATACGCAAGCAGCTAATTGAAATGACCAATGAGTTGCATGACAAGGTTGCTCAAGATGTTCAAAGTATCTTGAATATCTTATTTAAAGACCATTGGTTGGCTTTAGACTTTAAATATAATTGTAGTACCTTGCACATGCATTTTTCAGATTATCGACCAAAACCTGGGACTTATCCACCGATTATTCATTATTTGACAGAGAGAAAACCATGGGGATTGTATGAACGCTCCATTTATCGAAATGTTTGGTGGTATTACAATGCCCAAGATTGGTCGGACATGAACGAGGTAACTCCTTATTTGACACAAGAACAGGTGAATCACTACACAGGGATTCAACATTCAGCACTAGTTTATACCTTCTCAAGTGACTTGAGAAATATGGGATACTTGATTGAAAATCTACCAGATGTCAAGTTTTATGTAGCTGCCCCAGTCATGGTAGCTGATAGTATTACAGATCTACTAGCCTACCCCAATGTCTCTGTCTTATCGGATATAGCAGGGCAGCCAGCTTTGATTGATAGTTTAGTTGAAGGCTGTGACTTCTTACTGGATATTAATGCTGATATCGAAGTTGACGGGATCATTAGGCGCTTCCAAGAAGCTGGAAAACCAGTATTTGCTTTTGAGAGTGTAGCCCATGGTGAACAAGGTCAGTTCCTTTATGACCAAGCGCATCCGGAAGAGATGGCCCTAGCTATTGAAGCCTACTGTCAAAATGGAGAGCTACCTGTAAAAAAGCTTCAATCCTATCCAAAGGTACTGGATATCCAGCAGAGTCTTGATTATATACTAGAACACCATTCTTCTGTTATTCGCTATGGGGATGGAGAAATGGATATCATGATGGGACACGGGATTCCTTATCAAGACTACGATGTGACACTGGCAGAACAGCTTAGAAATATGATCCAACTAGAAAGTTCACCAGAATTGCTGGTTTGTCTTTCAGATGTTTTTGAAGGATTGGAACGCTACAAGTCAGAAGCTGTCAATTTTTGGCAAATGCATTTGGAGCAATATAAAGAAGCTTATCATAGATTTTGTACAGCAAGCTTTTATGGTTCGACTTTTATATCTCGTCCTTATATGGACCTCAAAGATAAGTCTGCTTCAGTGGCTCACTTTGAAAAATTAAAGAAACTTTGGGATAAACGAGATATCTTGATCGTCGAAGGTGAAAACTCACGTTCAGGAGTTGGTAATGACCTTTTTGACAATGCTCAGTCAGTTGAGCGTATTATCTGCCCTTCTAGAAATGCCTACAGTAAAGTTCAGTCAATTCAAGAAGCGATAGAGAAGCATGCCGATGGTAAAGTAGTATTCTTGATGCTTGGTCCTACAGCTAAGGTTTTGGCTTATCATTTAAGCAAAAAAGGTATACAAGCGATTGATTTAGGTCATATTGATTCCGAATATGAGTGGTTTAAGATGGGAGCAACTTCAAAAGTAAAATTCTCACATAAGCATACCGCAGAGCATAATTTTGATCAAGAAATTCAGCTAGTTGAGGATGAAATTTATAATAAGCAAGTTGTCGTAAGGATTTAAATAGGATTATGAAGATAAATATTACAAATATTTACGGTATGTCTGGTCAGAGTACAGCTTTGATCGCCCAGAATGAAACCGTTAAAATTGCAAGAAAGTTAGACTTTCACGAGCTTGGCTTTTACTTTTACGATATTTATAGTGATAGTCAAGGTGAGTTGAATAGCCGTTTAGATGGTGTCATGGCTCGAGTGGGTTACGGTGATATTGTCGTTTATCAATCTCCATCATGGAATGGTAGGGAGTACGATCAAAATTTCATTAGGAAATGTAAGATTTTAAATACGAAAATTATTACCTTCATTCATGATGTTCCACCCCTTATGTTCCCATCAAATTATTACTTGATGCCTGAGTACATTGAAATGTACAATCAATCGGATCTAGTAGTTGTTCCATCAGAACAAATGAAGGAACGGCTCATTCAGGAAGGATTGACAGTTCAAAAGATTATTATCCAAGGCATGTGGGACCATGTTCATGACTATCCTTTGAGACAACCTGCTTTTCAGAAAAAACTATCTTTTGCGGGTAGTGTGGAGCGTTTTGAGCACTTATCCAACTGGGCTTACTCAACCCCTCTCGATATTTTCTCAGAATCAAATCAAGAGAATCGTAACCCAACAGTTTCCTTTAGAGGTTGGAAAACCGATCCAGAGTTGCTTCTTGCTTTGTCAGAGGGAGGATTTGGTTTAGTATGGGGAACCAGTGAAAATCCAGTGGATGAGGCAGACTACTATCGCTTGAATATCTCTCATAAAGTTAGCACCTATCTTGCTGCTGGAATTCCAGTAGTAGTGCCATCCTATCTCTCAAATGCCAGTTTCATAAGGGAAAAAGGCTTAGGTTATGTAGTGGATAGTTTGGAAGAGGCCAATCGTCTAGTAGAGGAAACAACAGCAGAAGCTTATCAATACATGGTTGAAAATGTATATAAAGTTAGTTATGCCTTGAAAGAAGGCTACTTTACAAAAAAACTATTGATTGATGCAGTGATGCAAGTTTTGGATATCTAGAGCATGATCGTTATGGAATGCCCTCATCCATTAGGATGAGGGAATACCATTATTGGCAAAAGATTTATTTATAGATTTAGCCATTTTTATTAGAATATCTCATTGGTTAAATAAAGTAGGAGAAAAATTTGAAGAAAAAATTGACATCGGTCGTCGTTAAAAGAGTCATGTGGACGATTTCCTTCTTATTTATTTACGTTTTAGGAAGTAGATTGACCCTTCCCTTTGTAAACGTAAATGACACGAATTTTTTGGGTGGAACTACAGCTTTCTTAGCCTTTTCAACTGCTATAACAGGTGGCAATCTTCGGAGTCTTTCCCTATTTTCAGTTGGACTGTCTCCATGGATGTCGGCTATGATTTTGTGGCAAATGTTTAGCATGTCTAAAAAACTTGGATTGGGGAGTTTACCAATTGAAGTTCAAGATCGAAGAAAAATGATCTTAACTTTTGTAATAGCTTTGATCCAATCGTTAGCCATTACCCTAAATCTCCCAATTCAGTCAGGGGTGAATTATGGGTTAGTATTGATTTTGAACGTTTTACTCTTAATTTCAGGAACTTTTTTCTTAGTCTGGTTATCGGATCTGAATTCTTTGTTTGGTGTAGGGGGCTCTCTAGTTATCTTGATGTCTAGTATGGTAGCTAGTATGCCACAAAATATACTCAATAGCATTATAGAATTACAGGTTGGCCCTTTATTTGTTGGACTATTGCTTATACTTTCTCTTACTTTTTTATATATTTCTGTCATCATGCAAAGGGCACGCTACCGTATTTTAGTGAATAAGATTACGATTCACAATCGTTTTAAACGCTATTCTTATTTGGATATTCAGCTAAATCCTGCAGGAGGAATGCCTTTTATGTACGCCATGTCCTTGGTATCTATTCCGCAGTATTTTCTAATGTTACTCCAAATTATTTTTCCAAATGCTTCCTGGATACAGGATTGGATAGGTCAATTTGCAATTGGACGACCGGTCTGGCTGTATACATATATTGTGGTACTGTTTATATTGGGACTTGCTTTCTCTTTTATTAATATGAATGGAGAAGAAATTGCTGAGAAGATGAAAAAATCTGGGGAGTATATCTATAATATATATCCAGGAGAAGAAACAAGCCGGTATATCAATTGGTTGATCTTGCGTTTTGCAGTTATTGGCTCTACTTATACTGTTTTGATGGCAGGATTGCCGATGTTGATTGTATTATATGATCCGCGCTATATGCAACTAACGATGCTTCCAGGTTTATTCTTTATTTTTAATGGCATGGTGTTTAATATCAAGGAAGAAATTGATGCCTTGACATTAAATGAGAACTATAGACCACTCTTAGAAATCGATTCATAATTGTGAGGAGAATATATGTATTATTTCATCCCTTTTTTAGAAAATAACAATCAATCTTGGCAGGCAAGTATTGTACCTTGGTATAGGACTCCTTATCGCTTAGAATTTGATGATGTGTTGCACCAAATTCGAATTTTTAAACGTCAAGAACTAGAATCTAAGATACTATGGTTGACTTATCATCCTCATCTGCGTTACTTACTACATAGACAAGATTTATTGGAGTCGGAAGTTTTTTCTGTTTTTGATGCTATACAAAATATTGAAAATGAGGAGATGCATCCTTTACAATTAAAGGATTTAGCGTGGGATGAAGATTGTGACTTTATCTATACTCCCTTTGTAATTGCAGTTAAACAGCAAGGGGCACTTTATGCTGAAATTGAATATGGTTCAGAAGGATTTATCAGCTATATCACGTATTTTAAAGATAACCAAGTTGATTTTATTTGCTATTTTGATGACCGTGGTTTTTTGTCTAGTATTCTAGAGTATAGGGATCAAAGACCAGCTACTCGTTATTATTACAACGCCAAAGGTCAGTGGCAATTAAGGGAAAATTTGCAAGGAGAACAGCCGATTGTAAAGGTAAATCCAGCAGTAGGCTACCGTTTTGGGAAATTAACTTATGATAGTATAGATGAAGTTATCTGGGAATTCTTAACAAAATTTTTAAATCGAGATTATGAGGTTGGAGATTCATTTGTTTTGGCAGCTAACACCAAGTTTCAAAATCAATTGTTAGAAAGATTGCCAGAAGAGGCTCCTAAAATTATAAGTTTCTTTATTGAAAGAAATCAAGCAGATAATTTACAAGATCATCGTCAGGTAGTGGAGAAGTCCAGATTTTTGATTAGTGATCGGAAAGATTTTCTTGAGCGATTACAAGAGACTTATCCCCAATTTGCTTCAAAAATGCATCATTTACCTTCTTTTGATACGCGTTTGAAATTAGGAGTTAGTCAACGATTAAAGGAATCAAAAATTTATGTCCAATTAGATGTACAGATGCAACAAGATCCAAAAGTTTTGTATGAAATCTTACATTTTGTCTCGAAAAATCCTTTGACGGAGGTTGTTTTTTCATTATTCAATGCAGAAAGTTATCAAATTGAAGCTTTGCAAAATCAACTCGATTCGCTGATTATGGAACGTCTTAACCCAAGGGATCTATTAAAAGATTCTGTGCTATCTGATGCAGAAAATACACTAGAGGAAAATACTAGAGATGATTATCGCTTTAAGATTATCAATCTAAATGATGAGATGGGTTTGATTCGAGAGTTAGAGTACACTCGTTTAATTGTTGATTTAAATCCAGTCGCTAATATTTACACTCAGATTGCAGGGATTAGCGCAGGAATTCCTCAAATCAATTTTTCAGAGTCAGAATATGTTACCCATTTACAAAATGGTTATATCTTATCGGATTTATCAGAGTTTAGTAAAGCGGGACACTACTTTTTAGATACCTTGGAATATTGGAATCAAGCCTTAATTTATTCAATTGATAAGATTCGACAAAATACAGGTGATCAATTTATAGATAAGTGGGAAAAATGGTTAGAGGAGGCAAATAGTGAGTAATAAATTACAGATTTTGCAGATAGGAACTAAAAATTGGAGCCATGACTATGAACTTCCTGAGAATATGGACTGGCATTTCTTTTGGCCAGGATCAACGACTGCCATAAGGAAGGTCATGAAAATGGAAGGATTAAAGACTTTTTCAGCTGTTTTAGTTGAAAATCCTGAGCATCTATCTGATTTGCTTCCTTTGATGAGAATGGTGACTCCTTATACTATTTTCTATCCCGATACAGCTGAACCTCAATCAGAAGATGTTCAAGATTTTTTGAAAAAAACTTGTGCTCAAGCAACAGATTTTTCAAATCCAGCAGAACTTTTACGACTTTTATCTAAGGCCTTGTTTAGAGGTCAGTATGGGGATAAGTTAGTTGCGATTGATATGATTGTCAATCCTGCTTTTACGGGGCAGGTTCGTTATAATGGTTATGAAAATTTAGAACTATTAGGGAAGTACGGTGACGACTTCCGCCCCTTAATCAGCTGGAAGTATAATATCCGAGCTAGTGATTTCAATCCAGTTGAGCTCTGGCTAGAATATGAGAAGGATTTAACTTGTGACATTCGCCTCATTGTTAGAAATATTCAAGATGGATCTACTGCTAATTTTGTCAAAGAACGAGTTTTCACAGTTGAAGATATGAAGTCTGCCCTAGTACTGGATGATGATTTTTCTTCATTTATCAGCGTTTCTTTAGAAGCTAGAGGTGCAGGACGTCTGAAAATAGGAGCTCTTCACCAGCGTTTAACGCGCTACCAATTTGGTAAGTATGTTCTTGGTGGTGGCATTATTCATAATGACAAGCGTGAGGAAATCAATTACTTCTTCTATCCAGGAGACTTTAAGCCACCTTTAAATATCTATTTCTCTGGTTATCGTCGAGCAGAAGGGTTTGAAGGTTTCGGTATTATGAAATATTTGGGAGCCCCTTTTATCTTATTTTCTGATCCTCGAATAGATGGTGGAGCCTTCTATTTAGGCGATGAATATCTTGAAAATGGGATTCGAAATGTTATTCAAGAGTATTTAGATTTGTTAGGATTTTCAAATAAGGAATTAATCCTTTCAGGGATGTCTATGGGGACCTATGGTTCTATGTATTATAGCTCTTTTTTTGAACCCCGAGCAGTTATAGTTGCTAAACCCTTAACCAATCTTGGCTTGATAGCTGAAAGAGGTAGACTCGAAGCACCTGGACTTTTCCCGACTGCTTTTGATATCTTACGTCATCATTCTAAGGGGGATGCTAGCATAGATGCCATGAGAGCACTGGATGACCGCTTTTGGACTGCCTTTAAAAAAGCAGATTTTAGCCAAACAATTTTTGGACTCTCATATATGAAAGAGGAAGATTATGATCCACGCGCTTTTGAGGGATTAGTAGAGGCCCTTTATCATTCGGGGGCTCACATCATGGTAAAAGGTACTTCGGGTCGCCATAACGATGATAGTGCTACAAGTACAACATGGTTTATGAATTTTTATAAGATAGTATTAGAGCAAAATTTTGGGAGAAAGTTTTAATGATTATCAAACGGAATAAAGAAATTTATTGGGGAGAATTTAGAGGGGCCAGCTTAGGAGTTTTAGCAGAGAATAGCTTTTTATATGGGTCAGTCGTTATCTACCATTCACGTGATCATGTTTATTTTGAAAATAGTATGGTGAATTCGGGTACTATGATTCATGAGTGGACCTCAAGTTTTAATTTTCAGGGAAATCGCTTAACCCCAACCTTACCTCTTTTAAAAAAGGGCCATCGTTACCGTTTGGTTAGTCAGATGACTGTTCAACCTCAAAATGGTTTATATTTTAGACTCATTTTTATGGATCGTTATGATAAGCAGGTCGATCAAGTGATTGAAAAAGATTTTGATTTCACCTTTACCTATCCAGAAGAGGCCTATCATTACAAAGTACAGCTGTTGAGCGCAGGTCTTCAATCAGTTGACTTTCATTCATTTTCAATAGAAGAGGATTATTCTAAACAAGATGTGGAATAACAATAGACAATTGAGCAAGGTGAAAAAAATCTTGCATCAAATCAATCTAAAAAAAGAAGAGATGGCCTCGCTAACAGATGATGAATTAGCAGGTAAAACACAAGAATTTAAAGAGAGATTAACTGCTGGAGAAAGCTTAGATGATATTCTAGTAGAGGCTTTTGCGGTTGTCAGAGAGGCTGATAAGCGAATCTTGGGGATGTTCCCCTATGATGTACAAGTCATGGGTGGGATTGTCATCCACCAAGGGAATGTAGCTGAAATGAATACAGGTGAGGGTAAAACTCTGACTGCTACTATGCCGGTTTACCTCAATGCTTTGTCAGGGCAAGGTGTCATGCTAGTGACTACTAACGGCTATCTTGCTAAGCGTGATGCAGAAGAAATGGGACAAGTCTACGAATTCCTAGGATTGACGATTCGGATTCCTTTTCCTGAAGAAGATGATGATGAAGAGTTAACACCAGAGGATAAGCGGGAAGTTTATAGTGCAGATGTGGTGTATACTACCAACAGTGGTCTTGGTTTTGACTATTTGCTTGATAATCTAGCTTCTAGTGAGGATAAAAAATATATGCCAGCATTTAACTTTGTCATCATAGATGAAGTTGATGCAGTCTTGCTAGATAGCGCTCAAATACCACTTGTTATTTCAGGCTCACCTAGAGTACAGTCTAATTTCTATGAAATTATTGACACTTTGATGACAACTCTAGTTGAGGGCCAAGACTATATCTTTAAAGAAGAAAAAAAAGAAGTATGGCTCACTACTAAGGGTGCTAAAACTGCGGAGAGCTTTTTAGGTATTGATAATCTCTATTCCGAGGAGCATAGTGTACTAGCAAGACACTTAATCTTTGCTCTACGAGCTCATACCTTATTTAAAAGGGATAAAGACTATATTATTCGTAAGGGCGAGAAAGACGAAGAACTTGTATTGCTAGATCAAGGTACGGGACGTTTATTAGAAATGACCAAATTACAGGGTGGGTTACACCAAGCCATTGAGGCAAAAGAGCATGTTTCTTTGTCTGAAGAAACTCGGGCAATGGCTTCGATTACCTACCAAAGCTTATTTAAGAAGTTTAAAAAAATTTCTGGGATGACTGGAACAGGAAAGGTTGCAGAGAAAGAGTTTTTAGAAACTTATGGGATGTCAGTCATTCGAATTCCTACAAATCGTCCGAATCAGAGAATTGATTATCCAGATAATCTCTATGTTACCCTACCTGAAAAAGTGTATGCCTCACTTGCTGAGATTAAATATTATCATGAAAAGGGGAATCCTTTATTGATTTTTGTTGGATCCGTAGAAATGTCTGAACTCTACTCCTCCCTATTGTTACGGGAAGGAATTGCTCATAACGTTTTAAATGCCCATAATGCGGCGCGTGAAGCTCAGATGATTGCAGAGTCTGGTCGCATGGGAGCGGTGACAGTTGCGACATCTATGGCTGGTCGTGGAACCGATATTAAGCTTGGTCCAGGAGTTGCTGAGCTTGGTGGATTAGTTGTCATTGGTACAGAACGGATGAATAGTAAACGTATTGACTTACAGATTAGAGGACGTTCTGGTCGGCAGGGAGATCCTGGTTTATCAAAATTTTTTGTCTCACTAGAAGACGATGTTATCAAGAAGTTTGGTCCTCCTTGGGTGCATAAGATGTATAAGGATTATACAGTAAACCAACAGATAAGCCCTGAACCCCTAGAAGGAAGACGCTATCGAAAATTAGTAGAAAAAGCGCAGAAAGCAAGCGATAGCGCTGCTAGATCATCAAGGAGTCAAACTTTAGAGTATGCTGAGAGCATGAATATCCAAAGAGAGATGGTCTATAGTCAAAGAAACCGCTTGATTGATGGAACTGAGGATCTAGATGGTTTTGTGGTAGATGTACTAGATGAGTTCGTAAGAAAAAGCTTGTCAGAAGAATCCTTTGAAAGTAGAGAAGAACTGTATCATTTTATCGTTAAAAATATCAGTTTTCTTTACCATGCAGTTCCGCGAGAGTTAGATATGACGGATAAGGATGCGATTAAGCTAGTTCTGGAGACAACAGTTCAAAAGAGTCTACAAGAGAAACGAACACTTCTAGAAACACTTGATCTCTTTTCTCATTTTCAGCGTTTAGCATTGCTAAAAGCAATAGATGATAACTGGGTAGAGCAGGTAGACTACCTGCAACAATTGAGTCTAGCGATTGGTGGTCAATCAGCTGCTCAAAAGAATCCTATCGTTGAGTATTATCAAGAAGCTTACAATGGCTTTGAAGAGATGAAAAAGCAGGTCAAGAAGGATATGGTTCGAAATCTTCTATTGAGTCGAGTAGACATTTCGCCTGACGGGGAAATTATGACTTATTTTCCATAAAAAGAGGACAATATGACAATTTACAATATAAATTTAGGAATCGGCTGGGCCAGCAGTGGTGTTGAATATGCCCAAGCTTATCGTGCGGGTATTTTTCGCAGCCTGAATCTGCCGTCGAAGTTTATCTTTACAGACATGATTTTGGGTGATAATATCCAGCATTTAACCGCAAATATCGGTTTTGATGATGACCAGGTTATCTGGCTTTACACTCACTTCACAGACATCAAGATTGCACCGACCAGTGTGACGGTAGATGATGTTTTGGCTTATTTTGAAGGTGTAGAAAGCCGTCGTGAAAGAAACGGGAAAATTGAACGAATCTTCTTCTCAGATGAAGACAAGTTTATCACTTGTTATTTGGTAGATGAGGAAAAAGATTTTGTCCAACATGTAGAGTATGTGTATGCTGGCAAATTGATCCGCAAGGATTACTTCTCATATACACGCTACTGCACAGAGTATTTTGCTCCTAAAGACAATGCAGCGAATCTCTACCAAAGAACCTTCTACAATGAAGATGGGACTCCAGCTTATGAGATGTTCATGAATCAAGGAACTGAGGAAGTCTACCGTTTTAAGGATCGAATCTTATACGGGAAGCCGGCCTTGATCCGTTATTTCATGCAGACACTTGGGTTAAGTAAATCAGATCTAGTGATTTTAGATCGTGAGACAGGTATTGGGCAGGTGGTCTTTGAGGAAGCGCAGGCGGCTCACCTTGCTGTTGTTGTTCACGCTGAGCACTATAGTGAGAATGCGACCAATGATGATTATATCCTTTGGAACAACTATTATGACTACCAGTTTACCAATGCAGATAAGGTCGATCTTTTTATCGTTTCAACGGATCGTCAAAAGGAAGTTTTAGAGCAACAGTTTGCTCACTATACCACACATGCTCCTAAGATTGTGACCATTCCAGTTGGAAGTGTTGACCAATTAACAAAACCACAAGAGAATCGTAAGCCATTTTCTCTCATTACAGCTTCGCGTCTAGCCAAGGAAAAGCATATTGATTGGCTTGTCAAGGCTGTGATTGAGGCCCATAAAGTATTACCAGAATTAACCTTTGATATCTACGGTAGTGGTGGTGAGGAAGGTCGTCTACATGAGATTATTGCTGCAGGTCAGGCAGAAGAGTATATTAAACTCAAGGGCCATGCAGAACTTTCCCAAATCTATTCACAGTATGAAGTTTATCTAACCGCTTCTACAAGTGAAGGCTTTGGTTTGACACTCATGGAAGCAATTGGTTCTGGCTTGCCATTGATTGGTTTTGATGTTCCTTATGGAAATCAAACCTTCATCGAAGATGGCGAAAATGGTTACTTGATTCCAAGCTCATTTGACCATGTAGAAGATGAAATCAAGAAAGCTTATGCAGAAAAAATCTGCCAATTGTATTTGGAAAATCGTTTGGGAAGTATGAGAGAAAAATCCTACCAGATTGCTGAGAAATTCTTGACTCAAGAGATTTTGAACAAATGGGAAAATACAATCAAGGAGGTAGTGGATGATTCAGTTATTTGATGTATACAATCAAGAAAGCCAAGATTTGCACTATAGTCTGACTGAAGCAGGACTGTCTGATTTGGCTGTGGTTATTGAACCCGATGGATTTTTACCAGATGGAGTTGTCTCCCCTTTCACCTATTATTTGGGGTATGACAGTGGTAAACCCTTGTACTTTAACCAAGTTCCCGTTCCAGATTTTTGGGAGATTGCAGGGAATAATCAATTTGGGACCATCAATGATCTCAATCAAGAACGAGCAGTGATTCATTTTGCAGATGGCTTACAGGCTCGTTTGGTGAAAAAAGTCGAATGGAAAACACCAGCAGGCCGAATCTTTCAAGTAGATCACTACAATCGTTTTGGAGCTTGCTTTGCTAAGACTACCTTTGATGGATCTGGTCAAGCTATTATGACTTCTTATCGGAACGTAGATCAAAAAGAAGTTATTTTGGAAAACCATGTCACAGGTGATATTCTTTTGACCTTGGAAGGTCAAGGATTGCGCCATTTTTCTGGTCGAGTGGCCTTTATCATAGACTTCTTGCAAGGTTTGAGGGTGAATCTTGACCATATTCTCTTTAATACCCTATCTACATCGTTTTTGACTTCCTTCCATTTTCCAGAAAAATCAGGTCAGTTTCCAGAAAAATCAGGTCAGGATATCCTGATTTGGCAAGAACCACTACATGATGATATACCAGGAAATATGCAACTGATCTTGGAGAATGATCAACTTCGAGCTAAGACCATTATCATTCCAGATTATGCGACTTATGAACGTGCTTTGCAATTGACGGATGAAAAATTCCATCATAAGTTTAGTCATCTAGGCTATCATTATCACTTTAAGCGCGATAATTTTGTTCGTTCTGATGCCTTGATAGTGACCAATTCGGATCAACTAGAGCAAGTCGAAAAGCTAGTGGAAAGTCTGCCAAAGGTTACTTTCCGAATCGCAGCAGTAACAGAAATGTCGACCAAGTTACTGGATATGATCCGCTATCCCAATGTCGTACTCTATCAAAATGCCAGTCCTCAAAAGATTCAAGAGCTTTATCAGTTATCAGATATCTATTTGGATATCAACTACGGTAATGAACTTCTCCAGGCTGTACGCCAGGCCTTTGAGAACAACCAACTGATTCTAGCCTTTGAAGAAACAGCGCATAACCGTCGTTATATTGCCCCAAATCATATTTTCGCTAAGGAAGCAGTTGAAGACATGATTCAAACCATTGAGTTAGCTCTTTCTAACGTTACAGAGATGGGACAGGCGCTAGGTGAGCAAGGATATTATGCTAATTATGTAGATCCAATTACATACCAGGATAGGATGCAAACGATTTTAGGAGAAAGCCATGACTAAAAAAGATTTATTTTATGAGGATGTTGAAGGTCGTATGGAAGAGATGAAACAACAACCCATCAAAAAAGAAAAAGCTACACGTGGTGAAAAGATTAGTAAAACTTTCTCTTTCTTGTTGGGGTTAGTTATCTTGATTGGTTTATTATTTACTTTGATAGGACTTTTGAGGTAGTTAAATGACTGAATTATTGATAATTTTAACCATTATTTTAGCTCTTTCCTTAATCATCCTTGTGACCATTCAACCAAGACAAACTCAAATTTTTTCTATGGATGCTACTAGTAATATCGGCAAGCCCAGCTATTGGCAAAGCAATACGCTTGTTAAAGTCTTAACCTTGCTTGTTAGCATATCACTATTTGTGTTGTTGCTCCTCTTTATGGTTTTAACTTTTAACTAATCGTTAACTGTATTACTAGAACGTTTGATTTTAACAGTGAAGATTTAAAGAAATTTAAGTTTGAGGAGAAAATTTTAAGAAAACTTTTAGGAATCTAGTTTATACTATAAGCATAAGTTAAGGAGAACTTAACTTTAACTCCTAAAAATTTTTCATAATAATCTCCCTATAAAAAATCAAGTCGCCCAATCAGGCGGCTTATTTTTGTATTAATACTCAATGAAAATCAAAGAGCAAACTAGGAAGCTAGCCGCAGGCTGTACTTGAGTACGGCAAGGAGACGATGACGTGGTTTGAATTTGATTTTCGAAGAGTATAAGATTAAGCTTGTTCATGGTATAATAGTGCTATGAGATTAGATAAATATTTGGTTGCCTGCGCCGTAGGAAGTCGGACAGAGGTTAAAAACTTTCTAAAGGCTGGGCGCGTGATGGTCAATGGCAAAAAGGAAAAATCTGCCAAGCTGCAAGTCAATGAAGACACAGACGAGATTTGTTTTGATGGGCAAAAGTTAGACTACGAGGAGTTTGTTTACTATATGATGAACAAGCCCCAGGGTGTTATTTCAGCAACTGAAGATCCAAAACATAAGACTGTGTTGGATTTGTTGGATGACTTAGCTCGTTCAAAGGAAGTTTTCCCAGTAGGGCGTTTGGATATCGATACGCATGGACTCTTGCTCTTGACAAATGATGGTAATCTGGCTCATGCTCTTCTTTCACCAAAACGTCATGTGAATAAGACTTATCTGGCGCAGGTCAAGGGAATGATGACAGATGCAGATGTTGAGACATTTGCGCAAGGTATTCCGCTCAAGGGCTTCACCTGTCAGCCTGCCAAGCTGGAGCTTGTGTCTATTGATAGAGAAAAAAACCAAAGTCTGGTTCGCGTGACCATTGCAGAAGGGAAATTCCACCAGGTTAAACGGATGGTGGCCTACTGTGGTAAGGAAGTGGTGGACTTGCAACGTCTGACCATGGGAACTTTAACCTTGGATGAAAATCTGAAGCGTGGGGAATGGCGTCGCTTGACCAAAGAGGAATTAGAAGGCTTGCTCGAAAGTGTTAGGTAAACTGTGTAATCGTTGAAAAAGGTGAGGAAAATATCCTTGCCTTTTTCAGTTTTTGGTTGCTTCCTTTGTGAAAAGAGTTATAATAGACTGTAGAATAAAAGGAGGATTTTATGAACGCGATTCAAGAATCATTTACAGATAAATTATTTGCTAATTATGAAGCAAATGTCAAATACCAAGCTATCGAAAATGCTACTAGCCACAATGGAATTTTTGCAGCCCTTGAGCGTCGTCAAAGCCATGTAGATAACACACCTGTTTTCTCACTTGATTTGACAAAGGACAAGGTCACTAACCAGAAGGCTTCAGGTCGTTGCTGGATGTTTGCGGCCCTCAATACCTTCCGTCACAAACTCATCTCTCAATACAAACTTGAAAACTTTGAATTGTCACAAGCCCACACCTTCTTCTGGGACAAGTATGAAAAATCTAACTGGTTCTTGGAGCAAGTCATTGCGACTGCAGACCAAGAATTGACAAGCCGTAAGGTTAGCTTCCTACTCCAAACTCCACAACAAGATGGTGGACAATGGGATATGGTTGTGGCTCTCTTTGAGAAATATGGTGTCGTTCCTAAGTCTGTTTATCCTGAGTCTGTTTCATCTAGCAGCAGTCGTGAGCTTAATGCCATCCTTAACAAATTGCTTCGTCAAGATGCTCAAATCTTGCGTGATTTGCTTGCTTCTGGTGCAGATCAAGCAGCTGTTCAAGCTAAAAAAGAAGACCTCTTGCAAGAAATCTTTAACTTCCTTGCCATGTCACTAGGACTTCCACCACGTCAATTTGACTTTGCTTATCGTGATAAGGACAACAACTACCAAAGCGAAAAAGGCATCACACCACAAGAGTTTTACAAGAAATACGTTGACCTTCCACTAGAAGACTACGTTTCTGTGATCAATGCTCCAACTGCTGACAAACCTTACGGTAAATCTTACACAGTTGAGATGTTGGGAAATGTTGTTGGTAGCCGTGCAGTTCGCTACATCAACGTACCGATGGAACGTTTGAAAGAATTGGCGATTGCCCAAATGCAAACAGGAGAAACTGTTTGGTTTGGTTCAGATGTCGGCCAGCTCAGCAACCGTAAAGCAGGAATCCTTGCGACAGATGTTTATGACTTTGAATCAAGTATGGATATTCAACTCACTCAAGACAAGGCTGGACGTTTGGACTACAGCGAAAGCTTAATGACCCACGCTATGGTCTTGACAGGTGTTGATTTGGACGAAAACGGTAAATCAGTCAAGTGGAAAGTTGAAAACTCTTGGGGAGACAAGGTCGGTACAGATGGATACTTTGTTGCCTCAGACGCTTGGATGGATGAATACACTTACCAAATCGTTGTTCGTAAGGAATTACTAACAGAAGAAGAACAAGCTGCCTATGAAGCAGAACCAATCGTCCTTGCACCATGGGATCCAATGGGTGCCTTGGCAGAATAAATGAGATATAAAAAGAATGGTTCTATAATTTTTAGGGTTGATGGAAATTTTCCACCAACCCTATTTTAGTGTATACAAAAAGGCCAACATCCATTATATTAAAAGCGCTGAAACCTAAAACAAAAGGATGATGACCATATGAACAATATACTAGAAGCTACACTACAAATCAAAGATAAAAACATTATTTGGGATAATAAAGTTCAAGAGAAGATATTTAAAAAGAGAAAATCTTTATTTTATGCAGCTACTTATACGCATAAACCAGAATTTTGTACCGTTTGTGGGTGTGTTAGCCGAAATAATAATATCGTTAAAAACGGCACGAAAACATCTCGTATCACTCTCTGTTCTGTTTCAGGCCTAGCGGCCTACTTAAATCTACGCAAGCAGAGATTTCTCTGTAGAGAATGCGGCTCTTCATTTACCGCAGATACTAGTCGAATTGTAGAAAAACACTGTCATATCTCTAAACGCTTAAAAAACGAAATTAAATCAAAAATAAGTGAAACAGTATCTGAAACCTATATCGCAAAAGAAACAAATGTTTCAGTTCATACGGTAAGACGTATCATAGATGATACAACACGTTTACTAAAGATTAAACCATTACACGATTTACCTGAGCATTTGTGTTTTGATGAATTTAAATCCGTCAAATCTTCCGATAGTAATATGAGCTTCATTATTTGTGATAGCACTACACACAAGCTGGTCGATGTTGTACGAGATAGAAAATCTTACAGCTTGAAAAAGTATTTTCATCGTTTTGAGCCTAAGACTAGATTAAAGGTAAAAACTATCTCCATCGACATGTACTTACCGTACATTCAATTAATAAAAGAAATGTTTCCTAACGCTAAAATTATCATTGATCCTTTTCATATCGTACAAGCCTTAAATAGAGAATTAAATCGAACTCGGGTACGTGTCATGAATAAGCATCGCTATAAAGACTCTAAATTATATCGAAAGTTAAAACATTATTGGAAGTTAATTTTAAAGAACTCTAATGAACTTCAGAACTATAAATATAATCGTTATAAGCTTTTTGAAAGCTTCATAACAAGTAAAGGAATCGTAGATTATATCTTAGAAAAAAATCCATCTCTTAAAAATGATTATGAGGTTGTACATTCACTTCGTGAATGTATACAGGATAGAGATTATATAGAATTCAAGGAAACGATTGAAGCAGCTACGCAATTAGACCTATCTCCTGGTTTAAAAAGAGTATTAAAGACTCTTATGACTTACTTGCCATATATTCAAAATACTTGTGAGTATCCAACTAGAACAAATGGCCCTATTGAAGGAATAAACAATAAAATAAAAGTGCTTAAAAGAAATGCCTACGGCTTTAGAAACTATTACCATTTTAGAAATAGGATTATTTTAATAACAAAAATGTTTGGCCCAAAACAAAAAGGAATTAAGCAACAATTAGTTGCTTAATCCCTTCTTAAATTTCTTCATCAACACTATTTGACAAAGAGCCCTTTTTTAGTGCTCAAAATAGCACTCAATTTTAAATGGATTTGGTGTTCAAAAAATATAATCAAATGCAACAAACTAATTTCATTTTTAATAGGCACAATTAATTTTAGAAGATAGTACGAAAAAATATTGACTATTTTCTTTAGAATGTGTAAAATTTAGATAGATTATTTAAAGTGAGGTTTTTTTATCTTGTCTATATTAAAGAAGAAAGTTAATATGTTTAGTGTACTATTGAATGTGGTATTAATAGCTATTATAGCTATTGGAGTGCTATTTTTCTTACCTAAGGAACATAAATCAGAAGTCAAATCGTCAATTAATATCGAAAGTATTGAAAAAGTGAATGAAGTTGTATTTTTGAATGCGGGAATTAATGAAATTATTTCTGAAACAAAAACAACTCAAGTTTTTGGGTTTGATGTGCCGTTCTCTAAAAAAGCAGCATTAGTAATTTTAAATTATAAAGCTAAATTTGGAATTAAAAGTAGTGTAAAGGTTGAACAAATAAGCGAAAAAGAATATAAGGTTATTGTTCCAAAATTGGAAGTAATTGGTGTTGAACTTTCAAAAGATAATCCTTATGATTTATATGATAGTCATGGAGAGTTATTAAGTGGAACTACAGAAGATATTGATACTGGGAAATTGGTCGCTAACCAACTTTCTAGTGATAAACAAGCAGAGTATTTAGATAAATTTAAGAGTGAAATTAAAGAATCTGCAATCAATTATTATAAAACAATATTTTCTTCAATGGATTCTGAAGTAAAAGTAACTATAGAATTTACAGAATAATTTTTGAAATACAAAACCCTGGCCATCTCTGGTCAGGGTTTTGTGTGGTTCTATAATTTTTAGGGTTGATGGAAATTTTCCACCAACCCTATTTTAGTGTATACAAAAAGGCCAACATCCATTATATTAAAAGCGCTGAAACCTAAAACAAAAGAATGATGACCATATGAACAATATACTAGAAGCTACACTACAAATCAAAGATGCACACAATGAAGGTGTTACATTCCATTTCTTAGAGAATATTAAAGAAGTATTGCGTGATGAGAGTGGGAAAGTAACTGGTGTAAAGGTTATTACAATGGAACTTGGTGAATCAGATGAAAGTGGAAGAAGATCAACGCATGAAGTGGCAGGTAGTGAACATATTATTCCATGTGACCTTGTCGTTGCAGCAATTGAACAAAAGTAGACTTTAGTGTTCTAGATGAAAGGTAAAAATTTGACTTTCGGTCAACATCAGAATACAATAGAAATGAACTAATAACAGGGGATGCATATTTAGGTCCTCAATCTATCGCAACCGCAATTAAAGGCGGGTGAGAAGTTGCGACAGAAGTACATGAATCGTTTAAAGAAAACACATAAATAACTTGTGGTGCCTTTCGTTTTTTTACTGGGAAAATTAAGGAACTATAGTTATAAATCCTTAAAGATATTAATATATTAACATGCGTATATTTATGGGAAGAAGGTTATGTCATCTATAGTTGTACTTCTGACGATAAGGTTGTTCGTGTACCAAAGGAAATTAAAGGTAAACCTGTTATCGCAATTGGAGAACGTGGTCTTGCGAACTTGAAACATTGTGAGGCAATCGTTTTACCAGATACAGTACGATATATTGGAAAAGGTGCGTTTACGATTGACAATAAGTTAAAGTATGTCCACTTTGGTAAGTCAATAGAAACAGTAGAAGATGATGTTTTCAACTCTGACAGTTCATTAGAATCAGTTGTATTCCCAGAAGGAACAAAGAGTATTGGAACATTAGTATTCTGGGGGACATCATCAATTAAATCTATTACAATTCCAGCAAGTGTAACAGAAATTACAGAATACTTCTATTTTGTGGATAACTGTAACCCAGATGTAGAAATCCATACACCTAAGGGATCAAAGGCAGAAGAAGTAGCTAAAGCAATGCAACTTAAAGTAGTAAATGACTAAAGGGGAATAGTATGAACAAAAAATTACTATCAGGCTTAGGGACTGACCCCAAAAAGTGAGAATTTAATAAAAACACCCTAGGGCTACCGTCTTCGGTATCCAACCGGAGACAGGTAGTCCAATTTTTGTTGGATTCTTTTTTCATTAGGTTCTTCATCAACACTATTTGACAAAGAGCCAAAAGAATCAGGTGATAAACCCAATGTCATTAAGTTAGTAATCTAACTATTTGAATAGGAGATAGGATTGAGATCATCAAAGTGATTCTCTATCCTATCTTCTATTTTTTTTGCATAACAAATAAAGGTTTTTTCACCCTATTTTTTGAGATTTATGTTACTCTATAGATGAAATCAATTACCGATTGGGCCTTTATTTTTCTTGGATATTTTCGATTCGGTCGAATAATAGATAACTGTTTCTTGAGGTAGTTTTTCAACTGGAGAGAAGAAAGGGAACCGTTAAAAAACAAACGGCAGGCATAAGTCGCATCTGAGAAACACACTTTATATCTTTGTTTTTTGTGACTACTGTCGATGGCAACTTGCGAGGTTACCCAACGACAAAAGTTAAAATTTGTAAATCGGGCAAAGATTTCTTGGAGAATCCCTTCCTTCTTTTTGGCATGAAAATTGACCAAGCCAATACTGTATTTCAGGTCACGAAAACTAGTCTCTATGCCCCATCTGCTGGCGTAGAGATTTTTTAATTGTTGGACTGAATAGTCTGTATTTGTCACCAAAGTTTCGTATTTTCCTTCTTCCGCTTCTAAACGCACCAAACGAAAAGGAAGTTGGTATAGTTCAACAGGGTCATGTTTTTGACTTGTTTCTGGAAGAAAATCAAAAGTAGAATTGTGTGGAATAAAATGATAGTCATTGGGGAAATCACGATAAAGTTTTTTGAGCTGATTGGTTTGCTTTCGTGATAATTTTAGAGAAAAGTTTTGATCAAAACACTCTGTATTTGGCAAGTTGAAGGAGGAACGCATGGATTGTTTTCCATCTCGAATTCGGATGATATAAAGCCATCCTTTTTCTTGAAAATGAGCCATGAGATTGTAACTTTCATAGCCTCTATCCATGATAACAAGAGCTTTCTCGAAAGGGAGAAGCCTTCATCATCTGAATCAGAGCTAAGCGCTCATGTTGCGTATGTTTGTCTTGAATAGAAACATCTCTATACACTCCAGTCGTCAAGTCGTATAGGGCATTTATGTGTATGAGATTATAGGATTTAACATCCGTTTGGGTTTGGATAGAGGTTTCTGTATCCATGGGATTTCGAGGAATACAGATATCACTCCCATCTGCAGCGAATATCGGAAGATTGGTGTTAAGTGGAATAGGTGCTGTAAATTCTTTAAATAAGGTATAGAAAGCCTCAGGTTTTATCTGATAGCGTCTTTGAACAAAGGCTGAATTTGAAACTGTCAGTCTAGCATCTAGTAATTCTTTTGACAGTGATTTTCCTCCCATTCCCAGAATGGTACGAATCATGGTTTCTAGTGATAACCTTCTTTTACGAGTAAAGGCCTGTTCATCTTGTTTGACGAGCTCAACTTTTTGACCAAGGATACTCTGAATACTCTTATTCAAGTGGGCTTTTATCTGTTTTATCATAGGAAGTACCTCCTTAACTATCAGTTTAGCACATAAAAAAAGAAACCCAAATACAGAATTGTATTTGAATTTCTTAACTTAATGACATTG
>NZ_JYOV01000026.1 GCF_000963255.1 Streptococcus infantis | reverse complement strand
AAGTTGCTTGGATCTGTAACTGGGGTTACTGATGGATCCTTAACAGATTTATCAGATGATTTCTTAACTGTCTTATCTGCTGGGATAACGGCTGTTGTGCCATCTGGGTAAGTTACAGTTGTTGTACCGTCGTTACCAACTTCTACCTTACTTACTGTAGGGTTTGATTTCTTAACTTCTTCTGCTACTTTACCTTTTTCCGCATCAGTCAAGTTGCTTGGATCTGTAACTGGGGTTACTGATGGATCCTTAACAGATTTATCAGATGATTTCTTAACTGTCTTATCTGCTGGGATAACGGCTGTTGTGCCATCTGGGTAAGTTACAGTTGTTGTACCGTCGTTACCAACTTCTACCTTACTTACTGTAGGGTTTGATTTCTTAACTGCTTCTGCTATTTTACCTTTTTCCGCATCAGTCAAGTTGCTTGGATCTGTAACTGGGGTTACTGATGGATCCTTAGTACCTTTATCATCTGATTTCTTAACTGTCTTATCTGCTGGAATAACGGCTGTTGTACCATCTGGGTAAGTTACAGTTGTTGTACCATCGTTGTCAACCTTAACGTCAGTCACGGTTGGGTTTGATTTCTTAACTGCTTCCGCTACTTTACCTTTTTCGGCATCAGTCAAGTTGCTTGGATCTGTAACTGGGGTTACTGATGGATCCTTAACGGCTTTATCATCTGATTTCTTAACTGTCTTAGCTGCTGGGATAACGGCTGTGGTGCCATCTGGGTAAGTCACTGTGGTTGTTCCATCTTTACCTACTTCAACATCTTTAGCTGTTGGGTTAGATTTCTTAACTTCATCAGCTACCTTAGCTTTCTCAGCATCAGTCAAGTTGCTTGGATCTGTAACTGGGGTTACTGATGGATCCTTAACAGCTTTATCATCTGATTTCTTAACTGTCTTAGCTGCTGGGATTACGGCTGTGGTGCCATCTGGGTAAGTCACTGTAGTTGTTCCATCTTTACCTACTTCAACATCTTTAGCTGTTGGGTTAGATTTCTTAACTTCATCAGCTACCTTAGCTTTCTCAGCATCAGTCAAGTTGCTTGGATCTGTAACTGGTGTTACAGCTGGATCCTTAACAGCTTTATCATCTGATTTCTTAACTGTCTTAGCTGCTGGGATTACGGCTGTGGTGCCATCTGGGTAAGTCACTGTAGTTGTTCCATCTTTACCTACTTCAACATCTTTAGCTGTTGGGTTAGATTTCTTAACTTCATCAGCTACCTTAGCTTTCTCAGCATCAGTCAAGTTGCTTGGATCTACAACTGGTGTTACAGCTGGATCCGTTACGACTTTATCATCTGATTTCTTAACTGTCTTATCTGCTGGAATAACAGCTGTTGTGCCATCTGGGTAAGTTACAGTTGCGGTACCGTCGTTACCAACTTCTACCTTGCTTACTGTAGGATTTGATTTCTTAACTTCGTCGGCTACTTTAGCTTTTTCGGCATCTGTTAGAGATGATGGGTTAGCTACTGGTGTGACTGATGGAGTCTTAACTACTTTATCAACTGCTGTCGCTTGAGCTGGATCACTTGCGTCTGATGTTTGACCATCTTTCGTTGCTTTAACAGTTACTGGGCCTGCTGGAATATCAACGGTTGGTGTAATAGTTGCTTTACCAGTGTTATCAGCTGTACCTTCACCAATCTTGTTGCCATCTTTATCGTAGAGGGCTACTGTAGATCCTGGTTCTGCTGTCACTTCAACTGGTGTCTTAGTGCCGGCTTTACCTGTGAGATCTGTATCGACAACTGGTTTGCTTGGTTTCGCTGGAGTTGCTGCTGTGGCTTGAGCTGGATCGCTCACTTCTGATGTTTGACCATCTTTAGTAGCTTTAGCAGTCACATTACCTGCTGGAAGGTCTACCGTTGGAGTGATGCTTGCTTTACCATCTGCTCCTGCTGTTGCTTCACCAATCTTGTTACCGTCTTTATCGAACAACTCAACTGTAGTTCCTGGTTCTGCTGTCACTTCAACTGGTGTCTTAGTACCGGCTTTACCTGTGAGGTCTGTGTTCACAACTGGTTTGCTTGGTTTAGCTGGTGTTTCTGGCTCTTTAGCTGTTGCTGGAACCGGATCACTTGCTTCTGGTGTTTGACCATCCTTGGTTGCTACAACCGTCACATTTCCTTCTGGAATATCAACTGTTGGTGTAATAGTTGCTTTACCATTTTCATCAGCTGTTGCTTCACCAATCTTGTTACCATCTTTATCATACATTTCAACCTTAGATCCTGGTTCCGCTGTCACTTCAACTGGTGTCTTAGTGCCCGCTTTGCCTGTGAGGTCTGTTGTAATTTCTGGTTGAATTGGTGTTGTTGGAGTTGCTACTGTAGCTTGAACTGGATCGCTCACTTCTGATGTTTTACCATCTTTAGTAGCTTTAGCAGTTACATTACCTTCTGGAAGGTCTACCGTTGGAGTAATGATAGCTTTACCATCTGCTCCTGCTGTTGCTTCACCAATCTTGTTACCGTCTTTATCGAACAACTCAACTGTAGTTCCTGGTTCTGCTGTCACTTCAACTGGTGTCTTAGTACCGGCTTTACCTGTGAGGTCTGTGTTCACAACTGGTTTGCTTGGTTTAGCTGGTGTTTCTGGCTCTTTAGCTGTTGCTGGAACCGGATCACTTGCTTCTGGTGTTTGACCATCCTTGGTTGCTACAACCGTCACATTTCCTTCTGGAATATCAACTGTTGGTGTAATAGTTGCTTTACCATTTTCATCAGCTGTTGCTTCACCAATCTTGTTGCCATCTTTATCATACATTTCAACCTTAGATCCTGGTTCCGCTGTCACTTCAACTGGTGTCTTAGTGCCCGCTTTGCCTGTGAGGTCTGTTGTAATTTCTGGTTGAATTGGTGTTGTTGGAGTTGCTGCTGTGGCTTGAACTGGATCACTTGCGTCTGATGTTTGACCATCTTTCGTTGCTTTAACAGTTACTGGGCCTGCTGGAATATCAACTGTTGGGGTAATAGTTGCTTTACCAGTGTTATCAGCTGTTGCTTCACCAATCTTGTTGCCATCTTTATCGTAGAGGGCTACTGTTGATCCTGGTTCTGCTGTCACTTCAACTGGTGTCTTAGTGCCGGCTTTACCTGTGAGATCTGTATCGACAACTGGTTTGCTTGGTTTCGCTGGAGTTGCTGCTGTGGCTTGAACTGGATCACTTGCGTCTGATGTTTGACCATCTTTCGTTGCTTTAACAGTTACTGGGCCTGCTGGAATATCAACTGTTGGGGTAATAGTTGCTTTACCAGTGTTATCAGCTGTTGCTTCACCAATCTT
>NZ_JYOV01000025.1 GCF_000963255.1 Streptococcus infantis | reverse complement strand
TGATGGATTTGTAACTACTTTATCAGCTGATTTCTTAACTGTCTTATCTGCTGGGATAACGGCTGTTGTACCATCTGGGTAAGTTACAGTTGTTGTACCGTCGTTGCCAACTTCTACCTTACTTACTGTAGGGTTTGATTTCTTAACTTCTTCTGCTACCTTAGCTTTCTCCGCATCAGTCAAGTTGCTTGGATCTGTTACTGGGGTTACTGTTGGATCCTTAACAGATTTGTCATCTGATTTCTTAACTGTCTTATCTGCTGGAATTACAGCTGTTGTGCCATCTGGGTAAGTTACAGTTGTTGTGCCATCTTTGTCAACCTTAACGTCAGTTACTGTTGGGTTTGATTTCTTAACTTCTTCTGCTACTTTACCTTTTTCCGCATCAGTCAAGTTGCTTGGATCTGTTACTGGAGTTACTGATGGATCCTTAACAGATTTATCAGATGATTTCTTAACTGTCTTATCGGCTGGGATAACGGCTGTTGTGCCATCTGGGTAAGTTACAGTTGTTGTACCATCGTTGCCAACTTCTACCTTACTTACTGTAGGGTTTGATTTCTTAACTTCTTCTGCTACTTTACCTTTTTCCGCATCAGTCAAGTTGCTTGGATCTGTAACTGGGGTTACTGATGGATCCTTAACAGATTTATCAGATGATTTCTTAACTGTCTTATCGGCTGGGATAACGGCTGTTGTGCCATCTGGGTAAGTTACAGTTGTTGTACCATCGTTGCCAACTTCTACCTTACTTACTGTAGGGTTTGATTTCTTAACTTCTTCTGCTACTTTACCTTTTTCCGCATCAGTCAAGTTGCTTGGATCTGTAACTGGGGTTACTGATGGATCCTTAACAGATTTATCAGATGATTTCTTAACTGTCTTATCTGCTGGGATAACGGCTGTTGTGCCATCTGGGTAAGTTACAGTTGTTGTACCGTCGTTACCAACTTCTACCTTACTTACTGTAGGGTTTGATTTCTTAACTTCTTCTGCTACTTTACCTTTTTCCGCATCAGTCAAGTTGCTTGGATCTGTAACTGGGGTTACTGATGGATCCTTAACAGATTTATCAGATGATTTCTTAACTGTCTTATCTGCTGGGATAACGGCTGTTGTGCCATCTGGGTAAGTTACAGTTGTTGTACCGTCGTTACCAACTTCTACCTTACTTACTGTAGGGTTTGATTTCTTAACTGCTTCTGCTATTTTACCTTTTTCCGCATCAGTCAAGTTGCTTGGATCTGTAACTGGGGTTACTGATGGATCCTTAGTACCTTTATCATCTGATTTCTTAACTGTCTTATCTGCTGGAATAACGGCTGTTGTACCATCTGGGTAAGTTACAGTTGTTGTACCATCGTTGTCAACCTTAACGTCAGTCACGGTTGGGTTTGATTTCTTAACTGCTTCCGCTACTTTACCTTTTTCGGCATCAGTCAAGTTGCTTGGATCTGTAACTGGGGTTACTGATGGATCCTTAACGGCTTTATCATCTGATTTCTTAACTGTCTTAGCTGCTGGGATAACGGCTGTGGTGCCATCTGGGTAAGTCACTGTGGTTGTTCCATCTTTACCTACTTCAACATCTTTAGCTGTTGGGTTAGATTTCTTAACTTCATCAGCTACCTTAGCTTTCTCAGCATCAGTCAAGTTGCTTGGATCTGTAACTGGGGTTACTGATGGATCCTTAACAGCTTTATCATCTGATTTCTTAACTGTCTTAGCTGCTGGGATTACGGCTGTGGTGCCATCTGGGTAAGTCACTGTAGTTGTTCCATCTTTACCTACTTCAACATCTTTAGCTGTTGGGTTAGATTTCTTAACTTCATCAGCTACCTTAGCTTTCTCAGCATCAGTCAAGTTGCTTGGATCTGTAACTGGTGTTACAGC
>NZ_JYOV01000024.1 GCF_000963255.1 Streptococcus infantis | reverse complement strand
GTGATTGCGGATGATAGCTTGTGTTCTTCCCTCAAGAACAGTAATGATATTGAGCTGATCAAAATCTTGTGCGATAAAACTCATCTTTCCCTTGGTAAAGGCATACTCGTCCCAAGACATAATCTCTGGAAGACAAGAAAAATCATGCTTAAAGTGAAAGTCATTGAGCTTACGAATGACAGTTGAAGTTGAAATGGATAGCTGATGTGCAATATCAGTCATAGAAGTCTTTTCAATTAACTTTTGAGCAATCTTTTGGTTGATAATACGAGGAATTTGATGATTCTTCTTGACGAGAGAGGTTTCGGCGACCATCATTTTCGAGCAATGATAGCACTTGAATCGACGCTTTTTCAGAAGAATTCTGGTAGGCATACCAGTCGTTTCGAGGTAAGGAATCTTAGAATGTTTTTGAAAGTCATATTTCTTCATTTGACTTCCGCAATCAGGGCAAGATGGGGCGTCGTAGTCCAGTTTAGCGATGATTTCTTTGTAGGTATTCATATTGATGATGTCTAGAATCTGGATATTAGGGTCTTTGATATCGAGCAGTTTTGTGATAAAATGTAATTGTTCCATAGGATTCTTTCTAATGAGTTGTTTGATCGCTTTTCATTATAGGTCATATGGGACTTTTTTTCTACACAAAAATAGGCTCCATAAGATCCATAGGGGATTTACCCACTACAAATATTATAGAGCCTCAATTACAAATCCTTGTAGCTTCTAGCTATGAGGATTTTTTCTTCTATTTTGTAGAAAACTCCATCTGTAAAATTTATCAAAAATATGGTAAAATAGACAAGGGAAAAAACAAGGAGGCTACAATGCAAAATAGACCAATCATTATCGGAGTAACAGGTGGATCTGGAGGAGGAAAGACAAGCGTATCTAAAGCAATCTTGTCGCATTTTCCAAATGAAAAAATCTCTATGATTGAGCATGATTCCTACTATAAAGATCAATCTAATCTAACCTTTGAAGAGCGTATTAAGACCAACTATGACCATCCTTTTGCTTTTGATACTGATTTGATGATTGAGCAAATCAAAGAGTTGTTGGCAGGTCGTCCAGTTGATATTCCTACCTATGATTATGCTGCCCATACCAGAAGTTCTAAAACTTATCGTCAAGAACCTCAGGATGTCTTTATCGTAGAAGGAATCTTGGTTTTGGAGGACAAACGACTTCGTGATTTGATGGATATCAAGATTTTCGTAGATACAGATGATGATGTTCGTATCATTCGCCGTATTAAACGTGATATGGAAGAACGTGGTCGTAGCCTAGATAGCGTTATTGACCAGTATCTTGGTGTGGTAAAACCCATGTATCATCAATTTATTGAGCCAACAAAGCGTTATGCAGATATCGTTATTCCAGAAGGAGTAACCAATACAGTAGCTATTGATTTGCTGACGACAAAAATTGAAAAGATTTTAGAAGAAGCACGTCTAGCTCAATAATAAGTAGATAAAAGGCTGTTGGAAAGTAAATATTTTTCTAAGATTGAAGCCTTTTCCAATATCAGTGAGTCTTTACAATCATACTTTTAGATAGTCTCGTCAAAGGGACTTTTAGAAGTCTGTAATCTTAATTAAATACAGAGTCAGTTACTTGGGGCAAATAAAAATCGAGGTCGGGATTTTCCCGACCTCTTATTTTTTGATTTTTTCAAGTCTCGGAACAATAACTAGGGTAAGTATTGCTGAGATAATCAGTTCTGCGATAGAGTTTGTTGAGATAACAGTAGCTAATAGTTTTTGGATATTTCCGTCAAAAACATTTCCAAAGAGGAAGAAGATACCGCCTAAAACAAATACAGTGTTGGTAAGTGAACCGAGTGCTCCCGCGAAGATGAGCCCTGCCTTGTTTTTGAGGAGTTTATAGACAAAGTATGGAGTTAAACCAATAAGGATGCGTGGTACAATCGCAATAACTAGGGAGTAGATGTTACCATTTGGTACAAATGGAGAGAAGAGGTAGCTGGTTGGGAGAATTGTGATTGTATTGACTGTCAAGCTAATCATCCCCATCAAGAAACCTAAGATGGCTCCAATTCGTGGCCCGTAGATGATACTAGCAATGATGACTGGAATATGGACAATGGTCGGTTTAATTGGAAAGGGCAAGACATTAAAGATAATAGAACTCAGCAGATGAATGACAATCATGCTGGCAAAAAAGATAGCAATTGGAGCAATATTAGAGCGTTTGTTCATGAAGTTTTTCCTTTATCTGTTGTAAAATAGTATCAAGATCAGCAAGAGCACCCCGTCCTACGTCTCCACAGGCCAGTTGGGATTCTTTAGGAGAAATAATTGTGTAACCATAATTTTCCAAAGTTTTTAGGTTTGCTTGAGTTGCTGGATGGTCATACATTTTGGTATTCATAGCAGGTGCTACTAGTTTTGGAACATAGTTTGGCAAAGCAAGAGCAGTAGCAGTAACCATATTGTCGGCAAAACCGTACGCGACTTTCGCAATCGTATTAGCGGTTGCAGGGGCAAGGATAAACAAGTCTGTTTCTTTTCCTAGCTCGATATGATTGACTTTGTCAGGATAAGGTTCTTCCATAAGATCGAGATGAACTGTATTTTGTGATAAGACTTGAAGGGTTAAAGGTTGAATAAAGGCAGTCGCAGCCTGGGTCATGAGTACAGTCACAGAATGCCCTTGTTTCTTCAAGCCACTTACCAAATCAGCAGCCTTGTAAGAGGCGATAGAGCCTGTCACAGCGAGTGTAATACGAGCCATAATTTTCCTTTCTAACGATCAAATCCCTGAATTTTTTCCAATAATAAGTCAGCAATTTCTTGTTTGCTAGCAGCAATCTGATAATCTTTTTCTTCTACTAGATAAGCCAGGTGTTGATCAGCATTAATCTGAGTGAGGTCATTAGCGACAATCAAGTCTGCTTGATTCTTTTCAAGACTTTCTCTAGCGATTTGAATTAGATGCTCCTTAGTAACATCGACAAGCAGTTTAAAGCCAATGAGATGGATACTTGGATTCCATTTTTTAACAAGAGAGATGATCTTTGGATTTTTCTTGAGAAATAGGACTTGCACCTCATCCTTAGAGGAGATCTTTGTTTCCATATTTTTCTTATGCAAAAACTCACTTAAATCTTGGCTTGCTTGGACTTGGTCAAGACCAGTCATGTAAACAGGACTATAGTCAGATACTGCCATGGAATGAATCAAAACTTGATAATTAGGAAGAATCCGTTTCATCTCTTGGAGTAAATCGGAAGTGTTTTTGATTTCAATGATGGATAAATTTGAGTGTGGTGCTGGTTTTAACGCTTGTTGCGTAGTAATCAGACAAACTTGGTGACCAGCATTTAGTAAAGTCTCAGTTATTACTTTACCAAGTCTACCAGTAGAGTGGTTGGTAATGGAGCGAACTCGATCTATTGCTTCGCTTGTACCACCAGATGTAACTAAAATTTTCATAGAACTATTGTACAAAAAAATGAGCAGTAAGTAAAATGAAAGCGATAAAATATAACTAAACTTTATAACTATATTATTATTGACAATTAATTTAAGATATAAGATAATTATTTTAGTTATAGATGAAAAGGGGAAGCCGTTATGGACTTTTTTAAGTTTGCAGATAATATGGTTAAAGAAGCTAGTAAAGTAATTGATGATGCTAGTAAGACAACTAGTAGCGTACTTAATGAAGCTGGAAAAGCTTTAGATAGCGCTGGGAAAGTTACAGGAGATTTATTATCAGATTCTGTAAAAGTAATAGGAGATGTATCAAATAAGATAGGAAATGTTGTTTCAGACGTTTCAGGTCAAGCTGCTACAGTAGCGAATGATACTGTTCAACAAGTAACAGAGGTTGCATCTGGCACGCTTAATCAAGCTGGTAAAGTTGCAACGGAAGCAAAATCACAAATTGATTCAATAGATCTTTTTAATGGTAAACTAAGGTCCGAAGCCGTTGAGAACTATCATGAATCTATTCAAACATATAATGAAAAAGCCACAGATCTAACGAATAAATCGACTGAGCTTTATAAAAGTAGAGACAAGGCGATCAAAGTTGTCAAAATCATTGAAGAAAGAATTAGTAAATTAGCAAATAAACCGAAAGAATTTGAAACAAAATTAGACGAAATAATTGTTGAAATACAGAATTTCGAAGATAAGCAGTTAGCTATTACTCAGGCAATCAAAGAAGCAGAATTAGCCAGCGGTAGTACGGCAGCTACAGCTTCTTTAAGTGCTTTAGGTGTGACAGTCGCAACTTTAGGTCCTACTGCAGCTATGGGAGTTGCAACTACTTTTGGTGTCGCATCAACAGGAACAGCAATTTCTAGCTTGACAGGTGCAGCAGCAAATAGTGCGGCATTAGCTTGGTTAGGTGGAGGAAGTCTAGCAGCAGGCGGAGGAGGTATGGCTGCTGGCAATGCCTTTTTAGCCATGGTGGGCCCTGTTGGTTGGGGGATTGCTGGCTTAATGTTAACAGCGTCTGTCGGAGCAGGTGTTTTTGCTAATAAAAAAAATGAAGAAGTAGCTAAAGAAGCGCTTGATGAACAAAAGAAAATTGAGTTATTAATTAGACAAACTGATAAATCAATAATAGAAATTAGTGAATTAATTAATTTAATTGAAAAGCAAACTGAGGAGATTTATTTAGCTAATCTTTCTTTAATTGGAAAAGATTATAACTTATTTACAGATGATGAAAAGTATCAAGCAGGTAGTTTAGTAAATTCAACCCTCTCACTTACTTCGATGATTAATAAGGAAATTAAAATAAATGATGAATCAGGCTGTTAATAGAGCATTTTATCAAGGGATAGGTGCATATGTCAATTGTTTAAACAACTTGAGAATTCAAGACTTACAAATTGCTATGAAAATGATTGATGATGAAGCTCGACATGTCATTTTAAACAAGGACAATGCCTCTAAAATCTTAAACTATGCTAGAAATAACATTGAAGACGTTATTCTAAAGAATCGTGGAGGTGAATACGGCGGTCACGGTTTTATTGCTGAATTTGCAGAAGCAGGAATTGTGAATGCGAGAAGAGCTTTTGAAGGATTAAATCCTATTGTAAAAGTATTGAATGATAATGGACCAGCCGATTTATTAATTGGTAGAAATACCATTCAAATGAAGTTTTATAATAATTTACGTGATGAACTATGTCAATCTTTTCATTACAGTAAAAAAATGAAAATGATGTTTCCAAAAGATCACGTGTTAGTATACGAAAAAATTATGGCTGGCGCCAAAGAAGTTGAATTTAATGGTAAAAAATTGTCTATTAAACAAATTACTGATATACGACAAATGATCAATGATATTACCGAAAGAAAGGGACTTACTTCATATAAATCTTGGATGAAATCATCTGTTCTAAATTATGATGATGCTCAAAGAAATTCAATTAATAAAGTATTAGACTTAGAGAAAATAAAAATTGATAAAAAGGTCAAAGTAAAGCGGAGAGAATTAGCTAAGAAGAAAATTCTTGCCAAAAAAAATTCTTTACCAAATTTAAGAGAAGCTAACAAGATTGCAAAAAATACTTTTCTTTTACAAGGTGGTTTAGCATTAATGTCAGCTGTGTATGGGAAAAACAAAGAAGGAAAAACAATTTTTGAATTTGAACAATCAGATTGGTTAGACTGTGGATTAGAAACAGTGGAAGGTGCGGTAAAAGCTTCTATATCAGGTTACGCGATTTATGGTCTCACTAATGTTTTTAAAATGAGTGCTCCTTATGCAAGTGCGTTTGTAACAGCAAGTTACGGCATGGTAGATATTATTACTAAACTTAGAACAAATGAGATTACTGAGGATGAATTTATAAATTTTATAACTATCAATACATTGGATACAACATTAGCGACAATTGGTTCATGTGTTGGTCAAACACTTATTCCTGTCCCTGTCTTAGGAGCAGTAGTAGGTTCAATTGCTACTTCAATAATTTGGGAAATAGGCAAAGGGATTTTAAGTGATAGGGAACAGGAATTAATTCAAAATTACAGGGAAAACTTAGATAACCATATCAAAAACTTAGATGATAAATACAAGATTATTTTTAATGATATTATAGATAAATATCATAAACTAGGACGATTACAGGATTACTCTTTTGATTTATCTATCAATATACGTCTTCGTTTTGAGTATTCAATTGAATTAGCTGAGCAAATAGGAGTTTCTAATAGTCAAATTCTACACAATTTATCAGAAATTGATAGCTACTTTTTGAATTAGTCGAAATCTTAATCTATAGTTAAAACTTATAAAGGCATATAAAAATTTAAATAGTGGGCGGTAAATCCTTTGATGTCGCTATATTTACGAACGTTATCAAGCTTTTTGTCTGTTAAAAATCTTGTTTTGTGTTATAATGAATTAACACATCAGAGGTTAGAGGAGTTCATTATGAAAACAGATATTGAAATTGCACAGAGTATTGATTTAAAACCAATTGTTGAGGTCGTTGACCAATTTGAGATTTCTGCAGACGATTTGGAATTGTATGGAAAGTATAAGGCTAAACTTAGCTTTGATAAGATTCGTGAAGTTGAAGCAAATCCAGTTGGAAAGTTGATCTTAGTCACTGCTATCAACCCAACACCAGCTGGTGAAGGTAAGTCAACCATTACCATTGGGCTTGCTGATGCTTTGAATAAGATTGGTAAGAAAACCATGATTGCTATCCGCGAACCTTCTCTTGGCCCTGTCATGGGTATTAAAGGAGGAGCTGCTGGTGGTGGTTATGCTCAAGTTTTACCAATGGAAGATATCAACCTCCACTTTACTGGAGATATGCATGCCATTACAACAGCCAATAACGCTCTCTCTGCCTTGATTGACAACCACTTGCACCAAGGAAATGAGCTAGGAATCGACCAGCGTCGTATTCTCTGGAAACGTGTTGTTGACTTAAACGACCGTGCTCTTCGTCATGTAACTGTTGGACTCGGTGGTCCTCTTAATGGTATTCCTCGCGAAGATGGATTTGATATCACTGTTGCTTCAGAAATCATGGCTATCCTTTGCTTGGCAACGGATATTGAAGATTTGAAACGCCGTTTGGCCAATATCGTCATCGGATACCGTTATGACCGTACTCCTGTTTCAGTTGGTGATTTACAGGTTGAAGGCGCCTTGGCATTGATTTTGAAAGATGCTATCAAACCAAACTTGGTTCAAACAATTTATGGTACACCTGCCTTTGTACATGGTGGTCCATTTGCAAATATCGCTCACGGATGTAACTCTGTATTGGCAACGAAAACAGCTCTTCGTTTAGCTGATTATACAGTAACTGAAGCTGGTTTTGGTGCAGACCTTGGTGCTGAGAAGTTCTTGGATATCAAGACACCTAACTTACCGACAGCTCCAAGTGCAGTAGTCATTGTCGCAACACTTCGTGCTCTTAAGATGAATGGTGGAGTGGCTAAGGATGCTCTGACAGAAGAAAACGTAGAAGCAGTACGTGCAGGTTTTGCTAACTTGAAACGCCACGTTGAGAATATCCGTAAGTTTGGTATTCCAGCAGTTGTTGCAATTAACGAATTTGTATCTGATACAGAAGCTGAAATTGCAGCCTTGAAAGAACTTTGCGCTTCAATTGATGTTCCAGTTGAATTAGCTAGCGTATGGGCTGATGGAGCTGAAGGAGGAGTGGCTTTGGCTGAAATTCTCGTCAAGACAATTGACGAAAACCCAGCTAACTATACACGTTTGTATGACAACGACCTTTCTGTTCAAGAAAAGATTGAAAAGATTGTCACTGAAATCTATCGTGGTAGCAAAGTAAACTTCGAGAAGAAAGCTCAAACTCAAATCGCACAAATCGTACAAAACGGTTGGGACAAATTGCCAATCTGTATGGCTAAAACTCAATATAGTTTCTCAGATAATCCAAATGCTCTTGGTGCACCTGAAAACTTTGAAATTACTATTCGTGAATTGGTACCAAAATTGGGGGCAGGCTTTATCGTTGCACTTACTGGTGACGTTATGACCATGCCTGGTCTTCCAAAAAGACCTGCTGCCCTCAACATGGATGTTGAAAGTGATGGAACTGTCCTTGGTCTATTCTAATAAGAAAATTTAAAGATAAGCTCAACATTGAGTTTGTCTTTTTGTTATTATTAAAAAATCTCCTAGAATGTGACTAGGAGATTTGTATTTTATTTCATAGTTGGGAAGAGCAATACATCACGGATAGTTGTTGTATCAGTGAGGAGCATGCAGAGACGGTCGATACCGATTCCCAAACCACCTGTTGGAGGCATACCATATTCAAGAGCTTCGATGTAGTCATAGTCGATGCCGGTTGCTTCATCGTCACCAAGTTCTTTAGCTTTAGCTTGGGCTTCAAAACGGCTAAGTTGGTCGATTGGGTCGTTCAACTCAGTAAAGGCATTACCGTACTCCTTAGTCATGATGAAGAGCTCGAAACGGTCTGTAAAGCGTTCGTCTTCAGGATTTTTCTTAGCGAGTGGAGATACAGCGACTGGATGTCCATAGACAAAGGTAGGTTGGATCAAGGTTTCTTCAACAAATTCTTCAAAGAAGGCATTGATAATGTGGCCAACTTCAGTGTAGTGTTTTTCAACAGGAACTTTCTTCTCAGCAGCGATAGCTTTAGCTTCTTCCAAAGTCATGTCTTGCCAGAAGTCTACACCAGTAATTTCTTTGATAGCATCCACCATGTGAACACGTTTAAATGGTTCGTTAATCTTGATTTCAGTTCCTTGATAGTTAACTGGACCATCACCCTTAACTGATTTTGCAGCGTGTTGGATAATACCTTCCGTCAAGTCCATGATATCTTGGAAGTCAGCATAAGCTTGGTAAACTTCGATAGAAGTGAACTCAGGGTTATGAGTAGCATCCATTCCTTCGTTACGGAAGATACGGCCAATTTCATAGACACGTTCCATACCACCAACGATAAGACGTTTCAAGTGAAGCTCAGTCGCGATACGAAGGACCATATCAATGTTTTGGGCATTGTGGTGAGTGATAAATGGACGAGCAGCAGCTCCACCAGCTTCGTTATGAAGAACAGGTGTTTCCACTTCAAGGAAACCTTTTTGGTCAAGGTAACGACGGATTTCAGAGATGATTTTTGAACGAGTGACAAAGCGTTCAAAACTTTCACGGTTAGAAATCAAGTCCAGGTAACGTTTACGGTAAATTGTTTCAACGTCTGTCAAACCGTGGAATTTCTCAGGAAGAGGACGAAGGGCCTTAGACAAGTGTGTAATGTGAGTAGCCTTGATAGAGAGTTCTCCCATATCTGTACGCATCACTTCACCTTCGACACCAAGGAAGTCACCAAGGTCTGCTTTTTTGAAGATTTCGTAGTTTTCTTCACCGACAGCATCTTTACGTACGTAGATTTGAATCTGGCCTTCGCGGTCTTGAAGGTGGGCAAATCCAACTTTACCTTTACCACGTTTAGTTACCAAGCGTCCTGCGATAGTAGCTGTTTCGTTTTTATCGTGTAATTGTTCTTTATCGAGGTCAGCATATTTATCTTTTAATTCTTGGGAATTTGCAGTACGTTCAAAACGTTTTCCGAAAGGATCGATTCCTTGTTCACGGAGCGCAGCCATTTTTTCACGGCGAACGATCTGCTGGTCATTTAGTTCTTCCATATGTTCTGTTGACATGGGATCCTCCTAGTTTTTACTCAATTCTTGATATGATGAGTCTTTTTTGCGATACTCCCATTTTATCATAAAAGTCAAATAAATTCACGGATATTCTACAAAATCTAAAAAGAACTTAACAGTGATTGTTAAGTTCAATTCGAATTTTGATAAGAAGTGTCGTTCCATTCTAAAAGGTTGAAGTTTTTAAAGTCTTCTGTTTCTATAATTGTAACACTGGCATTTGCTAAACCACCATCTTTTCTAAGTAGTGGAGTATCATAACCTAGAAGAGTTCGAATACTGGCTGTGAGATTGGCTCCGTGACCGACAATCATGACATGTTCAAAAGGTTTGGACTCTAATGATTTGATGAATTGAATGGTTCGATGAGTTGTTTGATAGACAGACTCTGCACCAAACATAGTCGAATCGAATTTTGCTAGATTGGTACGAAAAGCTTTTAATTGCTCGGGATAGATGGCTTCTAAGGTTGCAAATTTTGCTCCTTCAAGTTTCCCGAGTTGCCACTCTCTTAGAGAGGCTATTTCTACTAAAGGACAACTGACTTTCAGTTGACTTTGGATAATTTGAGCAGAAGTTTTAGCCCGAGGAAGATCACTAGAATAAATCACATCAAATGGAGTTTCTTGGAGATACTGCCCCAATTTTTTTAAGGTCTCAATGGATTCCTCAAGGAGTGGAGAGTCACCACTTGCTCCTTGAAAACGTCCCTCAAGATTCCAAAGTGTTTTACCGTGACGAATAAAATAGAATTTCATGTGTTACTTGCCTCCAAGATATCTGCAAATTCAGCTTTAACAAAGGTTGCTAGATCTTGAGGGTTGATAATGATACTATGACCTACTTCCCCTGCGGAAACAATCATTTCCTCCAGTTTAATAGCAGTTTGATCGATAAAGATAGGAAAGTTATGTTTTTGACGAATCCCAACTGGATTATTGGCACCGTGGATATAGCCTGTTGTTTTTTCTAGGTCTTTTTGTGGAATCATGCTGACTTTCTTATTACCAGAAATCTTAGCTAGTTTCTTTTCAGAAAGATGTTCAGTGATAGGAAGGATACCGATAATGGGTCCAGTCTTATCTCCCAGCAGTGCTAGAGTCTTAAAAATCTGACTCTTTTCATAACCTTGAGGCATCTCACCTTCCAGGGCATTAATTTGAATACCTGTATGGTTTATTCCTGCCTTGGTTAAAATTTGTTGGACCAAGGTTTTCTTGACTTTTACTTTTTTTGCCATTATTTATACTTATCCTCCAATTGACTCATCCAGATTCCCAACCAAATCCCTAGTGCAAAGAAGAAAGCAATCAGTACATATGAAACTAGAGACAAACCACTGTAACTGATACTTTCAGCATTGCCAGCGTTTGGAATAAGGATCAAAAGTGTACTTGATAGTACAATTCCAATGATAAAATGATACACACGTGAGTGATATAGGCGAAGAGCGTAGTCCATGAATTTTGAAAAGATAATCAGAGTGATAAGAAGCCCAATCCCAATTGGTAAGAAGGTTCCTAACAAATCAAAAGTCTTGAACCCTGTTAACATAGGGCCATAAAGACCAAGAATCAAGAGAAGATTGGAAGGACTAAGCCCTGGAACCAAAATTCCAAGCGCCAACAAACAACCAGCCAGTGTAAAGTTAAGGAAGCTTGCAGATAGAGAACCAACTACAAAATTCAAGGCGTAGAGGGCAAGACCTGAGATGATGAAGGTTGCCCAAAACCATATGTGGTCAACCTTATCTCTATCAGAATCACGAGTTGATTCTTTGACAAGACTTGGGATGGTACCAATGATAGCTCCAGCAAAACTCCACAATACATAAACTTGATAATTTTCTAAAAGATACTCAATTGGATAAGAGAAAAGTCCGATGCCCAATAACATCCCAATACCGACAGGAAGGAAAAAGAGCACATCTTCTTTTAAATTTTTAAAAGGATGAGCAAGAAAACGAATCATTCTCTCATAAATTCCCAAGATAGCGGCAAGAACGCCACCAGAAATCCCTGGTAGAATGAAACCTAGGGCGATTACAATTCCCTTAATAATTTTTGATAGCCATGATAACATAGAGGGCCTCCGAGATTTATATTCTATATAGATAAAACAGTGATTTAATACTGAAAAATAAAGAAAAGCAAGCAGAAAGCAATGTCTGACTTGCTTATTGTGATAGTGATTAAGGATTTAAAAACAATTTTCTAAAGGTTTCTTCCTTGTTCTTTGATGAAGAAATAAGGTTCAAATCGAGGTGATGTTCAAATCCACCAAGATTTCCATGGGAAGTGTATTGGTGAAGGTCGTAGCTAAGATCTGTTTTTGGAGCACTCTCATAGTGACCTGAGTTGGTTCCATAGGAAGGTATCCAGATAGCCGAGTAATTATCAACGCTGATACTATGTTCCTCCATAAAGTAAACACCAACATAGATACCAATATTTTTTGCTCCCAATGAAGCTAATTTGGCACGAAAGGCCTCAACGCCCTGATTCATGTCAGACATAGTCTTTTCTTCAACATCAAGCCAATAGTAGCTAGGATTGTAAGGAGAAGCGGCGTTATAGAAGGCTTCAGCAGCTTTTTCCATTTCTTCGACATTTTTTCCAGCTACATAGGCGTAAACAGCAACTGGAATATTTCGTTTTTGAAACTCTGTGATATGCTCCTTGTAGACCTTATCGACTCCATTTTTATAGGCAGCGTCATTTTCTTCAGAAACTTGAGCTCCACTATGAACCCGAACAATCGCACCTGAAATATTTTGAGTTAAGGTGTCATAATTAATCTCAGATGGTCTTTGCCAGCCAGAAACATCAATAATCGGCTTGTTGATATTATGTAAAGCTTGAGTTTCTACTTGAACTGGATTTTGCTTTGTTTTGACTGGATGGTCTTCAAACTTGGGTCTGTTAATGATTAAAATACCCACGATAGTCGCTAATACAGTAAAAATAAAAACAGGATTTATTTTCTTTCTCATACTTTTATAGTGTATCGTAAATGGTGAAAAAAATCAAAAAAAAAATACTCGAAATCATGTAGAGAATGCGATGTTTTAAAGCATTTGTCCTCTTTTGTGTTTGAATGAACAAATTTATGATATAATATAAGGGAATTTCTATAGAAAAGAGAAAAATATGTCAAATTATGCAGTTATTTTAGCAGCGGGTAAAGGTACTCGTATGAAATCAGATCTACCAAAAGTCATGCACAAGGTTGCAGGAATTTCTATGCTGGAGCATGTTTTTCGTAGTGTAGGGGCAATCAAGCCTGAAAAAACAGTAACGGTTGTTGGTCATAAGGCAGAGCTAGTTGAACAAGTTTTAGCTGGTCAAACTGATTTTGTAAGACAGTCTGAGCAATTAGGAACTGGTCATGCGGTTATGATGGCTGAGCCAATTCTTGAAGGACTTTCCGGACAAACATTGGTTATTGCTGGTGATACACCACTAATTACCGGTGAAAGTCTAAAGAACTTGATTGATTTCCACGTTAATCACAAGAACGTAGCTACAATTCTTACTGCAGAAGCTGAAGATCCGTTTGGTTATGGTCGTATTGTTCGTAACGAGAATGCTGAAGTGCTTCGTATCGTGGAGCAGAAAGATGCGACTGATTTTGAAAAACAAATCAAGGAGATCAATACAGGGACCTATGTCTTTGATAATGCTCGTCTCTTTGAAGCACTTAAGAATATCAATACCAATAATGCTCAAGGCGAATACTACATCACTGATGTCATCGGCATTTTCCGTGAAGCAGGGGAAAAAGTTGGTGCTTATACTCTAAAAGACTTTGATGAAAGTCTCGGAGTTAATGACCGTGTTGCCCTTGCGACAGCTGAAGGCATTATGCGTCGCCGTATTAACCAAGCGCATATGGTCAATGGGGTTAGTTTTGTGAATCCTGAAGCTACTTACATTGACATTGATGTTGAAATCGCTCCAGAAGTTCAAATCGAAGCAAATGTAACCCTCAAAGGTTCTAGTAAGATTGGTGCAGGAACTGTTTTGACCAACGGAACTTATATCGTTGATAGTAGTATCGGTTCAGGGGCAGTGATTACAAACTCGATGATTGAGGAAAGCTCAGTTGCTGATGGCGTTACAGTTGGTCCTTATGCTCATATACGTCCGGGATCAAGCCTTGCAAAAGATGTGCACATTGGAAACTTTGTTGAAGTCAAAGGATCTAGCATTGGTGAGAATACAAAAGCTGGTCATTTGACTTATATTGGTAACTGTGAAGTTGGTAGTGATGTCAACTTCGGTGCAGGAACCATCACTGTAAATTACGATGGTCAACACAAGTTTAAAACAACCATTGGTAACAATGTTTTCGTTGGATCTAATTCAACTATCATTGCTCCAGTAGAACTTGGAGATAACTCTCTTGTTGGAGCAGGTTCAACCATTACTAAGGATGTCCCAGCTGATGCCATTGCTATTGGACGAGGTCGTCAAGTCAATAAGGATGAATATGCAACTCGCCTCCCTCATCATCCTAACAATAAATAGGAGCTAACGATGGAATTCGAAGAAAAGACTATAAGTCGTAAAGAAATCTATAAAGGACCGATCTTCCAATTGGTTCAAGACCAGGTTGAACTACCTTCTGGCAAAGGTATAGCGCAACGTGATTTAATTTTCCACAATGGAGCAGTTTGTGTCCTTGCAGTCACTCCAGAAAATAAGATTGTTCTTGTTAAACAATATCGCAAGGCGATTGAAAAAGTCTCTTATGAAATTCCTGCTGGTAAGCTTGAAGTAGGGGAGAATGCAGATCCAGAAGCTGCAGCACTTCGTGAATTAGAAGAAGAAGCGGCCTATACTGGTAAATTAAGGCTTCTCTATGATTTTTACTCTGCGATTGGATTTTGTAACGAGCGCTTAAAACTTTACTTGGCAAGTGATTTGACAAAAGTTGAAAATCCTCGTCCTCAGGATGAAGATGAGACTTTGGAGTTACTTGAGGTCAGTCTTGACCAAGCTAAAGCACTGATCCAGTCAGGTGATATTTGTGATGCCAAGACTATCATGGCTATTCAGTACTGGGAATTACAAAAAAATAGTGGAGGAACCCATGGGTAAACCTTTATTAACAGATGAAATGATCGAACGTGCCAATCGAGGAGAGGACATCTCAGGTCCTCCCTTGCTAGATGATGAGGAAACTAAGATTTTACCGACTTCTTCTCAAAATTTTGGCTATTCGCGAACCAAAGATCATGGTTTTAGCCAGGATACACTGACCATCGAAGTTGAACCTTCTATTCACAAAAGTCGTCGGATTGAAAATACTAAGAGAAATGTCTTTAATTCTAAATTAAACAAGATTCTTTTTGCAGTTATTTTTCTCTTGATTTTGTTAATTTTAGCAATGAGATTTATTTAAGGAGTCTATCATGAAAATTGGAATTATTGCAGCTATGCCAGAAGAGCTAGTTTACTTGATTCAACACTTGGACGAAGCCAGTGAAGAAAAGGTTCTGGGACATAGCTATCATACTGGTAAGATTGGTTCTGTTGAGCTTGTACTTGTAGAGAGTGGTATTGGTAAAGTCATGTCTGCTATGAGTGTCGCTATCTTAGCGGATCACTTTCAAGTCGATGCAGTGATTAATACTGGTTCTGCTGGTGCAGTGGCAAGTGGAATCGCAGTAGGGGATGTAGTGATTGCAGACAAGCTTGTCTACCACGATGTTGATGTGACTGCCTTTGGCTATGATTACGGTCAAATGGCTCAACTGCCTCTCTATTTTGAATCAGACAAAAAGTTTATCAGCTTGATTCAAGAGAGTTTGTCTAAACTGGACCAAACTTGGCATTTAGGTTTGATTGCGACAGGAGACAGTTTTGTTGCTGGAGAAGATAAAATCAAAGCGATAAAAGAGCACTTTCCTAAAGTTCTTGCTGTAGAGATGGAAGGGGCAGCTATTGCTCAAGCAGCTCAGGCTTTGAACCTTCCTTTCTTAGTCATTCGTGCCATGAGTGACAATGCCAATCATGAAGCATCCGTTTCCTTTGATGAATTTATCGTAGAAGCAGGACGTCGTTCTGCCCAAGCCCTAACGACGCTTTTAGAGTCTATAGAGGATTAATAGAAAAATTACTAAGAACACTCATCCAGTGTTCTTTTCTTGTCTAATCTTCTAAAGTAATCAAAAGGCTCCTAAGAAAAGTTATTTTCAAACTTTTTTGATATAATAGAAACATTGACTTGAAGAATAAGGAAGAGAAAATGAACGATTTATTAAAGGGAATGAATGACCGTCAAGCCGAGGCCGTTCAAACCACAGAAGGACCTTTGCTGATCATGGCGGGGGCGGGATCTGGTAAGACTCGTGTTTTAACCCACCGTATTGCTTACTTAATTGATGAAAAGATGGTCAACCCATGGAATATCTTGGCCATTACCTTTACCAATAAAGCGGCGCGTGAAATGAAGGAGCGTGCTTATGGACTTAATCCAGCTACTCAGGATTGTTTGATTGCGACCTTCCACTCTATGTGCGTGCGCATCCTACGTCGCGATGCGGACCACATTGGCTATAATCGCAATTTCACGATTGTGGATCCTGGAGAGCAGCGAACGCTCATGAAACGCATTCTCAAACAGTTGAACTTGGATCCTAAAAAATGGAATGAACGCACTATTTTGGGAACCATTTCCAATGCTAAGAATGATCTGATTGACGATGTTGCTTATGCTGCCCAGGCAGGAGATATGTACTCTCAAATTGTAGCAAAGTGTTATACGGCCTATCAGAAAGAACTTCGTCAGTCAGAGTCGGTGGACTTTGATGACTTGATTATGTTGACTCTTCGTCTCTTTGATCAAAATCCCGATGTTTTGACTTATTACCAACAGAAGTTCCAGTACATTCATGTTGATGAGTATCAAGATACCAACCATGCTCAGTATCAACTCGTTAAACTCTTGGCTTCTCGTTTCCAAAATATCTGCGTAGTAGGGGATGCTGACCAGTCTATCTACGGTTGGCGTGGTGCTGATATGCAGAATATCTTGGATTTTGAGAAGGATTATCCTCAAGCCAAGGTTGTTTTATTGGAGGAAAATTACCGCTCAACCAAAACTATCCTCCAAGCAGCTAATGATGTCATCAAAAACAATAAAAATCGTCGTCCTAAGAATCTCTGGACTCAAAATGCGGATGGGGAACAAATTGTCTACTACCGTGCTAATGATGAATTGGACGAGGCTGTCTTTGTCGCCAAGACAATTGATGAACTTGGGCGAAGCCAAAATTTCCTCCACAAGGACTTTGCAGTTCTTTACCGTACCAATGCCCAGTCTCGTACCATTGAAGAAGCTCTGCTCAAGTCCAATATTCCTTATACCATGGTCGGTGGAACTAAGTTCTATAGCCGTAAGGAAATCCGTGATATTATCGCATATCTTAATCTCATTGCCAATTTGAGTGATAATATCAGTTTTGAGCGGATTATTAATGAACCAAAGCGTGGCATTGGACTAGGAACAGTTGAGAAAATCCGTGACTTTGCCAACCTACAAAATATGTCGATGCTTGATGCTTCAGCTAACATCATGTTATCAGGTATTAAAGGTAAGGCAGCCCAGTCAATCTGGGATTTTGCCAATATGATTCTTGATTTGCGGGAGCAACTGGATCAATTAACCATTACTGAGTTAGTGGAAGCAGTCTTGGAAAAGACAGGCTACGTAGATATTCTCAATGCCCAGGCGACTTTGGAAAGCAAGGCTCGGGTTGAAAATATCGAGGAGTTCCTTTCTGTTACTAAGAATTTCGATGATAATCCAGATAATCAGGAAGAAGAAACTGGACTGGATAAACTCAGTCGCTTCCTCAATGACTTGGCCTTGATTGCAGATACAGACTCTGGCAGTCAGGAAACATCAGAAGTAACCTTGATGACGCTCCATGCTGCCAAGGGACTGGAGTTTCCAGTTGTATTCTTGATTGGGATGGAAGAAAATGTCTTTCCACTTAGTCGTGCAGCAGAAGACATGGATGAATTGGAAGAGGAACGCCGTCTAGCCTATGTCGGTATCACGCGCGCAGAGAAAATCCTTTATCTAACCAATGCTAACTCACGCTTGCTATTTGGTCGAACGAACTATAATCGCCCAACACGCTTTATCAATGAGATTAGTTCAGATTTGTTAACTTATCAAGGTTTGGCGCGTCCTGCTAATAGTAGCTTCAAAGCATCCTATAGTAGTGGAGGTGTCTCCTTTGGTCAAGGCATGAGCCTAGCTCAAGCTCTACAAGATCGTAAACGCAACGCAGCTCCAAGATCAATTGAATCAAAAGGACTACCTTTTGGACAATTTGCTACTGGATCAAAATCAACTTCAAGTGAAACCAGCTGGTCTATTGGTGATATTGCCCTTCATAAGAAGTGGGGCGAAGGAACTGTTCTAGAAGTTTCAGGAAGTGGATCTACTCAGGAATTGAAAATCAATTTCTCAGAAGTCGGCCTTAAAAAACTTTTAGCCAGTGTAGCACCGATTGAGAAGAAGTAAGTTATCTAAATGAATAAGATTCCCTCTTGCAATAGCAAGGGGAATTTTCATAACAAAAAGTTTTTTGCTTACACGATTAAAACAAATAGTGTATAATGGAAACTGTTTTTGAAAGGAGAAGAAAATGACTGAAAAACAAATGAAAACTTTGGGTTGGATTGCAACCTTTATGTCTGTAATGATGTATGTCTCTTATATTCCTCAAATTATGAACAACCTTGCGGGTCAAAAAGGAAACTTTATCCAACCAGCAGTAGCTGCACTTAACTGCAGTCTTTGGGTTTACTACGGTCTCTTTAAAAAAGAACGTGATATTCCTTTGGCAGCAGCCAATGCTCCTGGTATCGTTTTTGGACTTATCACCGCTTTGACAGCTTTAATTTAATACATAGAGTGAACTCTTCTTCGCATTTAACTATGAAGGAGAGTTTTTCTTTATCCGAAATTCCTAAAAAAACATGATATAATACTATTAGAAAGGTTGGTGTTTATGGCTAGAATACTTATCGTTGAAGATAATAATGAGATTCAAGAAATTTTGAGAACTCTTCTTTCTGAGGAGCATGAGGTGATTCAGGCTTTTTCTGGCACTGAAGGAATGATTCGATTTGAACAAGGTGACATTGATCTAATCTTGTTAGATATTATGCTTCCAGGAAAAAATGGCGATCAGGTTTTAAAAGCCATTAGACAAGATAGTTCAGTTCCTGTCATCATGCTAACTGCCCTAAGCGATAAAAAGCTCATTAGCCAATATCTCTTAGATGGTGCTAATGATTATATTGTAAAGCCCTTTGATTTGGATGAAATTTTTGCCAGGGTTACGGTACAATTACGTCAAAAAAGTGACAAGCAAGTAGCTGAAATCGAACATCCAGACAAGTTGATTCAACAGTTAAAAAATATTCAATTTGATGCAGATAGTTTTGAAATCAAAAATTGCCGGGAAACTATTCGCCTAGCTAAGAAAGAATGTTTGATTCTACAAACCTTGTTGGGACATCCTAAGAAAATTTTCACGAAAGAAGAACTCTATGAATTAGTCTGGGAGGATACTTATTTACCAGGCGATAATACTCTCAACACTCATTTAAGTAATCTCCGTAAAAAATTAAGCCAACTAGATCCAGAGCAAGAGTATATTGAAACTATCTGGGGAGTTGGTGTTCGGTTAAAAGGAGATGAGCAATGATCTATATTTTACTTTCTTTGCTATTGCTGGTTATTATCCTATTGACGATAGGGTTGATTCGCTATCATCTAGCACTCGTAAACTTGAGCCAACAAATTGAAGACAAGATTCATACTGGAAGTATGAAGAGAATCGGAGTGTCAACTTTCTCCAAGGATTTTTTGCATCTTTACCAGCAAATCAATCATCTCTTTCAAGAAGTTGAGCAGTCACGCTTGATTATGAAGCGTGAAAAGCAGACCTTGGATATGGCTATCAGCAATATTGCCCATGATATTCGGACGCCTTTAACGATTGCATCGGGTTATACTCAGCAATTGCTTAAAACAGAAAATCCAGAGTCTGAGAGCTTGAAAAAAATTGCTCATTATCTCAATCAAGTTTCAAAACGGCTAGAGGCTCTTTTGGACTATCGTCGGTTAATGGAAGGAGCAGTTAAACCTGACTTATCTGAGTTAGAAGTCTCGACATTTATGACGCAAAAATTGCTGACCTATTATGATTCTTTTCAGACGGCAAAGATTAACCTTGATTTTCAAGTAGAACCTGGTCTCTATTTATTAACAGATCCAGATTTATTAGATCGTATGTTACAAAATCTTATTGGCAATGTTCTAAAACATGGCAAGGACGAAGCGAGATTTTCTCTGAAGGAAGTGGATAATCATATCTGTTTGGAAATTGCTAATCTGGTTAAACAACCCATTCGTAAAATTGAAAATCTCAGTCAACGATTTTACTCTGAAAACCTCTCAGATACTGAAGAATCATCAGGTTTAGGTCTTTATATCACAGAAGAATTATCCCATCTACTTGGTGCAGAACTACAACTAAGTACTGATGGTGCTTGGTTTACAGTTAAGATACTCTTTTAAAACAAGCAACCTCCTCTGTTTGAACAGAGGAGGTCATTTTTATAAGCTTTTCTTTTTGAAAACAGCAAGTCCACTAATGGTAAAGAATAGGATAACAGTCACTGTAACGATAATGGTGTATAGAACGGCTTGACTATAGGCAGTCATGGCATAGGCAAAATTCAAGGATAAATAGCGTAAAATCTCGATATCTGGAAAGATAAGCATCGGCGTTGAAAGCAAGATAGAACTGATTAAATAGCCAATGAAAACAGCCAAATAAGAATGAGTCACATAGAGAATGAAGGAAACAATGGAAAGCCAAGCAAGAAGACATAGGAATTGAAGACCAATTGTTAGAAGGAGATTGCCAATAAATCCTTCTGGCATCGTGCCAACCCCGTTTAGGATAGTTGCTGGTACAAAAGCAATAACCAGACTAATAAGAATTTGCATTAGAGCGATACTTGCTAATACTACAGACTTGGCTAGGAAGAATTCTGTACGAGAAACACCCACTGTCAAACTATTTTTATAGAGTTTTCCGATAAGATCAACTCCTAGAACTAAGCAAGCAAGGATAATGCAGAGGAAAACTAGGTTTGAACCTTGACTAGATGCGTTAATCAGGGCTTGAATACCATCCCAGCCTTTACTTGGAAGTTCAGTTTCTGGAGGTGTTGTATCAACTGACATTAGATGTCCTGTAGCCCCAATAGTAGCTCCCATTAACATGAGTGCAAAGAGAACAATCTCTGTAATCCAAAAACCTTTGGAACGGAAAAGACGGTAAAAGTCTGCTTGAATTGTGTGTATCATGGTGTTCCTCCTATTTTACTAATTGTGTGAAGTATTCTTCAAGATTTTGACGAGCATAGTAAATCTCATCAACAGCGACATCTGCTAGAGTAAGTTCTTTGAGAATGCGTTTGACATCTTGTTCATGACTAAAAATATGAATCTCATTGTCTGAATTAACAACTTTAAATTCAAGATGCACTTTGTCTTTTAAGATTTGACTAGCTTTTTCTTTGTCACTTGTTTTTAGAACAATATAGTCTTCATTCAGTGTCTCAAATTCGGCCTTACTGATTTCACGAATGATTTTCCCTTGGTCTAAAATTCCAAAGCGATTGGCAACCAGATAGAGTTCTGACAAGATATGACTAGAGATGAGAATTGTTATTCCTAGTTCTTGATTCAGACGTTGAATCATTTGACGAAACTCTTTAATACCGATTGGGTCAAGTCCATTGATAGGTTCATCAAGGATGAGAAAGTCTGGTTTTGATAGGAGGGCAATAGCAATTCCTAGACGTTGTTTCATCCCAAGAGAGAAATCTCGAAAAACTTTTCTACCTGTATCTGTTAACCCCACATACTTTAATGTTTCCTGAATGACTTGATCGGCATTTGGGATATGTCGAATAGTACAATAGTACCTTAGATTTTGATAGGCTGTTAAATGATTGTGAGCTACTGGGGATTCAATGACTGAACCTACTCGAGATAGGGCTTTTGTGCACTCCTTATACCCTTGACTAGAAAAGAGGGAAATAGTTCCTTGGTCAGCAGATAATAATTGGGTAACGATTTTAATCAGAGTTGTTTTACCAGCACCATTCTTTCCGATAAGTCCATAGATATCTCCTTCTTTAACTGAGAGATTAAGATCTTGTAGAATGGGTTGTTTTCCAAATTGTTTGGACAAGCCATGGATTTCGAGGACTGTTTTCATAGTTTTCTCCTTTAACCTTTAATACTCAATGAAAATCAAAGAGCAAACTAGGAAGCGAGCCGCAGGCTGTACTTGAGTACGGCAAGGCGAAGCTGACGTGGTTTGAATTTGATTTTCGAAGAGTATAAGATGTTTTATTTTTATAACTCTAGTATAAAGCATAGATATCAAAGAATCGTCAAGCATTTCTAAAGAGTTTCTAAAGTTTTCAAATTTCTAAAAAATAAAAGCCCAGTTGGCTAGAAATACTAGTTGACTGGGCTTATTTTCTACAAAATATATTTCTCAATAGCGCGTGCAACACCATCTTCTTCATTGCTAGCAGTTACGGCATCAGCGAGAGATTTGACATGGTCGCTGGCATTTCCCATGGCGATCCCAAGACCAGCAAACTCTAACATCTCAATGTCGTTATTGGCATCACCCATAGCCATGATTTCAGAAGGTTGGATATCCAAAATCTCAGCCAAACGAGAAAGAGCAGAAGCCTTGGTTGTGCCAAGTGGCATTGCTTCATAGATAACTGGTTGAGATCGAACACCGCTAAATTTTTGACAAAGTTCATCAGCAAAACGTTGTTCAAAGTCATCCGTTTGTTCTTTTGTCCCTAAAAACATTCCCTGGAACATACGATATTTACCACTAGTAGCTTCTTCAAGTGAGATTTCAGTCAGGTCAGAAAAGACAAGTGTGGCATCATATTGAACGATAGGATTTGGTTTGCCTCCGAGAACGAAGTAGTGTTCCTCATCAAAGAGAGTCAACTGAACCTCACTCTTTTCAGCAAGGTCATTCAGGTATTCGATGTCAGATTTGCTAAGTTCCCGCCAGTCAACAAGGCTCCAGTCGCTGGTTTGGTGGGTAGAACATCCATTGTTGACAATAACGTATTCATTTTGCAAATCTAGTCCTAGTTTCTTGTAGTAGGGAAGAACTCCAAAGAGAGGGCGACCAGTACAAAGAACCAGTTTAACACCTTTTTCAATAGCCTTATGAATGGCATCAATATGAGCCTGAGGGATTTCCTTGGCTTCGTTGAGTAGAGTTCCATCCATATCAAGGGCAAGTAGTTTAATCATAGTAGTTCCTTTTCACGTGTTTTGTCTATATTATAGCATAATTTAGTGGAAATAAGGATTACTATGTCAATTTAGGACGTTTCAATTACAATTCGTGATTTGAAGAAGCTTTTTGGCAAATATATGCTATACTAAACTTGCAATATACTGATAATGGATAAAAAGCAGAGGACTTCTCATGAAAAAAAGAGTAGTACAGATTTTACTAGCCTTGTTAGTAATTATTTATAGGAAGACATGGTTTTGGTGGATTTTTAATCATTTTGCAGGTAGGCTTGTACCTGCTAGTAGAGAATTTTTTCAAATTCTTGCTTTTTTAGAGTTTAGCGCTACTTTTCTAGCTATTCTTTATTTACTAGTATTCGAAGGTAGGAAAATTCTTGAATTGAAGTGGAAATGGAGTTATCCAGTTTATTTGCTCCTTGCTTATGGTGTCAATTATCTTTTAGATATTGCATTGTCCTTTTTAACCCCTGCAACGTCCAATCAAATCGCTTTAAATGAATTGACAGAGATGACAGGGCGACAAGAGTTACCTTATCTTTTACTTATTGTTTGTCTGCTAGGACCAATTACAGAAGAATTGGTTTATCGAGGAGTTCTGATGAATACATTTTTGAAAGATTCACCTTGGTATGGAGATGTTTTACTATCAGCCTGTGTCTTTGGCTATGTGCATGTCAGTTCAGGTTTAACACCACTCGCCTTTTTCACCTATGCAAGTGGTGGAGCAATTTCTGCATTCCTCTACCGAAAAACTCATTCTCTCTATTATCCTATTTTGCTCCATATCATGATTAACATTACAGCATTTTGGTATTTATGGATCAATCTATTTTCAGCAAGTTAGTGCTTATCGATCAATGAGAGTGGGACAGAAATCGGTAATTCATTAGAATTCGAATTCGTCGTCCCACCTCCACACAGTTGAGTAGGGCTGTAAAAGCTGATGAAATCAGCGTAGTAGAGCCAACTCAACCACTGCGTCTTGCTCAATAATCCAAAGACAATTGAGAGGCTAGGACTTTTGTCCCAGCCTCATTCTTTTCGTCAGAAGTTTTAAGAACTCTCTATTTATAGGATTAGTAGTAAAAAAATGATATAATAAAAGGTAATGAAAAATTCCAACGAGGCAGAGATGAAACTACTTTATACCGATATTCGGACTTCTTTGACAAATATCCTAACCAAGGAGGCTCAGGGACTGGTTGCCCAAGGCAAACGAGTCTTTTACATTGCCCCTAACTCTCTATCTTTTGAAAAGGAACGCGCCGTGCTGGAGTGCTTGAATCAGCAGGCTTCTTTTGCGATTACAGTCACGCGCTTCGCTCAAATGGCTCGTTATCTGGTTTTAAATGATATTCCTGAGAGGTCAAGTCTCGATGATATAGGTCTTGGTATGGCTTTCTATAAATGTCTGTCTGAGATTGATCCGAAAGATTTACGTGTTTACGGGGCTATTAAACAAGATCCGCAATTCATCCAGCAACTGATTGAGATTTATCATGAAATTTCAACTGCAAAGATGAGTTTTTTGGACTTGGAAAGCTTGACAGATGCTGATAAACGCTCTGATTTACTCTTGATTTTTGAAAAGATAACAGCATATTTAAATCAAGGTCAAGTTTCACAGGGGAGTCCATTATCCTATCTAATTGATGCTATCGAAGAAAACAAGGTAAGTAGTGATTTTAGTAAAATTGCCCTAGTCATTGATGGTTTTACCCGTTTTTCTGCAGAAGAGGAACACCTAGTAGATTTGCTTCATCGTAAGGGTGTTGAGATTATTATTGGTGTCTATGCGACTAAGAAAGCCTACACTAGCCCCTTTAGTGAAGGTAACCTCTATCAAGCCAGTGTTGAGTTTTTACGTCATTTAGCTTTTAAATATCAGACCAAGGCAGAAGATGCATGTCAAGAACATAAAAATCTTGATGCTTTTGCCAAGGCCTCAAAATTACTGGAAAGTGCTTATGATTATTCTGAAATTAGCTTAGACGTGAATGACGAAGATAGAAAAGACTTGCAAATCTGGTCTTGTCTGACACAAAAAGAAGAGCTGGAGCTAGTTGCTCGTAGTATTCGCCAGAAATTGCACCAAAATCCAGAACTAAGCTATAAAAATTTTCGTATCTTACTAGGAGACGTAGAGTCTTATAAACTGTCCTTGCAGACAATTTTTAATCAATATCAGATCCCTTTCTATCTGGGTAAAAGTGAATCTATGGCTCATCATCCGTTGACTCAATTTGTAGAATCCGTGGGACGTCTCAAACGATACAATTTCCGTCAGGAAGATTTGATTAATCTCTTACGAACTGGCTTATATACCGACCTTGCTCAAGAAGAAATCGATAGCTTTGAACAATATATCCGCTATTTAGGTATTGATGGACTTTCTAACTTTAAACAAGAATTTACAAAAAATCATCATGGGAAATTTGATTTAGAGAAAGTAAACGAGCTGCGTGTTCGTGTTCTAAATCCATTAGAAACGTTATTATCCAGTCGTAAGCAAAAGACTGAAAATATCCTTACAAAATGGAATAACTTTTTGAAGGATGCATCTGTTACCAAGCAATTACAATCCTTATCTGAAACGATGGATGCGACAGAGCAAGAAAGACAAGAAGAGGTATGGAAGACATTTTGCCACGTAATGGAGCAATTTGCTACCGTATTTGAAGGTTCTCAAGTTACTTTAGATGATTTTTTGGCACTTCTTCATTCAGGGATGTCCTTATCAAATTATCGTACAATCCCAGCAACGGTAGATACGGTTCTGGTGCAAAGTTATGATTTGATTGCGCCTTTGACTTCTGATTACATCTATGCACTTGGCTTAACTCAAGATCACTTGCCAAAAATTGCTCAAAACACCAGTTTGTTGAGCGATGAAGAAAGAGAAGTTTTAAACCAAGTTACAGAAGATGGCTCACAATTACTGATTGCAAGTCAAGAGAACCTCAAGAAGAATCGCTATACCATGCTTTCTTTGGTCAATTCTGCTAGGAAGGAATTGGTCTTATCGGCACCAAGTTTACTCAATGAAAACGAGAGTAAAGAGTCAGTTTATCTGAAAGAATTGCAGGACTTTGGTTTTAGCAAGATTGAAAAGAGAATTGACCGAAAAAATCTATCGAAAGATGACATTGGTTCTTATCACAGCCTTTTGTCTAGTCTTGTTGCCTATCATCAGCAAGGTGAGAGTGAGACAAGCGACCAAGACTTAACTTTTGTAAAAGTTCTGGCTCGTGTGATGGGTAAAAAGTTGGAAGACCAAGGTTTGGAAAATCCAGTTTTACCAACAAGTCCAAAGAGCAAGATTTTAGATTCTGAAACTTTGAAAGCCTTGTATCCTGAAGATCAAGATTTTTATCTATCTACTTCTGGATTAACAGAATTTTACCGTAATGAATACAGTTACTATCTCCGTTATGTCTTAGGTTTGCAAGAAGAATTGCGTCTGCGTCCTGATGCACGAAGTCATGGAAATTTCTTGCATCGTATCTTTGAACGTGTATTGAAACTTCCTGCTGATACATCTTTTGATCGTCGTTTAGAACAAGCAATCTCTGAAACCAGTCAAGAAAGAGAGTTTCAAGCCATTTATCAGGAAAGTTTGGAAGCCCAATTAACCCAGGAAGTTCTTTTGGATGTAGCACGAGCTACTGGACACATTCTGCGTCATAATTCTGAAATTGAAACAATTCAGGAAGAAGCAGTCTTTGGTGGTAAGGAACAAGCTTTTGTTCAGTTAGATAACGGCAGAAATGTCTATGTCCGTGGTAAAGTTGACCGTATAGATCGCTTAAAAACCAGTGAAGCTATTGGTGTTGTCGATTACAAATCTTCTCTAACTCAGTTTAACTTCCCTCTCTTTTATAACGGCCTTAATTCACAATTACCAACCTATCTGGCTGCTCTTAAGAAACAAGGGAATACAGACTTCTTTGGTGCCATGTATTTAGAGATGGCTGAACCAGTTCAGTCCTTACAAACAGTTAAAACTCTTTCAAAGGCTTTGGCAGAAACGACAAAGAGTATGAAATATCAAGGGTTATTTCTCGAAAAAGAAATAAAGAACCTTGGGGAACTATATAATAAAAACAAGACCTATCAGTTGTCTGATGAGGAATTCCAGTTATTGCTGGACTATAACGCCCTTATTTATAAGAAAGCAGCAGAGAAGATTTTATCTGGTGAATTTGCGATCAACCCTTATACAGAAAACGGTAGAAGCATTGCACCCTATGTTCAACAATATCAAGCTATTACAGGTTTCGAAGCCAATTATCATTTAGGTCAAGCGAGATTTTTAGAGAAAGCTGCCAAGAGCAATGCCAAGGAAACATGGTTTAATAAAATAAGAGAGGAGTTGGAGCGATGAAATTTTTATCCCAAGAAGAGATTGAAAAGTTGCAAATAGAAGAAGCTCATTCTGACAAGAAACCAAAGAAAACTGCTGAGCAAATTCAAGCTATTTACAGTTCTGGTCAAAACATTCTGGTCTCAGCATCAGCTGGCTCAGGAAAAACCTTTGTCATGGCTGAACGAATTCTTGATCAACTAGCGCGAGGTGTAGAAATTCGCCAACTCTTTATCTCAACCTTTACAGTCAAGGCAGCAACTGAGTTAAAAGAACGCTTGGAAAAGAAAATCAGCCAACAAATCCTAGAGACACAAGATTTGGAACTAAAAAAACACCTTGGCAGACAGTTAGCTGATTTACCCAATGCTGCGATTGGGACCATGGACTCTTTTACCCAAAAATTCCTGACCAAGCATGGTTATCTCCTTGACCTCGCTCCAAATTTTCGCATTCTTCAGAATGAAAGTGAGCAGCTTCTCTTAAAAAATGAGGTTTTTCGACAAGTTTTTGAACATCACTACCAAGGCAAGGATAAAGATAATTTTAGTCGATTGGTCAAGAACTTTGCAGGTAGAAGCAAAGACGCGCGTGGTTTGCGTAAACAGGTCTATATGATTTATGACTTTTTGCAATCTACCAGTAATCCTCAGGCTTGGCTACAGGATTCTTTCCTAAAAGGTTTTGAAAAGGCTGATTTTACAGTTGCTAAAGAAATCCTTGCAGAGGATATAAAAGAAAGACTTTGGGATTTAGAAAGCTTTTTCCGTTATCATCTGGATAATGATGCCAAGGAATTCGGTAAGGCGACTTACTTAGAGTCTGTTCAACAAGTTCTTGATGAGATCGGTTCTTTAAGCCATGAATCAACTTTTAATCAATATCAAGAAGTTTTAGACCGAGTTGTTAGTATCTCTAAGGATAAGGGAGGTCGTGCTCTTACAAATGCTAGTCGTAAGGCCGAACTGCAAGACTTGAAAGAAACCTACAACCAAGAGAGAAAAGCAAAAATTGAAAAGTTAATTGCACTAAATGATCAAATCACTTTATTGAAATTTCAAGAAGATTATCATCAAGATTCCTGGGACTTGGCAAAGACATTCCAAGTCTTCATGAGGGATTTTGTTGATGCCTATCGACAACGGAAGCGCGAAGAAAATGCCTTTGAATTTGCTGATATTAGCCACTATACCATTGAAATTTTAGAAAACTTCTCTCAGGTTCGACAAGAATATCAGGAACGCTTCCACGAAGTTATGGTCGATGAATATCAGGATACCAACCACATCCAGGAGAGAATGCTGGAACTCCTCTCAAACGGTCATAATCGTTTTATGGTAGGAGATATTAAGCAGTCTATTTATCGTTTTAGACAGGCAGATCCCCAAATCTTCAACGAAAAATTTCATAGATTTGCTCAAGATGACAAAGAAGGTCAATTAATTCTACTTAAAGAAAATTTTCGGAGCAGTTCAGAAGTTCTAGATGCTACGAATGATGTCTTTAAACATCTCATGGACGAGGAAGTTGGAGAGATTTCTTATGACGGTATGCATCAACTTGTTTTCGGAAATACTGATTTACACCCTGATCCAGAAAACAAGGCAGAAGTTCTCTTGTATGATAAGGATGTTGATGGTGATTCTAAGGAAGAGGAAGAGTTTTCGACCAACAAACTGACTGGTGAGATGCGCATGGTGCTTAAGGAGATATTGCATCTCCACAATGATAAAGGTGTGCCCTGCAAGGACATTGCTCTTTTGACTGCAAGCAGAAGTCGCAATGACCAGGTTCTACTTGCTTTGTCTGAGTATGGGATTCCAGTCAAGACAGATGGTGCTCAAAGCAACTATTTACAGTCTTTAGAAGTCCAAGTCATGTTAGACACTCTTCGAGTCATCCATAACCCTCTTCAAGATTTCGCTTTAGTTGCTTTAATGAAGTCTCCTATGTTTAGCTTTGATGAAGATGAATTGGCTCGATTAACCCTTCAGAAATCCGAGGATAAGGTTCAAGAAAACTTTTATGAGAAACTAGTCAATGCTCAGGAGAAAATTGGTCTTCAAAAGGATTTAATCAAAGCTGAATTACAAAAGAAGCTTGGCTTTTTCATGGAAACCGTCCAAGATTGGCGTTTGTATTCCAAAACGCATTCACTTTATGATCTTATCTGGAAAATTTATAGCGACCGCTTTTACTATGATTATGTTGGTGCTTTGCCAAATGGTCAGGCCAGACAGGCTAACCTCTATGCCCTAGCACTACGAGCTGACCAGTTTGAAAAGAGTAATTTTAAAGGCTTATCACGTTTTATAACTATGATTGACCAAGTCTTGGAAGCCCAGCATGATCTTGCCAATGTCGCTGTGGCACCACCTAAGGATGCTGTAGAACTTATGAGTATTCATAAAAGTAAGGGCCTTGAGTTTCCTTATGTCTTTATCCTTAATATTGATCAGCAATTTAATAAGCAAGATACCATGTCTGAAGTTATCCTAAGTCGTAAAAATGGCCTTGGGCTCAAGTATGTTGCTAGAGTAGCTACAAATGCCAAAGAAGAATATGTTCCATCTACGATTAAATTATCTATCCCTAGCTTGACCTATACGCAAAACGAAGAAGAACTTCAGTTAGCAAGTTATTCTGAACTCATGCGTTTGCTTTATGTAGCCATGACTCGTGCTGAGAAAAAATTATATTTAGTCGGAAAAGGATCTCGTGAAAAATTAGAAGCTAAAGAATATCCGACAAATGGAAAAGGTCTTTTGACTCAAGAAACTAGACTAGATGCTACTAATTTCCAGGACTGGATTTGGGCCATTTACCAAGCATTTACGAAAGAGGATTTGCACTTCACTGTACGTTTTGAGGGTGAAGAAGACTTAACCAAGGAAGCTATCGGAGAATTGGAAAATAAAAGCCAGCTTCAAGATCAATCTCAAGCAGATAACCGTCAATCTGATACCATTAAGGAAGCTTTAGAAATGCTGAAAGAAGTGGAAGTCTATAATCAAGTCCACCGAGCAGCAATTAATCTTCCAAGTGTTCAAACGCCAAGTCAGATTAAAAAATTCTATGAACCTGTCATGGATATGGAAGGCGTAGTAGTGGCTGGTCAAAGTCAACTAATAGAAAGCACTGTTCAATTCAACCTTCCTGATTTCTCTAAAACTAAGAAAGTTACTGGTGCTGAAATTGGTAGTGCTACCCATGAACTCATGCAACGAATCAATCTCGATAAAAAACCTACATTGGAAACCTTGACAGAAGCTTTGGAGCAAGTTCAAGTAAGTTCGGATGTCAAATCCAAAATCAATCTAGGAAAAATTTTGTCCTTCTTTGATACAGCGCTAGGTCAAGAGATTCTTTCAAATCAAGATAAACTCTATCGAGAACAGCCTTTCTCAATGTTAAAAAGAGACGAGAAAAGCCAAGAAAACTTTGTTGTCCGTGGAATCTTAGATGGGTATCTCCTCTACAATGATAAGATTGCTCTCTTTGACTACAAGACAGACCGTTATGAGCATGCTAGTCAGCTTGTTGAACGCTATCGTGGTCAATTAGAACTCTATGCAGAGGCTCTATCTCGTTCCTATCAGATAGAAACAGTTGAGAAATATTTGATTCTACTTGGTAAAGACCAAGTAGAAGTTGTTAAACTTTAAAAAGAAAGGAGACATCATGTCCATTCCTGTTAGAAAAAACTTATATGATGCAGTTTTAGAGGCCTCTAAAGCCGATACTTGGGAACAAGCTACCAAAGAATGGAGTGAAGTTTCCTTGATTTTTAATGGAATCGGTCGAAGCAATTGTGTCTGCGGTAATGCTATTAAGTATGCTTATGAACTTTTTAACGGAGTTACTGGCAAACGACTTTTTCCCATTGGGAGTGACTGTGTGCGTCATTTCCAAAGAATTAGCCTAGATCAACAGCTAGAAGAGGAAGAAAAACTTCTCAGAAAGCTTGAAAATCTAACCAGAAAGGCCCAGAAAAAAGAAGCCATTCGAGTTAATAAAACGGATTTTGATGAGCGACTGATCAACTGGCTATGGGAAAAGGGAGCTTTTAAGTCAAATCGAGGCAATCAATTTTCACCAGAAAAGGATTATCAACTCTTTTTGGAAGTTTTTCAAGGTGGAAGTTGGAGTAAGGCAGAGCCTTTGAAGAAAGCTCGTATGGAAGAAGTCCTTGAAAAATTTATCAAACCCTTTCTACTTGGAAAATCTGACGATCAACTCTATCTTGTTAAACTAGGAAAAGAAAAAATTGACTATGAGCGGGAACTTCGCATCAAGGCTGAAAAGGAGCGAAAGAAGCGAGACAAGATTGCTAAACAATACGCGGATAACCTGGTTCTAGCAATGGGACCAGCTGAACGTGCCTATCAGGATTACTTTGGATTGAGCGAAACACTGACACTAGAAGAGCGCCAGTGGGAAAAAATTCTCTTTGGAAAAAATCGTGCAGAACGTTCTTTAAAATCAAAACAGTACCAAAGAGAACTTGAAAAGGATCAACGCATTGCTAGTCAAGATCCTCTTGAAAGAAAACAAAAGCAAGTCTGGTTACTTAACTCTTATTTTAAGGATATACCTGAAGAAAAAGCTCGCTTCTCGAGACTTCTAACCATGTATCGAAAAACTGGAGTAATTCCATTTTCAACTGACTATCTCTCTAACACTTTGTTTGACTTTTTCTACAAAATGAAGGCTTTTGAATTTGAAATAGCACCTGATCAGGTACGTGATTTTCTAAAGGAATGTTTAGATGCGGAGAATCTATCGTCCGCACAAAAATCTTGGATAGAAGGCATTTTAACCAACTGCATCAAACCTTTTTTAGAAAGAATGATAGTATAGCGGTAGTTTTCGTCCTGAATGGATAGACTCATTATTGTTAAAATTATGTCTCTAAATCATTTTACATAATATTATTTATGTATAAAATAAAAATATTTGTATCAACATTAAAAATTAGAAAGAAACTATGTCAAAAGAAATCGATATCGAATATTATCACCAACTAGCCTTGCAAAAACAAAAAGAGCATCGTAAGTTTTTAGGAAATCTAAAGAAGAAAGCTCCTAAAAATTTAGATAAAATTGCGCTTGAAATCCATCAAGAAGTTTTTAATGAAATTGATTGTACAGCCTGCGCTAACTGCTGCAAGAGTCTTGGTCCAGACTTTAAAGAAGCAGATATCACACGTATTGCCAAGTATTTTAAAATGAAATTGCCAGCCTTTGAAGCTGAGTTTTTGCAGGTAGACGAGGATGGAGATAAGGTTTTCAAATCTATGCCCTGTCCATTTTTAGGAGGCGATAATCTCTGTTCCATCTACGATGTCCGTCCCAAAGCCTGTCGTGAATTTCCACATACTGACCGTAAGAAGATTTACCAAATCAATAATCTTACTATTAAAAATACCCTAACCTGCCCCGCAGCCTATCTCTTTGTTGAAAGATTAAGAGCGAAAATAGAATAGAGGAGTATTAATTCGGTTTTTTCTATACTTTAAGATTCAATATTGAATTATCTTTCTCTTTTTCTAAAAAAACATGTAATATTTCTTGATTTATTAACCAATCGTTTGCAAATTAAGCATCTACATTGTATAATATATGTGAAAATATTATCAATCTATCGGATTTTGCTTATGCATTATCCCCTTTCATATAAGGAGAAAAGGTGTATGAAAAAACTCACTAAATTTGGCATTATCACAATGTCTGTTTTCGCTCTAAATTTGGTTTCACAGTCAGTAGTTCAAGCTGATGAAAAATTAAGTGAAGTAGCAAACACTTCTGTGACATTAGGTACTACTAGTTCATCAGAGTCTGAAAACTCTTCTATAAGAGGTGACAAGTTGGTTGAGATATCAAACTCTAGCGATAGTTCAACAAAAGTAGAAGTAACAACTACTGAAAATTCAACTAGGCCTGTAGAAACTACAGAAGCATCTTCTCAACATACTACAGAGACAGATACTTCTAAGCATAATAATATTATCGATGAGGGTGGTTACGTCAATGTTGAAGGACTTCCAGCACATTTTACTGAAGATGGTAAAAGTGTGGTCTACAATTACACTGTGGCCTTTAAGGGAATGCACTCAAGTGATCGCGGCCAAACAGTCCGTGATATTCGTATTCGTATTCCTAAAATTGCAGGTTCGAAGGCCGATTTCACTTTGATTGGAACACGTGATGCTAATGAAAATCCAGTATCTGTTAATGTTCCAATGAAAGAAATTACTAGAGATGAGATTATTGCAGATCCTAATCCTGAATCTAATTTAAACTCAAATTCATCAGTTATTCCAACTGCGGAAGAACTAGCAACTGGAAAGAAACCATCTATTGTTAATATGGAAGATGATGACTTAGGTGATGGAACTGTTAACGTATATGCTGTCAGTTCTAAAACACTTAGATCAATAGCTTTTCATATGTCAGTAACTGTACCTTTGGAAGAAGCTAAGAAGATTAAGTACTTACCAATTGATGTTAGATTTCAATGGAAATGTAGTCAAGAAGGTGGAATCAGCTCTTATGAAGAAGGTTGTCAACATTTAGAGGAATATTCTCTCTATCAACCGTATTATGCAAATAGTAAAGGAGAAGTGACTTATGGTGCTCTAGGTAATCCAAGTTTAGTTGATGACTCTTATGTGCAAAATAATCATTTAATTAAGTCGGTTGCAAATTCAAATACTTACATCACACCAAATAATGGTGATTGGACAACTATTCCACACGATATCAATATTAATCCTGAAACTTTCTTTAATTATGTTAAAATTTTTACTTTGAAATACAATCCTGATGTCAAATACTACGCTTCAGAATTTGAAGATATGGCTGACCAAGATGTTTCTACGCTTCATTATGGAGATGTAGTGGTGGATTATGTTATTAAGGGAACAAATCAATCTATTAAGAAAACTTATAAAGACACACCATTAACTTCTATTTATGGATCTGATGGAAAACTTGTGACCTATAATACTGGTGAGAACACAGATGAGCGTCCGTCTTCTATCACTGTAGATGGTCAAAAATACAATCTAGTTGGAATTTCTTCAACTTCTGCTCCCGAAACAGGTGAGCTAAAAGAAGGAACAACTCATGTTATCTATGAGTATGAGAAAGAACCAGCTCCAAAACCAAATCCAGAGCCAACTCCAAAACCAAATCCAGAGCCAACTCCAAAACCAAATCCAGAGCCAACTCCAAAACCAAATCCAGAGCCAGCTCCAAAACCAAATCCAGAGCCAACTACAAAACCAAATCCAGAACCAGCTCCGAAACCTATTCAACAAGATAAAGTTCAATCTTCTGAGCAAAAAGTAGCTCCTAAAAAAGATCAGTTACCAAATACAGGAACTTCTGAGTCACCATCAGCTATGAATCTTCTTGCTATTATAGCTGGAATCTTTGGTATTTCACTTTTCAAAAAAAGTAAAAAATCAGAGAGCTAAGTAGATAGTTTTATAAAAAGCCATCCAAATTGGATGGCTTTTTAGTGTAGCCTGTAGCCAACTATTTTTCTATAGTAAATCTCCATACAAAATAGGCTTTAATTTTTTAGATTTTTGTATATTTATTTTTATCTGAAAATTCAAACTAAATTTCTTATTAAGTGATAAGTCCTTTTTAAAGCTTAAAGTTTTTTAAACTTTTTCTTAAAGAAACCTGATATAAGGTATCTTTAAGCGATGTTCTGTATAGTTATACCATCATCAAAGAAAGAGGTATCGATATGAACTACATAGTCATTCCAGCTTATCAACCAGATAATAAACTTATCAAACTCATCGAAAAAATTCACGAAAAGAGTGATTTTCATATCTTAGTTATAGACGACGGCAGTTCATCAGAGTGCCAAAAAATCTTTGATAAAGCAAAACAATTTGCTACTGTCATCCGTCACCAAGTGAACCAAGGTAAAGGGCAGGCTCTAAAAACAGCCTTTACTTATATCCAAGAACAAAACATTTATGGTACGGTTGTCACAGCAGATGCGGATGGACAGCACAAGGTATGGGATATTTTCCGCACGGCTAATAAAGCTTCCGAAAATCCAAACAAGCTAATCTTGGGTGTACGTGCCTTTTCTGGAAAAGTTCCCCTTCGTAGCCGTTTTGGTAACAGCTTAACCAAAGCTCTCTTTAAGCTTCAAACAGGAGTAGGAGTAACAGATACGCAGACAGGTCTTCGTGCTTTTACGACAAACTTGATACCGTTTATGCTTAAGATTGAAGGCCAACGTTATGAATATGAAATGAATATGTTGCTCGAAGCAACAAAAGAATACGAGATTCTAGAAGTGCCTATTGAAACTGTCTATATCAACGATAATGAGGCTTCACACTTCCGTCCAATCCAAGACGGGCTCATGATTTATAAAAATATCTTTAAATTTGCCTTATCATCTCTCAGTAGCTTTGTTGTAGACTATGTCGTTTACGCCCTAGCAATCTTGATTTTGCCGACAGTTCCGACGAGTCTACGAATCTTTCTAGCAAACGGAGTAGCTCGTGTGACTAGCTCTATTTTCAACTATTCTACAAATAAGAAACTAGTCTTTAAAAATGACGATAGCCTTGTGAAAACAGGGATGGGATACTTTGGTCTAGCAGTCGGACTCTTTATCTTAGACACGCTACTGATTCGTCTCTTCTTTACAGTCTTTGGTATCAACCTTCTGATTGCTAAAGTTATCGTCGGCATCCTTCTCTTCGCTGTTTCTTGGACAGTTCAGAAGAAATTCATCTTTAAAGAAAGGACATCAACTGTATTATGAAATTTTTAAAGAAACGCTATGCTTACGCCTCAGTTCTTGGCCTACTCTTGACAGGCTCCTTTAGTTACTCAATGCTAAAGACCTTTGTCCTCGCTGAAACTATCTCGACAGTTGCAACAACTAGCACAAGTTCCAATGCTGCAGCAGCAAGTCAAGCTGCTAAAACAGCTACTGTCACTGACTCTAGTTATAAAGATGACAATATTACTGTCAATTTGTCTGAAACGACGGTCAATAATACCCAAGTCTACGTTGCTGATATTACTCTGAGCTCATCAGATTATCTGAAAACTGCCTTTGCTCAAAATGCCTACGGAACTAACGTAACTGCAAAAACCTCTGTTACGGCAGCTGACAACAATGCCATTTTAGCGGTAAATGGGGACTACTATGGAGCAAACTCTACAGGCTATGTTATCCGTAATGGAGTTGTTTATCGTGATACTGTTCGTGAAGATTCTAGTAATGGGGACTTAGCTATTTATAAAGACGGCTCTTTCAAGGTTATTTACGAAGATCAGATCTCAGCTGAGCAACTAGTAAACGACGGTGTCGTCAATCTCTTGGCTTTTGGACCAGACTTGGTCGAAAATGGTGAGATTGCAGTTGATACCAATACAGAAGTAGGACAGGCCATGGCTTCAAATCCTCGTACAGCTATTGGTATTATCGATGAAAACCACTATATCATCGTGGTTTCAGATGGACGTACCTCTGAAAGTGAAGGACTCTCTCTTTATCAGCTTGCTGAGGTCATGAAATCTTATGGAGCAAAAACAGCCTATAACCTTGATGGTGGTGGATCATCTACACTTTACTTCAACGGTCAGGTTATCAATAAACCAACGACTGGTGGAAACAAAATTTCAGAAAGGGCGGTGAGTGACATTGTCTACATTGGTTACTAATTTGGGAAAAAAACGATCATTTCTTATACAATAATTACTATTTTCTTCTTTGCATTTTCTAGAATTTACGAAGCTTTTAGTTTTGGAGAAACTTCTGTTCATATGCACTATTTATTTGCAGTACCTCTTATTGGAGGAATTCTACTAGCAATCTTTCTCAAGGTTCTCCCACATTTCTCCCGTATTAGTCTAAATCTATGGAATTCGGCAGTAGCGATTATTACAGCGGGTACACTTTTCCGTGGGATTGTCAATCTTTCTGGACGCTCAACAACCTTGGATGCACCCTACTGGTATGTTGGGATTGGGTTTGGAATACTAGCAATCGTCACTATTTTCATCAATCCAAACCTTTGGAAGAATTCTGCTAAAGCAACTAAAACAAATCGCAAAGAAGTCTATAGTCAGGTATAATTTTATAAAAAAGTAGTCGTTCAGATGGTGTTCGACTACTTTTTATTGACTTTTATTTCTAAAATATTTTAAAAATATTACAAGTTCTTGTCTTCTGAAAGTTACTGCTTTTATATTTGACAGAATATTGTATAATATAGTGGATAATTACTGTTTTTTACACAATATATAGAAACATCAAATACAAAATCTAGGTATTTGTAAGGAGAAAAGAATGAAAAAAATATTGCTGGCAAGTACAGTTGCCCTCTCTATGGCAGGTTTTGCAAAAACGACCGTCTATGCCGAGGATTCTCAAGCTACCAATAATGTTCAGTCATCAGAAAAGATTGCTACCAATACAGTAAGCAATGAGAAGAAAAATCAAAGCGAAGCTGAAAAAGCAACTTCTCAAACTCCAGAGACCAAAGAACAATCTTCAAAAGAAACAGTAGTAGAAGTAGTTAACAAAGAAGGTTGGCAAAAAGAAAATAACCAATGGCGTTATTATGAGGATAATCAGCCCGTTTCAAATTGGAAAAAAATAGCAGGTGTTTGGTACTATTTTAATCAAGATGGCATCATGCTTAGTAATACTATTTTTAATGATTACCTATTGAATAATAGCGGTGCCTTGGCAGAATCTTCTTGGGTAAAAATTGACAACCAATGGTATTATGCCACTGAGGACGGGAAAGTTACTCGTAATAATTGGAAAAAGATAGCGGGTGTTTGGTATCGATTCGATGAAAATGGTATCATGATCAGCAATGCTGTTTACGATGATTATCTATTCAAAGCAAGTGGTGTCTTAGCTGAAAATAGCTGGGTAAAAATTGGTGATAAATGGTACTACGGTAATCAAGAAGGTAAAATCAATCGTGACAAGTGGGCAAAAATTGATGGCCTATGGTATCGATTTGATGAATCTGGTGCCATGCTAAGTGCTACTATTTATAAAGACTATCTTCTCAAGACTAGTGGAGCTATGGCAGAAAATGCCTGGGCAAAACTCGAAGATAAGTGGTATTATGCTACCGCATCAGGAAAAATTATTCGCGACAAGTGGGAGAAAATCAGCGATTCATGGTACTATTTTAATAAAGACGGTGTCATGTTAAGTAGCCAATGGAAAGAGAAATACTATCTAAAAGATAGTGGAGCCATGGCCAAAAGTGAATGGATTTTCGATGAAAAATTCAAGAGCTGGTTCTATCTCAAATCAGACGGCACCTATGCCGAAAATCAACGGGTAGGTTCTTACTATCTCAAACCTTTTGGTTATATGGCCAAAAATGAATGGATTTTCGATAAGGACTATAATGCTTGGTATTATCTAAAAGAAGACGGAGCTTATGTAACTGGTAACTTTACCATTAACGGGAAAGACTATACTTTCCAAAGCAATGGAAAATGGATTTCTGATACAGCAGCTTACTATAAAGTAAAACCAATTACAGCAAATGTATATAGCGCTTCTGGTGAGAAACTCAGCTATATTTCACAAGGAAGTATTGTAGCGATTGATGATGCAGAAGCCAAAGACGGTCGACTTCCAGTCAAAATTTCAGGTCTTTCAGGATATATGAACAAGAGTGATCTAGTAGCGGTCAACTCTGATAGTGACTTTATTCCTCACTATGCCACTGATGGTAACTATCTCTACCACGAATTGTCACCATACGCAAGTATCCGTGTAGCACCTCACAGTTCATCAATGGCGATTGGCAAAAAATACTATTCAGCTGATGGTATTAACTTTGAAAACTTTACAGTTGAAAATCCTTTCTTATTTAGAGATTTAAGAAAACCAAGCAATTACACAGCTGAAGAATTAGATAAAGTCTATTCTCTTATGAATATCAAGGGAAGTCGTCTGGCAGGTAAGGGGGCAATCTTTAAAGAAGCTGAAGAACGCTATCAGATCAACGCTCTCTATCTAATCGCCCATAGCGCCCTTGAAAGTTCATGGGGACGTAGCCAAATTGCTAAGGATAAAAATAACTTCTTTGGTATCGCTGCTTATGATACAACACCATATGATTCAGCTAAAAGCTTTGATGATGTTGATAAGGGTATCTTAGGTGCAGCCAAGTGGATTCGCGAAAATTACATCGATAATGGCAGAACATACCTTGGAAATAAAGCGTCAGGGATGAATGTTCTTTATGCATCAGATCCATACTGGGGAGAAAAAATTGCAAGCATCATGATGTCAATTAACAGCAAGCTAGGTGAAAAAGATTAAAAATCATTAAAATCGATAACAACTGCAAAGTGGTTATCGATTTTACTTATCAAGAGAAACTTGAGAAATGAACTTTATGAAGCAGAATTTTGAACATATACATACAAGAGGGATAAATTTAAATCACATAGGGATCAACGCATACGCTTATGATTATTCAGTAATCCCAGACTTACTTGATAATCTCAAAGCCAATAATCAAATTATACTAGGTGGGGATGTTTTTTGCTACAAGAATGGCCAATTGAAACATACTTATGATCATTGGTATTACGAGAAACAAGATCCAACCATTGATAGCAGTAAATCCATTATTCAAACAGAAAAATATATCAGCAACTATGTTAAAGATCATGGTGAACACTATTATTTTTCAATCGTTTTAGACAACGAGAAATTTTATTTGTGACTGATTTACTTAGAAAACATTTTACAATCGGCATTGAATCAAGCGTCAAATACGAGAAATCATGTTATAATAAAAGATAGTGATTTATTTTAGAAAAAGGATTTGTATTTAATTTTTGAAACTGTAAAAATAGATACAAATCCAATAAGAGAAAGGAATTATACTCTCATGGCAACTATTCAATGGTTTCCTGGACACATGTCCAAGGCGCGTCGTCAGGTTCAGGAAAATTTAAAATTCGTTGATTTTGTAACAGTTTTAGTCGATGCACGTTTGCCCTTGTCTAGTCAAAATCCGATGCTGACTAAAATCATCGGAGATAAAAAAAGACTATTGATTTTGAACAAGGCAGACCTAGCAGACCCAGCATTAACAAAAGAATGGCGTCAGCATTTTGAATCACAAGGCATTCAAACACTGGCAATCAATTCTAAAGAGCAAATTACGGTAAAAGTCGTAACGGACGCTGCTAAGAAACTCATGGCAGATAAGATAGCTCGTCAAAAGGAACGTGGGATTCAAATCGAGACCTTACGTACCATGATAATCGGTATTCCAAACGCTGGTAAATCAACGCTGATGAACCGTTTGGCTGGTAAGAAAATTGCTATCGTTGGTAACAAACCAGGTGTGACAAAAGGCCAACAATGGCTCAAAACAAATAAAGATTTGGAAATCTTGGATACTCCAGGGATTCTCTGGCCAAAATTCGAAGATGAAACTGTTGCTCTTAAACTTGCCCTTACAGGAGCGATCAAGGATCAGTTGCTTCCAATGGATGAAGTGACGATCTTCGGGCTTAATTATTTTAAAACACATTATCCTGATAAGCTTCAAGAACGTTTTAAACAAATGAATCTGGACGATGAAGCTCCTGAAATTATCATGGACATGACTCGTATCCTTGGTTTCCGTGATGATTACGATCGCTTTTACAATCTCTTCGTCAAAGAAGTTCGTGATGGAAAACTAGGTAACTATACATTAGATACATTGGAAGACCTCAATGGCAACGATTAAAGAAATAAAAGAAGAATTAGCAAAGATAACTGAACTTGAAAGTCCCTTGTTTAAGGAATTTGAAAAAGATTCTCGTTCAGGTGTACAAAAGGAAATTGAAAAGCGTAAGAAAGCCATTCAAGCTGAAATTGATGAAAATCACCGCTTAGAAGCCATGCTTAGCTATGAAAAAGAGTTTTACGCTCAAGGTCTTAGCTTAATTGCAGGTGTAGATGAAGTTGGACGTGGGCCTTTAGCTGGGCCTGTTGTTGCCGCAGCAGTTATTCTTCCCAAAAATTGTAAGATTAAAGGCTTAAATGACAGTAAAAAGATTCCTAAGAGAAAACATGAGGAGATTTTTCAAGCCGTTAAGGACAATGCTCTAGCAATTGGTATTGGAATTATGGACAATCAAGTCATTGATCAAGTCAATATCTATGAAGCAACTAAACTAGCTATGAAAGAAGCTATCTCTCAGCTTGACCCTCAACCAGAACACCTTTTGATTGATGCTATGAAGTTGGATTTGCCGATTTCTCAGACATCCATCATCAAAGGAGATGCTAATTCCCTATCCATTGCAGCAGCATCGATCATTGCTAAGGTTACCAGAGATAAAATCATGGCAAACTATGATCAGGAATTTCCAGGTTATGATTTTTCTCAAAATGCTGGTTATGGAACGGCTAAACATTTAGAAGGTTTAGAAAAGCACGGTGTTACACCCATTCATCGCACAAGCTTTGAACCGATTAAAACGATCGTTTCAGAAGCTGAAAAAGATAATTAAAGGAGAAAATTATGGAGGAACAGTCGGAAACACTTAGTTCCAAGAAAGAATTTGCCTTCGCATCTAGTACAATTCTATCTCAAGTAGGACGAGGAATTATCGTTGGATTAGTCGTGGGCCTTATTGTTGGGTCTTTTCGGTTTTTGATTGAAAAAGGCTTTCATGTCGTTCAAGGACTATATCTAGACCAAGAAAATCTACTTCGAAATCTATTGATCATTTTATTGTTATATATTCTAATTTGCTTGCTTAGTGCCAAATTAACACGCTCAGAAAAAGATATTAAAGGTTCTGGTATTCCTCAAGTTGAAGCAGAGTTAAAAGGTCTCATGTCACTCAACTGGTGGAGTGTGCTATGGAAGAAATATGTTCTTGGTATTCTCGCGATTGCTAGTGGACTCATGCTCGGTCGTGAAGGTCCAAGTATTCAACTAGGTGCTGTTGGAGGTAAAGGAATTGCAAAATGGCTGAAATCTAGCCCAGTAGAAGAGCGTTCTTTAATCGCAAGTGGAGCTGCTGCTGGACTTGCTGCTGCCTTTAATGCACCGATTGCAGGGTTATTATTTGTAGTAGAAGAAGTCTATCACCATTTTTCAAGATTTTTCTGGGTTTCTACCTTGGCCGCCAGTCTGGTAGCAAACTTTGTTTCCCTTCTCATCTTCGGCTTAACACCCGTTCTGGATATGCCAGATGATATCCCTCTCATGAGCTTGAATCAATATTGGATTTATCTGGTGATGGGAATTTTTCTTGGACTCTCAGGTTTTCTTTATGAAAAAGCCGTTCTGAATGTAGGCAAAGTTTATGAATGGGTTGGCCAAAAGCTTAACATTAATAAAGCTTATCATCCAATTCTTGCTTTTATCCTGATCATTCCAGTTGGAATATTTCTACCTCAAATACTTGGTGGAGGTAATCAGGTTGTCTTATCCTTAACAGAACAAGATTATAGTTTTCAAATTCTCTTACTTTACTTTATCATCCGCTTTATCTGGAGCATGATCAGTTACGGAAGTGGACTACCAGGTGGTATTTTCTTACCAATTTTAGCATTAGGTTCTTTACTTGGTGCCCTAGTAGGCGTTATTTGCGTCAATCTTGGACTCGTCACCCAGCAGCAATTTCCTATATTTGTAATTCTTGGAATGAGTGGTTATTTTGGGGCTATCTCAAAAGCACCTTTGACAGCAATGATTCTCGTGACGGAAATGGTCGGTGATATCCGCAATCTAATGCCATTAGGGATGGTGACCCTAGTTGCCTATATTGTTATGGATCTGCTAAAAGGGGCGCCCGTCTATGAAGCCATGTTGGAAAAAATGCTACCAGAATCGGCAACTGATGATGGAGAAGTTACACTGATAGAAATCCCGGTTTCAGACAAAATAGCTGGTAAACAGGTACACGAACTCAATTTACCTCATAATGTCCTCATCACAACCCAAGTACATAACGGTAAAAGTAAGACAGTTAATGGTTCTACAAGGATGTATCTAGGGGATATGATTCATCTCGTGATTCCAAAAAGTGAAATTGGAAAAGTAAAAGATTTGCTTTTATAACAGTATTAATTTACATAATTTATGTTATGTTGTATCGGATAATGATTTAAGAAAAAGATTTTTCAGATTTATTTAATCGACAGATTCTTATAGATGAAAACAATATAAAAACAAAAACTCGGTCTCTAGATGATGAGAACGAGTTTTTGTTTTTCGGTTAAATATACTGTAGAAGTTAAAAAAATTTTAAAACTATAAGTTCAATGAAGCAATGATTCACCATATTTTAAGCGATTTTTCAAAACTAAAAGTTTATGTACAATTGACTTAACATGAGCTAAACAATTGATACAACTGAATTAGAAGCATAAAGTACATTCTTTAAGGAGTGTACTTTATTTTTGTTTTGTACATTATTCTGGAGTGGTATTTTGTATGTTTTCTAGTACATAATATCCTCTAATCTGAGAAATTAATTTGTACATTATTTTCAATGATAATCAATGTATAATAAAAAATTTAAATTTCAAATTCTGAAACCACTTTCACATATAAATAATTGAATATAAATTGCTGTAGGCCTATAATAAAGATAGGGGTAATAAGAATTCCTCCTAGAAAGGAGTATACTGTATCCTAAGGGTCAGTATTATTAATAAATTATGAAAAAAATAATTATTTTTATCTTGTTAATCCTCTTATTCTTTTCTATTGTTTCTATTGTTACATATTTTATGTTTTAATACGTTATAAAATATGAATATAGATATGTTTTTAACACATAAACTCCCACGTAATATAATCAAATTGCCGAATAGGTAGCACAAGGATACACCAAAGCCCTAGAAGATAGCAGTTCTATAGGGCTTTTTTACGTCGGTTTTTGATTAAAGTGTACTTTGGAGCTGAAAATGGTTTATCCTTTTTGGATTATGGATAATTGAAAAAAATTTTAGTTTTCACTTAAATAAAGTACATAATTGAGTATAATTGGCTTAAAAATTTTTTTGGTTATTATTTTTTACTAAGACAATCCTATATATCTCCTGTAACATCTTTCCGAAAAACTATAATTTTCTTGAAAAATATATCTGGCTATGCTATACTACTAGTATAGAAATATTTGGAGAAAAACATGAAACGCGAGATCTTATTAGAACGTATTGATAAACTCAAACAAGTCATGCCCTGGTATGTTCTGGAATACTACCAATCGAAACTGGCTGTTCCCTATAGTTTTACGACCTTGTACGAATATTTAAAGGAATACGATCGATTTTTCAGCTGGGTTTTAGAATCTGGTATATCGAATGCTGACACCATGGCAAATATACCTTTAGATGTACTTGAGAATATGACAAAGAAAGACATGGAATCTTTTATTCTTTACTTACGTGAACGTCCTTTACTCAATGCTAATACGACAAAGAATGGTGTCTCCCAAACAACCATCAACCGGACTTTATCAGCACTTTCTAGTCTTTATAAGTATTTGACTGAAGAGGTTGAAAATGAGCAAGGAGAACCTTATTTCTACCGCAATGTCATGAAGAAGGTTGCTACCAAGAAAAAGAAAGAAACATTGGCTGCACGGGCTGAGAATATCAAGCAAAAGCTCTTTTTAGGTGATGAAACAGAGGGGTTTTTGAAATATATAGATGAGGAATACCCCAAAACTCTCTCAAATCGCGCCCTCTCTTCATTTAATAAGAATAAAGAGAGAGATTTAGCCATTATAGCACTCCTTCTTGCCTCTGGTGTCCGTCTCTCTGAAGCGGTTAACCTGGACCTTCGAGATCTCAACCTCAAGATGATGGTCATTGATGTTACTCGTAAGGGTGGAAAACGAGATTCAGTCAATGTTGCTGCCTTTGCGAAGCCTTATCTGGAGCAATATCTTGCTATTCGAGACAAACGTTACAAGACAGAAAAGACTGATACAGCTCTCTTTCTAACTTTATATAGAGGTGTTCCAAACCGTATTGACGCTTCAAGTGTTGAAAAAATGGTCGCCAAGTATTCAGAAGACTTCAAAGTCCGCGTGACGCCACACAAGCTACGCCACACACTTGCAACTCGTCTCTATGATGCAACCAAATCACAGGTTTTGGTCAGTCACCAGCTGGGACATGCAAGCACACAAGTTACCGATTTGTATACCCATATCGTTAATGATGAGCAAAAGAATGCCTTGGATAGTTTATAACATAATATAAATTATGTAACAATTGAAAAAGAAGTTGGTAAAGTCCCAATGTCATTAAGTTAGTAATCTAACTATTTGAATAGGAGATAGGATTGAGATCATCAAAGTGATTCTCTATCCTATCTTCTATTTTTTTTGCATAACAAATAAAGGTTTTTTCACCCTATTTTTTGAGATTTATGTTACTCTATAGATGAAATCAATTACCGATTGGGCCTTTATTTTTCTTGGATATTTTCGATTCGGTCGAATAATAGATAACTGTTTCTTGAGGTAGTTTTTCAACTGGAGAGAAGAAAGGGAACCGTTAAAAAACAAACGGCAGGCATAAGTCGCATCTGAGAAACACACTTTATATCTTTGTTTTTTGTGACTACTGTCGATGGCAACTTGCGAGGTTACCCAACGACAAAAGTTAAAATTTGTAAATCGGGCAAAGATTTCTTGGAGAATCCCTTCCTTCTTTTTGGCATGAAAATTGACCAAGCCAATACTGTATTTCAGGTCACGAAAACTAGTCTCTATGCCCCATCTGCTGGCGTAGAGATTTTTTAATTGTTGGACTGAATAGTCTGTATTTGTCACCAAAGTTTCGTATTTTCCTTCTTCCGCTTCTAAACGCACCAAACGAAAAGGAAGTTGGTATAGTTCAACAGGGTCATGTTTTTGACTTGTTTCTGGAAGAAAATCAAAAGTAGAATTGTGTGGAATAAAATGATAGTCATTGGGGAAATCACGATAAAGTTTTTTGAGCTGATTGGTTTGCTTTCGTGATAATTTTAGAGAAAAGTTTTGATCAAAACACTCTGTATTTGGCAAGTTGAAGGAGGAACGCATGGATTGTTTTCCATCTCGAATTCGGATGATATAAAGCCATCCTTTTTCTTGAAAATGAGCCATGAGATTGTAACTTTCATAGCCTCTATCCATGATAACAAGAGCTTTCTCGAAAGGGAGAAGCCTTCATCATCTGAATCAGAGCTAAGCGCTCATGTTGCGTATGTTTGTCTTGAATAGAAACATCTCTATACACTCCAGTCGTCAAGTCGTATAGGGCATTTATGTGTATGAGATTATAGGATTTAACATCCGTTTGGGTTTGGATAGAGGTTTCTGTATCCATGGGATTTCGAGGAATACAGATATCACTCCCATCTGCAGCGAATATCGGAAGATTGGTGTTAAGTGGAATAGGTGCTGTAAATTCTTTAAATAAGGTATAGAAAGCCTCAGGTTTTATCTGATAGCGTCTTTGAACAAAGGCTGAATTTGAAACTGTCAGTCTAGCATCTAGTAATTCTTTTGACAGTGATTTTCCTCCCATTCCCAGAATGGTACGAATCATGGTTTCTAGTGATAACCTTCTTTTACGAGTAAAGGCCTGTTCATCTTGTTTGACGAGCTCAACTTTTTGACCAAGGATACTCTGAATACTCTTATTCAAGTGGGCTTTTATCTGTTTTATCATAGGAAGTACCTCCTTAACTATCAGTTTAGCACATAAAAAAAGAAACCCAAATACAGAATTGTATTTGAATTTCTTAACTTAATGACATTG
>NZ_JYOV01000023.1 GCF_000963255.1 Streptococcus infantis | reverse complement strand
GCAAGCACATCGGCTAGCACTTCAGCAAGTACGTCAGCCTCAACAAGTGCAAGTACGTCGGCAAGTACATCCGCTTCAACGAGCGCAAGTACATCAGCAAGTACATCCGCATCAACAAGTGCAAGCACATCGGCTAGCACGTCAGCATCAACAAGTGCAAGCACGTCAGCAAGTACATCCGCATCAACAAGTGCAAGCACGTCAGCAAGTACGTCAGCATCAACAAGTGCAAGTACATCAGCAAGTACATCCGCATCAACAAGTGCAAGCACGTCAGCAAGCACATCTGCTTCAACAAGTGCAAGTACATCGGCTAGCACGTCGGCTTCAACAAGTGCAAGTACATCAGCAAGCACATCTGCTTCAACAAGTGCAAGTACATCAGCAAGTACGTCGGCTTCAACAAGTGCAAGTACATCGGCAAGCACGTCCGCTTCAACAAGCGCAAGCACTTCAGCAAGTACATCTGCTAGTACGTCAGCATCAACAAGTGCAAGCACGTCAGCAAGCACGTCCGCAAGTACGTCAGCCTCAACGAGCGCAAGTACGTCAGCTTCAACAAGTGCAAGCACGTCAGCAAGTACGTCCGCATCAACGAGCGCAAGCACATCAGCAAGTACATCCGCATCAACAAGTGCAAGCACGTCAGCAAGTACGTCGGCATCAACAAGCGCAAGCACGTCAGCAAGTACATCCGCATCAACAAGTGCAAGCACGTCAGCAAGTACATCCGCATCAACAAGTGCAAGCACGTCAGCAAGTACATCCGCATCAACAAGTGCAAGTACATCAGCAAGTACATCCGCATCAACAAGTGCAAGTACGTCAGCAAGTACATCGGCATCAACAAGTGCAAGTACATCAGCAAGCACATCAGCAAGCACATCAGCAAGCACATCTGCATCAACAAGTGCAAGCACGTCAGCAAGTACGTCCGCTTCAACAAGTGCAAGTACATCAGCAAGCACGTCAGCTTCAACAAGTGCAAGTACATCAGCAAGTACATCGGCATCAACAAGTGCAAGCACATCGGCAAGTACGTCAGCGTCAACCAGCGCAAGTACATCTGCTAGCACGTCAGCGTCAACAAGTGCAAGTACATCAGCAAGCACGTCAGCTTCAACAAGTGCAAGTACATCGGCTAGCACGTCGGCTTCAACAAGTGCAAGCACCTCAGCAAGTACGTCAGCCTCAACAAGTGCAAGTACGTCGGCAAG
>NZ_JYOV01000022.1 GCF_000963255.1 Streptococcus infantis | reverse complement strand
CAATGTCATTAAGTTAGTAATCTAACTATTTGAATAGGAGATAGGATTGAGATCATCAAAGTGATTCTCTATCCTATCTTCTATTTTTTTTGCATAACAAATAAAGGTTTTTTCACCCTATTTTTTGAGATTTATGTTACTCTATAGATGAAATCAATTACCGATTGGGCCTTTATTTTTCTTGGATATTTTCGATTCGGTCGAATAATAGATAACTGTTTCTTGAGGTAGTTTTTCAACTGGAGAGAAGAAAGGGAACCGTTAAAAAACAAACGGCAGGCATAAGTCGCATCTGAGAAACACACTTTATATCTTTGTTTTTTGTGACTACTGTCGATGGCAACTTGCGAGGTTACCCAACGACAAAAGTTAAAATTTGTAAATCGGGCAAAGATTTCTTGGAGAATCCCTTCCTTCTTTTTGGCATGAAAATTGACCAAGCCAATACTGTATTTCAGGTCACGAAAACTAGTCTCTATGCCCCATCTGCTGGCGTAGAGATTTTTTAATTGTTGGACTGAATAGTCTGTATTTGTCACCAAAGTTTCGTATTTTCCTTCTTCCGCTTCTAAACGCACCAAACGAAAAGGAAGTTGGTATAGTTCAACAGGGTCATGTTTTTGACTTGTTTCTGGAAGAAAATCAAAAGTAGAATTGTGTGGAATAAAATGATAGTCATTGGGGAAATCACGATAAAGTTTTTTGAGCTGATTGGTTTGCTTTCGTGATAATTTTAGAGAAAAGTTTTGATCAAAACACTCTGTATTTGGCAAGTTGAAGGAGGAACGCATGGATTGTTTTCCATCTCGAATTCGGATGATATAAAGCCATCCTTTTTCTTGAAAATGAGCCATGAGATTGTAACTTTCATAGCCTCTATCCATGATAACAAGAGCTTTCTCGAAAGGGAGAAGCCTTCATCATCTGAATCAGAGCTAAGCGCTCATGTTGCGTATGTTTGTCTTGAATAGAAACATCTCTATACACTCCAGTCGTCAAGTCGTATAGGGCATTTATGTGTATGAGATTATAGGATTTAACATCCGTTTGGGTTTGGATAGAGGTTTCTGTATCCATGGGATTTCGAGGAATACAGATATCACTCCCATCTGCAGCGAATATCGGAAGATTGGTGTTAAGTGGAATAGGTGCTGTAAATTCTTTAAATAAGGTATAGAAAGCCTCAGGTTTTATCTGATAGCGTCTTTGAACAAAGGCTGAATTTGAAACTGTCAGTCTAGCATCTAGTAATTCTTTTGACAGTGATTTTCCTCCCATTCCCAGAATGGTACGAATCATGGTTTCTAGTGATAACCTTCTTTTACGAGTAAAGGCCTGTTCATCTTGTTTGACGAGCTCAACTTTTTGACCAAGGATACTCTGAATACTCTTATTCAAGTGGGCTTTTATCTGTTTTATCATAGGAAGTACCTCCTTAACTATCAGTTTAGCACATAAAAAAAGAAACCCAAATACAGAATTGTATTTGAATTTCTTAACTTAATGACATTGGGGATTTTCCTAGCCTTCTTTAAATATACTATAGATAACGTTCTGCAACAGCAGCATCTCCAGGATAGTCTTCTTTCTGCCCTTGGATGATTTGGTAGCAGTCGGCTCCTTTACCAGCGATAATTACAGCATCCAGTTCTTGACTTGTAACAGCCATAGCAGTCTTGATGGCTTGCTCACGGTCAGCAATCTTTTCAACGGAATGACTGATATAGCTACTGATTTCATCTGCAATGGCCATCGGATCTTCGTAGTTTGGATCATCAGCTGTTAGAAAGACTTGAATTTCAGGATGTTGATTGAGGAGAAGTCCAAAGTCCTTGCGACGGCTTTCTCCCTTGTTTCCAGTTGAGCCAAGCACTAGAGCAATCTTTCCAGTTTGATGTGCTTCAACAACTGAGATTAGTTTTTTAAGACTGTCACCATTGTGGGCGTAGTCAATGAAAACTTTTGCGCCATTTTTCTGTGTGAGAACTTCCATGCGACCAGGGACGCGAGTAGACGCAATCCCTTTTTTGATATCTTCAAGACTAGCACCTAGACGAAGGCAGGCAAGTCCTGCAGCGACTGCATTTTCTTGGTTGAAGTGCCCAATCAACTGGATGTCATAATCTCCAGCTAATTTACCGATTGCTGAGAAGCTAAAGGCTTTGGAGTTTTCAATTTGGTTACTTGACTGGTTACCGTAGAAGTCATGCTCTTGGTTCTCAACTTGTTCTTTCAGAACAGAGAAGTGGTCCATATCGCTATTAATGACAACTGCTCTGCTATTTTTCATCAAGAGACGCTTGTGATAAAAATAATCTTCAAAGGTCGGATGCTCAATAGGACCAATATGGTCAGGACTAATGTTGAGGAAGACACCGACATCAAAGGTCAGTCCGTAGACTCGTTTAACCAAGTAGGCTTGGCTGGATACTTCCATGATAAGGTGAGTTCGTCCGTTATCAACTGCTTGCGCCATCATCTCAAAGAGATCGATACTCTCAGGAGTAGTCAGGGCAGATTTAAAGAAAATCTTGCCGTCCAAGGTCGTATTCATGGTTGATAACATAGCTGGACGATGTTGTTGACTTAAGATGTTGTAGGCGAAGTAAGCTGCGGTTGTTTTTCCTTTAGTACCAGTGAAAGCAAGTAATTTTAATTTCTCCTGAGGGTTGCCATAAAATTCCATGGCAATCAAACTCATGGCTTTCTTGATATCGCTAACGACAATAACAGGGATACCTACTTCATAGTCTTGTTCTGCTACATACCAACCAAGTCCTTGTTCAATTGCCGAAAGGAGAAATTCTTTTTTGAAGGCTGCTCCTTTGACAAAAAAGAGGCTATTTTTTTGTGCTTTTCGGCTATCGTAGCAGATGCTATCAAAAACGACATCACTGTAGTTGTAGTGGTAATGCCCTTGGTCGATGATCTCACGGAAGAGATCATCTTTCTTTAAAATATCTAATACGTTTTCAATCTTTATCATACTTTCTATTGTAAACCGAAAGTCTGAATTTTACAAGTAACAAGGAAAAGTTTATAATGGAAGATAAGGAACATTTCCTAGTTATTAAAATTGAATGAGGAAGTTATGTCTAACGAAAATAATCATCAGCAGGCCCAGATGTTACGAGGGACTGCCTGGCTAACGGCTAGTAACTTTATCAGTCGCCTGCTCGGGGCCATCTACATCATCCCTTGGTATATCTGGATGGGGACTTATGCAGCTAAGGCTAATGGCCTCTTCACCATGGGCTACAATATCTACGCCTGGTTCTTGTTGATTTCAACAGCAGGTATCCCGGTAGCGGTCGCTAAGCAGGTCGCTAAATACAATACCATGCATGAGGAAGAGCATAGTTTTGCCCTGATTCGGAGCTTCTTAGGCTTTATGACTGTGCTAGGACTTGCCTTTGCCTTGATTTTATACCTCTTTGCACCTTGGTTGGCGGACCTTTCTGGAGTCGGTAAGGACTTGATCCCCATTATGCAAAGTCTAGCGTGGGCTGTCTTGATATTCCCGTCTATGAGTGTTATCCGTGGATTTTTCCAAGGGATGAATAATCTTAAGCCCTATGCCATGAGTCAAATTGCTGAGCAGGTTATCCGTGTCATTTGGATGCTCTTAGCAACCTTTATCATCATGAAGCTCGGTTCAAAGGATTATCTATCAGCTGTTACCCAATCTACCTTTGCAGCTTTTGTGGGAATGGTAGCTAGTTTTGCAGTCTTGCTTTATTTCCTTTATAAGGAAGGATTGCTCCAAAAAGTTTTTGAAACACGAGATAAGATTGACAGTAAGAGTCTTTTGGTTGATACGATTAAGGAAGCAATTCCGTTTATCTTGACTGGTTCGGCTATTCAGCTTTTCCAAATCTTGGACCAAATGACCTTTATCAATAGTATGAAGTGGTTTACCAACTACAGTAATGAAGACTTGGTTGTCATGTTTTCTTATTTCTCCGCCAATCCTAATAAAATCACCATGATTTTGATTTCGGTTGGAGTTTCGATTGGTAGCGTTGGGCTACCTCTCTTGACAGAGAACTATGTCAAGGGTGATTTGCCAGCGGCTTCTCGTCTCGTTCAAGATAGTATCACCATGCTCTTCTTATTCTTACTTCCAGCAACTGTTGGAGTAGTCATGGTTGGTGAACCTCTCTATACAGTCTTTTATGGTAAGCCAGATAGTTTGGCGATGGGCTTGTTTGTTTTTGCAGTCTTACAGTCAACTATTCTTGGTTTGTACATGGTCTTGTCACCGATGCTTCAAGCTATGTTTCGTAATCGTAAAGCAGTCTTGTATTTTGTTTATGGCTCAATTGCTAAGATTGTTCTTCAATTACCATCAATTGCGATTTTCCATAGTTATGGTCCCCTCATTTCAACGACAATTGGTCTCATCATTCCAAATGTCTTGATGTACCGAGATATCTGTGAGGTGACAGGTGCACGTCGAAAGATTATTCTGAAGAGAACAATTTTAGTCACAATTTTGACTTTAGTCATGTTTATTCTGGTAGGCTTCTTACAATGGATGATTGGTTTTGTCTTCCAACCATCAGGTCGTTTCTGGAGTTTCCTTTACGTTCTTCTAATCGGAACAATCGGTGGTGGTCTCTACGGAGTCATGTGTCTCTATACTCGTCTCTTGGATAAGGTTATTGGACAGGTAAAAGCGGACCAGTTGCGAGAACGCTTGAAAATATCATAATAGTTTATAAATAAAATGAACAATTTGAACTTTCAACTCTAAAAAAGTTTAAATTGTTCATTTTTTATTTAAAAAAGAGAGAAAAAATAAAAATTGTAGAAAAAAGATTAATTTATGTCTATAATCGCTTGACTAAAAAAAACAATAGCTGTATAATGATACAAATATTTAAATTTGGAGGTTCTGGAAATGAAAAAGTCTAAGGCAAAATATCTGACGCTGGCAGGTCTTGCCCTAAGTGCCGGTCTACTATTGGCGGCTTGTAGCAACTCAGCTAGTTCAACTAAAACATACAACTATGTCTATTCTAGCGATCCGTCTAGTTTGAACTATCTTGCAGAAAACCGTGCAACAACTAATGACATCGTTACCAATTTGGTAGATGGGTTGATGGAAAATGACCAATACGGTAACTACGTTCCATCCTTAGCAGAGGATTGGAGTGTTTCTCAGGACGGTTTGACATACACTTATAAACTTCGTAAAGATGCTAAGTGGTATACCTCTGAAGGTGAAGAATATGCTCCAGTAACTGCCCAAGATTTTGTAACTGGTTTGAAATATGCTGCAGATAAAAAATCCGAGGCTTTGTATCTGGTTCAAGATTCTGTAGCAGGTTTGGATGACTATATCAACGGGAAAACAACTGACTTTTCAACTGTCGGTGTTAAGGCGATTGACGACCAAACAGTTCAGTACACTTTGACACGACCAGAATCTTATTGGAATTCTAAAACAACATCAACCATTCTCTTCCCTGTCAATGCAGACTTCCTGAAATCAAAAGGGGATGATTTTGGTAAGGTGGATCCTTCTAGTATTTTGTACAATGGACCTTTCTTGATGAAATCCTTTGTTTCAAAATCTGTCATCGAATTCAAGAAAAATCCGAACTACTGGGATGAAAAAAATGTCTTTGTGGATGATGTGAAATTGGCCTATTATGATGGTAGTGACCAAGATGCACTAGCTCGTAACTTTGTAGAAGGAGTCTACAGCTACGCACGTCTCTATCCAAATAGCTCAAGCTTTGAAGGAATTAAAGAGAAGAACAAAGATAACATCATTTATAGTATGCAAACCGCAACTTCTTATTACTTGAACTTCAACTTGGACAGAAAATCTTATAACTTCACATCTAAATCCTCAGATATCGAAAAGAAATCAACTCAAGAAGCAGTTCTGAATAAAAACTTCCGTCAAGCCTTCAACTATGCTTATAACCGTACAGCCTATGGAGCTCAATCTCAAGGGGAAGACGGAGCAACGAAGATTATTCGTAACCTAGTTGTACCTCCAACATTTGTAAGTATCAACGGAAAAGACTTTGGCGATGTTGTTTCAGAAAAGATGGTCAACTATGGCCAAGAATGGCAAGGAATCAACTTTGCAGATGCACAAGACCCATACTACAATCCTGACAAGGCTAAGGCTAAGTTTGCAGAAGCTAAGAAAGAATTGGAAGCTAAGGGTGTGCAGTTCCCAATCCACTTGGATGTATCAGTTGACCAATCAGCTAAAAAAGGTGTACTTGAAGCAAGTTCTTTGAAACAATCCATCGAATCTGTCTTAGGGGCTGAGAATGTGGTTATCGATATCCAACAATTATCAACAGATGACTACGATAATTCTAGCTACCTAGCTCAAACCGCAGCTCAAAAGGATTTTGATATTTATAATGGTGGTTGGAGTGCTGACTACTTGGATCCATCAAGTTATCTTGATATCCTAAATGTTAATAATGGGGGTATGTTGCAAAACATTGGTCTAGAACCAGGTGAGGTAAATGACAAGGCTAAGGCAGTTGGACTCGATACTTACACTCAAATGCTAGAAGAAGCGAACAAGGAGCAAGAACCAGCAAAACGTTATGAAAAATATGCTGAAGTTCAAGCTTGGCTCGTTGATAGCGCCCTTGCAATTCCAAACGTTTCTCTTGGTGGAACACCGACCTTGAGAAAGACAGTTCCATTCTCATCGCCATTCTCACAAGCAGGAAATAAGGGTGTCGAATCATACAAATATCTCAAGTTGCAAGATAAGACTGTAACGGCTGATGAGTATGAAAAAGCTAAAGAAAAATGGCTAAAAGAAAAAGAAGAATCTAACAAAAAAGCCCAAGAAGAATTAGCTAAACACGTTAAATAATCAGTCAGTGCAACAGGAAAAACGATAGTTTCTCAGGAAGCTATCGTTTTTGTATAGTTTGAAACTATAACTAGCTCTTGAAAACAAGAAAACGAAGGATACAAAATAAGTGGTACAATAGTTACTATAGATTTGGAGGTATTGTATGAGTAAATCATTTCACATCAACACAATTTTAGCACAAGCGGGGATCAAGTCTGATGAGGCAACAGGTGCTTTGGTTACACCTATTCACTTTTCAACGACTTATCAGCACCCAGAATTTGGTCAGTCAACTGGATTTGACTATACCCGCACCAAAAATCCAACTCGTAGCAAGGCAGAGGAAGTCTTGGCAGCTATTGAATCAGCCCACTATGCTCTAGCAACTAGTTCAGGTATGTCTGCTATTGTGTTGGCCTTTAGCATTTTTCCAGTAGGTAGTAAGGTTCTGGCTGTCCGTGACCTTTACGGTGGTTCTTTCCGTTGGTTCAATCAAGTGGAACAGGAAGGTCGTTTCCACTTTACTTATGCAAACACAGAAGAAGAGCTAATTGCCGAGCTAGAAAAGGATGTGGATGTACTCTATATTGAAACACCAACCAACCCTTTGATGTTGGAATTTGATATTGAAAAATTGTCAACATTAGCTCATGCTAAGGGTGCTAAAGTTGTCGTCGACAATACCTTCTATAGCCCGATTTACCAACGTCCAATTGAAGATGGAGCAGATATTGTCCTTCATTCAGCGACAAAATACCTTGCAGGACATAATGATGTTCTAGCTGGTGTGGTTGTGACAGATAGTGCGGATTTATACGAAAAACTCTTTTACAATCTCAATACGACAGGGGCTGTCTTGTCACCATTTGATAGTTATCAATTGATTCGTGGTCTCAAGACCTTGTCACTTCGTATGGAGCGCTCAACAGCTAATGCTCAAGAAATCGTAGCCTTTTTGGAACAATCACCTGCAGTCAAAGAAGTTTTGTATACAGGTCGTGGGGGGATGATTTCCTTTAAAGTGGCGGATGAAAAACGAATCCCTCATATCTTGAATACTTTGAAAGTATTCTCTTTCGCTGAAAGTCTGGGTGGTGTAGAAAGTCTGATTACCTACCCAACTACTCAAACCCATGCAGACATTCCTGCAGAGGTTCGTCATTCTTATGGATTGACAGATGACCTCTTGCGCTTGTCTATTGGTATTGAGGATGCTAGAGATTTGATTGAAGACTTGCGTCAAGCCTTGGAAGGATAAAACTATGGGAAAATATGATTTTACGACCTTGCCCAATCGTTTTGGACATCATACCTACAAATGGAAAGAAGCAGAGACTGACCGTCAAGTATTGCCAGCCTGGATCGCTGATATGGACTTTGAAGTCTTACCTGAGATTCGTCAGACAGTCCATGACTATGCTGAGCAATTAGTCTATGGCTATACCTATGCTAGTGATGGCTTGATTGAAGCCGTTCAAAACTGGGAGGAAAAACAGCACGGCTATCGCTTTGATAAGGATGCCCTAGTCTTTATCGAAGGAGTAGTACCAGCTATTTCAACAGCCATCCAAGCCTTTACCAAAGAGGGTGAAGCAGTACTCATTAACACACCAGTTTATCCTCCTTTTGCTCGCAGTATTAAGCTTAATAATCGTAGACTAATCACCAACTCTCTAGTAGAAAAAGACGGACTTTTTGAGATTGACTTTGATCAATTAGAGAAAGACTTTGTTGAAGAGGATGTGAAACTTTACGTTCTCTGCAACCCTCATAATCCTGGTGGACGTGTTTGGGAGAAGGAAGTCTTAGAGAAGATTGGACAACTTTGTCAAAAACATGGAGTTTTGTTGGTGTCTGATGAGATTCACCAAGACTTAGCCTTGTTTGGAAACAAACACCAGTCATTCAATACGGTAAATGAAGATTTTAAAGAATTTTCACTGATTTTAAGCAGCGCTACCAAGACCTTCAATATTGCGGGAACAAAGAATTCCTACGCTATTATCGAGAATCCTAAGTTAAGAGTGGCTTTCCAAAAGCGCCAGCTAGCTAATAATCAACATGAAATCTCAGGGTTGGGATATTTGGCAACAGAAGCAGCCTATCGCTCTGGTGAAGAATGGTTGTCAGAACTCAAAGAACTGATTGAGAAACACATCAATTATGTCGTCGATGTGTTTGGAAAAGAAACGAAAATCAAGGTCATGAAACCTCAAGGAACCTATCTCATTTGGCTTGATTTTTCAGCCTACGATATTCGTGATGAAGAATTAAGAAGCCTTTTAAGAGACGAAGCCAAGGTTATCCTGAACAGGGGCTTGGACTTTGGTGAAGAAGGAGCTCTCCATGCTCGCTTAAATGTAGCCATGCCGACATCTGTCTTGGAAGAAGTTTGCCAGCGAATCATTGCTACTTTCGCTAAATTTTAAGAAGCTAGCCTTTTAGGAGAAAAGTACTCCTAGAAGGCTATTTTCGTAAGAAGAAATGTGGTATAATTAAGAGATAAAGTAAAGGGGAAAATATGGCTAAATTGATTCCAGGGAAGCTTCGAATGGAGGGAGCTCAACTCTACGAAACTAGTCAGATTGAAATTATCAAAGAGAAAGACCATCGCCTCTATGCGCGTGTAGCAGATGAAGAAATTCGCTATAGCCTGGATGATGATTTGGTTTTTTGTGCTTGTGATTTTTTCCAAAAAAGAGGGTTTTGTGTGCATTTGGCAGCACTAGAGCATTACCTGAAAAATGATCCGATTGGTCAGGAACTCTTGGGAAATCTGGAAAATGTGCACGAACAGAAAGAAGAAGTTGAAACTCAGGTTACTTTTGGAGGAAAGTTTTTAGAATCCATTCAAATTCCTAGTCTTTCTGAAATCTATCAGTTGTCTGCTCAGGGGCAGATTGAAGCAGGGACTAATCGCATTATTTGGACTTTGAGAGTCGGTCTTATCCAGACGCAGAAATTTTATGTAATTCGAGATATCCCCCTTTTTCTGAAGGTGTTAGAAACTAGTAAACCCTATATGATTGGAAAGTTATATGAAACTTCCTTGAATATTCGTCAGTTTGATGAAAGTAGCCAATTTGTTCTGAATTTCCTTCAGGGAATTGTAGAAGATGAGGTTGAAAATGCCCTCTTTTTCCAAAATCAAGGTCGTCATCTCTATTTCCCACTGTCTTTTTTTGAGCCGGGTGTTAGTCTGCTGATGGGCTTAGATGAATTTCAATTTGACCATCAGATTTCAAGCTATTCTCATCTTGTATTTCAAGATTTTGATGGTCAAGCAGGCTTATTTACCTTTAAAATTGAAGAAAAATCCAACTATTTTGAGATGGAAATTGTTCAACAGGTAGGGCTTAATTCGTTTTATAAGGGACAAGTCTTGTTTACTAAAGGTACATTTTATCTTCTGTCTAAAGAACAAACTAGACTTATAGAAAAATTAAAAAAAGTATCTATCGATAAAAGTGGTAGAAAGATTTTACAATTTGATACCAGTGACCGAGACCTTTTAGCTTCAACCTTATCCCAGTTCGAAAACGTAGGAAAGGTAGAGGCTCCTGTTGGGCTTCGAATTCAGTCTTTCCGTCCTTCTTTCTACATGGAAGGAGAAGAGGACGGTTCTATTCGTTTGGATATGCAGTTTCAGTATGAAACTTGCCTAGTAAGGAATCGTAATGAACTAGAGAATCTTCCTTTTGCTAGCGATATTCAACTAGAGAAAGAGATTTTTCAACTAGCTCTATCAGCTGGATTTGAAGCAGATTTTCGTTCATGGCGTCAAAGTTTGAAAGCTGATGCAGTCCATGCCTTCTTCCAGGAAGTTTTACCAGCCTTTGCAGCACTTGGAGAATTAAAGATTTCTGAAAGCTTGCAAGACCTTTATCAGGTTCAGAAGCCTCAAGTTCACATCTCATCCAAGGGAAACCTATTAGAAATTCAATTTGATTTTCAAGATATAGATCAAGAAGAAATCGATCGAGCGATGAAAGCGCTAGTTGAGAAGCAGGATTATTACATCAGCTCTTCGAATCAGGTTTACTATTTCGATGATCAGACCAAGCGTATCCGTCAGGATTTAGAAGAATTAGGGATAGAGGACCTACAAGATGGAGCTTTTCGAGCTCGTAAATCCCTAGCTTATACCCTATCTCATCTATTTAAGGACCAGGATCAAATTTCTTTCACCGAAGAATTTCGCAATCTGGCCCATGATTTGACGCATCCAGAAGATTTTCCGATGAAAGTGCTGAATATCCAAGCAGAACTTAGAGATTATCAGAAAAAGGGAATTCAGTGGCTTCAGATGCTTCACCATTATGGCTTTGGTGGGATTTTAGCAGATGATATGGGACTTGGGAAGACCTTACAAACCATCGCCTTTTTAAGTAGTCAGGTTCAAGCAGATACTAGTGTCCTAATCCTTGCTCCGTCTGGCTTAATCTATAACTGGGCTGATGAATTTCAAAAGTTTGCTCCAGATTTGGATGTCGCGGTTGTGCATGGCTTAAAATCTCATCGAGAGTCAATTTTGGCAGAAAATCATCAGATTTATGTGACAAGCTATGCTACTTTCCGTCAAGATAGTGAAATTTATCGAGACCTATCTTTTGATTTTCTTTTTCTAGATGAAGCTCAAGTCATGAAAAATGCACAAACGAAGATTGCTCAAAGTTTACGACGATTTGTGGTTCCATCTGTCTTTGCACTATCAGGAACACCGATTGAAAACCATCTGGGAGAACTCTGGTCGATTTTTCAGATTGTCTTACCAGGCCTCTTACCTGCTAAGAAGGAGTTTATGAAACTATCAACTGAGAGAGTGGCTCAATTTATCAAACCCTTTGTCATGAGACGTAAGAAAGAAGAGGTTTTGACAGAGTTGCCTGACTTGATTGAAGTCGTCTATAAGAATGAACTGGAGGATCAACAAAAAGCTATCTATCTTGCTCAACTGCAACAGATGCAGGAACGTTTGGGACAGGTAAGCGATTCGGAATTTCAACGAAATCGCGTCGAAATTTTGACTGGACTCATGCGTCTGCGTCAGATTTGTGATACGCCTGCGCTCTTTATGGAGGACTACCAAGGAGAGAGCGGGAAACTGGATAGTTTACGAGATTTGCTGGTTCAGATTGCTGAAGGTGGGCATCGTGTACTTATTTTCTCACAATTTAGAGGTATGCTGGATCGGATTGAGCAAGAGCTGCCTGACTTAGGTTTGACTTCATTTAAAATTACGGGTTCAACACCTTCGCAAGAACGTCAAGAGATGACCAAAGCCTTTAATCAAGGTGAGCGCGATGTATTTTTAATTTCCCTAAAGGCTGGCGGGGTCGGTCTCAATCTCACTGGTGCCGATACAGTCATTCTAGTAGACTTATGGTGGAATCCTGCAGTTGAATCGCAGGCTATCGGTCGCGCCCATCGTATGGGGCAAGAGCAAGCTGTTGAAGTTTATCGCCTTGTGACTCGAGGTACAATTGAAGAAAAGATTCAAGAATTACAAGAGAAAAAGAAAAATCTTGTTTCTGAAATCTTGGATGGAACAGAGTCTCGTGGCAGTCTGAGTCTAGCTGAAATACGAGAAATTTTAGGGATTTCATGAGCCTATACTTGAAAAATCAAGACATTACGCTATAATGGAGTATTGAAAGGAAATAAATATGACACAAAAACGATTTCCAATAGTGGCAGATGATGAAGTCATGTTGACAGAAATGCCAGTTATGAATCTCTACGATGAGTCTGATTTCATCAGTAATATAAAAGGTGATTACCAAGATAAAAACTACTTGGAATGGTCTCCAATCACTGAAGACAAAAAGCAAGAGAAAGTCAAACCTTTTGTAAAACCGATTGAGAAAAAAGAAAAATCCTATGCTGAATTAGCGCGTGAAGAAGCTCGCGCGGATTTGAAAAAGAAGCGCTCGGCTAGATATTTGACTCAGGATGTAAGTCATACGAGACGTCAACCGAAGACAAGCCATGTGCGTCCATCAAATCAACCGACAGCACCTTTTCAAAAGGAAAATCCAGGAGAATTTGCGAAATATAGTCAGAAGTTAGGTCAGTCTCACTATATTTTAGCAGAAACAGTTTCTCAAGCAGAACATCCAATTTCAGATGGTGAAACAAGTCATTCCAAGAAAAACAATTATGACTTTTTAAAGAAAAGCCAAATTTATAACAAAAAAAGCAAACAAAAAGAACAAGAACGTCAAGTGGCCCACGAGCTCAACTTGACTAGAATGAGCGAATAGAGGGGAAGAAAATGGCAAAAACCTATCATTTTATCGGAATCAAAGGATCAGGTATGAGTGCCTTGGCTTTGATGTTGCATCAAATGGGGCACAAGGTGCAAGGTTCTGACGTTGAAAAGTACTACTTTACACAACGTGGACTAGAGCAAGCAGGAATTACAATTTTACCTTTTGATGAAAAAAATCTTCAAGGAGATTTAGAAATTATCGCTGGTAATGCCTTCCGTCCAGATAACAATGTTGAAATTGCTTACGCGGACCAAAATGGTATCAGCTATAAACGTTATCATGAGTTTCTTGGTAGCTTTATGCGTGACTTTATCAGCATGGGAGTTGCTGGTGCACACGGTAAGACTTCAACGACTGGGATGCTTTCTCACGTCTTGTCACACATCACTGATACTAGCTACTTGATCGGAGATGGTACAGGTCGTGGTTCTGAAAATGCCAAGTATTTTGTCTTTGAATCAGACGAGTATGAGCGCCATTTCATGCCATATCATCCAGAGTACTCTATCATCACTAACATTGATTTTGACCACCCTGACTATTTCACAAGCTTGGAAGATGTCTTCAACGCCTTCAATGATTATGCCAAACAAATTACTAAAGGCTTGTTCGTTTACGGTGAAGATGCTGAGTTGCGTAAGATTACGGCTAATGCTCCGATTTACTACTATGGTTTTGAAACAGAAGGTAATGACTTTGTAGCAAGTGACTTGCTTCGTTCTACAACAGGTTCAACCTTTACCGTTCACTTCCGTGATCAAGAGTTGGGTCAATTCCACATTCCAACTTTCGGTCGCCACAATATCATGAATGCCACAGCAGTGATTGGTTTGCTTTATACTGCTGGCTTTGATTTGAATTTAGTGCGTGAACACTTGAAGACTTTTGGTGGAGTGAAACGTCGCTTTACAGAAAAGGTTGTTAATAATACGGTTATCATCGATGACTTTGCTCACCATCCAACTGAGATCATTGCGACGCTAGATGCTGCACGTCAAAAATACCCAAGCAAGGAAATCGTGGCAATTTTCCAACCACATACCTTTACTCGTACAATTGCCTTGTTGGATGATTTTGCTCAGGCCTTGAATCAGGCTGATGCAGTTTACCTCGCACAAATCTATGGATCTGCTCGTGAGGTGGACCATGGTGATGTCAAGGTAGAAGACCTTGCAAATAAAATCAACAAGAAACATCAAGTTATCACAGTTGAAAATGTTTCTCCACTCCTAGACCATGATAATGCTGTCTATGTCTTTATGGGAGCTGGCGATATCCAAACTTATGAATATTCATTCGAACGTCTCTTGTCTAATTTGACAAGCAATGTTCAGTAAGGAAGATCATGGAATTTCCAATTAAAATCAGGGAAGCACAGCAATCAGATATAAATCAGATTTGCTTGATACAAGAAAGTATTTCAAACTCCCTAGAAGTATTGAATAGAGAAATAATAGAAGAACGTATCCGCAAGCATGCGGGTACGTTTCTCTTAGCTAGCCTGGATGATCAAGGGATTGCTTATATCATTGCGACGACACCTCCTATTCCCTCTTTAAGACAATGGATGCTTGAGATCGGAGATGAGGAATTCATTAGTGAGAACTCAATCATCCTTGAAGATTTAGCTGTCGATCCCGATTTTCAGGGGCAAGGCTTTGGAACCTTGTTGCTAGCAGCTTTGAAGGAAGTTACCCGTCAGCAAAATAGACCAGGTATTTACCTGCTTTGTGAGGATGAGTTGCTGGCCTACTTTGAAATGAATGGATTTGTGGAACAAGGGATTGTAGATGGAGAAAGGAGCAGTGAAGTTGCCTTTCTCATGCGTTGGCAGAATCCCTATTATCAGGAGAAAATATGATTATTAGACAAGCTAGATTGACAGATTTAGATCGTATCTTTGAAATTGAACTAGAAAATTTTTCAATTGAAGAAGCCATTCCTCGTCCTGTTTTTGAAGCTCATCTGAAGGAAATCAAGACCAGTTTTTTAGTGGCTGAAAAAGAGGGGGAAATTCTAGGCTATATTGAGGGACCAGTAGTCCCTCATCGACATTTACAAGACCAGTCCTTTACAGAAGACATTAAAGATTATAGCCATCAAAAAGGTGGCTATATCTCTGTGACTTGTCTATCCATTGCTAAGAAAGCTCAAGCTTTAGGTGTCGGACGAAAATTATTGACCGCTTTAAAAGATCTCGCTCTTGAGCATGAGCGTGAGGGAATCAATCTAACCTGCCATGACTATCTCATTGGCTATTATGAGAAACATGATTTTGTGAATGAAGGAAAATCAAAGTCGACTTTTGCTGGTGAAGAATGGTATGACATGGTCTGGGAAAACACGAATTAGGCAGCAGGAAGGCATCTATGGTTGCTTTTCTTTAGTTTTTAAGATATAATATTATGGATTATCAACAAGGAGGTAACACCTTTGAGCGAAAATTCTCGAGAAGAAGAAAAGTTAAGTTTTAAAGAACAAATTTTAAGAGATTTAGAAAGATTAAAAAGAGAAGACGGGATCGCGAATACTAAAAGTAACAACGATGATTTGTTTTCAAATTTAAATAATAGTTCAGAAGCGGAAAACCCAGTGGAAGAGCCTTCAGTAGAAGACTTGATGGCCAATTCTGTTTCTCTAGTGGATGAATTACTTGCTAATGCTCCAGCAGTTCCACCACGTCCAGTTTTACAAGATGATTCAGTTGAAACTTCTGTAGCTTCAGAACCAGTTGTATCTTCAGAGCCAGCTGTAGTTTCAGAGCCAGCTGTAGCTCCAGATCCTCTACCATCAACGGAAGCTGTTGAACCCGTCAAGCCTCTTGAACCTGCTCAGCCGGTTCAAGAAGAGAAAGAGTTCAATGCTAATTCGACAAGGATTCCAGTTTCTTATCGTACGAATCAGGCCAAACCAAGTCCTGCTCGAAATAATATTAAACCTCAACCGAAACCAACAGTTCTTGCAAAAGAAACTCCAAGTCAAGAGCCAGTTGCTCCAGTTGAAACTAGAACTGAACTTCCTAGAAGAAGTCGTAAAGAATCAGTGAAACCAATCAAGAAAAAGAAAAAATCACGCTTGAAAGGATTTTTCGTAACAGTATTTGTTTTATTGATTTTACTAGGTGTGGGTGGATTCTTTGGTTACCGTTATGTCGAATCTGCACTCCAACCGGTTGATGCAAATTCAAAACAGTATGTTACGGTTCAGATTCCAGAAGGGGCCAATCTTCAGCAAATTGGTGATACCTTAGAAAACTCTGGATTGGTAAAACATGGTTTTATCTTTAGCCTTTATGCTAAGTATAAAGACTACAATGATTTGAAATCTGGTTACTATAATTTGCAAAAGAGCATGAGTACAGATGATATCATCAAAGAATTGCAAAAGGGAGGAACGCCTCAACCTCAAGAGGTTGCACTTGCAAATCTTACAATCCCTGAAGGTTATACCCTTGATCAAATCGCACAAACAGTTGGTCAGCTTCAAGGAGAGTTTAAAGAACCTTTGACGGCTGATGCCTTCTTGGCAAAAGTGCAAGATGAAACCTTCATCTCTCAATTAGTTGCTAAGTATCCAACCCTTCTCGGAAGTCTACCAACTAAAGAAAGTGGTGTTCGTTATCGTTTAGAAGGGTACCTATTCCCAGCAACTTATGCTATCAAAGAAAGCACAACTATTGAAAGCTTGATTGATGAAATGGTGGCAACTATGGACAAAAACTTGTCAGCACATTACACTGCAATCAAAGAAAAGAACTTGACAGTGAATGAACTCCTCACCATCGCATCACTTGTGGAAAAAGAAGGATTGAAAACTGACGATCGCAAGCTGATCGCTGGAGTTTTCTATAATCGTTTGAACCTTGGTATGCCACTTCAGAGTAATATTGCTATTCTCTATGCAGAAGGTAAGCTAGGACAAAATATTAGCTTGGCAGATGATGCAGCAATTGATACAACAATCAATTCACCATATAATGATTATACGAACCTTGGCTTAATGCCTGGTCCAGTAGACAGTCCAAGTCTGGATGCAATTGAAGCAAGTATCAATCAAACTAAGAGCGACTATCTCTACTTTGTAGCCAACGTACAAGATGGCAAGGTTTACTTTGCAACTACACGAGAAGAACATGATCGAAACGTTGCAGAGCATGTCAACAGTAAACTGACACAATCAAGTAGTTCAAACTAACTCTTAGAACAAGATTTGCGATTAAATCCGTGAATGTAGAAAAGAATCTCTTATTTTTACGGGAATAGCAAGTCACACCAGTCTTTCCGCTATGATTAGAAACGCCTGAAATTCACAAGTTTTAGGCGTTCGGAAATTACGAAAGTCAAAACCTACCTCTTATTTGAACCTGAGTCTAGCAGTGATAGAATCATTCGGTTTAGGCACAGATTTTAAAAGGTCGCTACTGACCAAAATCATTTAAGGAAAGCTTTAAAAAGACTTTGTCTTCATTGTAAAATTATGTGGTTTACCACATAATTTTGCTTTACTACCTAAAGAAATTTAAATTTAATCAAAAGAAAGTTGAGAAAAATGGCAGAAAAAACATATCCAATGACCCTTGAAGAAAAGGAAAAACTCGAAAAAGAATTAGAAGAGTTGAAACTAGTTCGTCGTCCAGAAGTTGTAGAACGCATCAAGATTGCGCGTTCATACGGTGACTTGTCAGAAAATAGTGAGTATGAAGCAGCTAAGGACGAGCAAGCCTTCGTTGAAGGACAAATCTCTAGCTTGGAAACAAAAATCCGTTATGCTGAGATTGTCAATAGCGATGCAGTTGCTCAAGATGAAGTTGCTATCGGGAAAACAGTCACTATCCAAGAAATTGGTGAAGACGACGAAGAAGTATATATCATCGTGGGATCAGCGGGTGCAGATGCCTTTGCAGGTAAAGTATCAAATGAAAGCCCAATTGGGCAAGCCTTGATTGGTAAGAAAACAGGTGATACTGCTACGATTGAAACACCTGTAGGAAGCTATGATGTTAAAATCTTAAAAGTAGAAAAAACAGTTTAATAGGAATGAAAAGAAGGAGTAGATATAGGGAAAGCGCTTCCCATTACTCCTTTTCTTAATTCTAAAAACTAGAGGAGACTATATGAATTCAGAAAATAAGCACAAAAAGAAAAATAAAATGGAACGTGGGTTAACCAATCGCCATGTTCAGGTTATGGCGATTGCAGGAACGATTGGAACGGGACTATTTCTAGGAGCTGGACGTTCCATTAGTTTGACAGGTCCGTCAATCGTCTTGGTCTATATGATTACGGGTGGCTTTATGTATCTTATGATGCGTGCTATCGGGGAAATGTTGTACCAAGACCCAGAGCAGCATACCTTTATCAACTTTATTACTCGTTATCTAGGTCAGGGTTGGGGTTACTTCTCAGTCTGGTCTTACTGGCTCTCAGTAGTCTTTATTGGTATGGCTGAGATTACAGCTATTGCTCACTATGTTCAGTTTTGGTTTCCCTCCTGGCCATCTTGGTTGATTCAGGTTGTATTTCTGACAATACTCGGCTTAGTGAACTTGATTGCCGTTAAAATCTTTGGTGAAGTAGAATTTTGGTTTGCTATGATCAAAATCGTGGCCATTCTTGCCATGATTGCGACAGGTGTCTTTCTAGTTTTGACTGGCTTTGAAACGCCTTATGGTTCAGCAAGTCTTGCCAATATCAGTGAACACTTCTCACTTTTCCCAAATGGTGCTATGAACTTTGTCATGGCCTTCCAGATGGTTTTCTTTGCATACTTGATGATTGAATTTATCGGTGTTACTACATCTGAAACTAAGGATCCAAGAAAAGTATTGCCTAAGGCTGTTAAGGAAATTCCTTTGCGAATTATCTTTTTCTATGGTGGAGCTCTTTTAGCCATCATGTCTATTATTCCTTGGCGTGAGCTTTCTGCAGCAGATTCACCATTTGTAACGGTATTTGAACTTGTTGGTCTTAAGTGGGCGGCTGCTTTGATTAACTTTGTTGTCTTGACTTCAGCTGCATCAGCCTTGAATTCAACCCTTTACTCAACAGGGCGTCATTTGTATCAGATTGCCCATGATTCACCAAATCGTTTCTTGAAAGCTATTAAGGCAGATACCCTCTCACGCCACAACGTTCCTCAGAATGCAATCATTGCTTCTGCCGTATTGATTGGTTTTGCAGCATTCATCAATGTACTTCCTGGCGTATCAGATGCCTTTGCTTTGATTACAGCTTCTTCATCAGGTGTTTATATCGCTATCTACATCTTGATCATGGTAGCCCATCTCAAATATCGTAAGTCTAAGGACTTTATGGCAGATGGCTATCTCATGCCCCAATATCGCTTGCTAAATCCTTTAACAATGCTCTTCTTTATCTTTGTATTTGGAACACTCTTCTTACAAGAATCAACTGTAATGGGAGCTAGAGGTTCAGCTATCTGGATTGTTGCATTTGGTATTTACAGCCAATGGAAATTTAGAAAATAAGTTATAAACTCACTAGCTCAGGTTGGTGAGTTTTTTTAAGTTTGACAGTTCTTCAAAATAGGAATATAATCAAGGCATAAGTGTCTTGGAGGAGGTTTTGATGCACATTAGATTGGAGAATACAAAGTCTCAGAAAGCACAGGAGATAGGGGATTTGATTCGCTCCTATAATCGTTCCAAAAGAGAAACTGCTGAAAGTGAGCCACTAAACCTTTATGTCGAAGATGAACATGGTCAACTCCTGGCTGGTTTAGTAGCAGAGACCTTTGGGAATTGGCTAGAAATCGAGTATTTATTTGTGAAAGAGGAGTTGCGAGGACAAGGAATCGGCTCCCAACTATTGCAGCAAGCAGAGAGTGAAGCTAAAAAGAGAAACTGTCGCTTTGCTTTTGTAAATACTTATCAATTTCAAGCGCCAGCCTTTTATCAGAAACATGGTTACCAGGAAGTCTTTACCTTAAAAGACTATCCCTGCACTGGACAAAGGCACTATTATCAAAAAGATTTATAAACAGACATTGGACGCTTAAAGAGATTGTTCACATAATGATGGAGGTAGGTTGATGGATATCATACTGGATATGGGTAATGTTCTACTGGAATGGAACAAGGATAAGATTTTGAAATCTGTAGCTAAAACTCAGAAAGATTATCTGATCTTAGACAAGGCGATTTTCCAGTCGGGGCTCTGGGAAAGATTGGACCTGGGGACCTTGACTCGAGAAGAATTGGTTGATAAGGTTCTTTCCCTATTAGGAGATTGCTATCAGAAAAAGGTTGAAGAAGTCATTTGGAACTGGCCTTCCTATATCGATATTTACACGGAAATCTTTCCGCTTCTTGCACGTTTAAAGGAAAATGGCCATCGTATTTTTGTCCTATCTAATACCTCACCAGTTTTTTATGAATTATTGAAAAATCAACTAGCACCTCTAGAAAAGATTTTAGATGGTTTTGTTCTTTCCTGTGATATCAAGGCTATCAAACCTGATCGAAAAATGTTTGAAGAGATCCTCCGTAAATATCAGTTGGACCCAGCAAATTGTGTCTTTCTTGATGATATAGCAGACAACACTAACATGGCTGAAAGTCTAGGAATCAGAGCCTATCAAGTAAAACAAAGAAGCGACGTTGTAGATATTTTGAAAAAATTTGAATAAGCAGAAAACTCTCTATCATTTCAGCGGTAGAGAGTTTTTGTTAAAAAAATCGCACAAAATGACAGATATATATTGCATAATGTAAATTATATGATATAATGAACTTAGAAAGAAGCGCAACTTTTTAAAATTATAAAGGAGGTAAGAAGTGGCTAAGAATTTAAAATTAAAACTTGCTCGAGTAGAGCTTGATATGACACAAGGTGACTTGGCAGAAGCTGTAGGTGTGACTAGACAGACTATCGGCTTGATAGAAGCTGGGAAATATAATCCTAGTCTCTCCCTTTGCCAGTCCATTTGTAGATGCTTAGGGAAAACTTTAGATCAATTATTTTGGGAGGAAGAAGATGAAAAATAGATTATTTTATTATCAATTACTGGATGAAAGAGAAGAACAATTAATCAATAAAGCTGGGGCTGAAAGTTTCTATATCTTCATTTCTTTGTCGCTCCTATCTTATATGATTGCAGTATTGGCACCAAGCCTTTTTAATCCGAGTATGATGCTCATCATTATCATTATTGGGACTTTTTACTTTTTCAACCGTGCTCGAAGTCTAGGTGTGACCTATTATAGTCGTTTTCATTTTACGATTTTGGGTTGTTTTTTCCTGACCTTGGCTATTACGGCTCTTTTAATGTTACAGAATTATCAATTCAACATAGAAATTTACCAGCACAATCCTCTGAACGTTAAATACTTGTCTGCTTGGGTATTTACCTATATCTTTTATCTTCCTTGGGTCTTTATTGGAAACTTAGGTTTGAAAAGTTATGGTGAATGGGCTCAGAAGAAGTATGAAAAAGATATGGATGAGCTCGAGAGCATAGAATAGCTTGTTAGCTTTTTATCAATATCGATAAAATGTGTTATAATAGTACTAATTTATGAGAAAAGAAGAAACATTTTCATCTTTTTACAAATAAGGAAGAAGGACAGTATATGTACCCAGATGACAGTTTAACATTGCACACAGATTTGTATCAGATTAACATGATGCAAGTTTACTTCGACCAAGGAATTCATAACAAGAAAGCAGTTTTTGAAGTTTATTTCCGCCAACAACCGTTTAAAAATGGTTATGCTGTATTTGCAGGTTTGGAACGAATTGTGAAATACCTTGAAAACTTGCGTTTCTCAGATAGCGATATAGCTTATTTGGAATCACTTGGTTATCATGGCGCCTTCTTGGAATATCTCCGTAATCTCAAGTTGGAATTGACTGTACGTTCCGCTCAAGAAGGGGACTTAGTATTTGCTAATGAACCGATCGTTCAAGTGGAGGGACCTTTGGCTCAGTGTCAGTTGGTTGAAACAGCACTTTTAAATATCGTCAACTTTCAAACCTTGATTGCGACCAAGGCTGCTCGTATTCGTTCAGTCATTGAAGATGAACCTTTGATGGAGTTTGGTACACGTCGTGCGCAAGAGATGGATGCAGCTATCTGGGGAACACGTGCGGCTGTCATTGGTGGTGCTAATGGAACCAGTAATGTCCGTGCTGGTAAGCTCTTTGGAATTCCGGTTTTAGGGACTCATGCTCATGCTTTAGTTCAAGTTTATGGCAATGATTACCAAGCTTTCAAGGCTTATGCCTCAACTCACAAAAACTGTGTCTTCCTAGTGGATACCTACGATACTCTTCGCATCGGTGTTCCAGCAGCAATTCAGGTTGCACGTGAACTTGGTGACAAGATTAATTTCCTTGGTGTTCGTATTGATTCTGGAGATATCGCCTATATTTCTAAAAAAGTTCGTCAACAACTGGACGAGGCAGGATTTACTGATGCTAAGATTTATGCATCCAATGACCTGGATGAAAATACCATCCTTAACCTCAAAATGCAAAAAGCTAAGATTGATGTCTGGGGGGTAGGAACTAAGCTCATCACAGCCTATGACCAACCAGCACTTGGGGCAGTATATAAGGTTGTTGCCATCGAAGATGAGAATGGTCATATGCGCAATACCATTAAACTTTCAAACAATGCAGAGAAGGTTTCAACACCAGGTAAGAAACAAGTTTGGCGCATCACCAGTCGTGAAAAAGGCAAGTCAGAAGGTGATTACATTACCTATGACGGTGTCGATGTTGCTAGTATGACTGAAATCAAGATGTTCCATCCAACCTATACTTACATCAAGAAAACTGTCCGTAATTTTGATGCTGTTCCTCTCTTAGTAGACATTTTCAAGGAAGGTAAGCTAGTCTATGATTTACCAAGTTTACCTGAAATTCAAACCTATGCTCGTAAGGAATTTGACAAGCTCTGGGACGAATACAAACGTGTTCTTAACCCACAACATTACCCTGTCGATTTGGCTCGTGATGTGTGGCAAGATAAGATGGACTTGATTGATAAAATGCGTAAGGAAGCTCTAGGTGAAGGAGAAGAAGAATGAGTTTGCAAGAGACCATTATCCAAGAACTGGGGGTTAAACCAGTGATTGATGCCCAGGAAGAAATTCGTCGTTCCATTGACTTTTTGAAAAAATACCTTAAAAAACATCCCTTCCTTAAAACTTTTGTATTAGGAATTTCTGGGGGACAGGACTCGACCTTGGCAGGACGCTTGGCTCAACTAGCTATGGAAGAAATGCGAGCAGAAACTGGAGATGACAGCTATAAATTTATCGCTGTACGCCTGCCGTATGGAGTGCAAGCTGATGAAGTAGATGCCCAAAAAGCCCTAGCTTTTATCCAACCAGATGTGAGCTTGGTCATTAATATCAAGGAATCTGCTGATGCTATGACAACAGCAGTGGAAGCAACAGGCAGTCATGTTTCCGATTTTAACAAGGGAAATATCAAGGCTCGTAGTCGTATGATTGCCCAATATGCCCTTGCGGGTACCCATAGCGGAGCAGTTATCGGGACTGACCATGCTGCGGAAAATATCACAGGTTTCTTTACCAAATTTGGTGACGGTGGTGCAGATATTCTCCCACTTTATCGCCTCAATAAACGCCAAGGAAAACAACTTTTGAAGGAACTTGGAGCTGATCCAGCCCTCTATGAAAAAATCCCAATAGCAGATTTGGAAGAAGAAAAACCAGGTATTGCAGACGAAGTTGCACTCGGTGTAACCTACGCAGAGATTGATGATTACCTCGAAGGTAAGCAAGTCAGCCCAGAAGCTCAAGCCACCATTGAAAAATGGTGGTACAAAGGCCAACACAAACGCCACCTACCAATCACCGTGTTTGATACGTTTTGGGAGTAAAAACCTCTGGGGGAGGTTTTTACCCCGAGCCTGAAAATAGAAAAGCGAGGAAGGTCCGGTAACTCGAAGAGTTCGATTTCGTAGTCTCACCCCCGCAAGGCTGACTAGGCTTGAAAAAGCTTGATAAAACGTATTTCAAACCAGACAGCTACTGCGTCATGAAATTAGAGGAAACTGTTGTTTTCTCAATGTTTATGAGTAAAGTGTTTTTACCCTCTCAAAAGAAATAAGAAAGCTAAGAAGGTCCAGTGGACCTTCTTAGCTTGAACATTCAAATAGAAAGCGAGTAACGATTATGAAAGCACTAGGTACACAAACTATTGAGACAGAACGTTTGATACTGAGGAGATTTGTGGAAGGTGATGCTCGAGCCATGTTTGATAATTGGGCTTCATGCCCAGAAAATCTAACTTATGTGACTTGGAATCCACACCTGAATGTCGAACAGACTCGAAATTCTATTGGTAATTGGGTAAAATCCTATGACGATCCAAATTACTATAAATGGGCCATTAGTCTCAAAGAAAATCCAGACTATGTCATTGGAGATATTAGTCTGGTCAGTGTGGATGAAGAAAACTCTAGCTGTGAGATCGGATATATCTTAGGAATGGACTACTGGGGACGAGGACTCATGACAGAAGCCTTGAAGGCAGTTTTATCATACTGTCTGGATGAGATTGAATTTAAAGAGGTTAATGCCTGCTATGCAAGTTTAAATCCTGCCTCTGGTCGTGTGATGGAAAAGGCTGGTATGACTTTTTGGAAGACGATTCCAAATGCAGTTGAACGAAAAGGTTATATAGCTGATAAAATTTATTATCAAATCAAAAAATAAGATGGAAAGTTAAGCTTTTCCATCTTATTTTTGTAATATACTTTTTAATCAAAATAAAGCAAATCTTTGCTGGTGTTTGTAAAGAGGTCGAAGCCATCCTTCGTAACAACACCGCAGTCTTCGATTCGGACACCGACTTTACCAGGGATGTAGATACCAGGTTCAACTGAGAAGCACATGCCTTCTTCGATAACCATGTCGTTTCCTTCCATGATGGATGGGAATTCGTGGACGTCCATACCGATACCATGACCAAGACGGTGATTGAAGTACTCACCGTAGCCAGCTTTTTCGATCACTTCACGAGCTGCGCGGTCTACTTCATGAGCTGTCACACCAGGTTTGATAAAGTCAAGGGCAGCTTGTTGGGCTTCCAGAGTCAAGTTGTAAATATCTTTCTTGAATTGGTCAGGTTTACCAACAGCGACTGTACGAGTCATATCTGATGCATAGCCATTGACCATAACTCCGAGGTCAAAGAGGAGAAGGGCATCTTTTTCAACCTTGTTTGCTCCAGGAATACCATGTGGATTTGCAGCGTTATCTCCTGTCAAGACCATAGTATCAAAGCTCATTTCGTAGCCTTCACGTTTCATAGCAAAGTCGATTTGCGCAATGATATCAGTTTCCGTATTATCAAGAGAGATATTGTCAAAACCAACTTTAACAGACTTGTCGGCGTAAACACCTGCAACCATCATCTTTTGCACTTCGTCTGCTGATTTGATCAAGCGCATGCGTTGGATCAATGGAGTCAAGTTATCAAACTCAGCACTTTCAAAGACAGTCTTCAAGCCATGATATTTGGTCAAGATGAGATTATCAAACTCAACTGCTACACGTTTGAAGTCAAACTGTGGAAGAGCATTTTGAATTTTCTTCCAAGGGTTTTCAGAGTCCACATAACCAACAACTGGGAATGAGACAGTGCTAGTTGCACGCTCAACCTCAAGGGCTGGAACGAAGAGAAGCGGTTCCTGATCTGCAAGGACAAAGAGGAACATCTGGCGTTCGTGGGGATCACTGTAAAAGCCAGTGAGGTAATTGATAGTGACGGGGTCAGATACGACAGCGACGTCTAGCTTTTCTGATTCAAGATAAGTTAAGATTTGTTGTAATTTAGACATATGCTACCTTCTTTCTACCCCTCTATTTTTGCAAAAATTAGTAGAAAATGCAAGGGAGAAGGGGAAAAGAGCCTAAAAAAATTCCAACAGCTATTAGCATGTTGGAAATGGAAGTTTAGTTAAATTCTGCCTTGCTTTTCACATCGCTGTATTCTTCAGCGACTTCTTGGCTCAGAATATCCTTATAAGCTGGAAGGACGATGTCCTGACCATACTTTTTCTTAAGTGCAGTTGTGACCAAGCGATAGGCTAAGTTTGCATTACGGGATAAAATAGGCCCGTGGAAATAAGAACCGAAAACATTTTTATAGTGAACACCTTCACCGACCTTTTCTTCGTTGTTTCCATTTCCGTAAACAACCTGCCCGAGTGGCTTTTGGTCATCTGAGAGGAAGGTACGACCTTGGTGGTTTTCAAAACCATAATAGGTTTCATCAAATTCTTCGTTATGAATTTTAATGTCACCGATAAAGCGGTTATTGGTTTGGTTGAGTGTGTAATGTCCCATGACACCCAAACCTTCGATGCGTTTGCCTGAAGCTTCGATATAGTATTGACCCAATAGTTGGAAGCCACCACAGATAGCAAGAACAACCCCATCATTTTGGATAAAGTTGTCAATGCTCTCTTTTTTATCTGGCAAATCACCAGCAATGATGCTCTGTTCAAAGTCCTGACCGCCACCGAAAAAGGCGATGTCGTAGTGATTTTCATCGAAATCATCATGAAGTGAAACGATGTCAACTGTCACATGGGCCCCAAGCTTTTCAGCGACGTACTTGAGCATGAGGATATTCCCATTATCTCCGTAGGTGTTCATGAGATTCCCATAGAGGTGGGCGATATTTAGTTGGTAAGGATAATTGCCGTCTTTTGAGGAAAGTGAAGTATAAACCATTAGTTCATCTCCTTTCTAACAATCTGACGATTGGCTAGTAATTCTCGGAATTCTAACATAGCCGTATAAGTCGCAAGGATATAGGCATGCTTGCAGTCTTGAGCTTCGATTGTTTTGAGAACTTGTTCCAGGCTACTTGTTTCAGTGATCTTGTCAGCTGGATAGCCAGTAACACGTAGACGACGAGCAATTTCAGAATGACGAACTCCACCCGCATTGATTTCAGGAATGTCTATATCAGTAATTTGCTCAAAGTCAGCATCCCAAATCCAGCTGGTATCAATCCCGTCCGCATAGTTGGCATTGAGGAGAACAGAAAGACTAAATGGATAGGGAGCTAGTTTAATCATTTCAATAGCTTGTGTAGCACCGACAGGATTCTTGATGAGAACCAGTGTGCATTCCTTGTCACCGATTTGGAAGGTTTCTTGTCGTCCAAAAACAGCTCGACTCTTATCAAATCCTTGCTTAATCAGTTGAGAATCAGCTCCAAGGTAACGGGCGATAGCGACTGCTGCGAGAGCATTGTAGATATTATAAAGTCCACCGATTTGGATACCGTATTCCTGTCCGTCAATAACAAAGCGAGAACGATTGTTGGTCAACTCAACCAATTCTGTTAGACGGTAGTCCAAGTCAGGTCTTTTACATCCACAATTTTCACAAATATAAGCTCCCAAATTGGCATAAGTGTTGAGCTCATATTTCAAAATACTTTGACAGTCTGGACAGAGAATACCTTCAGTATTGTAGTGAGCAAGTTTTGCTGGACCTTTTTCCAAATCAAAACCAAAATACTGAACAGGATTTGGAATTGCAGGCTTGTAGAAAAGTGGACTATCACCGTTCAGCAGAACAGTAGCAGTAGGAACTTTTCGAATAGCATCCAAAATCATGTTGTAGGTCGTATAAATCTCACCGTAGCGATCCATCTGGTCGCGGAAGATATTGGTGATAACGAAAAGACTAGGCTGGATGTAGTCACAGATACGTGAGAGACTAGCTTCGTCGATTTCAAGGACAGCGATGTTCTTGCCAGTTTTTGAAGATTTTGCAGTCAAGAAAGTCGTTGTAATCCCTGTGATCATGTTGGCACCACTTGGATTAGTTAAAACTTGACCATAAATTTCCTTTAGGATACCGACAGTGAGAGCGGTTGTCAAGGTTTTCCCATTGGTACCAGTTACTACAACAATCTCATAGTTCTTCGCTAAATGTTGTAAAATATCTTTATCAAATTGAAGGGCAAGTTTTCCAGGGAGCGTACTTCCACGTCCAAGACGACTCAAGATAAAATGAGAAGAACGCCCAGCAAGAAGGCCCAAAGTAGTTTTTAATTTCATGTTTCTATTATATCATAAATGCTGAAAAAGACAGATTTGAGATTTTAGAAAAAGAAAAACAGCCCAAGGAGGGCTGCTTTCTATTATTAAATCTATTAAATCGCAAACAAGTCATTTAAGTTCTCAGCCAAGGTTGGGTGAGTGAAGATTTGTTTTGTGAAGTAAGTGTATGGAATCTTGTTGTCCATAGCAACAGTAATGATGTTGATGATTTCTTGTGAACCTTCAGAGAAGATAGTTGCGCCAAGAATTTCTTTTGTTTCAGTATTGACAACAGCTTTGAAGGCACCACGAAGGTCACCATTTACATGACCACGAGGCATTGCTGCAACAGGGATTTCCTTAACAGCATATGGAAGTTTCAAATCAGCTGCTTGACTTTCAGTCAAACCAACTTGTGAAAGTGCAGGTGTGATAAAAAGAGTATTTGGTACATTGAGACGATCTTCGAGTGTGTAGCTGCCATCACCAGCGAGGTAGCTATAAACAACACGGAAGTCATCTAATGAAATGTAGGTAAACTGAAGGCCACCGTTGACATCTCCAACAGCAAAGACACCAGGAACGTTTGTTTGACAGTGTTTGTCGACTTTAATAGCGCCGCGTTCAGTTAGTTCAATATCTGTGTTTTCGAGATGAAGAGGTTCAACCTTTGGTTTACGTCCAGTTGCGTAGAGAAGGGCATCGAAACGATAAGTTTCGTTTTCAGTTACGACAAGGACTTGGTCGCCATCATTTTTGATTTCAGTAGTACGGATGTTTTGAAGCAATTCGATTCCGTCTTCTTCCATGTACTGTTTAGCAAGAGCAGCGATAGAAGATTCTGCACGAGGTAGGAATGTATCCAAGGCATCTAGGACTGTAACCTTGCTTCCAAGTTTGTTGTAGAGACCGGCAAATTCAAGGCCGATGTTTCCGCCACCAAGGACACCAAGTTTTTCAGGTAATTTGTCTAAGCTTTGGATGCCTGTTGAGTCAAAGACATTCTTGCTTGTAGCAAGTCCTGGAATTGGCAATACGTTTGAAACAGCACCAGTGTTGATGACGATAGTTTCAGCAGTCAGTTCTTGTTTTTCGTCACCAGCTTGGATTTCGATGACTTTATTAGAAACAAAGTGAGCTTCAGCATCAAAGATATCTACGCCTGTACCTGCGACAGTAGCATAGTTTTTACCATTAAGGCGTGTAGTAACCGTGTTTTTAGTAGCCATGACTTGATCAAATGACAAGTCTTTTTCAGCAGCAACTAACAAGGTTTTAGTTGGGATACAACCGATATTGATACAAGTACCGCCGTACATCGCCTTACTACGTTCGATAAGGGCAACTTTTTTACCAGCTGAAGCTAGTTTTCCAGCAAGCGTCTTACCTGCCTTACCAAATCCTATTACAATTAAATCGTATGTTAACATTTTTATTCCTCCTGTTCGATTTTCATTCTAGCACAAGAAAAAAACTTTTGCACAAATCTGCTACGGAAAATCATTTCAGGAACCGAATGCTCTAACAAATACTTTTTGAGTGAAGCAAATCGATAGAAAAATCGTTTACATGATTTAATCAGGAGGTTAGACTATCTTTTGACCCTCTCTTGTGTTATACTAGATAAGTTGCAAAAAAGCAGTACTTTTCTTTAGTGGAAAAGAAGCAACACGGTCTTTCATAAAAGATATGAAAGTACGTCATGACAAGAAAAGTATAAACTAAGCGCTATAGGATGGCTTCGCACCATCTTTAGAAAGAAGAATAACGTGAAATTTAATGAATTTAATCTTTCTGCTGATTTATTAGCAGAAATTGAAAAAGCAGGATTTGTAGAAGCAAGTCCTATCCAAGAGCAAACCATTCCCTTGGCCCTTGAAGGAAAAGATGTCATCGGACAAGCTCAAACAGGTACAGGAAAAACTGCAGCCTTTGGCTTACCAACACTTGAAAAAATCCGTACAGAAGAAGCAACCATTCAAGCTTTGGTCATCGCCCCAACTCGTGAACTAGCTGTTCAAAGTCAGGAAGAACTCTTCCGCTTTGGTCGTAGCAAGGGTGTGAAAGTCCGTTCTGTTTATGGTGGTTCAAGTATTGAAAAACAAATCAAGGCTCTTAAATCAGGAGCTCATATCGTAGTTGGAACGCCTGGTCGTCTCCTAGACTTGATTAAACGCAAGGCTTTGAAATTGCAAGATATTGAAACTCTTATTCTTGATGAAGCGGACGAAATGCTTAACATGGGCTTCCTTGAGGATATTGAAGCCATCATCTCTCGTGTCCCAGAAAATCGTCAAACCTTGCTCTTTTCAGCAACTATGCCTGAAGCTATCAAACGTATCGGGGTTCAGTTTATGAAAGAACCTGAGCATGTGAAGATTGCGGCTAAAGAGTTAACAACAGAATTGGTTGACCAGTACTATATCCGTGTCAAAGAACAAGAAAAATTCGACACCATGACTCGTCTCATGGACGTAGAGCAACCAGAACTGGCAATCGTATTTGGACGTACCAAACGCCGTGTGGATGAGTTGACTCGCGGTCTGAAAATCCGTGGTTTCCGTGCAGAAGGGATTCATGGAGATTTGGACCAAAACAAACGCCTTCGCGTCCTTCGTGACTTCAAAAACGGTAACCTTGATGTCCTTGTAGCAACAGACGTTGCGGCTCGTGGTTTGGATATCTCTGGTGTAACGCATGTCTACAACTATGACATCCCACAAGATCCTGAAAGCTATGTTCACCGTATTGGTCGTACAGGTCGTGCTGGTAAGTCAGGTCAATCGATTACTTTCGTAGCACCAAATGAGATGGGCTACCTCCAAATCATCGAAAACTTGACCAAGAAACGCATGAAGGGCTTGAAACCTGCGACAGCAGAAGAAGCCTTCCAAGCTAAAAAGCATGTTGCATTGAAGAAAATTGAACGTGACTTTGCCGATGAGACTGTTCGTGGAAACTTTGACAAATTCGCAAAAGATGCCCGTAAATTGGCAGCTGAATTCAGCCCAGAAGAATTGGCAATGTACATTCTAAGTTTGACAGTTCAGGATCCAGATAGTCTTCCAGAAGTTGAAATTGCGCGTGAGAAACCACTGCCATTTAAACCATCAGGTAATGGTTTCGGTGGTAAAGGTAAGGGAGGACGTCGTGGTGAGGATCGTCGAGATCGTGATCGCCGTCGCGACAATCGTCGCGGTGAACGTCGAGATGACTTCAAAAAAGGCAGTCGCAAAAACGACCGCTTTGAGAAGGAAAAACGTTACCGTAAGGATAATAAAAAACCACGTAATACTTCAAGTGAGAAGAAAACTGGTTTTGTAATCCGTAACAAGGGTGATAAATAATAAAAAAAGCGGTTCACTGAGGTGGATCGCTTTTATATATAAGGAGACCGAGAGTTAATAAAAGATTAATACGAGAAAATAGATTTATATATTTGATATCTTGTAATATTATATTATCAAAAATTTAGGAACCTGTCAACAAGAAAATTAGAAAAAACTAGTAAAAATTTTCGAACAGTCATGAATTGCAATTCAATAAACAATTTTCAGATAATTATTGAAATAATGATCAATTTATGATATAATGGAAGCGATTAAATACGAGGTGAAAAATGGCACATTTATTAGAAAAAACGAGAAAAATTACGTCTATCCTGAAGCGTGCGGAGGAGAAATTACAAGATGATCTTCCATATAATGCCATCACACGCCAATTAGCGGATATTATTGATTGCAACGCTTGTATCCTAAATAGTAAGGGACGTCTTTTGGGATATTTTATGCGCTACAAGACTAATAATGATCGTGTAGAGCAATTTTTCCAATCAAAAATTTTTCCTGAGGACTATATTCAAGGTGCAAACATGATTTACGATACAGAAGCAAATCTGACTGTAGATCACGAATTAAGCATCTTTCCAGTTGAGAGTCGTGCAGATTTCTCAGAAGGTTTGACAACTATTGCTCCAATCCACGTTTCTGGGATTCGATTGGGTTCTTTGATTATTTGGCGAAATGATAAAAAATTCGAAGATGAGGATTTGATCCTTGTTGAGATTGCCAGCACGGTGGTTGGTATTCAGCTTTTGAACTTCCAACGTGAAGAAGATGAGAAAAATATCCGCCGTCGCACAGCAGTGACTATGGCGGTCAATACACTTTCATATTCTGAATTGCGTGCAGTCTCTGCGATTTTAGCAGAACTAAATGGCAAAGAAGGACAATTGACAGCTTCAGTTATCGCAGATCGCATCGGTATTACTCGTTCAGTGATTGTCAATGCTCTTCGGAAGCTCGAATCAGCAGGGATTATTGAAAGTCGTTCACTGGGGATGAAGGGAACTTATCTTAAGGTCTTGATCCCAGATATCTTTGAAGAAGTGAAAAAGAGGGACTATTAATGGCTAAGGCTTTAATTTCAATTGACTATACAGAAGATTTTGTAGCGGATTATGGAAAATTGACAGCTGGAGCTCCTGCTCAAGCTATATCAGAAGCGATCAATCAGGTGACTAGATTAGCATTTGACCGTGGAGATTATATTTTCTTTACCATTGATGCTCATGAGGAAAATGATGTCTTTCATCCAGAAAGTAAACTATTTCCCCCTCATAATCTGATTGGGACCAGCGGGCGTAATCTATATGGTAAGTTAGCCGAGTTCTATCAGGAATATGCTGGCGATAGTCGTGTTTTCTGGATGGACAAGCGTCACTATTCGGCTTTTTCTGGCACAGATTTGGATATCCGTCTGAGAGAGCGTCGCGTGGATACAGTCATCTTAACAGGTGTTCTTACAGATATCTGTGTATTGCATACGGCTATCGATGCCTATAATCTTGGGTATCAGATAGAAGTTGTTAAGCCAGCAGTTGCATCAATCTGGCCTGAAAATCACCAGTTTGCACTTGGACATTTTAAGAATACATTAGGAGCGAAACTCCTTGATGAAAATCTAGTTGAAATCAAAGAATAATGTATTCAAAAAAAATGAAAAAAATCTGAAAAAAGTGTTGACAAAGTTTGTGAAAGTTGATATACTAGTAAAGTAATCGACGCGGGGATGGCGGAATTGGCAGACGCGCAGGACTAAGGATCCTGTGACCGCTTTAGGTCGTGAGGGTTCAAGTCCCTCTCTCCGCATAGGAAAAGAGTTAGCTTCAGCTAGCTCTTTATTTTTATATAAACAAGGGCAAAGATTTTGCTCTTTTTTTGTGATTTCATAAACATTTCATATTTGAATATTATAATGGTTTTACAAATATGGAGGTGCTATATGAATTCCATTCAAAGAGCATGGGCTTACGTCAGCAAAAAAAGGCTGAGAAGTCTCATATTATTCTTGATTCTATTTGTTTTATTGGCAGGAATATCGGCTTGTTTGACGCTCATGAAGTCCAACAAAACGGTAGAAAATAATCTCTATCGCTCACTGAATACATCTTTTTCTATTAAAAAAATAGAAGCAGATCAGACTTTTCAACTGTCTCAACTAGATGACCTTAAAAAGATAAAGGGTCTTGAGAAGATTTCACCTGAGCTAGAAACAATAGCTAAGTTAACTGACAAAGAAGTCGTTACTGGAGAACAAAGTATCCAAAGGGATGATTTGACAGAGGCTGAAAAAAATCTTATCAGTTTGATTGCTTTGGAAGATTCTTCCAAGGATGTTTCTTTTACAAGTTCCGCCTTTACCCTTAAAGAAGGAAGGCATATCCAAAAAGGGGATCGTAAAAAAATCTTAATCCACGAAGATTTAGCCAAGAAAAACAACTTAAAAGTAGGAGATAAGATTAGCTTAAATCCTGTTCCAGTAGAAGGAAATAGTGGACAAAGGCTAGACTATGAAATCGTAGGTATTTTCTCAGGTCAGAAGCAAGAAAAATTCACTGGTCTTAGCTCAGATTTTAGTGAAAATACGGTCTATACAGACTACGAAAGTAGCCAAACTCTTCTTGAAAATAAGGAAGCTCAAGTTACTGCCGCTCGTTTCTATCTAGAAAATCCAAAAGATATGGATAGTATCATTCAAGAGGTTGAAAAGTTATCTCTGGAAACGAAAGGTTATCAAGTTGAAAAGGAAAATAAGGCCTTTGAACAAATCAAGGATTCGGTTTCGACCTTCCAAACTTTCCTCCAAATTTTCCTCTATGGCATGATGATTGCAGGTGTAGGAGCGCTGGTCTTGGTATTGTCCCTCTGGTTACGCGAGAGAGTCTACGAGGTTGGTATTTTATTGGCTCTAGGGAAAGGAAAAATTGCAATCTTTAGCCAATTCTGCCTAGAAGTCATCCTGGTTTCATTGGCAGCTATTCTGCCTGCATTTGTGGCTGGAAATGTCATTACTTCCTATCTCTTGAAGACTGTACTAGCAAGCAGCGACCAAGCTGCACTACAAGATACTCTGGCAAAAGCAACGAATCTTTCAACAAGTCTTTTATCATTTGGAGAATCTTATATTTTCCTAATTATCATCAGCTGCTTGTCAGTTGCACTTTGTTTCCTATTTTTATTTAGAAAATCACCGAAAGAAATTTTATCATCCATCAGTTAATAAAGGAGAAATCATGACTTTACTACAATTACAAGATCTTACTTATCGTTACAAAAACACTGCAGAAGCTGTATTATATAAAATCAATTACGATTTTGAACCTGGTAAGTTTTATAGTATTATCGGAGAATCAGGAGCTGGGAAATCCACACTCTTATCTCTATTAGCAGGACTTGATAGCCCAGTCGAAGGTGCTATCCTATTCGAAGGCAAGGATATTCGTGAACAAGGATATTCTTATCACCGAATGCACCATATCTCGCTGGTTTTCCAAAACTATAACTTGATTGATTATCTTTCTCCATTGGAAAATATCCGCTTGGTTAATAAAAAAGCTAGCAAGGATACCCTTCTTGAACTTGGTTTAGATGAAAGTCAAATCAAGCGGAATGTTCTCCAATTATCAGGAGGGCAGCAACAACGTGTTGCCATTGCTCGTAGTCTTGTATCTGAGGCGCCAGTGATTTTAGCGGATGAACCAACAGGAAACTTGGATCCTAAGACTGCTGGAGATATAATTGACCTGCTCAAATCTCTCGCTGAGAAAACAGGCAAGTGTGTAATCGTTGTGACCCACAGCAAGGAAGTAGCACAGGCGTCAGATATTACACTTGAATTGAAGGATAAGAAACTGACTGAAACAAGAAAAAATAGTAACTAAAACTTTTAAACATATTAAAAACTGAAGTAAATCTAGAAAGGAATCTTATGTTACACAACGCATTTGCCTACGTCACAAGAAAATTTTTTAAGTCTATTGTGATCTTTCTTATCATTCTCTTGATGGCTAGCTTGAGTTTGGTCGGCTTGTCTATCAAGGGAGCTACAGCCAAGGCTTCTCAAGAAACCTTTAAAAATATCACCAATAGTTTCTCCATGCAAATTAACCGCAGGGTTAACCAAGGAACTCCACGTGGTGCAGGAAATATCAAGGGTGAGGATATCAAAAAAATTACCGAGAATAAGGCCATCGAATCCTACATCAAACGGATCAATGCTATCGGTGATTTAACAGGCTATGAACTGATTGAAACGCCTGAAACCAAAAAAAATCTAACTCCAGATCGAGCTCAACGTTTTGGAAGTAGCTTGATGATAACAGGAGTAAATGACTCTTCTAAAGAAGACAAGTTTGTGTCAGGATCTTACAAACTGGTCGAAGGAGAACATTTAACAAACGATGACAAATACCAGATTCTCATGCACAAAGACTTGGCTGCTAAACACGGTTGGAAGGTGGGAGACAAGGTCACACTCAATTCCAATATCTACGATGCCGATAATGAAAAAGGAGCCAAGGAAACAGTAGAAGTAACGATCAAAGGACTCTTTGATGGACATAACAAATCTGCTGTGACCTACTCACAAGAACTTTATGAGAATACAGCTATCACAGATATTCACACAGCTGCTCAGCTCTATGGTTATACTGAAGATACAGCTATCTATGGCGATGCTACCTTCTTTGTGGCTGGAGATAAGAATCTAGATACTGTCATGCAAGAATTAGGGTCTATCAACGGTATCAACTGGAAGATGTATAGCTTGATTAAGAGTTCATCTAACTATCCTGCCCTTGAACAATCTATTTCAGGCATGTACAAGATGGCTAATCTTCTCTTCTGGGGGAGCTTGAGCTTCTCTGTTCTTCTACTGGCTCTCTTACTGACACTATGGATTAACGCCCGTCGTAAAGAAGTTGGAATTCTCCTTTCAATTGGTCTAAAACAAGCAAGTATTCTAGGACAATTTATCACAGAAGCAGTTATGATTGCAATTCCAGCACTAATTTCAGCTTACTTCTTAGCTAACTATACAGCTCGTGCTATTGGAAATACAGTACTAGCCAATGTCACATCAGATGTGGCTAAGCAGGCAAGTAAGGCTGCACAAGCCTCTAATCTTGGTGGTGGTGCAGAAGTTGACGGCTTTAGCAAAACACTTTCTAGTCTTGATATTTCCATTCAACCATCAGACTTTGCTATCGTTTTTGTTTTTGGATTGGTTCTAGTAGTACTTGTTATGGCACTTGCTTCAAGTAATCTTCTCTTTAAGCAACCAAAAGAACTTTTGATAGACAGTGAATAAGAATCGTGCTACCTATTCTCTTTCAAATGAGATATAATATAGGTAGCATTTTTGATAGAAAAGGATTTATATGAAAATTCTAATTGTAGAAGATGAAGACATGATCCGTGAGGGAATTAGTGATTACTTGGCGGATTGTGGCTATGAAACCATTCAGGCAGCAGATGGTCAAGAAGCTCTGGAACAATTTTCAAATCACCAAGTTGCCCTGGTTCTTTTAGATATTCAAATGCCTAAACTCAATGGTTTAGAGGTCTTATCAGAAATCCGCAAGACCAGTCAAGTTCCTGTTTTGATGTTGACAGCTTTTCAAGACGAGGAGTATAAGATGAGTGCCTTTGCTGCATTAGCAGATGGTTATTTGGAAAAGCCTTTTTCTCTATCTTTGTTAAAAGTACGAGTGGATGCCATCTTTAAACGTTATTATGATACTGGTCGTATTTTTACCTATAGAGACACCGAGGTAGACTTTGACAGCTATAGCGCCAAAGTGGCTGGTCAAGAGGTCGCAGTGAATGCAAAAGAACTGGAAATTTTAGACTATCTGGTTAAAAATGAAGGTCGAGCCTTAACACGGTCGCAGATTATCGATGCTGTATGGAAGGTGACAGATGAGGTCCCTTTTGACAGAGTGATCGATGTCTATATCAAGGAACTACGGAAAAAATTGGATTTAGATTGTATTCTGACCGTGCGCAATGTTGGTTATAAATTGGAGAGAAAATGAGACGTTCAGGTTTATTTAAAAAAATTTTTATCTATACCTTCTCGGTATTTTCTACCTTGGTCATTTGTTTGCATTTGGCCATCTATTTCCTCTTTCCTCCGACCTATCTCAGTCACCGTCAGGAAAGCATCGGGCAAAAGGCTACAGAAATTGCCCAGTCTCTCCAAGGCAAAGATAGTCAAGCTATTCAGGAAGTCCTTGAACTTTATTCTCAAAGTAGCGATATTAAGGGAGCCATCAAGGGAGAAATGACCCAGGATAAGTTGGAGGTCAAGGACAATCTTCCCATTGATAAAGAACGACAAACGGCCTCCTTGGTTATTGAGGAAAGAGAAGTTCAAACTAAGGATGGTCAGACGATGACCTTACAGTTTTTAGCTTCTATGGATTTGCAGAAAGAAGCAGAAGACATCAGTCTTCAATTTCTGCCTTATACTTTATTAGCGTCTTTCATCATTTCGCTCCTCATTGCCTTTATCTATGCTAGAACCATTGTTGCTCCTATTTTGGAAATCAAACGAGTGACTCGACGGATGATGGATTTGGATGCAGAAGTTCGCTTGCGCGTGGATTCTAAGGATGAAATTGGTGATTTAAAAGAGCAAATCAATAGCCTTTATCAGCATCTCTTGACCGTTATTGCAGACTTGCATGAGAAAAATGAGGCCATCCTCCAGTTAGAAAAGATGAAGGTCGAGTTTTTGCGAGGAGCCTCCCATGAACTGAAAACACCTCTTGCTAGTCTGAAAATCCTTCTGGAAAATATGCAAGCAAACATTGGGCGCTACAAAGACCGTGACTATTACCTGGGAGTTTCTTTGGGGATCGTGGATGATTTAAGTCACCATGTGCAACAAATTTTATCCCTTTCCTCCGTGCAGGAATTACGGGATAAAAAGGAGGAAATCAGCCTTCTGGATATGACAAATATTCTATTGAAGGATTATGATTTGTTAGCCAAAGAGAGAGAAATCACTGTAGAGAATCAAGTCAATAACCAGAAAGTCTATCTAAATCCTTCAGTACTCAAGCTGATTCTTTCAAATCTGATCAGTAATGCGGTGAAGCATTCTATCCAAGGTGGCTATCTCAAAATCGGTGATAAGGATGGCTGGATATTTATTGAGAACAGTTGTACACTTGAGGAACAAGATAAATTTGAACAATCCTTTACGGCTTCTAGTCGACAAAGTAAGGGAGCTGGCTTGGGACTCTTCGTAGTTAAAAGTTTATTAGAAAATGAAGAAATCGACTATCGTTTCGAAAGATATAACGACCACTTGGTATTTTACATGAACCTGCCTCAGAACAAGGATTAGACCAAGTGGGAAAAGGTTTACATATCTGAAAATAGAAGAAATTCAATCTAAAGTATGGGAAAAACTAGCTTTTTTTGCTAAAAAGTGATAAAATGAACAATGTAAATGGGATGTCCCATAAAAATATACAGGAGGCCTGATAAAATGGCAATCGTTTCAGCAGAAAAATTTGTCCAAGCAGCTCGTGACAACGGTTATGCAGTTGGTGGATTTAACACAAACAACCTTGAGTGGACTCAAGCTATCTTGCGCGCAGCAGAAGCTAAAAAAGCTCCAGTTTTGATCCAAACTTCAATGGGTGCTGCTAAATACATGGGTGGTTACAAAGTTGCTCGCAACTTGATCGCTAACCTTGTTGAATCAATGGGTATCACTGTACCAGTAGCTATCCACCTTGACCACGGTCACTACGAAGATGCACTTGAGTGTATTCAAGTTGGTTATACTTCAGTTATGTTTGACGGTTCACACCTTCCAGTTGAAGAAAACCTTGAAAAAGCTCGTAAAGTTGTAGAATTTGCTCACGCAAATGGTGTATCAGTAGAAGCTGAAGTTGGAACTATCGGTGGTGAAGAAGACGGAATCATCGGTGATGGTGAATTGGCTCCAATCGAAGATGCTAAAGCAATGGTTGCAACTGGTATCGACTTCTTGGCAGCTGGTATTGGTAACATCCACGGTCCTTACCCAGCAAACTGGAAAGGTCTTCACCTTGATCACTTGCAAAAATTGACTGAAGCTGTACCAGGATTCCCAATCGTATTGCACGGTGGTTCAGGTATTCCTGATGACCAAATCCAAGCAGCTATCAAACTTGGTGTTGCTAAAGTTAACGTTAACACTGAATGCCAAATCGCATTCGCTAACGCAACACGTAAATTTGCTCGTGACTACGAAGCAAACGAAGCAGAATACGACAAGAAAAAACTCTTCGACCCACGTAAATTCTTGGCTGACGGTGTAAAAGCTATCCAAGCTTCAGTTGAAGAACGTATCGACGTATTCGGTTCAGAAGGTAAAGCTTAATTAGGCTATAGATAGAAAATCTCGCTGCGGCGGGATTTTTCTTGTATAATGAATCTAGGAAAAATGTCATACGGAGGCAATGAAAAGATGAAATTCAAAGAGAGAATATTTAGTGGTGTCATTGATCGGCCGGTGGGGTTTGAAGATTCTTTTGGGAATGTCTATCCGATTAACTATGGCTACATACCTGAACTGATGGGGGGAGATGGCGAAGAGCAAGATGTTTATATTGTTTCCCATGATCAGCAACAGCCTCTGGAAGTCTTTACTGGAAAGTTGGTTGCTATCATTCGACGTCGTGATGATATAGAAGACAAGTGGGTTTTAGCGCCCTTGGATGAGAAGGTTAATAAAGATTTGATAGCAGAGCAGACCTATTTTATGGAGCAGTATTTTGATTCTTGGATTGAAATGGTGGAGGAGAATAATGATTCAAGTAAGGGAGGTTATAAATAAGAATGAAAAATCTTTTCTTACGGCAGAAATTCTAACTGATTTGCAAAGTTGTTTGGAATTCATGAAACCTCCGGAGCATATATTGATGACTCTTTAATTGCAGTTTTAGCTACACTAGGTTCATTTGAAAAACTTGTTGGCATTGGATTGCTAGCGAACATAGGTTTTTCGGTGTTTAGGTGTGAGAACGTTACAGTACTTTTGAAAGGAAAGATAGCCATGATATTCGATCAGTCCTTGCAAGCCTACGTCCATGAAGTAGATGATGTTCTTGTAGCTTGGGAAGAAAAACCAAGTGGAAATTTTGAGATGGAAGCTCAGTTGCTTGCAGCCAATTACCATAAAAATCTTTACCGTATTCTTGCATTTATACTGCCTCATTTACAAGAATTTTACGGGTATTTGACAAATGAAGAAGCTACTGAAAAGTTGGGTAAACCCATCATCGAGCCAGAAAGACAAACCGTTACTTTCTGCGATCAAACTTTTGATGATATTCATATCTTTTCTTTTGACTATCAGGGTCAGGCATTTGAGAGTCTGGAGAATTTTGCCATTGATGGTTAAGGTCTGTTTTCAGTTTTAAAAAGAAGGAGAGAGACTGATGAGTACTGCTGATTTTGTCTTTATTGAGAGTAAAGACCCCATATTCCTAGATTTACAAGCCTTTTGTACTGCTTTGAGAGAAAAATTCCCAGGTATTTTGATCAGAGAAAGGACGAATCCTGAAAAAGCTTATTCGCTTTCTTGGGATTATCAAAGTCCTCAGCTTACCTTGGAAAGTTCTTTGAGTAGCAAGAAAAATGTTTTTGTGATTGATTACTTTGATTCAACGAACAGGTTACAAGATTATGCCTCCTATATCATCTGGCTTTGGAAATGGTTTCCACCTGAAGAGAAAGCTTCCTTTTGTGATGAAGGATATGAGTATGTGTTTGAACTTCCTAGTGATTTATCCCAAAAGGAGTTTGAAAACTACTTACGAACAAGGTTTGATGAGTGAAGAAGAAGTTCGAAAACGAATAATGATATGGAAAAGTTGAAAAGGAGAATCAGATGCTTACTAAAGATGATATGTTAGTTGCTTTGCATGATGCAATTACTGAAGACCAAGAATTTGAGTTGGCAGATGAGATTATGGATGCTATGGAGCTTTATGATCAACCCTTTGATTTGGTTGCCCCCATTTTAGACTTTATTTCCAAGCATCCAGAAGTAGATTTTGGAGCTCCAGGTGAGTTGGTTCACTTTGTAGAGAGATTTTATCATCAAGGCTATGAGGAATTATTGATGGAGTCAGTTCTAAAAAGTCCAACTGTGCATAACATCTGGATGCTTCATCGATGCTATAATGACAATGATCCAAATCTAGTCCGGCAGATTCAGACTTTAGTTGGAGAACTGAAGAAGGATAAGACCCTTGATTCACAAGTAAGAAGCATGATTGAAGACTTAACTTGGTAGAGGGAGGTGATGCAGCATCACCTTTTTATCTTTTCTTAGGGATAAAAATCTTCGATATAAATTAACACTTATTTTCCGTAGACATTTGCACTATAATAGGGTGTTATTAGGGCTTTCTTTCCTTATGTTGAAAAAGAAGGCAGGTTTTTGTGTGTCTTAAGGAAACTATTAAACCAGAATTTCTGTTTCAAAAGCATTATTATAAGAGAGAAATCTCTAAATTCATAATCCATAAGCAAACGCTTGCATTCCTTTTTTTATTGGACTATAATAGGTTGGTATAAATCCTTCTGTAATAATATTGAGAAGGTGTAGAAAGTAAGGATTTAGAATATTTGTAGTCAAAAATACAATGTTGTTTCTTACGATAGGGAGATAGATATGGCAATGATAGAAGTGGAACATCTTCAGAAAAATTTTGTGAAGGCTGTTAAGGAACCGGGCTTGAAGGGAGCCTTGCGCTCCTTTATTCATCCTGAAAAGCAGACCTTTGAAGCGGTCAAGGATTTGACTTTTGAAGTTCCAAAAGGGCAGATTTTAGGATTTATCGGGGCAAATGGTGCTGGGAAGTCGACAACTATCAAAATGCTGACAGGGATTTTAAAGCCGACATCTGGCTATTGTCGGATTAATGGCAAGATTCCGCAGGACAATCGCCAAGATTATGTCAAGGATATTGGAGTCGTTTTCGGACAACGCACCCAGCTATGGTGGGATCTGGCCCTGCAAGAGACCTACACGGTTTTAAAAGAGATTTATGATGTGCCAGACTCGCTCTTCCATAAGCGTATGGACTTTTTGAATGAAGTTTTGGATTTGAAGGAATTTATCAAGGATCCTGTGCGGACTCTTTCACTGGGTCAACGGATGCGGGCGGATATTGCGGCTTCCTTGCTTCACAATCCCAAGGTTCTCTTTTTAGATGAGCCGACCATTGGCTTGGACGTTTCGGTCAAGGATAACATTCGTCGAGCCATTACTCAGATCAATCAAGAGGAAGAAACAACCATTCTCTTGACCACTCACGACCTGAGCGATATTGAGCAACTCTGTGATCGGATTTTTATGATTGACAAGGGGCAAGAGATTTTTGATGGAACGGTTAGCCAGCTCAAGGAGACCTTTGGAAAGATGAAAACTCTCTCCTTTGAACTGCTACCAGATCAAAGTCATATCGTTTCTCACTATGAAGGCTTTTCGGATATGACAATTGATAGACAAGGAAATAGTCTCAACATTGAATTCGATAGTTCCCGCTACCAGTCGGCCGATATTATCAAGCAAACCTTGTCTGATTTTGAAGTCCGTGATTTGAAGATGGTAGATACGGATATTGAAGATATTATCCGTCGCTTCTATCGAAAGGAGCTCTAAGATGGTCAAATTGTGGAGACGTTATAAACCCTTTATCAATGCAGGAGTTCAGGAGTTGATTAGCTATCGAGTCAACTTTCTACTTTATCGGATAGGCGATGTCATGGGGGCTTTTGTGGCTTTTTATCTCTGGAAGGCTGTCTTTGATTCCTCCCAGGAGCCTTTGATTCAGGGCTTCAGTATGGCAGATATCACCCTCTACATCATCATGAGTTTTGTGACTAATCTTCTGACTAGGTCGGATTCTTCCTTTATGATTGGTGATGAGGTCAAGGATGGTTCCATTATCATGCGCTTGTTGCGACCAGTGCATTTTACGGCTTCTTACCTCTTTACGGAGCTTGGTTCCAAGTGGTTGATTTTTATCTCTGTTGGACTGCCATTTTTAAGTGTCATTGTTTTGATGAAAATCTTGTCTGGGCAAGGTATTGTAGAAGTGCTGGGATTAACTGTCCTTTATCTCTTTAGCTTAACCCTGGCTTATCTGATTAACTTTTTCTTTAATATCTGCTTTGGATTTTCAGCCTTTGTATTTAAAAATTTATGGGGTTCCAATCTACTCAAGACTTCAATAGTGGCCTTTATGTCTGGCAGTTTAATTCCCTTGGCTTTCTTTCCGAAAATCGTTTCAGATATTCTCTCCTTATTGCCATTTTCATCCTTAATTTACACTCCGGTCATGATTATTGTTGGGAAATACGATGCCAGTCAGATTCTTCAAGCACTTTTGCTTCAGCTTTTCTGGCTTATAGTGATGGTGGGCTTGTCTCAGTTGATTTGGAAACGAGTCCAGTCATTTATCACCATTCAGGGAGGTTAGTATGAAAAAATATCAACGCATGCATCTGATTTTTATCAGACAATACATCAAGCAAATCATGGAATACAAGGTGGATTTTGTGGTTGGCGTGTTGGGAGTCTTTCTGACTCAAGGACTAAACCTCTTGTTTCTCAATGTCATCTTTCAACACATCCCCTCGCTAGAGGGTTGGACCTTTCAAGAGATTGCCTTTATCTATGGATTTTCCTTAATTCCAAAGGGATTAGATCATCTCTTTTTTGACAATCTCTGGGCTTTAGGTCAACGACTAGTTCGAAAAGGGGAGTTTGACAAGTATCTGACTCGTCCTATCAATCCTCTCTTTCACATCCTCGTTGAGACCTTTCAGATTGATGCCTTGGGTGAACTTTTGGTCGGTGGAATTTTACTAGCGACAACGGCGACTAGCATTGCTTGGACTCTTCCCAAATTCCTGATTTTTCTAGTTTGTATTCCTTTTGCGACCTTGATTTATACTTCCTTGAAAATTGCAACAGCTAGCATCGCTTTTTGGACCAAGCAGTCAGGTGCCATGATTTACATTTTTTATATGTTTAATGATTTTGCCAAGTATCCTATTTCTATTTACAATTCGCTCCTTCGTTGGTTAATTAGCTTTATTGTACCTTTCGCCTTTACGGCCTACTATCCTGCCAGCTATTTCTTGCAGGACAAGGATGTCTTCTTTAATATTGGTGGTTTGATTTTGATTTCCCTTGTTTTCTTTGTTATTTCCCTCAAACTTTGGGACAGGGGATTGGATGCCTACGAAAGTGCGGGATCCTAAGAGGTAAAGTAGGACTAAAATCAAGAAAGGAACTTATGATGTTTGTAATTAAAGAAGTTAAGGATGAAGATCAAAAAATGGCAGTTGTCGCTGAGATTTTAAAGGATTTGTCAGAATGGTTTGGAATAGCAGAAAGCACACAAACCTACATTGAAGGAGCCAAGGACTTACAAGTTTGGGCAGCCTATCAGGAGAGTGATTTGCTTGGCTTTGTAAGCTTGTCCTATTCTAGTGAAGATTGTGCTGAGATTGATTGTCTCGGTGTAAAAAAAGCTCATCAAGGTAGAGGAATTGGGAGTCAATTGCTTGCTGCTTTAGAGAGTGAAGCACGCAAAAACGTTGATTATTTACAAGTGAAAACAGTAGCAGAAGGCTCTAATAAAGATTATGATCGAACAAATGTCTTTTACCGCAGTCTTGGCTTTAAAAAATTAGAGATTTTTCCACAACTTTGGGGGCCTCAAAATCCTTGTCAGATTTTGATTAAAAAGATGGGTTAAGAATCCCTTGACATCCTTTCTTATAGTGCTATACTATAAGTGGAATCGCCGATTTAGCTCAGTTGGTAGAGCACCGCATTCGTAACGCGAAGGTCACAGGTTCGATCCCTGCAATCGGCATTTTTAGTAATGTAAAAAAACATAGAGAATATTTAATGTGTTTATTTACAGGCAATCATCACAATTTAGTTTTTTAAAATAGGATAGTATTTTTAGTTTTTTTGACCAAAACTTGACCGAATTTTGACCAAAAAGGGAAGATTGAATAAAGTAGATTAGATTGATTTACTCTTTAGTAATATTCAAAAAAGTTTCTATAAAATTTTTTATCTGTATTTGAAGAGTGGTATAATCTATGTGATAGATTACCTTTATACAAATATTATAGATTGGCATCAGAAAGAGTAAAACTCCAATAGCTGATTAGAATTATCAATATATTAAAAAGAGGGGGAGTATCATGAACAAGAAAGAACGGATAAAACATGTTGAGAAGACCCATGGTCGAAAAGCAACTTCATCTAGATTGGCAGAAACCCTTTCTACAATTAATAATATAAAAATGTATATCGGTCTTGCCATAACAGCTCTAGTTATAATCATTGTTGCTAGCATCTTTTTAAATTCACCTAATCTCAAGCAAGAAGCAAATCAAACTTCTTCCTCATCTAAGACTGAAGAGACGACAAAAAGTCAGGGGAAAGAGGACGATAAGGATAAGGTAAAGGAAGAGGAAATTCAAAAGCTAAAGGAGCAATTGGCTGATTTGGATACCAAGATCTCAGAAGCGGAGCAGCATGTTAGTCAATTAAAAAAAGAAGCTTCTGTTCCCAAATTAGATATTGAAGCCCTCAGAAATAATGATTTATCAAGTTTAGAGGGTACTTGGCGGACACAGTCTGGTAATGAATATATCATTAATGATTCAGGGGAAGTCCAATCTTCTTGGATATACAATGATCAAAAGCATGAGTCTATTGTTGAATTAAAAGTATCAAAAAGTCAGAATGATCGCAACCCAGAAACAGTAGCCCTTGGTGCTTGGGCAAAAGGTTCTCAGGCGGGAGGGTTTGTGGTAGTCGTTGTACCAAGTGGTGTTGTCATGGAACCTGGTGGTGATGGTAAAATAACAGACAATTCCAATCACACTGAAGATAGACTCTTTGCAGGACAACAATATGAAGGAATGTTGATGCATCCAGAAAATGTTTACTATCGTGTTAAACCAGATACGAGTCAATTAGAATCTGAAGAGAAAAATTTAACGAAATTGAAAGTTGATCGTGATGCCATCAAATCAGCTTTAGAGTCTAAAGAAAAATAAAAAATGAATGAAAAGAAGCCAGCAATGGCTTCTTTTTTAGAAAAATTCTGACCACATAGTCTATCATGTCTGCCACATAGACAAAAGCTATTGTTTGCGATTTTTATTTCTGTTATAGTTGTAATTGTTAAAGGGAGATAAAACTTCCTAACAAAATAGAAAATGAGGTCGTATCATGAAAAAAGTAGTAGGTATCGGATTTTTAGTCGTTGCAGTAGCAGTTTTGTATTTTGGTTTTGTTGGATGGCCAAGTTTGGATGTCAATATATGGGCCCTCTTTCCAGTAGGTTTATTCCTATTTTTTACACTTGAGAATTTGGTGAAAAAAGATTACAAGGCCAGTCTCATGAGCTTGATGATTGCCTTTATCATAGCCAATGCCATTCTTGATATCTTGCCACTTTCAAGCGGTTTGGTTATCGGTGCTGGAGTCTTGGCTTGTGTTGGGATTGGTTTTCTCTTTCCTGAAGCCAACAAGTAAGAAGAATAATACAAAAAATCTCGAGTATTCCTCGAGACTTTTTCTTTATTGACCTGCGTAATATTTTTGAATCCCTTTTACAATACCTGCAACCAATCTGTTTTGGTAGGCATCACTGCGGACTTGTTGATTCTCATTGAAATTGTCAATATATCCCAATTCCAATAGAACGGCTGGTTTATTAGTTTCTCGAAGGACAGCAAAACTACTTCGTAGACGACCTGCATCCTTAGCACCAGTTTCAGCTAATAGTGAAGAGTGGATATCTGCCGCAAGTCGATTGCTTTCACTGATTCTGTCAGGGTGGTTATGCCAGTAAGGATTGATCTTAGAAGGATAACCAGCAGCTTCTTCATAAGAATAAGTCTGAATTCCAGCTCTGTTTGATGCTGGATTACCACTAGCATTGAAGTGAATACTAATAAAGATATCTGAGTCAGTCTTATTAACCATTCTTGAACGTTCGGTGACAAAGTCTACAAAGACATCACTGTCTCTTGAAGAAAGAACAGTATAGCCGAGGCCTTCAAGCTCCTTGCGAAGCTTTTGGTAAACTTGCATATTCAGTTCTTTTTCGGTGATGTTATAATAAGATGCACCGGGATCTTTACCACCATGGCCTGGATCTAGGAAGATAATATTGTTATATTTCCCCTTTTCAAAACCACGACTTACAGAAGTTTCACCAATCCATTTCCCATTGCTTTGGAATTGATGAGTTTGTCCATCGATTTTATGGGTCCCTGTAACATAGACTCCATTTTCATCCACATAGTAGCGGGCTTTATAGTAGCTGTCGTCAATCCATTCGCTCTTAGCCATGTAGCCGCCTGCCTTGAGGTAGTAAGAACCAATCCATTCACGCGCTGCGTAAGCACCATCAGATTTCAAGTAGAACCAGCTATCATAGTTTTTATCGAAAATCCATTCTTTTTCAGCCATAGCCCCGCTAGCTTTTAGGTAGTAGCTACCTTGCCATTGGTTACTTGCCATAGTAGCATCTTTGTTAAAGTAGTACCAGGTACCACTGATTTTATCCCACTTATTTTTGATTAATTTACCAGAAGCAAGGGCATAGTACCATTGTCCATCTTGTTTTACCCAAGAACTCTCAGCCATGGCACCACTATTGGTAAACAGATAGTCGTCAAAAATTGTGTTGCTGAGCATGACTCCGTCTTGATCAAAATAGTACCAGACACCACCGATTTTTTCCCATTTTTGTTGAGAAATTTTTCCATAAGCGTTAGCGTAATACCATTTATCTTGGAGTTTACTCCAACCAGAATCGACCATAGCCCCGCTACTAGTTAGGATATATCCATCAAAAATAGTATCACTCAGCATGATGCCATCTTTGTTGAAGTAGTACCATTTTCCGTAGATTTTTTTCCAGTTTAGAACAGGGGCATTGTTTTCATAGAAACGCCAGATATTTCCCTCTAATACCCAACCTTCTTTTTGGACTTCAGGAGCCTTGTCTTCCTCTTTCTTAGATGGATTTGTCGTTTGATTGGCATTTGCTTCAGTTGAAGCTTCAGTTTCCTTGGCTGGGAGACTGTTTTTCTCCAATTTGTCAGTAGCGGTTTCACTGTGTGTTGTTTCTACTGGGGTAGACTGTGCTTTGTTTTCCTCAGCATAGCTAAGATTGGTGGTTAGACCAAAAACTGAAAGAGTAATGGCACTTGCCAAGAGCGTTTTTTTCACTTGATTTATCTCCTATACATTTTTTATAATCTTTTTTTAAAAATCTCATTAGAAAAGCGCCTCAGACGGAACATTTAGTGACCAAGATCGAGGTGCTGGTGAGCTATATTGTAATAGTTGACTATTTCATCATGAAAATTTGAACAATCATAATGATATAGATGAGCAGTGTTAGTAAAAATCCAGCTCGCCAAAAGAATTTAATAAATTTGGGATAATAAAAGCTACGTCTTTTGTTTAAGAAGAAAAAGACTAGCACAATTGCTAGTATTGATAAGGCCGTTCCCAATACTGGAAGTTGATTGTGTGTAAACATCTTAGCCGTAATCAAATAGTATTCAAAAATTAGAAAAGGAAAAGCTAAATCAGCAGCATTGATGCCCCTTTTCTTTAACTTAAAGAGTCTGCTTAAAATAATCGCCAGAGCTAAGGTTAGTACCAAAAGCAAGATGGAAGCAAGTTTCATTAAAATCATACCATTATTGTATCATAAAATTTTGAGAATAGAAAAGTAAATTCCTTGATTTATCACTGTTTTAGCAAAAAATCATTGATAAGAAACAGATTTTATAATTCCTGCTTGATCAGAATAAATCATGTGTTCGATACAATGGTAGTTTGTATCCTCAATATAAATCTTTTTTATGTTCACCATAGAAAATATATATTAGTCAGAAGTGAAGAATAGTAGTAGAATGAGTAGCAAATAAAACAAAGGAGTTTCTTATGAAATTAGTTACTTTATGGTCAAAACTCTCACTTGGTATCCAATTATTGGTGGCTTTGGTCTTGGGTGTGATTGCTGCAGTCATCTGGCCACAATTTGCAGGCTTTTATCAATTTTTAGGTCAAGCCTTTATTAAATTGATCAATATGGTTATCATTCCTTTAATCTTCCCAACTATCGTTGTTGCGGTAGCTGGTGTTATCGGGAAAAAATCTTTTGGGAAAATCTTGACCAAGAGTTTGGTTTACTTTTTCGTAGTAACAACTGCTATTACTCTTTTGTTTGTATTTGCTAGTTACTATTTAGGATTTGGTCAAGGAGTGAATATCGGTCAAACTGGTGGTAACCTTGATGGAATTGCCAATAATGTAAAATTTAGCGAATTTTTGCTTGGTTTTATTCCATCAAATATCGTCAAGTCTCTTTCAGAAGGTGCCCTCTTGCCAATTATCGTGTTTGCCATCTTTCTTGGTTACGGAATCGGTAATCTTAAATCAGAGAAATCTCAGAAAATTATCCAAGGTTTCCAAATCTGGATTGAAGCCATCTACAAAATTGTTGCAGTAATTATCAAATTATCACCGATTGGAATTTTTGGATTTATCGCCAAAGATGTTGCCACTACTGGCCTTGATAAATTGATTGGACTTGGTCAATTTGTAATTGGAACTTATTTGGCTTATGCTGTTTTGGTTCTTCTTATTTTCCCTTTGATTGCCGTCTTCTTTAAAGTTCCGTATTTGTCAGCCTTTCGTGAAAATTGGAGTCTCTTGACACTGGCCTTTGTTACGGGTAGTTCTAGTGTTGTCTTGCCATCACTTCTTAAAGATTTGAAAAAACAGGGGCATGACGAGCATACAATTGATTTAGTTGTTCCTTTAGGATACACTTTTAACTTAGAAGGAGCAGCGGTTTACTTCTCAGTAGCGACAATCTTTATCGCCCATGCCTACGGCATTCAATTTTCTTTATCAAGTCTCTTGTTTACTGTTTTACTCTTGACCTTGATTGGAAAAACTGCGGCAACCGTACCATCAGGAGCTATCGTGGTTCTACTAGCTGCAGCACCTCAACTGGGCTTGCCAGTTGAGGGAGTAGCCTTGATCTTTGCAGTTGATTTCTTTGTCAATGCTGGCCGTACCATGATCAATGTTTTGGGTCAAATCTTAACAGTCAGTGTTATTGAAAAAACAGAAGGATATATTTTAGAAGAAGAAAAGGAAAGCCAATTATCAGTCAGCTTTTCTTAAGGAGTTTATAAGTAATGAGTGAAGCAAAAGTTTATGTAATTCATGAGAATCTTGAATGGACTCAGCATTTGGTCAAATGGTTGGAAGAGTTAGAAGTTCCATATGAACTGTGGGATTTGTCTAGTGGAATTTTGGATCTACAAAGCCCACCGCCACAAGGTATCTTTTACAATCGTATGTCTGCATCCTCTCACACCAGAGGACATCGCTATGCACCAGAATTTACAGAGCAGGTGATTACATGGTTGGAGGCACATGGACGCAAGGTTGTGAATGGTACTGGTGCTATCAACCTTGAAATCAGTAAAGTCAAACAATATCTGAAGTTAAATGAGTCGGGCATTGAGACTCCTGCGACAGTCGCAGTTTTGGGTCAAGAAAATATCATTGAAGCAGCCAGAAAATTGAATATCTATCCTTTGATTACCAAGCACAATCGAGCAGGTAAGGGATTAGGGGTCCAACTCTTCCAAAATGAAGAAGAACTGGAAGCTTACGTCAATAGCCCTCTCTTTGAACCATCAGTGGACGGGATCACCTTATTACAAGCCTACATCAAACCAAGTGATGGACGCATCCGTCGTTCAGAGTTTATCAACCAGAAGTTCCTTTATACTGTTTCAATCGATTCTTCAGATGGTTTCCAATTGTGCCCAGCAGATGGTTGCCAAATCGGCAAGAGGCCAGAGCAGTTGGAAACGTCTGAGAAATTTCAGATTACTGAACCTTTACCAGATGACCGAAGAGAAGCTTATGAAAACTTCCTTAAAAATGCTCAGATTGATGTTGCGGCGATTGAATGGGTTCAATCAGAGAGTGGTGATATTTATGTTTATGATGTAAATACCAACACAAACTACAATCCTACCGCAGAAAAAAATGCCAATATTTTCGCTCACCAACATTTGGCTCACTATCTAAAAACAGAATTGCAAGCCCTAACGAGTGGACAATAAAGTAGGAAATTCAAAAATCCCCCAGTATTAAATGACTGGGGGATTGATTTGTTTATACTCTTCGAAAATCTCTTCAAACCACGTCAGCTTCCATCTGCAACCTCAAAATAGTATTTTGAGCTGCCTTCGTCAGTTCTATCCACAACCTCAAAACGGTGTTTTGAGCAACCTGTGGCTCGCTTCCTAGTTTGCTCTTTGATTTTCATTGAGTATTAATCGATAAAAAATTATTGCTTTGCTTTAAAGTCTGGATCCTTAAGGCTTTGAACACTGGCATTGAACACTGCACCGATAATCAATATCTTGGCAATGATAATAAACCAAAACATCATGACAACAACGATGATGGAACTGAAAAATCGAACGTCGACTAGATAGTTAACATAATTGTTGAAATAAGCTGAAAAGATGTTTAATAAAGCAATCGTTGTAACTAGTACAAAGAGACTTCCAGGTATGACATAGCGAATCTTACTTACTTTAACATTTGGTAGGAAATAATAGAGCATGATTACGATTGCAAAAAGAAAGGCATAAATCAGCGGTCCTGTAAAATCTTGTAGATAAGAAAACAGAGCACTCTCGGATTTCCAGTAGTTTTTAAGAAAACCCAATAGCATATGGCCAAACATACTGAGGAATAAAGCAAGCGCAAAAAGAATTTGAAGTCCAAAGCTAACTAAGAGGCTCATCAGCTGATGTGAGATAATTCCTCTATTTTTTGCGATTCCATAGGCTTTATTAAAAGCCTTTTGAAGAAAATTCATGGATTTTGAAAATGTCCAAAGAGCTGATATCACAGCAAAACTCAATAGTCCAGCAGATGGTTGTGTCAGCACTTCACGAGCAATCTTTGCTACTACGTCATAGATTGTATCTGGTAAAAGTTCTTTTAAGGTTAGTAAAAAATTAGAGATTGGAATTTGAAAATAAGGCAAGATATTGACGGCTATCATAAGTAAAGGGAAGAGTGAAATCAACCAATAATAAGCCACAGCTACACTGGTTAATTCAATATCTGAAACATGATAGTAGTGTAAAAAAGCTTTTAATAAAGGCCTATTGGTTAGTTGTTTCCACAACTTTTTCATTGCATAATCCTCCACAATAATAACCTAATACTCAATGAAAATCAAAGAGCAAACTAGGAAACTAGCCGCAGGCTATACTTGAGTACGGCAAGGCGACGTTGACGCGGTTTGAATTTGATTTTCGAAGAGTATAAATCTTAATTTCTGCGAACTAATTCCATCATATCATAAGGTAATGTGTTGGCTGATTCTTTTAGAGAATAAGTTTCTAGGTTGTTCACATTTTGTCGCAGTTTTTTAGCATACTGGGCTGAAATGAGTTTTTGTTTCTCGTATTCAAAGATGGACTTACGTTCTAGATAGTAGCCTCTCAACATTTCGTCGATATTATTGGGTTTGATCCGATTGATAACCCGTTCCACAAAGGCACCACTGGTAATATGACTGGTTTCACGGAGACGCGATTCCTGCATGAAGCTGATCAGAGAACTCTTATAAATCCCTTTGAGGTTTTCCAAACTTTCGATGATGATTTCAGTGTTGGCTAGATAGAGCTCTGCAATCTGGTCATAATCGATGGCAAGAAGTCTTTGATTTTCCTTGTCTCTCCAAGAACGAAAGCTTTTTCCAAATGTGAGCAACTCATGAAGGAGAAAACGCACAATCCGTATAGAAACAAGGAAGTAGTAGGTTAGGCGAGAAGCAAAGTTTCGCTTAATATTTTTCTCCATGCTTTTCAAGTACCGTTGATAAACACGATAACCTCTTTCACCGATTTTGCCTTCTTCATAGGCCTGTTCCAAACCATCGTTCTCGATACTGAGAATCAAAAGTTTAAGAGCTTCCCAGTCTTCTTGGATTTCTTTGTTTTCTTGGCTGAGGATGAGATTTTCAATCCGTCCGTGATAATTATCGATAGCAGCATAGAGGGGAACCTTGTTTTTAGTATGTTCCAAATCTTTCTCTAATTCCATGGCAACATCGTTTAGGATAGCGATGTGCATGAGATGATCCTTAGATGGTTCTTGCTCTTCAGAAAGGTGTGGCAAGACCAATAATCCAGTAAGGAAACTGACCAAGGTTACACCGGCTACGAGGAAGAGAAGGAGCGGATATTCCTGCTCCAGATTAGAAGGTATCAAGAGGATGGTAGCAATAGAAACAGTTCCTTTAACTCCAGAAAATGTCAAGAGAAGCATATCTTTGACATATTTATGGAGGCTTTTTTTAAGTTTCTTTATTCGAAACGCGTAAAAGCCGTAAATCATGAGAAAGCGGATGACAAAGAGTAGGAAGGTTAAGAGGAAGATAGTGATGAGAAGGAGCACATTGTTATAAAAAGCACTCTTCAGAATTGGCTCCGCAATCATTTCCAGTTCCATTCCCAAAATAACAAAGACAGAACCATTAAGCATAAAGGTTACTGTGTGCCATACAGTCTCTGTAACAGTATCAACTTGGGCTTCAAGCAGATTTATTTTCTTGAAACGACTAGCTTTTAAAATACCAGCGACAACGACCGCAATAATTCCAGAAACATGAATCTCTTCAGCTATGAAAAAAGTCAAGAGAGGTAAACTAAGTTCCAATAAGAGCTCACTTGCGATATCTGTTGCACGGACACTGAGTAGAAAAGTATGGAGGAAGCGATTGATTAGGGCTGTTATAAAGCCGACTGCAAATCCTCCAACGATGGAAATGGCTAATGAGGTTCCGGCTTGGGTGAGCGAAAATGTTCCTGTTGTCCAAGCGATGAGAGCCATACGAAAGGCTACTAGTCCAGAAGCATCATTCAGAAGACCTTCCCCCTTTAGGATATTAGAAACCCGTTTCGGAAAGGAAAAACGTTGAGAAAGAGATGCGAAGGCGACTAGGTCAGTAGGACCTAAAGCAGCACCAACTGCTACGCAGGCGGCCAATGGAAGGCTAGCCCAAAGGACATGGGCGACTCCTCCCATGCTCAGAGCTGAGATAAAGATAACTGGAAAAATCAAAAAGAGGACAATCCGCCAGTGTTTTAGGATAGAAGTAATGTCTGCTTCTTGAGCCTCTCGGAATAGTAGCGGGCCAATGACTAAAGCTAGGAATAACTCAGTATCTAAATGATATTGGTTGTTGGGTAAACAAAGTCCAATTCCAATCCCTAACAAAATTTGAATCAGGGGCATGGGTAAAAAGGGAAGAAGTTTATTGGTCGTGCTAGAAACAATAAGAACTAGTAAAAATACTAAGAGATAAAAAAGTAAATCCATCTTCTACCTCCTTATTTTTGTTTGCGACAAGCTTCAAAAAGTTCCTTTTGTTCTTGGATTTTTTGATCAATCTTCGAGCAGTCCTTATGCTCGATTTTCTTCTGACAACGCTCCATTTCAAGTGAAATCATTTTTTTCTTGATTTTCAACATCTTCTTACTCATATGAACTTCATCTAACATACCAACTGCCCGTTCATGTTGGGTTGATTCGACAAAGTTGTGGCGAAGAGCTTCTATTTTGTCTCGTAGGTATTGTTTATCCATGTCGATACCTTTCTAATTTTTCAATCATGACTAAAAATGGTGGATTGTTGATCTGGTTGAGAGTGCGATAGATCGTAGCAGTATATTCTTGTTGTGGTAAGTGACTGACAAAATCCATGACTGCATCCCGTTCGATATCTCCGCCTTCATGCCCGTAATAAATCATAATGGCTATTCGCCCACCTTTAACGAGCATCTGACAGAGCTTTTCAAGTGCCTCGATGGTTGTTTGAGGCTTCGTAATGATAGACTTATCAGCAGAAGGAAGATAACCTAGGTTAAAGATAGCTGCTTTCACCTCTGTTACAAACTGATCTACGGTTTCATGACCTTGTAGAAGTAACTCGACATTGGTCAAACCGACTTCTTGTAGACGTTGACTTGTTTTTTCAAGAGCTTGTTCTTGTATATCAAAAGCGTAGACTTTTTTAGCTAATTTGGCAAGGAAAAGTGTATCATGTCCATTTCCCATTGTTGCATCTACAACAACATCATCTTTTGTGATGACTTGGGCAAGAAAATCATGTGCCATTTCAAGTGGTTTTTTCATTCATAAACTCCTGTTTTACAGCCTTGCATCCTTGAACACTACCTCGACGTCTCATTTCAGCCTCAATGCTATTTAGAACTTCCCATTTATTGAGACTCCACATAGGACCAATCAGCATATCTCTAGGTGCATCACCCGTAATCCGATGGATAACGATATGTTTGGGAATGATTTCTAGCTGATCACAGATGACCTTGACATATTCATCCTGACTCATAAGCTGCAAACGACCTTCATGATAATCACGTTGCATCCGAGTATTGGTCATGAGGTGAAGTAGGTGAAGTTTAATCCCTTGAATATCATTATCCGTCACACAGCGACGAACATTTTCCACCATCATGTCATGAGTTTCCCCTGGCAAGCCATTAATCAAATGGGCAACAATTTCAATCTTGGGATATTTCCTCAAGCGTTTAACTGTCTCCACATAGAGTTCATAGGAGTGAGCACGGTTAATCAATTCAGAAGTGGCTTCATATGTTGTTTGTAAGCCTAACTCTACGGTAACATGCATTCGCTCTGATAATTCTGCCAAGTATTCAATTGTTTCATCAGGAAGGCAATCTGGTCGAGTACCGATATTGATACCGACAACCCCAGGTTCGTTGATAGCTTGTTCATAGCGTTCGCGAATCACTTCAAGTTTTTCATGGGTATTGGTAAAATTTTGGAAGTAAACCAAATATTTTTTAACTTCAGGCCATTTACGATGCATAAAGTCAATTTCTTTATAGAATTGCTCACGGATAGGAGCATCAGGTGCAACGATTGCATCTCCAGAACCAGAAACCGTACAAAAAGTACAGCCCCCATGTGCTACAGTTCCATCACGGTTTGGACAGTCAAAGCCAGCATCAATAGGAACTTTAAAAGTTTTTTCTCCGAATAAATTTCGATAGTAATCATTCAAGGTATTATAGGATTTCATAGCTAATATTATATCAGAAAAGCCCTACAAACTCAAAAAAGGTCAGTAAGAGAGAGCGTGCCTAGAAAGTGAAACGAAAGAAAAAGTCAAAATTTTTTTATAAAAGCCTTTACAAAAAAATAAAAAGTGGTAGAATTAAATCATAAACAAGCGCAAACGTTTTCGTAAAACGTTTGCCGAATAAATATAAAGGAGATTTGAATGATGAAAGATACATTCAAAAATGTCTTGTCTTTCGAATTTTGGCAGAAATTCGGTAAGGCTCTAATGGTGGTTATCGCTGTTATGCCAGCGGCTGGATTGATGATTTCAATCGGTAAGTCACTTGCAATGATTGACCCAAACCTTGCTCCCCTAGTTATTACTGGTGGCGTACTAGAGCAAATTGGTTGGGGAGTTATCGGTAACCTTCATATTTTGTTTGCCCTCGCTATTGGAGGAAGTTGGGCTAAAGAACGTGCTGGTGGTGCTTTTGCGGCAGGTCTTGCATTTATCCTTATTAACCGTATCACTGGTACAATCTTCGGTGTATCAGGGGATATGTTGAAAGATCCTAACGCTATGGTTTCAACAATCTTTGGTGGATCTATCAAGGTTGCTGATTACTTCATTAGTGTACTTGAGTCACCAGCCCTTAACATGGGGGTATTTGTAGGGATTATCTCCGGTTTTGTTGGAGCGACTGCATTTAACAAATACTATAATTTCCGTAAACTTCCTGATGCCCTTTCATTCTTTAACGGGAAACGTTTTGTACCATTTGTAGTTATTCTTCGCTCAGCAATCGCTGCAATTCTTCTTTCAGCTTTCTGGCCAGTTGTTCAAACAGGTATCAACAACTTCGGTATCTGGATTGCTAATTCACAAGAAACAGCACCAGTTCTTGCACCATTCTTGTATGGTACTTTGGAACGCTTGCTCTTGCCATTTGGTCTTCACCATATGTTGACTATCCCAATGAACTATACAGCTCTTGGTGGTACTTACGATATTTTAACTGGTGCAGCAAAAGGCACTCAAGTATTTGGACAAGATCCACTTTGGCTTGCATGGGTAACAGACCTTGTAAACCTTAAAGGTACTGATGCTAGTCAATACCAAACATTGCTAGATACAGTTCATCCAGCTCGTTTCAAAGTTGGACAAATGATTGGTTCATTCGGTATTTTGATGGGTGTGGCTGCTGCTATTTACCGTAATGTTGAAGCAGACAAGAAACACCAATACAAAGGTATGATGATTGCGACAGCTCTTGCAACTTTCTTGACTGGTGTTACTGAGCCAATTGAATATATGTTCATGTTCGTTGCAACACCTCTTTACCTTGTCTACTCTGTTGTTCAAGGTGCTGCCTTTGCTATGGCTGATATTGTTCACCTTCGTGTGCACTCATTCGGTTCAATTGAGTTCTTGACTCGTACTCCACTAGCTATCAATGCTGGTCTTGGTATGGATATCATTAACTTTATCTGGGTAACAGCACTATTTGCAGTTATCATGTACTTTATCGCCAACTTCATGATTCAAAAATTCAACTATGCTACTCCAGGACGTAACGGAAACTACGAAACTGCTGAAGGTTCATCAGAATCTGCTGCTTCTGGTGAGTCAAAAGTTGCAGAAGCTTCTCAAGCTGTTAACATCATTAACCTTCTTGGTGGACGTGCTAACATCGTTGATGTGGACGCATGTATGACTCGCCTTCGTGTTACTGTAAAAGACGCTGAAAAAGTTGGAACAGAGGAACAATGGAAAGCTGAAGGAGCTATGGGACTTGTCATGAAAGGACAAGGTGTCCAAGCTATCTACGGACCTAAAGCTGACGTTTTGAAATCAGATATCCAAGACCTTCTTGACTCAGGTGAAGTGATTCCTGAAACTCTTCCAAGTCAAATGGCAGCAGCTCAACAAGATGCTGTTGTATACAAAGGTGTGACTGAAGAAGTATACTCAGTTGCTGACGGTCAAGTGATTGAATTGGATCAAGTTAAGGATCCTGTATTCGCACAAAAAATGATGGGTGATGGATTTGCAGTGGAACCAGCAAACGGAAACATTGTATCTCCAGTATCAGGTACTGTATCAAGCATCTTCCCAACTAAACACGCTCTTGGTCTTGTGACTGAAGCAGGCCTTGAAGTACTTGTTCACATTGGTTTAGACACAGTCAGTCTTGAAGGTAAACCATTTACAGTTCGTGTTACTGAAGGACAACAGGTTGCAGCTGGTGATCTTCTTGTCACAGCTGACTTGGGTGCTATCCGTGAAGCTGGTCGTGAAACCACAACTGTAGTTGTCTTCACAAATGGTGATGCGATCAAATCAGTTAAATTAGAACAAACAGGTTCTCTTGCTGCTAAAACAGCAGTTGCAAAAGTAGAATTGTAATATTTAGGAGGTTGGAAGCTGTTTCCAACCTCTTGTTTAATAGGAGAAAAGCATGAAGTTTTTAACACTCAATACCCATAGTTGGATGGAAAAAGATCCTGAACAAAAGTTTCAACTTTTACTTCAAGATATACTTGAAAATGGTTATGATTTGATTTGTTTTCAAGAAATTAACCAGGAAATTACTTCAGCGCAAGTAGAAGCTGGTGTACTTTATCAGCCATTACCATCTGCTGAGCCGATTCATCAAGACCACTATGTGCGACTTTTGGTAGAGAAGTTGGCTGAGCAAGGTCAAAACTATTATTGGACTTGGGCCTATAACCATATCGGTTATGATCGTTACCATGAAGGTGTTGCAATTCTATCTAAAACACCAATTGAAGCGCGTGAAATTTTGGTTTCAGATGTAGATGATCCGACAGATTACCACACTCGTCGAGTTGCTCTAGCAGAGACAGTAGTTGAAGGTAAAGAACTTGCAGTTGCGAGTGTCCATCTCTCTTGGTGGGATAAAGGCTTCCAAGAGGAATGGGCGCGCTTTGAAGCAGTTCTGAAAGAATTGAACAAGCCACTCTTGCTAGCAGGTGATTTTAATAATCCTGCAGGCCAAGAGGGTTACCAAGCTATTTTAGCTAGTCCACTAAACTTACAAGATGCATTTGAAGTTGCAAAAGAAAGAAGTGGTAGTTACACTGTTCCGCCTGAAATTGATGGTTGGAAGGGGAACAGCGAACCTCTTCGAATTGATTATATCTTTACAACAGAGGATGTGCAGGTAGAAAAACTTCACGTAGTCTTTGATGGTAAAAACAGTCCACAAGTTAGTGATCATTACGGTCTACAAGCAACACTATCTTGGAAAGACTAAATCAGGTATTTTAGTAAAAACAATCAAGCCCCCTTCTACAAACAGAAGGGGGAATTTAATTTAAAGAGTTAATATAGTTAAAGTTTTTTATTGAATAACTTGTAAAAAAAGATAAAATCCTTTAAAATAAAAAGTGTTGGAGGAATTTATGATTGTAAATCAAATAAAGCGTATGATCCCGACGCTAAAGGTAAATAATAGAAATTTAAATGAGTTGTTTTATATTGAGACTTTGGGGATGAAACCCTTGCTTGAAGAGTCTGCATTCCTATCACTTGGAGACCAGTCAGGCATTGAAAAGTTAGTTTTAGAAGAGTCACCAAGTATGAGGAGCCGTAAGGTTGAAGGGATTAAAAAATTAGCTAGGTTACTTGTAAAGGTAGAGAAGCCATCTGAGATTGAAGCGCTACTAGCTAGAATGGAAAAAATCCCTCAACTCTATAAGGGAGCTAAGGGATATGCTTTTGAGGTTCTTTCTCCAGAAGGGGATTGTATTCTTATTCATGCCGAAGATGATATCAAGGATTTGAAAAAAGTTGAGGAAGAAGTCACTTTTTCAAAAGATGAGAAACTGAGATATTTGACAGCCTTTGAAATCTCGGTGGAAATTAACTTACCAGATGAGACATCAAGCCTACTTGATAAAAAAGAAATCGAAAATCGACTAGCTTTTAATCAAGCTCAAGGGAGCGATTTACTGGTTGAAAATAATATAACATGGGACTTGTCCATGTTAAAATTTCAAGTAGAGAATTTGGATTTGCCTGTATTGCGTCAGAGATTTGAAGAAGTTGGTTACTTTATTCCAAAATCTGAGAAGTTTTTCCTAACTAAGGATACCAACAATATTGAATTGTGGTTTGAAGCAGTATGAAACAAAAAATCATTCAAAAAATAGAGCAACAAATTGAGGCAGGGATTTATCCTGGTGCCTCTTTTGCGTATTATCAGGATGGCGTTTGGTCTGACTGGTATCTAGGAGAAGCAAATCCAGAAACTGGTGAGCAGACTCGTGAGGGCTTGGTCTATGATTTGGCAAGTGTGAGCAAGGTCGTTGGAGTAGGAACGGTCTTAACCTTTTTGTGGAAGGAAGGTAAGATTGAGCTTGATAACTCCATAAGAGACTATCTTCCAGAAGTGGATTACCCAGACATCACCATTCGACAACTCCTAACGCATGCAACGGATTTAGATCCTTTTATTCCTAATAGAGATCAGCTTTCAGCAGATCAGTTAAGAGAAGCTATGTTTCATCTGAATCGCCGAGAGAAGAGAGCCTTTCTATACTCAGATGTGCACTTTCTCTTACTAGGTTTTCTTTTAGAATCTTATTTTGAAAAGGACTTGGATCAGATTTTACAGGAGCAAGTTTTGGATCCATGGAAGATGGGAGAAACTCGATTTGGACCAGTTCCCAGTGCTGTTCCAACGATTCGTGGACAGAAAGCAGGAGTCGTTCATGATCCCAAGGCTCGTTTGCTTGGGAAACATGCAGGTAGTGCAGGTTTGTTTTCAACAGTTCATGATTTGAAGATCTTTTTGGAGCACTATTTAAAAGATTCATTTGCAGAAGAGTTAACACAGAATTTTTCAGACCTAGATGATAGAGAACGCTCATTGGCCTGGAATCTTGAAGGTGACTGGCTGGACCATACAGGCTATACTGGGACCTTTATCATGTGGAATCGTAAGAAGCAAGAGGCGGCAATTTTTCTATCTAACCGAACCTATGAAAAAGATGAGCGTGCTCAGTGGATATTAGATCGTAATCAGGTCATGGACTTGATTCGAGATAGAGACTAGGGGGAAGTATGTCAAAAGCTTTAAAAGGAACTCTTTTTACAGTGATTGCAGGTATTGCCTGGGGCTTGTCTGGCACCAGTGGTCAGTACTTGATGGCTCATGGGATTTCTGCTCTTGTCCTGACCAAATATCCGTTTGATAATTGCTGGATTACTCTTGCTTCTTCTGGACTATACTAAATCGAGGGATAAATTTATGGCCTTTCTGAAGGATAAATCAAGTCTGTTTTCTCTCTTGTTATTTTCTTTATTTGGTCTTTTTCTGAATCAATTAGCTTATCTATCGGCTATTCAGGAGACAAATGCTGGGACAGCGACAGTCCTCCAGTATGTCTGTCCAGTTGGAATTCTTGCTTACACTTGTATCAAGGATAAGGTTACTCCGACGCTTTCGGAAATCATCTCTATGTTTTTAGCTATAGGTGGTACCTTTCTCATCGCGACTCATGGACAGTTGGATCAGCTTTCTATGACACCAGCGGGTCTCTTCTGTGGCTTGTTCTCAGCCCTGACCTATGCTCTTTATATCATTTTACCCATAAAATTGATTCAAAAATGGGGGAGCATGTTGGTTATTGGTGTTGGAATGACCATCTCAGGTATACTAGCAGTACCTTTTACGGGGATTATTGGAGCTAGTATTCCCTTTTCTTTTGATATCTTTCTTGCATTTGCAGGAATCATCCTTATCGGAACGGTCTTTGCCTATACAGCCTTTCTTAAGGGAGCTAGTATGATTGGCCCAGTCAAGTCTAGCCTCTTGGCCTCTATTGAGCCTATTTCAGCAGTTTTTTTTGCCTTCATGATTATGGGAGATATTTTCTATCCTATAGACTTTATTGGAATGGCTATGATTTTATTAGCTGTAACCATTATTTCATTAAAGGATTTAATGCTAGAAAAGAAACAGCACTCAGTGTAATTTACTAGAACAGTCTTTTTACAAGGACTGTTTTTTGTGTTTACATCGCTCTAAGTCTTTAAGCCCCTTAAAATGGTTTGATATTTTTATCGTGACTGTTTTAATGTTTGGAGAGTTTATCATTCGTTCTACCCAACAATTTATGGCAAGTTTATCATCTTCAACTCTTACTAACTTTGCTGAAACTAGGACAAATGTAGTAGTGATAGGGCAGCTTATTCTAGTAATTTTACTTTTCAATTGATGATGTTAGGGATTACTTTCCTTTATCTCTTGATTCGAAATTATGATTTTAAACAAGACCTATACGCTGGAGCTGGTCTGTTTTAATTTGGGTACCCCTTATCTTTGCTGTAGTTGGGATATTTGGTGATATTGCAACAACCCTTAGTGGTGAGTACAATGATTTAAACCTCAGTTGATCCCTTTTATTGATCCCATGAAATCATTCGAAAATTTATGGTTTTGACGCCAATGGCCATTGGTTATGCTCTTCTAAATGGTTTTTATGAAGAATTTTTCTTCTTGGGATTGCTGACTTCAGTAAAAGAAAAGCATCAGTAGCTGGTTCTAGTATATTCTGTAATTATACGAATTTCTTTCCATACCTATCAAGGCTTACTCTGGGCCTTGGTTATTGAGCTTGTTTATGGTCTCTTTTATTATTTCTTGTACAAGTATGTGGTCAAGAATTTACTCCCATTCTTTATCATGCATGCTCTTGCAGATATGTTTGGTTCAAGTCTCTTGTATTTCTTAATTGCTTGGGGAAATTAGGAATTTAGGACAGGAAATTGAGAAATCAAATTTTTTGACAACAGTCCAATGAGTCACTGTATCAAAGTCTTCTTGTGAATAAAAATTGAGGTCGGGATTTTGGTCCCGACCTCTTGTTGATTCTATATGGATTAGTCTTTGTTTTCGTATGGCAAGATCAAGTTTAGGATGATACCTGTCATAGCTGATAGGGCAGTACCTGAAAGGGTAACTGGACCAAGTTTAAGGATTGCTCCACCAAGTCCAAGCACCAACATAGCACTAGCGATGATAAGGTTACGCATTTGTCCGAAGTCAACACGCTCTTTGATCAAGACTTTCAAACCGTTACTTGCGATAACCCCGTAAAGAAGGATAGACATACCACCGAGTACAGCATTTGGAATTGTTGAAATCAAAGCAGTAAATTTACCAAGGAAGCTAAGGGCAATTGCAATAAAGGCAGCATTACGGATAACTGAGACAGAAGCGATACGAGTCATACCGATAACCCCTGTATTTTCTCCGTAAGTTGTATTGGCTGGTCCACCAAGGAAGGCAGAAACAGAAGTTGCGATACCGTCACCAAGAAGAGTACGGTGAAGACCTGGTTCTTTCAAGAATTGGCGTCCACAGATTTGACCTAGAACAGTGTGGTCTCCGATATGTTCTGAAATGGTTACGATTGCGATTGGTAAGATGGCAATTGTTTCAGGACCGAAGTAAAGGTCGTATTGTTTGAAGGCACCACCTGTATTGAACGGTAGATAGAAACCAGGGATTTCAAACCAGTTTGCTTCAAGAACAGGAGTGAAATCAACCAATCCGAGAGCTAGGGCAAAGAGGTAACCACCGATAATGGCAAATAGGAATGGGATGATTCGTAGGAAGCCTTTTCCTTTTGTATTGATAAAGGCAGCAATCAAGAAAGTAACAACGGCTACAAGAGCGTTTTTCCAATTTCCGTCCGCTACAAGACCAGCGTTGGTAACAGCTGAACTAGCAAGTCCAAGACCGATAACGATAATCATAGGACCGATAATGATTGGAGGTAAGAGTTTGTCGATCCACTTTGTACCTGCAAAGCGAACACTTGCAGCAACAAGGACATAGACAAAACCTGTAAGAATAACCCCAGTTTGAGCGGCAGATACATCGCCACCCATTTCTTTCATAGCAAGTGACATGGCTGTGATAAAGGCGAAAGAAGAACCCAGATAAACTGGAACTTTAAAGCCAGTACAAACCATGTAAATGAGTGTTCCTACACCTGATGCAAAAAGTGCAACAGATACAGGCATTCCCAAGATTAAAGGTACCAAGATAGTAGCACCAAACATGGCGAATACGTGCTGGAAGCTAAGAAGAATTCCCTTTCCAGCTGAAGGACGTTGGTCAACGTCTAAAAGCAAATCAACAGTTGATTCCTGTTTCATATTAACCTCACTTTTGGGCATCAAAAAAGAGCCCATTATTTTATAGCAATAGGCTCCCAGAGTAAGACCTCTCTAAAACAAGACTCCTTCATCAAGTTTTAAAGAGTTTTATATAGATCTGCGCCTTCGTCACCTCACGGGATGACATTAAAAACCTTTGCTTAGGATAGTATAGCAGAAAAAAATGATTTTGTAAATCATTTTTTCCTGAGCCTTGAAATGAGATAGCGAGGTATGATTTTGTAAATCATTTTTTCCTGAACCTTGAAATGGGAAAGCGAGGTATGATTTTGTAAATCATTTTTTCCTGAGCCTTGAAATGGGAAAGCGAGGTATGATTTTGTAAATCATTTTTTCCTGAGCCTTGAAATGGGAAAGCGAGGTATGATTTTGTAAATCATTTTTTCCCGAGCCTTGAAATGAGAGAGCGAGGTATGAGTTTGCAGATTTTTTAATCTTTCTAAAGCGGACGTTTGTTAGGCATGCCAGCCTTACGTGGATATTTGTTTGGAGTTTCCTTTTTCTTCTCAACAATAGTAATGTAGCGAGGGTCTCCGTTAGGAAGAGTGTAACTGAGGTTTTCTTCAACCTTACTAAAGAGAAGATTGAGGGCATTTTTAGCTTCAGTTAACTCCTCAGGTGCATTGCTAGCCTTTAGTGCAAGCAATTTTCCACCAACTTTTAAGTAGGGGATAGTCAACTCGGACAAGACCTGCATACGGGCAACTGCACGAGCTGTAACGATATCAAACTGAGCACGGAAGTTCTTATCTTGGGCGAAGTCTTCGGCACGTCCATGATAGAAGTGAACATTTTCTAAACCTAGTTCTTGGGCTAATAGATTCAAAAAGTTGATACGTTTATTTAGAGAATCAATAATAGTAACCTCTAGTTGAGGATAGAGAATTTTCATGGGAAGGCTAGGAAAACCTGCTCCAGCACCGATATCTAAGAGTTTAATGGGCTGGTTTTCAATCAATCCCTGTAAAATAGGAGCGATGGAATCATAGAAGTGTTTGAGATAGACTTCTTCTTTTTCTGTAATAGCAGTCAGGTTGATTTTTTCGTTCCACTCGACTAAGAGTTCAAAATAACGCTCAAATTGAACTTTTTGCTGGTCAGAAAGATGGATATTTTGTTCAGCTAGCAGTTGATAAAATGTTTCTGGTTTCATAGTAGTTTCCTTCTTTAGTATCATCTTATTTTACCACAAAAAGATGGAAATTTGATATACTGGTACTAATCTAAAAGAAGAAAGGTATTATATGATGACTTGGATTATTCTTGGAGTTCTTGCTCTTATTGTTATTTTCGTAATTGTTAGTTATAACGGTTTAGTTAAAAATCGTATGCAAACTAAGGAGGCATGGAGTCAGATTGATGTTCAGTTGAAACGTCGTAACGATCTCTTGCCAAACTTGATTGAGACCGTGAAGGGATATGCAAAGTATGAAGGTTCAACGCTTGAAAAAGTTGCAGAACTTCGTAATCAAGTAGCTGCTGCAACTTCACCAGCAGAAGCTATGAAGGCTAGTGATGCCCTTTCACGCCAGGTTTCAGGAATTTTTGCCGTTGCAGAAAATTATCCAGATCTAAAAGCGAGTGGCAACTTTGCACAATTGCAAGAAGAGCTGACCAATACTGAAAATAAAATTTCTTACTCTCGCCAACTCTACAATAGTGTTGTTAGCAACTATAATGTTAAATTGGAGACTTTCCCAAGCAACCTAGTTGCAGGACTTTTTGGTTTTAAAGTGGCTGATTTCCTTCAAACTCCTGAAGAGGAAAAGGCAGTACCTAAAGTCGATTTTAGTGGTTTAGGTGACTAGGATGTTGTATGATCAAATCGCGAGTAATAAGCGAAGAACTTGGATTTTACTACTAGTATTCTTTTTACTTTTGGCTTTGGTTGGATATGCAGTTGGTTACCTCTTTATGCGGTCTGGTCTTGGTGGCTTAGTTATCGCTCTGATTATCGGCTTTATCTATGCCTTGTCCATGATTTTTCAATCAACAGAGATAGTCATGAGCATGAATGGTGCGCGTGAGGTGAATGAGCAGACCGCACCAACTCTTTATCATGTTGTTGAAGATATGGCTATGGTGGCGCAAATTCCTATGCCACGTGTCTTCATCATCGATGATGCCAGCTTAAATGCCTTTGCAACAGGCTCAAATCCTCAAAATGCAGCTGTAGCCGCAACTTCGGGACTCTTAGCGGTTATGAATCGTGAAGAGTTAGAAGCGGTTATAGGCCATGAAGTCAGTCACATTCGTAACTATGATATTCGGATTTCTACTATTGCGGTTGCCCTTGCCAGTGCCATTACACTTTTATCAAGTATGGCTGGACGCATGATGTGGTGGGGTGGTGCAGGCCGTGGTCGTAGAAGTGATGACCGTGATAGTGGTGGACTTGAAATTATTATGCTAGTTGTTTCCCTCCTAGCAATTGTTTTGGCTCCCCTAGCAGCAACTTTGGTACAACTAGCCATCTCTCGTCAACGAGAATTTTTAGCAGATGCTTCAAGTGTGGAGTTGACTCGTAATCCTCAAGGGATGATTAATGCTCTGCGTAAGTTGGACAATAGTAAACCAATGAACCGTCATGTAGATGATGCTAGCAGTGCACTTTACATCAATGATCCTCAAAAGCGAGGTGGTTTGCAAAAACTCTTCTATACTCATCCGCCAATCTCAGAACGGATTGAGCGTTTACAACATATGTAAAAGAATCCAGAGATTTTCCTCTGGATTTTTGAGATTTTCTACATTTATAAATCTTGTAAATCAACGACTTCCAAACCATGTTCTGTCAAACGATAGATATTCGTACAGACTTCTTTTAAGAAACGTCGATCATGCGAAACAGTAACCAGACCACCGGGATAATTGGCAAAGAGTTTTCTGATTTCTGGTTGAGAAGTTGGAGAAAAATTTCGTGTGGGTTCATCCAGAAGGAGAAAGTTTGGTTTTCGCAGAACTAAATTCAAAAGAAGGAGTTTACCTTGTTGACCACCAGATAAGGAGCGGATATGGTGATGCATCTCTGGATAGCTGAAGTTGAGACTAGCTAAGTGAGATTGGATTTTCTGTAATTCCTCTTTGTGTCCAGTTTGGCTAAGAAATTCTACTGGAGATAGATCCAAATTCAATGTTTCTTGGTAATCTTGTGGCATAAATCCAAGCGAAATCTCTCTTTTGTCGCTTAGTACTTGCTGCAACTTGGCTAACAGAGTGGATTTGCCAACGCCATTGGGACCGATAATGCCGATTTTTTCTTGACCACGGACAGTTAGTTGTAACTCCTGAGCCAAAACACGCTCACCAATGGACAAATTTTCCTTTTCCAGTCGAACCAAGACTTTTGAAGCAGCTAATGGCTCTATATCTGAAAAGAAGAGTTGGATTTGTTCCTCTTCAAGTGGCTTTTGGGTCATGGACTGAGCTGCTTTTTCGTAGCGTTTTTCTTGAGAGAGAACATTTTTCATCTTTTTAGCCAATAGGCGACCTGCAGTACTGTCTTTGGTAGCTCGAAGTGCATTTTCTACATTTTGCTTAGCTCGGCGATGTTTTTCCATGGTTTTGTCATAGGCTCTCTGATCGTTAGCAGCTTGATGGCTTTGTCTGGCAAAGTTAGCCTTTCTCTGTTCACTATAGCAATCATAGTCTAAGTGCTCGACTAGGGTTTCAGCTTCCTTTCGATGCTTGACTAGTCGCAAGTGGATAATGGTGTCTGCAGTTTGAGAGAGGAAGTCTTCATCATGAGAAATGAAAATAACGGTCTGCCTGATCTTCTGAATCTTACTTTTTAGCCAATCAACTGTCTCAAGGTCCAGGTCATTTGAAGGTTCATCTAAAAATAGAATCTCAAAGGGTTTGGATAATTCATGGATAAGCTGAATTTTCAAAGCTTCGCCACCCGAGAGGCTACCAATCTCTTGGTCACTAGCAAAACGACTGCTATCAAAGTGCAATTCCTCAGCTAAACGGTAGAGAATGCTGAAGTCCAAATCAGCAGACTCTAAAAAGAAGTAGTCCTGTAGAGATTTTTTCTTCAATTCTTCAGGGAGATGTTGGGGAATGTAGGCCAAGGACTGAAGGTCAGATTGAATGTCGCCCCTGATAGTGAAATCCTCTAATCTTTCTCCCATTAAAGTTTTAAGTAAGGTTGATTTTCCATTTCCTTCTTCGCCGATAATAGCGACCTTGTCTCCGTCTTGGATAGTAATATTTAAATCGAAAATAAGGTCTCGTAGGTCTTTGTTTTGAGTGATGGTTAGCTGGTTGATTTTTATCATCATGTTTCCCTTTCTAAATTTGGATAATACATAATAAAAGCTCTACTTTACCTAGTAGAGCCAATTGTCTATGTCAAAAAATCCTCTTTTAAAAGGGCTGCAAAAAGCAGCAGAAAAAAGAGCACACAAAAAGAGACAGAAACAAGATCTACTAAATAAAGGTTCTTTATTTGATAGACTTAGTTGTTCATGTCTCCCTTACCTCCGAAAATTATTATGTTTATTTTATACCTTTTAGAACACTTTGTCAAAAGAAATGAGAAATTCAAATCTTTCTAGAAACCAAAAACAGGTCCATAGAGAGTCAGTACGTGTTTGACTTGATCGTAGTGGAACTTGTCATAGTTTCGCCAAGCTGTGCGAGCTTCTTCATTGAGTTTAAGGGTGCCAAGTCCAATCAAGAGACTGGTATGTTGGTAAAATTTCTCAAGATCAACTAAGATAGAGTTATCTAGTTTCTCTGTCTTTTTAAGTTGTTTGAGTAGCTCGTCAATATTTTGTTGCAAGCGTATATCATCAGGAAATCCTTGTTTGCAAGTTTGGTAAGCTTTATTTAACTCGGAAATGAGTTGATGTGCTTTTAAGATTAGTTCTTTGTCTTCCATATGAGCGTCCTCCTTTGCTCATGTATTGATGTCTATAGTATAGCACCAAAAACAAAAAATGTCATAGTAAATATATCAAAAAATCAATCATATAAAACAAAAAGGATTTAGCTCTATCAATAACAGAACTAAACCCTTAGAAGCAATAGATTTTTAAGGTTTTGAACTTCGATTGTTAATCAGCAATCAGTTTTTCTAATTTCCAGATGCTGAACCAAAATGAAATGGTAAGGAGTATTAGGAAAATAAGGAAAGTGGTGCCATCGACCAAACTATTATTCATGCCACACAATCCTTTCGCTAGATAGGGAACTAGGGGGGATAAGATACACTGTATAAGGGTGACTGTTTTCTATTTAATGACTGTTAATCATACTGCAGAGCTGGCTACAGTATACTCCTTTCTACTTTATCTTTCCTGTCTTCATTATTGTCTTTTGAATATCGGAATTCAATTATTTATAGCTAAAAGTAGAGTTAGGAAGTTCATATTCCTACTAGTTCTCCGAATCATTTTTAAATTTTCTGTCTGCCAATTTTGTTTCTATTATAGTTTCTATTATATAAGAACACCGACATTCGGAATGGAAAACTCTGACTTTTAAATTCAAAGTTTGGAAGGCTTACTTCTAGCATTTTCATGGTATAATCAAGATAGTAAATCTTTATGGAGGAAGTATGAAATTAAATATTCAAGAAATTCGTAAGTTGCCGGAAGGCTTGCACTTTGAGCAAACTTTAGACTTAGCAGCTGACTTGCGTGCCCGTAATCAAGAAATTTTAGATGTAAAAGATATTGTCGTTATTGGAAAAGTTCAGTACGAAGACCTTATGTTTTTCCTAGACTATCAATTGTCTTATACAATCGTTTTAGCCTCTAGCCGTAGCATGGAACCTGTAGAATTAAAAGAGTCTTATCCAGTAACGGAAGTCTTTATGGAAGGTGCTACCAATCAACTGGATCAAGAAGTTCTAGATGATGACTTGGTTTTACCGATTGAAAATGGGGAAATCGACCTGGCTGAAAGTGTCTCAGATAATATCTTGCTCAATATTCCTATCAAAGTCCTAACAGCTGAGGAAGAAGCTGGTCAGGGATTTGTTTCTGGAAATGACTGGCAAATCATGTCTGAGGAAGAGTATCAAGCCCAACAGGCAGTCAAGAAAGAAGAAAATAGTCCTTTTGCAGGTTTGCAAGGACTGTTTGATGGAGACGAATAGATGGTTTTATCCAAGAAACGTGCCCGTCATGTCATTGAGGAAATCATTGCTCTTTTTCCAAATGCAAAACCAAGTCTAGATTTTCGTAATCATTTTGAACTTCTGGTTGCTGTTATGCTGTCTGCTCAGACGACAGATGCGGCAGTCAACAAGGCTACTCCTGGCCTTTTTGCAGCTTTTCCAACCCCACAAACCATGGCAGATGCAAGTGAGAGTGAGATTGCCTCGTATATTTCTCGCCTAGGCCTTTATCGCAATAAGGCTAAATTTCTCAAAAAATGTGCCCAGCAACTACTGGATGATTTTGATGGTCAAGTCCCTCAGACTAGAGAAGAATTAGAGAGTTTAGCAGGAGTTGGTCGTAAAACAGCTAACGTAGTTTTGAGCGTGGGATTCGGTATTCCGGCCTTTGCAGTTGATACTCACGTAGAGCGAATCTGTAAACACCACGATATTGTAAAAAAATCAGCTACACCCCTTGAGGTCGAAAAACGTGTTATGGATGTCTTGCCACCAGAAGAATGGTTGGCAGCCCATCAGGCTATGATTTACTTTGGTCGTGCTATCTGTCATCCGAAAAATCCAGAATGCAATCACTATCCACAGTTATACGATTTTAGTTCATTATAAAATTGATTTCTTGTGTTTTTTCTTGCATCGATTACTACTTTGTGATATAGTAGTAGCAATCAAATATTCCTTTAATCCTGTCCCGTGAGGCAGGCAAGGAGCTCGATTAAGTAGAAGGGTAAGTCTATACTGTTTACAGTAAGGCTCGCTTAGTTATACATTCTCAAGTCTCCTTGAAAAAGGAGACTTTTCTTTTTGGAGGTTTGTCATGAAGACAAAAGAAGTTGTAGACGAATTGACCGTCAAGCGAGCGATTACTCGGATTACCTACGAGATTATCGAGCGAAATAAAGATTTAAACAAGATTGTATTGGCTGGGATAAAAACACGAGGTGTCTTCATTGCTCACCGTATCCAAGAGCGTTTGGAACAATTAGAAAATATCTCTGTCCCCGTTGTAGAATTAGATACCAAACCTTTCCGCGACGATGTCAAAAGCGGTGAAGATACTTCTATAATCTCTGTTGATGTGACAGAACGTGAGGTAATCTTGGTGGACGATGTGCTTTACACAGGTCGGACCATCCGAGCAGCTATTGATAACATCGTTACCCATGGCCGTCCTTCTCGTGTGAGTTTAGCTGTTTTAGTTGACCGTGGACATAGAGAATTGCCAATTCGTCCAGACTATGTAGGGAAAAATATCCCAACCAGTCGTTCAGAAGAAATCATCGTAGAGATGACTGAACTAGATGGACAAGATCGTGTTCTTATTACCGAAGAAGCCTAGATAGCTAAAAGGAGTTAGCCATGTCAGAAAATCAACAAGCCATTCAACATGTAGTCTCAATGGAAGACCTTACTGTAGAACAAGTCATGAAATTGATTAAACGAGGAATTGAGTTTAAAAATGGAGCAAAAGCGTCTTACGAGGACCAACACATTGTCTCTAATCTCTTCTTTGAGAGTTCGACTCGTACCCACAAATCTTTTGAAGTAGCAGAGATTAAACTGGGACTTCACCTACTGGACTTCGATGTGAAGACAAGTTCAGTCAATAAGGGTGAAACACTCTACGATACAATTTTAACCTTGTCAGCCTTGGGAGTAGATGCCTGTGTCATCCGACACCCAGAGGTGGATTACTACAGAGAGTTGATCGATAGTCCGACGATTACGACTTCGATTATCAATGGTGGGGATGGTTCGGGCCAACACCCAAGCCAAAGCTTGCTTGATTTGATGACGATTTATGAAGAATTTGGACACTTCGAAGGACTCAAGGTAGCCATTGCTGGTGACCTTGACCATTCGCGTGTGGCTAAATCCAATATGCAAATCTTAAAACGCTTAGGAGCAGAACTCTACTTTGCTGGCCCTGAGGAATGGAGAAGTCAAGAGTTTGCAGACTATGGACAGTTTGTAAGCATTGATGAAATTATTGACCAAGTTGATGTGATGATGTTTCTCCGTGTTCAGCATGAGCGTCATGAAAGTGGAACAGTCTTTTCAAAAGAGGGTTATCATGCACAGCATGGTTTGACTCAAGAACGTTATGATCGCTTGAAAGATAAAGCTATTCTGATGCATCCTGCTCCTGTAAATCGCGATGTTGAAATTGCTGATCACTTGGTCGAAGCACCAAAATCACGTATTGTTCAACAAATGACCAATGGTGTCTTTGTCAGAATGGCAATTTTAGAATCTGTATTGACTTACAGAAACGCAAAATAAGACACAAAACGTTAAAAGATGCCTGAGAGCATCCACGAGAGGTGAATTTATGACTAAACGACTTCTAGTTTTAGAAGATGGAACAATTTTTGAAGGAAAAGCCTTTGGGGCTGACATCGATGTAACTGGTGAAATTGTCTTTAATACCGGGATGACTGGTTATCAAGAATCAATTACGGATCAGTCTTACAATGGGCAAATCCTAACTTTTACCTATCCCTTGGTTGGAAATTATGGAATTAACCGTGATGACTACGAGTCTATCAGTCCAACCTGTAAAGGTGTAGTGGTATTTGAAGAAGCTCGTAGAGCCAGTAACTGGCGTAACCAGATGACGCTGGATGAATTTTTGAAATCTAAGAAAATCCCTGGTATTTCAGGTATTGATACACGTGCTTTGACAAAAATCATTCGCAAACATGGGACTATGAGAGCGACTCTGACACATGTGGGAGATAGTATCGACCACATCACAGATCAGCTTCAAGCAACTGTTCTACCAATAGATAATATCAAACAGGTTTCTACAAAAACTGCTTACCCAGCTCCAGGAGTAGGCTTAAGTGTGGTACTTGTAGACTTTGGTCTCAAGCATTCAATCTTAAGAGAATTGTCTAAGAGAGATTGTAATGTAACGGTCGTTCCTTATACTACAACAGCAGAGGAAATCCTTCACTTAAATCCAGACGGAGTTATGTTGTCAAATGGACCGGGAAATCCAGAAGATGTACCAGAAGCACTCGATATGATTCGTGGTATTCTCGGGAAAATTCCAATCTTTGGTATTTGTATGGGGCATCAGCTCTTTGCGATGGCAAATGGTGCCAAGACCTATAAGATGAAATTTGGTCACCGTGGATTTAACCACGCTGTACGTGAAATTGCAACAGGGCGCGTGGACTTCACGAGTCAAAACCATGGATATGCAGTGAGTCGTGAAGATTTTCCAGACCATTTGATGATTACTCATGAAGAAATCAATGACAAGTCAGTTGAAGGTGTACGTCACAGATACCAACCAGGTTTCTCTGTGCAATTCCACCCAGATGCTGCACCAGGTCCGCACGATGCAAGTTATCTATTTGACGAGTTCATCGAGATGATGGAAGCCTTTAAACAAACAAATTAAAGACGAGTGAGAAATCGTCGGAGAATTTATGCAACTGAACACGGACGGAAAGCTCGGAATTTAGAGAACCCAACTCGGATTGTCAATCCTTCCTTGGTTTCCTAAAATTCAATCGCTTTCTATTCGTCCTTTGTATCTTATTTAATGGCAACCTGAGAGTTGCCGAATAGAAAGACAGGTCGTTTCTTTTAGTCGCTATCAGGCGAACTAAAAACTCCCTGCACTAGATTTTTTACCGAAAAGTATCGTTTCGTTAAAAAATCGTCGGAGAATTTATTTAATGTCGCTCAGTGAGGCGACGAATAGAAAGGAGAAGGGTGAGCCGTATTTGATGAACTGAATACGGGCTACGGACGGTGCTAAAAAGATAGTTATTCCTAAAACTGACAGTTCTTCGTCATAACTCCTATTTTAGCTTTGTCCGCTTGACGCCCTTAATATCTTATAAATGCCTAAACGTACTGATATTCAAAAAATTATGGTGATTGGTTCTGGTCCGATTATTATTGGTCAAGCTGCTGAGTTTGACTATGCTGGGACTCAGGCTTGCTTGTCTTTGAAAGAGGAAGGTTATGAGGTTGTTTTGGTGAACTCAAACCCTGCAACTATCATGACTGATAAGGAAATTGCAGACAAGGTTTACATTGAGCCAATCACACTTGAGTTTGTAACTCGTATTCTCCGTAAAGAACGTCCAGATGCCTTGCTTCCAACTCTTGGTGGGCAAACAGGGCTTAACATGGCCATGGAATTGTCTAAAAATGGCATTCTTGATGAATTGGGAGTAGAACTTCTCGGGACTAAATTGTCTGCCATCGACCAAGCGGAGGACCGCGATCTTTTTAAACAATTGATGGAAGAGCTGAACCAACCAATTCCTGAATCAGAAATTGTTAATACAGTGGAAGAAGCCGTAGCTTTCGCAGCAACAATTGGTTACCCAGTGATCGTCCGTCCAGCCTTCACACTTGGTGGTACTGGCGGTGGTATGTGTGCCAACGAGGAAGAATTGCGTGAAATTGCTGAAAATGGTTTGAAGTTGTCACCTGTTACCCAATGTTTGATTGAGCGTTCTATTGCAGGTTTCAAGGAAATCGAGTACGAAGTGATGCGTGACTCAGCTGACAATGCTCTTGTTGTATGTAACATGGAAAACTTTGACCCAGTCGGGATTCATACAGGGGATTCCATCGTATTTGCCCCAGCGCAAACTATGTCAGATTATGAAAACCAAATGCTTCGTGATGCAAGTTTGAGCATTATCCGCGCTCTAAAGATTGAAGGTGGATGTAACGTTCAGTTGGCTCTTGATCCACATAGCTTTAAGTACTATGTCATCGAAGTAAACCCTCGTGTATCTCGTTCGTCAGCTCTTGCTTCTAAGGCGACAGGTTACCCAATTGCTAAATTGGCTGCTAAGATTGCAGTCGGTTTGACCTTGGATGAGGTCATCAACCCAGTTACAGGTTCAACTTATGCCATGTTTGAACCAGCCCTTGACTATGTGGTAGCTAAGATTCCACGTTTCCCATTTGACAAGTTTGAAAAGGGAGAACGCCGTCTTGGTACTCAGATGAAGGCGACTGGAGAAGTTATGGCCATCGGTCGTAACATCGAGGAGTCACTTCTTAAAGCTTGTCGCTCACTTGAAATTGGGGTTCACCACAATGAAATGCCTGAGCTTGCAGATGTTTCAGATGATGCCTTGATTGAAAAGGTTGTTAAGGCTCAAGATGACCGTCTCTTCTACGTATCAGAAGCCATTCGTCGTGGTTATACACCAGAAGAAATTGCTGAGCTTACAAAAATCGATATCTTCTATCTTGATAAACTCTTGCATATCTTTGAAATTGAGCAAGAATTGGGCTCACATCCACAAGATCTTGAAGTTTTGAAAACTGCAAAATTGAATGGTTTCTCAGATCGTAAAATCGCAGAACTTTGGGAAACGACAGCTGATCAAGTTCGCCAACTTCGTTTAGAAAACAAGATTGTCCCAGTTTACAAGATGGTAGATACTTGTGCGGCAGAGTTTGAGTCAGAAACTCCATATTTTTATTCAACCTATGGTTGGGAAAATGAATCTATTAAGTCTGACAAGGAATCTGTACTGGTCCTAGGTTCTGGTCCAATCCGTATCGGTCAAGGAGTTGAGTTTGACTACGCGACAGTCCACTCTGTTAAGGCAATTCAAGCTGCTGGCTACGAAGCCATCATTATGAATTCAAACCCAGAGACAGTTTCAACCGACTTCTCTGTATCTGATAAACTCTACTTTGAACCATTAACGTTCGAAGATGTTATGAATGTCATCGATTTGGAGAAACCAAAAGGTGTTATCGTTCAGTTTGGTGGTCAAACAGCTATCAACCTTGCGGAGCCCTTAGCAAAAGCAGGTGTGACTATCCTTGGTACGCAGGTTGCTGACCTAGACCGTGCCGAAGACCGTGACCTCTTCGAACAAGCCCTCAAAGACTTGGAGATTCCACAACCTCCTGGACAAACAGCAACAAATGAAGAAGAAGCAGTACTTGCTGCACGCAAAATCGGTTTCCCAGTTCTCGTTCGCCCTTCTTATGTCTTGGGTGGTCGTGCTATGGAAATCGTTGAAAACGAAGAAGATCTCCGTTCTTACATGCGAACTGCTGTTAAGGCTAGTCCAGACCACCCAGTTCTTGTTGACTCTTATATCGTTGGGCAAGAGTGTGAAGTTGATGCCATCTCAGACGGACAAAATGTCCTCATCCCAGGTATCATGGAGCATATCGAACGCGCAGGCGTCCACTCAGGTGACTCCATGGCTGTTTATCCTCCACAAACCTTGTCTCAAAAGGTTCAAGAAACAATCGCAGACTACACAAAACGCCTAGCAATCGGCCTTAACTGTCTTGGTATGATGAACATTCAGTTTGTCATCAAGGATGAGAAAGTCTACGTTATTGAGGTCAATCCACGTGCCAGCCGTACTGTTCCATTCCTATCAAAAGTAACCAATATCCCGATGGCTCAGGTTGCAACTAAGTTAATTCTTGGTCAAAGTCTTGAAGAACTTGGTTACCAAGATGGACTTTACCCAGAAAGTAGTCGTGTTCATATTAAAGCACCAGTCTTCTCATTTACCAAGCTAGCGAAAGTAGATAGCTTGCTTGGTCCTGAAATGAAGTCAACAGGGGAGGTTATGGGTTCTGATACGACTCTTGAAAAAGCTCTCTACAAGGCCTTTGAAGCTTCTTATCTTCACTTGCCAACCTTTGGAAATGTTGTCTTTACTATCGCTGATGATGCCAAGGAAGAAGCTTTGGATTTGGCTCGTCGTTTCCAAAATATTGGTTATGGTATCCTTGCGACTCAAGGAACAGCAGCTTTCTTTGAAAGTCATGGCTTGAAGGCTCAACTCGTTGGTAAGATTGGTGATGATGAACATGATATCCCAAGCTATGTTCGTAAAGGGAAAATCCAAGCTATCATCAACACAGTTGGTACTAAGCGAACTGCTGATGAAGATGGTGAACAAATCCGCCGTTCAGCTATCGAACATGGTGTACCACTCTTTACAGCCCTAGATACAGCGGATGCTATGCTTAAGGTACTTGAAAGCCGTAGCTTCGTTACAGAAGCAATTTAGTTTCTTGTTAAATGATCTAAGTAGCTTTTATCCAGCGTCAAAAGACGCTGGTTTTTCCTCTTTTATAGAGAAATCGAGTTAGAAAAAATAGTTACAGTTCACCATTAAATGTCAAAGTTTATCAATAGATTTATCATTATCGTTAATGAGTAGACTTATTCTGACTTTCCCTAAAATTTTGTTGAATTTTCTTAAGTTTTTATCATATTTTTTATAATTAAGGTGCCTTAAGAAAAATAATGAAAAAACTAAATGTTTTTCATATAGTTTTCATTTTTTGTGTTATAATTAAGGTGCCTTAAGAAAAATATTAAGGTGCCTTAAGAAAAATAATGAAAAAACTAAATGTTTTTCATATAGTTTTCATTGTTTTAATAGTTTAAAGTCAATCTTATTTTTCTCTAATAGAAAATAATGAAAAAGTAGGTTTAGAAAGAGGTAAGTATCTATGTCTTCTCATAAAAAAGTGTCACTCTCTGAGATTAATCAATCTATCGATACTCCAAATAACAATCATTTCTGGCAAAATTTAAAGGCCTTTTTAGGTCCGGGTGCTCTTGTCGCAGTTGGTTATATGGATCCAGGAAACTGGATTACCAGTGTAGTCGGTGGTGCTTCCTATAAGTATAGTCTCTTGTTTGTTATCTTGATTTCATCTCTCATTGCCATGCAACTTCAGCAGATGGCAGGAAAGCTTGGTATTGTAACCCAGATGGACCTGGCTCAAGCAACGGCTCATCATTCACCTAAATGGCTTCGTTATAGTCTATGGGTGATTTTAGAATTAGCCTTGATGGCGACAGATCTGGCAGAAGTTCTAGGTTCAGCGATTGCTCTCAATCTTCTCTTTAAGATTCCGATTATGATAGCAATTCTCTTGACCGTGTTGGATGTTTTTCTCTTATTGCTTCTGATGAAATTTGGCTTTAAGAAGATTGAAGCTATTGTGACAACACTGATTTTAACCATTCTAGCAATTTTTACCTATCTGGTAGCTCTGTCACATCCAAGCTTCCAAGGAATCGTTGAGGGTTATCTACCGAATGCAACCTTATTTGAAAGTCCCTTGCCAGGGCATGAAAGTCAATTAACCTTGGCGTTAGGGATCGTGGGTGCGACAGTGATGCCCCACAACCTCTATTTGCATTCTTCCTTGTCTCAGACTCGGAAAATCAATCACAAGGACAAGAATGATGTTCGAAAAGCCGTGCGCTTTATGACCTGGGATTCTAATCTCCAATTATCCTTGGCCTTTGTGGTTAACTCCCTTCTTTTAATCTTAGGGGCGGCTCTCTTTTTCGGACATGCATCTGAGATTTCTGCCTTTTCTCAAATGTATAACGCCCTGCAGGATTCTACCATTGCGGGAGCTATAGCTAGCTCAACCTTATCAACCTTGTTTGCCTTGGCCCTATTAGCCAGTGGTCAGAATTCGACTATCACAGGTACCTTGACAGGACAAATCGTTATGGAAGGTTTCTTGCATATGAGATTGCCTCAATGGTTCATTCGTTTGGCAACTCGTCTCTTTGCCTTGTTGCCTGTCATGATTGTAGCGGTTGTTTTTGGTCATCAGGAAAAAACCTTGGATCAGTTATTGGTTTATTCGCAGGTCTTTCTTTCAATCGCTCTTCCATTTTCAATCTTCCCTTTGATTTATCTAACTTCTAAGAAATCACTGATGGGCGAATTTACCAATGCCAAGTGGAATACTATCCTTGGTTATATTGTTTCCATTATCTTAACTGTTCTCAATGTGAAATTGCTGTTTGATATTTTTTAAGACCTTTTAACATGAAGTAGAAAAAATATCATTTTGATGATTAAAATTGAAGAAAAAAATCACCCAAGAGTTAAAGTCTGGGTGATTTTTTTCAATCCTAATCTTAGACGAAAATCCATTATAAAAAGCTGCATGAAGATGCAGCTACACTATAGCAACGGAAGACATGGGATTCGAACCCACGCACGCTTTCACACGCCTACCGCGTTTCCAACACGGCCTCTTAAGCCTCTTGAGTAATCTTCCAATACTTACTAAAATAGTTTATCATAAAGGGAATTATCTTGCAAATAAAATTCAAACAATTGGCAAAATGATAGAAAATGAAAGAAAGTGACAAAAAGTGCTTGACTTTGATTTTTTTTGTGGTAGAATGATTATTGTAATCGTTAACAGGAGGTGAGTAAGTGCTAAAAACCGAGAGAAAAAAATTGATTTTAGAGGAGCTGGGCAAACATAAAGTCGTTTCTCTAGAGAAATTAGTAGGTTTGTTAGACACGTCAGAATCAACAGTTAGACGAGATTTAGATGAATTGGAATCGGAAAATAAACTTCGCCGAGTTCATGGAGGAGCAGAGTTGCCTCACTCCTTGCAAGAAGAAGAAACCATTCAAGAAAAATCTGTCAAAAACCTTCAAGAGAAAAAATTGATTGCGCAGAAAGCAGCTTCCCTCATCAAAGAAAAAGATGTTATCTTTGTGGATGCAGGAAGTACAACAGCCTTTCTCATTAAGGAATTGGAGCGAAAAGACATTACTGTTGTAACCAACTCCATTCACCATGCGGTCCAATTAGTGGATAAGCAAATCCCAACTGTGATTATCGGTGGTGGAGTCAAGATGACAACGGATGCCAGTATCGGAGGAGTGGCTCTTAACCAGATTAACCAACTACACTTTGACCGTGCCTTTATAGGAATGAACGGTGTGGATGATGGTTATTATACAACTCCAGATATGGAGGAGGGAGCGGTTAAGCGAGCTATTTTAGAAAATGCCAAACAAACCTATATTTTGGCGGATTCATCCAAGATAGGTCAGTCTTGTTTCACTAAGGTTGCGCCTATAAAACGAGCAATTGTTATTACAAGCAAGGGTCACGAACTCTTGCCAGCTATCAAAGAAAAAACGGAGGTTATCGAAGTATGATTTATACAGTCACACTCAATCCATCTATTGACTACATTGTCCGTCTGGATAAAGTGGAAGTTGGTAGTGTTAATCGTATGGATAGTGATGATAAGTTTGCTGGTGGTAAGGGAATCAATGTTAGCCGTGTCTTGAAACGCTTGGATATTCCAAATACAGCGACTGGATTTATCGGAGGTTTTACTGGTAAATTTATCACAGATACTTTAGCTGAAGAGCAAATTGAAACACGATTTGTCCAAGTGGCAGAAGATACGCGTATCAACGTTAAGATTAAAGCAGATCAAGAAACCGAAATCAACGGAACTGGTCCTACAGTTGAGCCTGAGCAATTGGAAGAGCTAAAAGCTATTCTTTCAAGTCTAACAGCAGAAGATACAGTGGTATTTGCTGGTTCAAGTGCTAAAAACTTAGGCAATGTCATCTATAAGGATTTGATTGCCTTGACTCGTCAAACGGGTGCTCAAGTAGTCTGTGACTTTGAAGGTCAGACCTTAATCGATAGTTTGGATTATCAACCGCTTTTGGTCAAACCAAACAATCATGAACTGGGAGCTATCTTTGGAATCAAGCTCGAAAGCTTAGATGAGATTGAAAAATACGCTCGAGAATTGCTGGCTAAAGGTGCTCAAAACGTTATCATCTCTATGGCTGGTGACGGTGCCCTTCTGGTAACATCAGAAGGAGCCTACTTTGCTAAACCAATCAAGGGAACAGTGAAAAACTCAGTTGGTGCTGGTGACTCTATGGTTGCTGGATTTACTGGTGAGTTTGTCAAATCAAAAGACGCAGTAGAAGCCTTTAAATGGGGTGTGGCTTGTGGAACAGCAACTACCTTCTCTGATGACTTGGCGACTGCAGTATTTATTAAAGAAATTTATGAAAAAGTTGAGGTAGAAAAAAGATGAAAATTCAGGATTTATTGAGAAAAGATGTCATGTTGCTTGATTTGCAAGCAACTGAAAAAATAGCAGCTATCGAAGAAATGATTCATAGCTTGGTAGAACACGGATACGTGACAGATTTTGAAACTTTTAAAGAAGGAATCTTGGCGCGTGAAGCTTTGACTTCTACAGGTTTGGGTGATGGTATCGCTATGCCACACAGCAAAAATGCTGCTGTTAAAGAAGCAACTGTTCTCTTTGCTAAGTCAAACAAGGGTGTTGACTACGAAAGTTTAGATGGACAACCAACTGACCTCTTCTTTATGATTGCTGCTCCAGAAGGTGCAAATGATACTCACCTGGCTGCCTTGGCAGAATTGTCTCAATACTTGATGAAAGATGGTTTTGCTGACAAACTTCGTCAAGCGACATCAGCTGATCAAGTCATCGAACTCTTTGATCAAGCTTCAGAAAGAGCTGAGGAACCAGCTCAAGCTCCTGCAAACGACTCTGATGACTTCATCGTAGCAGTTACAGCTTGTACAACAGGGATTGCTCACACTTACATGGCTCAAGAAGCCCTTCAAAAAGTGGCTGCTGAAATGGGTGTTGGTATCAAGGTTGAAACAAATGGTGCCAGCGGTGTTGGTAACCGATTGACAGCAGAGGATATTCGTAAGGCTAAAGCAGTCATCATTGCTGCAGATAAAGCGGTTGAAATGGATCGTTTCGATGGTAAACCATTGGTGAATCGTCCAGTTGCAGACGGTATTCGTAAGACAGAAGAGTTAATTAATTTGGCTCTTTCTGGGAATGCTGAAGTTTACCATGCTGCTAATGGAGCAAAAGCAACAACAGCATCTAATGAAAAACAAAGTATCGGTGGTGCCTTCTACAAACACTTGATGAGTGGTGTATCTCAAATGTTGCCATTCGTTATCGGTGGTGGTATCATGATTGCCCTTGCCTTCTTGATTGATGGTGCTATGGGTGTGCCAAATGATAGCCTCGGGAATCTTGGATCTTACCATGAACTCGCTTCTATGTTCATGAAAATCGGTGGTGCAGCCTTTGGTTTGATGTTGCCGGTATTTGCAGGATATGTTGCTTACTCAATCGCTGAAAAACCAGGTTTGGTAGCAGGTTTCGTAGCTGGAGCTATTGCCAAAGAAGGTTTTGCCTTTGGTAAAATCCCATACGCTCAAGGTGGTGAAGCAACTTCAGCCCTTGCAGGTGTATCATCAGGTTTCCTAGGAGCCCTTGTTGGTGGATTTATCGCTGGTGCTTTGGTACTCTTGGTTAAGAAATACGTGAAGGTTCCACGTTCACTTGAAGGTGCTAAATCAATCCTTCTCTTGCCACTTCTTGGAACAGTCTTGACAGGATTTGTCATGCTTGCTGTTAACATCCCAATGGCAGCAATCAACACTGCTATGAACGACTTCCTTGGCGGTCTTGGAGGCGGTTCAGCTGTCCTTCTTGGTATCGTTCTTGGAGGTATGATGGCTGTCGATATGGGTGGACCTGTCAATAAAGCAGCTTATGTCTTTGGTACTGGTACTCTTGCAGCAACAGTGTCAACAGGTGGTTCAGTAGCCATGGCAGCAGTTATGGCTGGAGGAATGGTTCCACCACTTGCGATCTTCGTCGCAACTCTTCTCTTTAAAGATAAATTCACAAAAGAAGAACGCAACTCAGGTTTGACTAACATCGTTATGGGCTTGTCATTCATCACTGAAGGAGCGATTCCATTTGGTGCGGCTGACCCAGCTCGTGCTATCCCAAGCTTTATCCTTGGTTCAGCAGTGGCAGGTGGACTTGTTGGTCTTGCAGGTATCAAACTGATGGCACCTCACGGAGGAATCTTCGTTATCGCCCTTACAACAAATGCCCTTCTTTACCTTGTCTTTGTCTTGATTGGAGCACTTGTTAGTGGTGTAGTTTATGGTTACCTTCGTAAACCTTTAGAAAAATAATTACAAATACATTCAAATGACTGAACACGAAAGTGGGCAGTCATTTTTTTGATAATGGAGTTAGGGAGACCGGTCTTTAAAGTGATATAATAGAGGTAAATCGTAGAGAATTTAATACTCAATGAAAATCAAAGAGCAAACTAGGAAGCTAGCCGCAAGCTGTACTTGAGTACGGTAAGGCGACGCTGACGTGGTTTGAAGAGATTTTCGAAGAGTATAAATGACAGAATGCTAAAGTTCTACAAATACCTTTGAGGAGATAAGTGTCATGAATGATTCTAGAAAAGAAGAAATCGACAAACTAGTGAAAGAAAAGATTTCTCACCAAAATCTTACAAAAGAAGAGTTGCAAGAGACCTATGCCAGCTTGGTGGAGAAGAATTTTCCTGATTCTAAACGAATTCATTTTATAGCTGATTTAGGTAGGAGTGCAGAAATTGCCTTTCATTTTGAGCTCATTTGCAACGATTGGGAGGAAGGAACTGACCTGAATTTTGAAGCGAGTTTTGACCAGCATGGGCAGGCGGGAATCGATTATCTTTTAGAAACTCTCAATCAAGAGGAAGTGGAGAGTCAACGCGTTTTGATTGTATATCTTCTAGCGAAAATCCTCTCCAAAGCAAGACATAGAGATTTTTATGCGTTTTCTTGCAAGCAAGTACTTCCTGTTCTAATATCTCTTTTACCTAGTTCAGAAGCTTCGAATCGTAGAAAGCTAATCATTGCCCTAGGTTGGATTGGTTCAATAGGTGAGATAGAAATCTTAGGACAACATCTCTTGACTGACCAAGATGCTCTTTGTCGTGCCTGGTCTGCCAGTAGTCTAATGCAATTATCTTTTCATCAAGTAAAAAAAGAAATCTTAATGGAAAAAACGAAGGATTTGTTTTGTGAAGCAATTACAGAAGAAAAGGACTTGCAAGCTTGCGCTCTGATGATAGAAGCAGCCCAGGTATTGTTTGGGAAAAAATGGATCCCTACATCTGCTGTGGAGAATCTGGAAATCGAAAAGATTGAGAAAGCAAGAAAATCAGCAATTAGATTTTTAAAGAAATAGTGAGACAAGGTTGTTGAAAAATCATATAGAAAAGAAAGTGCAGAAATATCAACGAAAAATGATTGTATCTAGTAGATTCAGTCATTTTTTTGATTTCTCTAGATGTTTCTGAAATATGGTATAATAGAAGCATGGCAAACAAGAATACAAGTAAAACAAGACGGAGACCGTCAAAAGCTGAATTAGAAAGAAAGCAAGCTATCCAACGGATGTTAATTTCCTTAGTCATAGCTTTTTGCTTAATGTTCGCTGCTTTGAGATTAGGAGCAGTTGGACTCACCCTCTATAATCTTATTCGATTACTAGTAGGAAGTCTGGCCTATCTGGTTATCTTTGTCGTTCTAGTCTATCTTTTTTTCTTCAAATGGATTCGGAAGCAAGAAGGTCTGATCTCAGGTTTTCTTTGCATTTTTTCAGGCTTATTGTTGATTTTTGAAGCTTATCTAGTATGGAAATATGGCTTAGAGCAGGCTGTCTTAAAGGGAACTTTAGCTCAAGTTTTGACAGATTTGACAGGTTTTCGTGTGACTAGCTTTGCTGGAGGAGGGCTTCTAGGTGTTGCCCTTTATATTCCAGTCGCCTTTCTCTTTTCAAATATTGGTACTTACTTTATCGGAGCTATCTTAATCTTGATCGGAGCTCTTCTAGTTAGTCCCTGGTCTGTCTATGATGTCGCTGATTTTCTTGGAGCACGTTTTGCCCTTTGGATGGAGCGACGTGAGCAGAAGAAACAAGAACGCTTCGTCAAACGAGAAGAAGAAAAAGCTCGTAAGGAAGCAGAGGAACAGGAAAGACTAGAAAAAGAACAAGCAGAACAAGCCTTGTTGGACATACCTCCTGTTGATATGGAAACTGGCGAGATTTTAGAAGCTCCCCCTGTTCACTTTGATGATTTACCACCTCTTCCTGAGGAAGAATGGGTAGAACCTGAAATTATTCTCCCTCAAGCAGACTATGAAGTTCCTAGCGAAGTTGACAGTCCAGAGGAAGATGAGTTCTTAGAGGAAGATGATGTTGAGGTAGATTTTTCTGCTAAAAAAGCTTTGGAATACAAACTTCCAAGCTTGCAACACTTTGCACCCGATAAGCCAAAAGACCAGTCCAAGGAAAAGAAAATCGTTCGCGAGAATATCAAGATTTTGGAAGAAACCTTTGCAAGTTTCGGTATTAAGGTAACGGTTGAACGTGCTGAAATTGGTCCATCCGTTACCAAGTACGAAGTCAAGCCAGCCGTTGGTGTGCGGGTCAATCGTATTTCCAATCTAGCAGATGATTTGGCTCTGGCCTTGGCTGCGAAAGATGTCCGTATCGAAGCTCCAATTCCTGGGAAATCCTTAGTGGGGATTGAAGTGCCTAACTCTGAAATTGCGACCGTATCTTTCCGAGAACTCTGGGAACAATCGCAAACTAAACCTGAAAATCTGCTAGAAATTCCCCTTGGGAAAGCTGTCAATGGTACAGCTCGCAGTTTCGACCTTGCTAAAATGCCTCACTTACTTGTAGCTGGTTCTACTGGTTCAGGTAAATCTGTTGCAGTTAATGGTATCATTGCAAGTATTCTCATGAAGGCACGTCCAGATCAAGTCAAGTTTATGATGGTGGATCCGAAGATGGTTGAGTTATCAGTCTATAATGATATTCCTCACCTCTTGATTCCAGTTGTGACGAATCCTCGTAAGGCCAGTAAGGCATTGCAAAAGGTTGTTGATGAGATGGAAAACCGCTATGAACTCTTTGCCAAAATTGGGGTTCGTAATATCGCTGGTTTCAATGCCAAGGTTGAGGAATTCAACGCTCAATCTGAGTATAAACAAGTACCTCTTCCTTTGATTGTCGTGATTGTCGATGAGTTAGCTGACCTCATGATGGTAGCCAGCAAGGAAGTAGAAGATGCTATTATTCGTCTTGGACAGAAGGCGCGTGCGGCTGGTATTCATATGATTCTTGCGACGCAGCGTCCTTCAGTGGATGTTATCTCTGGTCTGATTAAGGCCAATGTACCGTCTCGTGTGGCCTTTGCTGTATCTTCTGGAACGGATTCTCGAACTATATTAGATGAAAATGGTGCTGAGAAACTCCTAGGTCGAGGGGACATGCTCTTTAAGCCAATCGATGAAAACCATCCTGTTCGTCTGCAAGGTTCCTTTATCTCGGATGATGATGTTGAGCGTATTGTTAGCTTTATTAAGGCTCAAGCAGATGCTGACTATGATGAAAGCTTTGATCCCGGAGAGGTTTCTGAGACAGAAGGTGAGTCTGGCACAGGAGATGAGGGAGGAGATCCGCTATTTGAAGAAGCCAAGGCTTTGGTTATTGAAACCCAAAAAGCGAGCGCATCCATGATTCAACGTAGATTGTCAGTTGGTTTTAACCGAGCAACTCGCTTGATGGAAGAATTAGAGATGGCTGGAGTTATCGGACCTGCAGAAGGAACGAAGCCGCGAAAGGTTTTACAACAATAAAAAACGAAAAAATAGTATAAAAATGCATGGAAACTTTATTGAAAAGTTAGTCAAAAATGGTCTAACTTTTTAGATAGAGTTTCCTTTTTTATAGCGATTTCTTTAGAAATAAGGCCATCTGAAAATCGTTTCAGACTTGCCAACTAATTGGATTTTACTTTTACTAGTTTTACCTATTAAAGTATTGATTTTTTAAACTGTTTTTGATATATTAAGTTGGTATAGAAAAAATTATATGTTTATCTAGAAGTGTTTAAAAATTGAGGAGGATATTTTTTTAAAACAAAATGCAAACGCTTACTTGGTAAACTGAAAGGAACAAAAAAATCGATGGATAAAGGATTATTTGAAAAACGTTGCAAATATAGTATTCGGAAATTTTCATTGGGGGTTGCTTCTGTTATGATTGGTGCAGCTTTCTTTGGAACTAGCACTGTTCTCGCAGATTCTGCACAAACAGGTTCAACAGCGAATATGCCAGCTGATTTGGCGGCAGCTCTTGCCAATGCTAAAGAGAATGATGGGCATGACTTTGAAGCACCAAAACCTGGTGAAGATCAGGGTTCTCCTGAAGTAACTGAAGGACCAAAGACTGAAGAAGAATTGCTGGCAAAAGAAACTGCAACTGCAACAAGCTCAGCAGCTTCAGATACTATTCCTGAAGAACTACGTGGAAAACTTGATAAGGCTGAAGAAAATGGCCGCACTGCCTCAAAAGAAGAACTAGAAAAAGAAGATAAAAGCTTAGTTCCAGAAGAAGTAGCTAAAACAAAAAATGGGGTATTAAACTACGGTGCGACTGTCGAAATTAAAAGCTCTGCTGGGCTCGGTAGTGGTATCGTTATTGGGGAAAATCTCGTTTTGTCTGTTTCTCATAACTTTATCAAAGATGTTCCAGATGGCAATAATCGTAAGGTAGCTGATAATGTTGAAAGTGATGACGATGTTTATACAATTTCTTACCAAGGCGCTCCAGACGTCAAATTCAGTAAAAATGATGTGAAACACTGGGATCGTGAAGGATTTCTCAAAGGATATAAAAATGACTTGGCAATCGTTAAGCTTCGTACACCTCTTGCAAATGCACCTGTTGAAGTGACTGACAAGCCTGCTACAACTAAGGTAGGAGATAAGGTCCATGTATTTGGCTATCCAAAAGGCGAACTTGATCCGATTTTGAATACAACTGTTGAGGATATTAACAATCACGGAGAAGGTGTTCGTGGCATTAGCTATCAAGGAAGTGAACCAGGTGCTAGTGGTGGCGGCATTTTCGATGAAAATGGGAAACTGATTGGTATTCACCAAAATGGTGTATCTGGTAAACGTAGTGGAGGTATTCTCTTCTCACCTGCTCAGCTAGAGTGGATTCAAAACTACATCAAGGGTATTGAAACAACGAAACCAGCTGGTCTAGATGCTCTCGATAAACAAGTTGAGGACAAGGAAGAAAAACCAAAAGAGGATAAACCTAAGGAAGATAAGCCAAAAGCAGAAACACCAGCAGAAAATAAACCTGCTGAAAACAAGCCAGCTGAGAACAAGCCAGCAGAAAATAAACCTACTGAAAACAAGCCAGCTGAATCAAAAGAAGTTTCTCCAGAATGGAAAACAGTTGAAAATAAAGACCAACAGGGAACAGTAACAATCCGTGAAGAAAATGGAGTTCGTTACAACCAATTAGCTTCAACTGCTCAAAATGACAATGGTAAGAAACCAGCCTTGTTTGAAAAAGATGGTTTGACAGTCGATGCTAATGGAAATGCCACAGTTGATTTGACTTTTAAAGAAGAATCTGAAACTGGTAAATCTCGCTTTGGTGTCTTCATGAAATTCAAAGATACCGATAACAACGTTTTTGTAGGTTATGACCAAGGTGGATGGTTCTGGGAATACAAGTCAAATGGAAGTGGACTTTGGTACCAAGGTGGACGTGTTGCAGCACCAGTAAATGGTTCTGTCAACCACTTGACGATCAGCCTCAAATCAGATGGACAACTTAACGCAACAAACAATGATGTCAAACTTTTTGACACACTTACCTTACCATCTGCTGTAAATGACAAGCTCAAAGATGAGAAGAAAATCGTTCTTAAGGCTGGAAGCTATAGCAGTGAGAGAACCATTGTCAATGTCAAAACTGATAACCAAGAAGGTGTGAAAAACGATCAAGAAGCCGCTGAAAAAGAAAAAGGTGATACAGTAGATGATAGCAATGTCAAATACGACACTATCGAATCTACAGTATTGAAAGCAGTCATCGACCAAGCCTTCCCACGTATTAAAGAGTACGTCCTCAATGGCAACAAGCTTCCAGGTCAAGTGCAACCGATTAATCAAGTTGTGATTAATAAGCACGCTGTGACTCCTGAAGTTACCTATAAGAAGGTCAATGCAACGACTGCCGAGTATGAAATGAAACTCCGTGATGAGGAAAACCTCATCAATGCAGATATGACCGTTCGTTTGCAAGTGGTGGATAATCAACTTCACTTTGATGTGACTAAGATTGTCAACCATAACCAAGTTACACCAGGACAAAAGATTGATGACGAACGTAAATTACTTTCTTCAATCAGCTTCCTAGGAAATGCCTTGGTATCTGTTTCAAGCGATCAAGCGGGAGCTAAGTTTGATGGGGCAACCATGTCAAACAATACTCACGTCAGTGGTGATGACCATATAGAAGTAACAAATCCAATGAAAGAATTAGCCAAAGGCTATATGTATGGATTTGTTTCAACAGATAAACTCGCTGCTGGTGTATGGAGTAATTCACAAAATAGCTATGGTGGTGGTTCTTACGACTGGACACGTTTGACAGCTTACAAGAATACGATTGGCAATGCTAACTACGTGGAAATTCATAGCTCTGAATGGCAATGGGAAAAAGCCCACAATGGAGTTGTCTTCCCAGCCTACACTCAAGAACTTCCAAGTGCAAAAGTTGTCATCACGGAAGATGCCAATGCTGACCATAAGGTTGACTGGCAAGATGGTGCGATTGCTTACCGTAGTATCATGAACAACCCTCAAGGTTGGGAAAAAGTTAAAGACATCACAGCTTACCGTATCGCTATGAACTTTGGTTCACAAGCGCAAAACCCATTCCTCATGACCTTGGATGGCATCAAGAAGATTAACCTCCATACCGATGGTCTTGGTCAAGGTGTACTGCTTAAGGGATACGGAAGTGAAGGACATGACTCTGGACATTTGAACTATGCGGACATCGGTAAACGTATCGGTGGTGTTGAAGACTTTAAGACTCTTATTGAGAAAGCTAAGAAATACGGTGCCCACCTCGGTATCCACGTTAATGCTTCAGAAACATATCCAGAGTCTAAATACTTTAATGAAGATATTCTTCGTAAAAATGCGGATGGTAGCTACAGTTACGGTTGGAACTGGCTTGACCAAGGTATCAACATTGATGCTGGTTATGACCTCGCTCATGGGCGTCTAGCTCGTTGGGAAGAGTTGAAGAAAGAGTTGGGTGAAGGTCTAGACTTCATCTACGTCGACGTTTGGGGTAACGGTCAATCAGGTGACAACGGTGCCTGGGCAACTCATGTTATTGCTAAAGAAATTAACAAACAAGGTTGGCGATTTGCTATTGAGTGGGGCCATGGTGGTGAATATGATTCTACCTTCCAACACTGGGCAGCTGACTTGACCTATGGTGGCTATACAAATAAAGGTATTAACAGTGCCATTACTCGCTTTATCCGTAACCACCAAAAAGATTCTTGGGTTGGGGACTACAGAAGTTACGGTGGTGCAGCTGACTACCCACTTCTAGGCGGTTATAGCATGAAGGACTTTGAAGGATGGCAAGGACGTAGTGATTATAACGGTTATGTAACAAACTTGTTTGCTCATGACGTTATGACTAAGTACTTCCAACACTTCACAGTCAGCAAATGGGAAGATGGCAAACCAGTAACCATGACTGACAATGGTAGTACCTATAAATGGACTCCAGAAATGAAAGTCGAGTTGGTCGATGCTGCAAATAACAAGGTTGTGGTAACTCGTAAATCTAATGATGTCAACAGTCCACAATATCGTGAACGAATTGTTACACTTAACGATCGTGTGATTCAAGATGGTTCAGCCTATTTGACACCTTGGAACTGGGATGCAAATGGTAACAAGCTTGAAAGTGACAAGGAAAAAATGTACTACTTCAATACTGAAGCAGGTGCAACAACTTGGACACTTCCTAGCGACTGGGCAAATGGTAAGGTTTACCTTTATAAACTAACTGACCAAGGTAAGACTGAGGAAAAAGAAGTTGCCGTGAAAGACGGTAAGATTACCCTTGATCTCACTGCAAATCAGCCATATGTTCTCTATCGTTCTAAACAAACAAATCCAGAAATGTCATGGAGTGAAGGAATGCACATCTATGACCAAGGATTTAACAGTGAATCTTTGGATCATTGGAAGATTTCAGGAGATGCTTCTAAGGCTGAAATCGTGAAGTCTCAAGGTGCAAACCAAATGCTCCGCATCCAAGGCAATAAAGAAAAAGTTAGTCTCACTCAAAAATTGACTGGCTTGAAACCAAATACTAAATACGCAGTTTATGTCGGTGTCGACAACCGTAGTAATGCTAAAGCAAGTATTACTGTTAATACTGGTGAAAAAGAAGTAACCAACTACACTAACAAGTCACTAGCACTTAACTATGTAAAAGCCTATGCTCACAATACTCGTCGAAGCAATGCAACAGTTGATAACACAAGTTACTTCCAAAATATGTATGCTTTCTTCACAACAGGTTCAGATGTATCAAACGTAACCTTGACCTTGAGTCGTGAAGCAGGCGATGAAGCAACTTACTTCGATGAAATTCGTACCTTTGAAAATGAATCAAATATGTACGGTGACGGTCACGATACTGCAACAGGCGTCTTCAAACAAGACTTTGAAAATGTTGGTCAAGGTATCTTCCCATTTGTTATCGGTGGTATCGAAGGTGTTGAAGACAACCGTACTCACTTGTCTGAAAAACATGGACCATACACACAACGTGATTGGAATGGCAAGAAAGTTGATGACGTTATCGAAGGAAATTGGTCACTCAAGACAAATGGTCTCGTAAGTCGTCGAAACTTGGTTTACCAAACAATTCCACAAAACTTCCGCTTTGAAGCAGGCAAGACCTACCGTATTACATTTGACTATGAAGCTGGATCTGACAATACTTACGCCTTTGTAGTCGGTAAGGGAGAATTCCAATCTGGACAAGCAGGTAATATGGAAGTGCATGAATTGCCAAATACTTGGACAGATTCTAAGAAAGCGAAACGTGCAACCTTCCTCGTAACAGGTGCAGAAACAGGCGATACATGGGTAGGTATCTACTCTACAGGCAATGCAAGCAACACTCGCGGAGACTCAGGTGGTAATGCTAACTTCCGTGGCTACAATGACTTCATCATGGACAGACTGCAAATCGAAGAAATTGTCTTGACTGGTAAGATGATGACAGAAAATGCTGTCAAGAACTATCTTCCAACTGTTGCTATGACCAACTACACTAAAGAAACAATGGATGCTTTGAAAGAAGCTGTCTTCAACCTCAGCCAAGCAGACGATGATATCAGTGTAGAAGAAGCTAAGTCTGAAATTGCTAAGGTCAATGCTCTTAAAGACGCTTTAGTGATGAAGAAAACAGCTCTTGTAGCAGATGACTTTGCAAGTCTTACAGCTCCTGCTCAGGCTGGTGAAGGTCTTGAAAATGCCTTTGATAGCAACGTGTCAAGTCTATGGCATACATCATGGAGCGGAGGAGATGTTGGTAAACCTGCAACTATGGTCTTGAAGGAACCAACTGAAATTACTGGCTTCCGTTACGTTCCACGTGGTTCAGGATCAAATGGTAACTTGAGAGATGTCACTCTTGTGGTTACTGATGAAACAGGTAAGGAACATACCTTCAATGCAACAAATTGGGCTAACAATAATAAACCAAAAGATATTGACTTTGGTAAGACTATCAAGGCTAAAAAGATTGTTCTAACTGGAACAAGAACCTACGGTGATACTGAAAACCAATATCAATCAGCTGCAGAATTGATCTTTGCTCGTCCACAAGTTGCTGAAACTGGTCTTGATACTACAGCCTATGAAGCAGCCTTGGCAAAAGCTCAAAAATTGACTGATAAGAGTAATCAAGAGGAAGTAGCAAGTGTTGTTGCCAGCATGAAATTTGCAACAGATAATCATCTCTTGACAAATAGAATGCTTGAGTACTTTGCAGATTATCTCGACCAATTGAAAGACCAAACACCTACTCCAACTCCAGATCCAGAACCAACTCCAGAACCTAAACCTGAAACTCCAACTTCAAGCAAGGGTGACGAAGCTGCGCCAGTTGTTGACCTTCCAGAATTCACAGGTGGTGTAAATGGTGTTGAAGCCGCAATCCATGAAGTACCAGAGTTTACTGGAGGTGTGAATGCAGCTGAAGCCGCTGTTCATGAAGTTCCAGAATACAATGAAGTTGAGGGAACCGCAGGAAATGAAGTAGCTATCCACGAAGTTCCAGAATTTACTGGAGGTGTAAATGGAGCTGAAGCCGCTGTCCATGAAGTACCAGAGTATACAGGTGTGATTGGAACAGCAGGTGATCAAGCCGCACCTACTGTAGAAAAACCAACTGAAGGTGTTCGTGTCTTGTCAGATAAGACTACAGGAGTTGTAGTTGCAGGACTAGCAAGAGATTTGGCTACAGATCTTAATCTTAAAGTTCAAAAAGTAACAGACCAAAGTCTACAAGGTGTGAAATTTGATGCTTATGCTCTTCATTTAGTTGATAAAGATCAGCATGAGGTTCAAGCGAAGGGTGTAGTGCTTGTTCGACTTCCAGTTTCTAGTGAAGTAGCTGGAGTATACTACACTGCATCAGGTGAGGCAGTAAGCTTTACAAATGGTCAAGGTACAGTTGAGTTTACAACTAGTCAGCTAGGACATTTTGCAGTAGTTTATAAACAAGTTTCTAAACCACAAACGCCATCAGTAGGAGAACCAGGTCATAAACCACAAACTCCATTAACTGACGAACCTAGAGGTCAAGTACAGACTCCATCAACAGAGAAACTGGATCATAAACCACAAAATGCAGCAGTACAAAAACTCGATCAGAAATCAGATGATACTGCTAAACCAGAAATGAAGGAAGTAGCAGCTAAACAAGAAGCGAAGGATAAACTTCCAGAAACTGGTACTAGCAAGTCAGATCATCTCTTCTTCCTTGCCAACCTCAGTCTAGCAATGTCTGCTCTATTTCTTGCAAAAAGAAAAGAAGATTAAAAAATAAAAAGTTTTCAATAAAAGAGAGCTTAAAACTCCACAATCACTGTCGTGGAGAAAAAGAAAACCCAGAGAGGACCCTCTAGGTCCTCTCTTTTTCTAAAGGGGAATGAGAGCGCTTACTACTTGTGAGCGTATGAAAGGAAATAGGAAAAAATGGGAAAACATTTTTTTGAGAAACGGTGTCATTACAGTATACGTAAATTTACAATCGGCGCAGCTTCTGTTATGATTGGTGCTAGCATTTTTGGTGCTGGTGCGGTTCAGGCTGCTGAAACAGAAGGACCTGCAGAGACAGAAGGTACGGTAACACAAGCTCAGCCTCTGGATAAACTGCCAGCAGATATAGCAGCAGCTATTGAAAAAGCAGAAGCAAGTGCTGGAACTGTAGATGAACAACCTGCAGCGTCAGAAACTGAAGCAACTGCAGCTGAAACAACTACTCCAAAACCAACTGAAACTCCTGCTCCTAAGGAAGAAGTGGCTTCAAAACCAGCTACAAATCCTAAAGAGGAAGCAGCTTCTGAGGCGAAACCAGCTGGAACTCCTGCGACTAAAGACGTAGTAGATACGCCAGATGTCAATCATTTAGAAAAAGCTTCTGCTACAGCATCAAACCATGAAGCCAACACACAATACACAGCAGAAAAGGCGATTGACGGAAAACCTGATACTCGTTGGGCAACTGACCAAAACGTTGAGAAACCAACAATCGAATTTACTCTTGAAAAGACAACAGTGATTAAGCATGTTGAGATTGATTGGGACCGCCGCGTTCGTGGTGAACAAAATGATCCAAATATCAAATCATGGAATCTCTATTACGCTGGCCAGGATGATGTGAATGGTTCAGGAGTTAAAGAATGGAAGTTGGCTTATCAAAGAACAGGGAATCCTCTTCTTGATGAAAAAATTGACTTGAAAGAAGCTATCCAAGCTAAATACCTCAAACTTGAAATTACAGACTATCAAGCTGGTACAATGAATTGGAAAAATGTTGGGATTCAAGAAATTCGTGCCTACTCAAACATTCCAGACGCTAGCAAACCAACAGATATTCGCCAAGTCACAGAATTAGCGGTTGCTGAAGATGGGAAATCACTTGTTTTACCTAAATTACCAGGTCAAGTCAGCTTGATTGGTAGCAACAAACAGGGTGTTGTTGACCTAAATAACAAAATCTATAAACCCTTAACAGATCAAACTGTTAAGGTCATGGTCCAACAAGTCAAGGATACTCATACCTTCACAAAAGAATTTGAAGTCCTTATTAAAGGCTTACATGCAGACGAAGGCGTTGGCACTAAGCCAGCAGTTGCTCCAGCAGTTCAACAATGGTATGGAACTGAAGGCAAAACTTCTATTACAGCTGATACCGTGATTTCAGTTGGCGATTCTGGATTTGGTCAAGAAGCTAAATTCTATCAGACTGACCTTGAAAGTCGTGGGCTAGAAATCGCTACAGGTGATCAAACAGCTCAAAAACGAATTGAATTTAAAAAGGTTGAAGATAAGGGTTATGGTAAAGAAGGCTATGGTATCACTGTAAAAGATGGTGTTATCACTGTAGAAGCTGCAACCAACGCAGGAGCCTTTTACGCAACTCGTACTCTTCTACAAATGGGCGAAAATGATTTGCAAAATGGAGAAATCCGTGACTTTCCAAGCTTCAGCCACCGTGGCTTTATGCTAGATACAGGTCGTAAGTTTATCCCTTATGATACACTTGTAGATATCATGCTCAACATGGCTTACTACAAGATGAACGATCTTCAGTTGCACTTGAATGATAACTATATCTTCTTAAAAGATCACTTGGCTGGTAAAAATCTTTCTCAAGATGAAGAACTAGACTATGTCCTCAAAAAAGCTAAGACAGGCTTCCGTGTAGAGACTGATGTTGTAGGTAAAAATGGTGAAAAATTAACATCAAAAGAGCACTACACCAAGGAAGAAATGCAAGATATTATCAAGTGGGCAAAAGCTTTGCATATCAACCTTGTTCCTGAAATTGACACTCCAGGTCACGCCCTTTCATTTGTTAAAGTTAGACCTGACCTTATGTATAAGGGACGACTAAGCACTAACAAGCATAATGTAGAGCGCGTGGCTATGCTAGATTTGGATAACAAGTACGAAGAGACACTTGCTTTTGTCAAATCAGTCTATGATAAATTGTTAGATGGAGAAGACGCACCTCTCCATGGCGTATCTACAGTTCATATCGGTACAGATGAATATTATGGAAATCCAGAAAGCTATCGTCGCTATGTCAATGATATGATCCAGTACATCAAAGGCAAAGGCTTAACACCACGTATTTGGGGTTCCCTCAGTGCCAAACAAGGAACTACGCCGGTCGATTGGAAAGATGTAGAAGTCGATATTTGGAGCATTGGATGGCAACGTCCAGCTGCCGCAATTGCTCAAGGTGCTAAGATTATCAATATCACAGATATTCCAACCTATAGTGTTCCAAGTGGTAGCAATAGTCAAGGTGGATATGGAGATTATGCAAACTATGAAACTCAATACAATCGCTGGACACCAAATGATTTCTCAACAGGTGGAGGACCACGTCTAGAAGCCTCTAATCCAAATATCCTTGGTGGTGGTCATGCGGTCTGGAATGATAACATTGACCTCCATGAAACTGGACTCACTTCTTACGATATCTTTAAACGCTTCTTCAAGAGTATGCAATCAACTGCAGAACGCACTTGGGGTTCAGACCGTGCAGCCAAGACCTATGCAGAACGTGTTCAACCAGCAAGTGTTTATGCACCACAATCTAACCCAGATAAGACCGTAGCTGAAGAAGACTTGTTCAAGATCAATCCTGATACTGTCAAAGATTATCTTGCTAAGAAAGTACAGAAGACTGAAGCAGGTTTGAATTTCGAAAAAGATAGCACTATCGAAGGCCTAGTTGGTGATGCTGGACCAAGTCATGTCTTGAAATTGGATGTGACAGTGACTGGTGATGGCGAGCAAACCTTCTCAACAAGTGGAAACAATCAACTCTATCTTGCGGACAAAGATGGCTACCTTGCCTATACTTTTGAACAATTTCATATTCAATTTAACAAGAAACTTGAAAAGAACAAACGTTATCAAATTTCTGTTGTAACCAAACCTCAAGTGACTGAAGTTTATGTGGACGGTGAAAAGGTTGAACGAATTGCAAATCCAGCTAATCCACGTTTGGCCCATAATAGCTTGGTACTTCCACTTGAAACAATCGGTGGCTTTAAAGGAATCTTGCATAGTGCTGAGTTGTCAAATGAAGCATTTGTAAACCCACGTTTGATTCCAAATGACCATTTTACAGTTTCTGCAACAAGTCAAGAATTACCAGGAACCAATGCAGAAGGTCCAGTCGAAAAAGCCTTTGACAATGATCCAAATACTTTCTGGCATTCAAAATGGTCTGGTCATCAGGCTCCATTTACAGTGGCAATGAACTTGAAAGCAGCTGAAACAGTGAATGGCTTGACTTATCTTCCACGTCCAGGTGGAGGCAACGGTGTTGTGACATCTTATGAAATCTATGCTCAAAAAGATGGTCAAATGGTTAAAGTTGCTTCAGGAACTTGGGAAAACAATGCCAAAGAGAAAACAGTTAACTTTGATGCCATTGAAACCGATAAGGTAGAATTTAAAGTTCTAGCTGGTGCTGCAGGATTTGGTAGTGCTGCAGAAATTCAACTTCTTAAACCAGTTTCTTCTAACAAGATGGAAGAGCCAGTTAGTCCAGAGAAACCTGTGACACCAGAAAAACCTGAAACTCCAGAAAAACCTAAAGTTGAGGAAATGGGCGATGGTACAACTGAACTTGCTGATAGCTTTGTAGCTACGAAACCTACAAGTGACGAAGCAGTTGCCGCAGCAGCTCAAAGTCAGGATTATCTCAAGAAAGAGTACAAGGTCTTCCCAACACCACAAAAAGTAACTTATGATGAAGGTGTTACGAAACTCCATAAACAAGTCAATCTTGTCATGGGCGATCAATTAGATATCTATACTCGTAACCGCTTGAAGAGTGTCCTACAAGATCATCAAATCTCTTACACAAGTAGTCAAACAGCAGTGGCAGGTGCTACCAACATCTACCTTGGTGTTCATGGCCAAAATTCACAGGCTGAAAAAGAAGTATCTGGTATTTCTCAAGGACTCTTTGATAAGATTGATGCCTATGCCTTGTCTATCAAGAATAATACAATCTCTATCGTCGGTAAGGATACAGATGCTGTCTTCTACGGTTTGACAACTCTCAAACACATGCTTAATGAAAGTGAAGCTCCAGTCTTGCGTAACGTAACAGTTGAAGACTTTGCTGAAATTAAGAACCGTGGCTTTATCGAAGGATACTATGGTAACCCTTGGAGCAATGCTGATCGTGCTGAGTTGATGCGTTATGGTGGTGACTTGAAGTTGACCCAATACTTCTTTGCACCAAAAGACGATCCATATCACAACAAGAAATGGCGTGAACTTTATCCAGAAGAAAAATTAGCTGAAATCCGTGAATTGGCACGTGTCGGAAACCAAAACAAGACTCGTTATGTTTGGACCATCCACCCATTCATGAACAACCGTATCCGTTTTGGTAACGATGCTGACTACCAAAAAGACCTTGAAACTATTAAAGCTAAATTCACTCAATTGATGGATGTCGGTGTTCGTGAGTTCGGTATTTTGGCCGATGACGCTCCAAGTCCAGTTGGTGGCTACAATAGCTACAACCGCTTGATGAAGGACATGACAGACTGGTTGACTGAAAAACAAGCAACTTATGTTGGTCTTCGTAAGGAAATGATTTTCGTTCCAGGTCAATATTGGGGTAATGGACGTGAAGATGAGTTGAAATCTCTAAATGAAAACCTTCCAACTTCAACTTCTATGACCCTTACTGGTGGTAAGATTTGGGGTGAAGTATCAGAAAACTTCCTTTCTAACCTTAAGAACAACCTGACTGCAGGTGGTAAGACCTACCGTCCAGTTTCTCTATGGGTAAACTGGCCTGTTACAGATAACTCTAAACAACACTTGATTTTGGGTGGCGGTGAGAAATTCCTTCATCCGAATGTAGACCCTAGTCTCCTTTCAGGTATCATGTTGAACCCAATGCAACAATCTGAGCCATCGAAGATTGCCCTCTTCTCTGCAGCTCAATACGCATGGAAACAATGGAAATCAGAAGAAGAAGCTAAGAAAGTAAATGACATCGCCTTCAACTTTGTTGAAAACGGTAAGTTTACAGATAGCGAAGCATCAGTTGCCTTCCGTGAGCTTGGTAAACATATGATCAACCAAAACATGGATGGTCGTGTTGTGAAATTGGAAGAGTCTGTTGAACTAGCACCGAAATTAGATGCCTTTATGACTAAGCTAAAAGCTGGTCAAGATGTCGGTGCAGAGCGTGAAGGATTGCGTGCAGAATTTGCTAAACTAAAAGCAGCAGCTCAACTTTATAAAGCATCTGGTGATGAAAAGATGCGTGCTCAAATCCACTACTGGTTGGATAATACCATCGACCAAATGGACGCCTTGAGTGCTCTTCTTGATGGTACAGAAGCTATCGAAAAGAACGATTCTGCAAAACTTTGGGATAGCTACTATAAGGGCTTGAAACTCTACGAACAATCACAAACTTATACCTTCCATTATGTAGACCATGATGAGAGAGCTGAGTTGGGTGTTCAACATATCCGTCCATTCTTGCTTGGACTTCGTGAAATCCTCGCAACAGAAGTTCAAAAAGCCTTGCATCCTGACCAAGTCCTTAGTACCTTTATCACGAACCGTACTGGTGTCGAAGGTGGATTGGCTGAGGTGACTGATGGTGATTTAGGAACACATGCTTTGATCAAATCACCAAACAGCATTCAAACTGGTGACTACATTGGTTTGAAATTTAACAAGGCTGTTCCAGTTCAAAACTTGACATTTGCAATGGGAACTCAAGCAAATCCTCGCGATACCTTCAACAACGCTAAGGTTGAATACCTCAATGAAAATGATGAGTGGGTAACCCTTTCAGAACCAAGCTACACTGGTAATGAGCCTCTGCTTAAATTTGAAAACCTCAACATCAACGCCAAAGCTGTTCGTATGATTGCGACTTCAGATCGTGGAAATACTTGGTTTGCTGTACGAGAAATTGCTGTTAACCGCCCTGTAGAAGTTACTCGTGCTAAACAGTCAGCCACTGTGACTATCAGTCCAAATCTTATGTACAAGTACAACACAACAGTTGGTCAGATTACAGACGGACGTGATAATACTGAAGCCATGCTTGCAAATGCTGATAGAACAGACACAACTCCAGTAAATGGTTGGGTACAACTTGACTTGGGTGAAGTTAAACCTGTGACCAAGGTTCGTTTGGTTCAAGGATCAGGAGATAAATTGGCAGAAGGTGTTCTTGAATACTCTGCAGATGGTAGCTCATGGCAAGAGTTGGATCGCTTGACTGGTGAACAAACAAAAGAAATCGAAACTCCAATTTCAGCTCGCTACGTTCGTGTTCGCAATACTAAGAACATCAACCTATGGTGGCGTATCGCTGACTTCTCAGTTGAAACACGTGCAGGCAATAGCGAATTGACTGATACAAACGTTGAGAGCTTGAAGTCAACTCCAGTTTATGACAGCCTAGGCCGTTATGACCTTCAAATTCCAAGCGGAACTAAGCTTCCAGCTAATAGCTACTTGGGTATGAAGCTTGATCGTCTACACCAAGCTGAAAGCATTCAAGCACTTGGTACAGAAAATCCATCTCTCAACTTGGAATACTCTCCAAATGCCCAAGAATGGTATCCAGCTAATCAAGTGACTGATAAGTCCTTGGTACGTTATGTTCGTCTGGTTAATAAGACTGACCAAGAACAAGCAGTGACAGCAACTTCTCTACTTGTTCAGACAAAAGAAGTTCAGCCAACCACACTTGATTCTACATCAATGGGAATCCACCCAACATACGGTAGAAACGACGTTCGTAAGATCAAGAACTTGGATCAATTGTTTGACGGTGTCTACAATAACTTTGTAGAGTTCTCAGACTATGCTCGTAAAGACGGTCATATTACCTTGAAACTTGGTAGCGAACGTGATATTAAGAAGATTAGAGCTTACATCCAAGACGGCACTCAAAACTATCTCCGTGATGGTAAGATTCAAGTCAGTCAAGATGGCAAGACTTGGACAGATGTTGTGACAGTTGGTGACGGTGTTGCTAATGAAACACGTGATGACTCCTTGACAGATGGCTGGACACATGATTCTAAGATGCCAGGAAATCGCTATATCGAGGGTGAACTTTCAAGCCCAGTTAAAGCCAACTATCTCCGTGTTCTATTTACAGCAGACTATGATGCTCGTTTTGTAGGCTTCACTGAGTTGGTGATCAATGATGGCGAATTCGTGAAACCAATCAATGACCCAACTGTAGAAGGAAACAGCGGTGAAAGCCAAGGCAACCTTTACACTAATCTTGTAGATGGTAAAGTCTTGACAAGCTACAAGGCTGAGAAAGAACAAGGTGAGCTTGTTTACCACTTGTCAGAACCAACAGATGCTAACCATATCCGACTTGTTTCAAGTATTCCTCAAGGAGTTACTGCACGTGTGTTTGCTCGCACTTTGAAAGCAGATAGAGACGGAGCTTGGACAGATCTAGGAGCAATTACCTCAAGCTTCCAAACATTTGCAGTGAGAGAAAAAGCGCCATTGTTAGATGTCAAAGTTGTTTGGGAAGGTGGCAAACCTGAGTTTTACGAAATGACGACCTTCCACCAAGAGCTTCCAGAAGAACCAGAGAAACCAGCTTTAACTACAAGCAAGGGTGATGAGCCAGCACCAGTAGTAGAAGTCCCAGAATTTACTGGTGGCGTAAATGGTGATGAAGCAGCTGTTCATGAAGTTCCAGAATACACTGAAGGTATGGGCACAGCAGGTGATGAAGCAGCACCAGTAGTAGAAGTCCCAGAATTCACAGGCGGCGTAAATGGTGTCGAAGCGGCTATCCATGAAGTTCCAGAGTATACTGAAGCTACGGTAGAAGCAGACAAGATTCCAGCACCAGTAGTAGAAGTCCCAGAATTTACAGGCGGTGTCAATGGAGCAGAAGCAGCTGTCCATGAAGTCCCAGAATATACTGGTGGGGTGAATGGTGTCGAAGCGGCTGTCCATGAAGTCCCAGAGTTCACTGGTCACGTAAATGGATCAGAAGGAACTACTCACGAAGTTCCAGAATTTACTGGAAGTGTGAATGGTTCAGCCCCAACTACACGTGAAACTCCAGCATACACAGATGAGCAGTCTCTTGTAGCTCTTGCTATGTCACAAGATAAGACCTACCAAGCACCTGCAAGTCATCCATACAAGCTCCCAGAAACAGGTACTAAAGAAAATGCTGGCCTTGCAGCCGTTGGTGTTGTAGGTGCACTTCTTGGTCTCTTTGCAATGGGAAAGAAAAAAGACGACGAATAAGATGATGTAAAAGCATCTAAGTCATAGAGATTGGATCAAGAGACTAATCTCGAATATAAAAAGCGGACAAAACTAGTTTTCTGATAAACAGAAGCTGGTCTTGTTCGCTTTTTCTTAAAGTGATACTCTTCGAAAATCAAATTCAAACCGCGTCAACGTCGCCTTGCCGTACTCAAGTACAGCCTACGGCTAGTTTCCTAGTTTGCTCTTTGATTTTCATTGAGTATGAGGAAGCTGATGGTCACTGAAGTTCTTTGACCAGAATATTTTTAACTTGGGACGAAGAACTTACAATTGGGTTAAGTCACAAGCCAATTTCTACCATTTAGGATGTTTTGATGACAATTTAAGAAAGAGCAATCTTTTCCTAGAAATAAATGCTAAACTATGGTTGTTCCTAAACATGATTTAGTAGATCGGTGGTTTGGTTCAACCCTAAAAGAACAGAGCTGATCTTACAAGTTAATCAGAAGAGTATTATTGGATTGGATTTAGAGATAGCTAGTAGAAAAAAGTAAATCTGAAATTTGATGTTCTCTTGTGAGCAAGACTAAGAAGTTATTCTATTCATTTATTTGTAGAAAGCTTTTGGGAGTATCTATGAAATTTAATAAATGTGCCTATCCCTTAGCGCAAGCCTGCTTGGGTTTGTATTTATTCGCTGATGGAGGTAGTTTGATCAATTTAGATATTGGGGTTATCCTTGTGTTATTATCCCTGATCAAGGGAGTAGAAATCTATAAAGAGGAAAGAAAACACAGATGAGCATCGTTAGTAAGTGGAGATGCTGGAGTTAAGGAAAGAAGAGGTAGTGGTTTGCAAAAGTTAAAAAATAGTTTAAAATTTGTAGGAATGATCTTACTGATTATAAATGTAAATACATTTCCCATGAGAATGTTGGCTCTCGAAGACTCTAGTTCTCTGCCCTTAAAGTGGACGACTAGTATTGGGTATTTGGTACTGGCTACTTTCTTGCTAGTTGCTGTTTGGCGACAATACAAAAAGAAAATTCCGAATCAGCAGAAGGCTTTCAAGTTTACATGGAAGGATTTTGGAATAGCCCTTTTATTTTATGTGGCTACTCGACTAGTAGCGATTGTAGGTACCCTCCTGATCCAAGTAGTTACTGGAAATCCAACATCCGCTAACGATGCTGCCTTGCTGGCTACAAGCGAGCAGGTTACTCGTGTTTTTCCTCTGTTTTTCATCGCCTTTCATTTTGCAATTGGTATATTTGCTCCAATCATGGAAGAATTAGTATTTAGAGGATTCTTCAGCCACTATTTTTTTAAAGAAGATCAAAAGTGGTTGAAATTGCTAATAAGTTCTGCGATTTTTGGCTACCTGCATATGTTTTATCCGATAGAGTTTCTAACTTATTTTTTACTGGGAGTGATATTTTACTTAGCCTATGCTCGTAGAGGGAATATCCTTGATTCCATAGCTGTTCATTTGCTAAATAACGGAGTGCTGGTACTGGTATCTATTTTAAACTATCTATTTTTAGTTTTTAGCTAATACTCTTCGAAAATCTCTTCAAACCACGTCAGCGTCGCCTTGCCGTATATTTGTTACTGACTTCGTCAGTTCTATCCACAACCTCAAAACAGTGTTTTGAGCAACCTGCGGCTAGCTTCCTAGTTTGCTCTTTGATTTTCATTGAGTATAAAATATATTCAAAAAATGATTGGTTTAAAGGCTGATCATTTTTCTGTTGCAAAGATCAACTTTTGCTGATAAATGCTGAAGATAGCAATAAAAAACCAGCGATTCAATCACTGGCTGTTAGATCGTTCTTTTAGGAAGCTCCATTAGTAGTAGATGTTTTTGTATCTGTTGTTTGAGTGCTAGATGAAGGAACAGTCGGTTGTTCTTGTTTACTGCTAGTATCTTCTTTCTTACTTTCTGCACTGCTACTAGATTGAGTTGTTGTTTCTTCTTGTGTGTTTTCTTTTGTAGAAGTATTGTCCTTGTTTGGAGTAGTATTCTCTTGAGGGGATTCCTTTTGAATCTCTTTTATGACTGTTGTCTGGGTTGTCGTAGTTTCTTTTTTAGAGTTATTGTTATTATTATTATTCATAGCATTCATGATGGTGATACTTGCAGTAATCAGCCCCAGAATACTACCGATAGTAGCTATCGTTTTTTGAAAAACAGTAAATCCTTTTTTGATGTGTTCTGTTTTGGGTTTTGATGTTCTACGATAATTAGACATAATATCTCTCCTTTACTAAAATTCATTATACCGAAAATCTTTAAAAAAAACTTAAATGAACCTGAATTGCCTTTCTTGTCGCCTGAACTGTTTCGTGATACAATAGAAGGAGTGATTTTAGAAAGCGTGAGAAACCATGATTTACTTTGATAATTCGGCAACGACTAAGCCTTATCCAGAAGCACTTGAAACCTATATGCAAGTGTCTGCAAAAATTATTGGAAATCCTTCAAGTCTCCATCGTTTGGGAGACCAGTCAACCAGAATTTTAGAAGCTTCTCGTCAACAGATTGCAGATTTGATTGGCAAGAAAAGCGAGGAAATTTTCTTTACATCTGGTGGTACTGAAGGGGATAACTGGGTTATCAAAGGGGTTGCATTTGAAAAAGCGCAATTTGGTAAACACATTATTGTGTCAGCTATTGAGCACCCAGCAGTCAAGGAGTCAGCTCTTTGGCTCAAGACTCAAGGTTTTGAAGTGGATTTTGCACCAGTTGATGAAAAAGGATTTGTAGATGTAACTGCTTTAGAAAATCTACTTCGTCCTGATACAACGCTAGTCTCTGTTATGGCAGTCAACAATGAAATCGGCTCCATCCAGACCATCCAAGCTATTTCAGAACTTTTAGCGGATAAACCAACCATTTCTTTCCATGTAGATGCTGTTCAGGCCTTGGCCAAGATTCCGACAGAAAAGTATTTGACAGACCGAGTGGATTTTGCGACCTTTTCTAGCCATAAATTCCACGGAGTTCGTGGTGTTGGTTTTGTCTATATCAAGTCTGGTAAGAAGATTACCCCGCTTTTAACTGGTGGTGGCCAGGAGCGTGACTATCGTTCCACAACTGAGAATGTAGCAGGAATTGCAGCAACAGCCAAGGCCCTACGTTTGTCTATGGAGAGATTAGACTTATTTGCTAGTAAAACAAGTCAGATGAAGGAAGTCATCCGTCAGGCTCTTCTTGACTATCCAGATATTTTTGTCTTCTCAGGTGAGGAAGACTTTGCTCCTCATATTCTGACCTTTGGGATTAAGGGAGTTCGTGGGGAAGTTATCGTGCACGCATTTGAAGACTATGATATTTTCATTTCTACAACATCAGCTTGCTCGTCCAAGGCTGGAAAACCTGCTGGTACCCTGATTGCCATGGGCATTGAAAAGGATAAGGCCCAGTCAGCAGTTCGTCTAAGCCTAGACCTAGAAAATGACATGAGTCAAGTTGAGCAATTTTTGACTAAACTAAAATTAATCTACAATCAAACTAAAAAAGTAAGATAGGAGCATTCATGCAGTATTCAGAAATTATGATTCGCTATGGTGAGCTTTCAACCAAAGGTAAAAACCGTATGCGTTTCATCAATAAACTACGTAATAATATCTCAGACGTTTTATCCATCTATCCTCAAGTTAAAGTGACAGCAGACCGCGATCGTGCCCATGCTTATCTGAATGGGGCAGATTATGAACCGGTGGCAGAGTCACTCAAGCAAGTTTTCGGGATTCAAAACTTTTCTCCAGTATATAAGGTTGAAAAATCCGTAGAAGTTCTTAAGTCTGCCGTGCAAGAAATTATGAAGGACATCTACAAGGAAGGGATGACCTTTAAAATCTCAAGTAAGCGTAGCGACCACAACTTTGAGCTAGATAGTCGGGAACTCAATCAGACACTTGGTGGAGCAGTATTTGAAGCTATTCCAAATGTGCAAGCACAAATGAAAAATCCTGATATCAATCTGCAAGTGGAAATTCGTGAGGAGGCAGCTTATCTTTCTTATGAGACCATTCGAGGAGCAGGTGGTTTGCCTGTCGGAACTTCTGGTAAAGGTATGCTTATGTTGTCAGGAGGGATTGACTCTCCTGTAGCAGGCTATCTTGCTCTAAAACGTGGTGTAGATATTGAGGCTGTTCACTTTGCTAGCCCTCCATACACAAGTCCAGGTGCCCTCAAGAAAGCCCAGGACTTAACCCGTAAATTGACTAAGTTCGGAGGAAATATCCAATTTATCGAGGTTCCCTTCACGGAGATTCAAGAAGAAATCAAGGCTAAGGCTCCGGAAGCTTATCTTATGACCCTGACTCGTCGCTTTATGATGCGGATTACAGACCGTATCCGTGAAGTGAGAAAAGGTTTGGTCATTATCAATGGGGAAAGCCTTGGTCAAGTAGCCAGCCAAACCCTTGAAAGTATGCAGGCTATCAATGCGGTGACCAATACACCAATCATCCGTCCAGTTGTAACTATGGACAAGCTAGAAATCATTGACATTGCACAAGAAATTGATACTTTTGAAATTTCTATCCAGGCATTTGAAGACTGCTGTACCATTTTTGCACCTGATCGTCCGAAGACAAATCCAAAGATTAAGAATGCAGAGCAGTATGAAGCGCGAATGGATGTCGAAGGTTTGGTTGAACGTGCAGTAGCAGGAATTATGATTACTGAAATTACGCCTCAAGCTGAGAAGGATGCAGTCGATGAGTTGATCGATGATCTCCTTTAATCAGAAAAACCAGAGGAAAAGATGAAATAAGTAAAAAAGTTAGTTTATTGTCCTAAATTTGGACGGAAACTGACTTTTTTTCTATTTTTATGATATAATTAGATAAAATTTTGAATATAGAGAGTTTTCTGACAATGAATCAATCATATTTTTACCTGAAAATGCGAGAGCATAAATTAGTGGTTCCCTACACGGGTAAGGAGCGCCGCGTACGTGTTCTCCTCCCAAAAAACTATGAAAAAGACACGGATAGAAGCTATCCTGTGGTGTATTTCCATGATGGACAAAATGTCTTTTATAGTAAGGAATCTTACGTTGGACATTCCTGGAAGATTATTCCTGCTATCAAGCGAAATCCAGATATCAGCCGTATGATTGTTGTGGCTATTGACAATGATGGTCTTGGACGGATGAATGAGTATGCAGCTTGGAAATTCCAAGAGTCTAATATTCCTGGCCAACAATTTGGTGGTAAGGGAGTCGAGTACGCAGAATTTGTCATGGAAGTGGTTAAGCCCTTTATCGATGAAAACTATCGGACAAAATCAGACCGTAAACACACTGCTATGATAGGATCTTCACTTGGTGGCAATATTACCCAGTTTATTGGCTTGGAGTATCAAGATCAGATTGGATGTTTGGGAGTTTTCTCATCAGCTAACTGGCTCCACCAAGAATCCTTTGATCGCTATATCGAGCGTAAAAAACTCTTGCCTGACCAACGCATCTTTATATATGTTGGAACGGAAGAAGCTGATGATACAGACAAGACCCTCATGGCTGGCAATATTAAGCAGGCCTATATCGACTCTTCCCTTCGCTATTATCATGATTTGATAGCGGGAGGAGTGCAGTTGGAAAATCTCTCACTCAAGGTTCAGGCTGGAGCCATTCACCATGAAGTGCCATGGTCAGAAAATCTTCCAGCTTGTTTACGTTTTTTTGCAGAAAATTGGTAAATAGTATAAAGGAGACAGGATATGAATATTGAACATCTTAGCCACTGGAGTGGTCATCTAAATCGTGAAATGTACGTCAATCGTTACGGACACGCAGGTATCCCAGTTGTTGTCTTTGCGTCCTCAGGTGGTAGCCACAATGAATACTATGATTTTGGCATGATTGATGCATGTGCATCTTTTATTGAGGAGGGCCGTGTTCAGTTCTTTACACTTTCAAGTGTCGATAGCGAGAGCTGGCTTGCGACATGGAAAAACGGTCATGACCAAGCTGAAATGCACCGTGCTTATGAGCGATACGTTATTGAAGAAGCTATTCCTTTTATCAAGCATAAGACAGGCTGGTTCGATGGCATGATGACGACAGGTTGCTCTATGGGAGCTTACCATGCTCTCAACTTCTTCTTGCAACATCCGGATGTCTTCACCAAAGTCATTGCTCTTAGTGGTGTCTACGATGCACGTTTCTTTGTCGGTGATTATTACAATGACGATGCCATCTATCAAAATTCACCAGTAGACTATATCTGGAATCAAAATGATGGTTGGTTTATCGACCGATACCGTCAAGCTGAAATTGTGGTTTGTACGGGACTAGGTGCTTGGGAACATGATGGCCTTCCTTCTTACTACAAGCTCAAAGAAGCCTTCGACCAAAAACAAATTCCTGCCTGGTTTGCAGAATGGGGACATGATGTCGCCCATGACTGGGAATGGTGGCGCAAACAAATGCCTTATTTCCTCGGTCACATGAGTCTATAAAAGGAGTCGCTTATGAATTATCTTGTAATTTCACCCTATTACCCACAAAATTTCCAACAGTTTAGTATTGAGCTAGCCAATAAAGGAATCACCGTTCTAGGGATTGGGCAAGAACCCTACGAACAACTAGATGAACCATTGCGCAATAGCCTGACTGAGTATTTCCGAGTTGATAATCTTGAAAATATCGATGAGGTTAAACGTGCAGTTGCCTTTCTTTTCTATAAACATGGTCCAATTGACCGCATTGAATCACACAATGAATACTGGCTAGAGTTGGATGCTGCCCTTCGTGAACAATTTAATGTTTTTGGTGCTAAAACAGAAGACCTCAAGAAGACTAAGTTCAAGTCTGAAATGAAGAAACTCTTCAAGAAAGCTGGAGTTCCAGTTGTGCCAGGTGCGGTGATTGAAACAGAAGCAGATGTTGATAAAGCTGTTAAAGAGATCGGCCTTCCCATGATTGCTAAACCTGACAATGGAGTTGGAGCAGCCGCAACATTCAAACTTGAAACAGCAGATGATGTCAATCACTTTAAAACTGAATGGGACCATTCAACTGTTTACTTCTTTGAAAAATTTGTCACCTCTAGTGAGATCTGTACCTTCGATGGTTTGGTAGATAGAGATGGGAATATCGTCTTTTCTACGACATTTGACTACGCACACACACCTCTCGATCTCATGATTTATAAGATGGACAATTCTTATTATGTTCTCAAGGAGATGGATCCAAAATTACGCAAGTATGGTGAGGCTATTGTCAAGGAATTTGGCATGAAGGAACGTTTCTTCCATATCGAGTTCTTCCGTGAGGGTGATGACTATATCGCTATCGAGTACAATAACCGTCCAGCTGGCGGCTTTACCATTGATGTCTATAACTATGCCCATTCTTTTGATTTGTACAAGGGCTATGCAGCGATCGTTGCGGGTGAACCATTCCCAGCTTCTCAATTCGAGCCTCTATACTGTTTGGCAACATCTCGTCGTGCCAATGCCAACTATGTTTATTCAGAAGAAGACTTGCTCGCTAAATATGGTCACCAGTTCAAAGTCAAGAAAATCATGCCTGCAGCCTTTGCTGAATTGCAAGGAGACTTTCTCTATATGCTAACGACGTCAAGTCGTGAAGAAATGGATCAGATGATTAAGGACTTTGGTCAGCGTCAAGAATAATTAAAATTTTGACTTAACAAACTCTCTTTGTTAGGTCTTTTTTGTAGACTTGAAATAAAAGCGTTTTCCCACAGGATTCTTTTAGAAAATCTGTTGCTAAAAGGCTTAAAAATTGATAGAATAGGGATTGTCTAAAAAATATTAAGGAGAATCTATCAATGGATTTCACATGGGCAGTCAAATATGCCACTGAATTTTTGGGAACAGCCATCTTGATTATCTTAGGAAATGGTGCAGTTGCCAACGTTGAACTTAAAGGTACGAAAGGTCACCAAAGTGGCTGGCTCGTTATCGCTGTTGGTTACGGTATGGGGGTTATGATCCCTGCCTTGATGTTTGGTAATGTTTCTGGTAACCACATCAACCCAGCCTTCACTCTTGGTCTAGCAGTTAGCGGACTTTTCCCTTGGGCACAAGTAGCACCATACATCGTTGCACAAGTCTTGGGAGCAATCTTCGGACAAGCCTTGGTTGTTGCAACTCACCGTCCTTACTACTTGCAAACTGAAAAAGCAAACAATATCTTGGGAACTTTCTCAACAATTTCAAGTATTGACAACGGTACAAAAGAATCACGCTTTGCAGCAACAGTTAACGGTTTTATCAACGAGTTTGTTGGTTCATTCGTTCTCTTCTTTGCAGCACTTGGTATGACAAAGAACTTTTTTGGTGCTGAAGTTCTCCAATACATGAAACAAATGGCGACTCAAGCAGGTCAAAATGTTGACTTCTCTGATTTGGCAATTAAAGCTCAAGTAGCGCCTCATACAGCTTCAGGACTTGCTGTTGGTCACTTGGCTCTTGGTTTCTTGGTAATGGCCTTGGTTACTTCACTTGGCGGACCTACAGGACCTGGTTTGAACCCAGCTCGTGACTTTGGACCACGTCTCCTTCATGCCTTCCTTCCAAAATCAATCCTTGGTCAACACAAGGGTGATTCAAAATGGTGGTATGCTTGGGTACCAGTAGTTGCACCGATTGCAGCTGGTATTGCAGCAGTAGCACTCTTCAAATTACTTTACCTATAATCACTCAAAACTGGGAAGACCCAGTTTTTTTCTTTTTATAATTGGAAGAATCTTTAACGAATCAATCCTTAAATCGTCAGACTTTTTTCATTTTAAAACTAAAGGTGAAAATGTGGCGAAAATATGGTAAAATAGAGTACTAAGTAAACGTTAAAAAGGAATATTATGCGTAAAGAGATTGCACCCGAATTATATAATTACAATAAATTCCCTGGTCCCGAATTTCAACTGACTGGAAACAGAGTGGAAGCTGAAGATTTTGTTTTTACTCTAGTTGAAAATAGCAAGGATGCTTTTGATGCAACAGCTTTTACTCAACGCTTTTCAGAAGTACTAACCAAGTTTGATTATATTGTTGGAGACTGGAGTAATGAGCAGTTACGCTTACGGGGATTTTATAAGAATGAACGAGCTGAAGAGTCTTTAGAAAAAATTAGTCGCTTGCAAGACTACCTACTAGAGTATTGTAGCTATGGTTGTGCCTATTTTGTTCTAGAAAATGAAGCTCCTAAACGAGCACCATTTGACCAAAAGATGCGCAAAAAAGAGGAAGAAAAGGACTCTCGCAAAGGGAAAAAGACTTCTCAAAGTAAGAAAAAAAATCATACGGATAAGAAAAATAGACGCCGTTCAAAAGAACAGAAATCTCAGAAAGAAGACAAGGGGCAACGTCATTTCGTCATCCGTAAGAAAGATTAGAGAATAAGGAGAAAACATGAAACCGTCGATTTATAGTTTAACACGTCAAGGCATGCAAGAGTGGGTCTTGGAGCAAGGAGAAAAGAAATTCCGTGCTGATCAAATCTGGGAGTGGCTTTACCGTAAACGTGTCCAATCATTTGAAGAAATGACCAACTTATCTAAGGATTTGATTGCCAAACTCAATGATCAATTTGTAGTTAACCCTTTGAAACAACGCATCGTTCAAGAGTCAGCTGACGGGACAGTTAAATATCTTTTTGAGTTGCCAGATGGGATGTTGATTGAGACAGTGCTGATGCGTCAACACTACGGTTTGTCAGTCTGTGTAACGACTCAGGTAGGATGCAATATCGGTTGTACCTTCTGTGCATCAGGCTTGATCAAGAAGCAACGTGACCTCAATAACGGTGAAATTGTTGCGCAGATTATGTTAGTCCAAAAATATTTTGACGAACGTGGACAAGATGAACGTGTTAGTCATATCGTTGTAATGGGGATTGGAGAACCATTTGATAACTACAATAATGTCTTGAACTTTATCCGTACCATCAATGATGATAAGGGGATGGCTATCGGTGCTCGTCATATCACCGTATCAACTTCTGGTTTGGCTCACAAAATCCGTGAATTTGCTAATGAAGGAGTTCAGGTCAACCTTGCTGTTTCTCTTCATGCCCCAAACAATGAACTTCGTTCAAGCATCATGAAGATTAACCGTGCCTTCCCAATTGAAAAACTCTTTGCAGCTATCGAGTATTACATCGAAACTACCAATCGCCGTGTGACGTTTGAGTATATCATGCTCAATGAAGTTAACGATGGAGTAGAGCAGGCACTTGAGTTGGCAGAATTGCTTAAGAATATCAAGAAATTGTCTTATGTCAACTTGATTCCTTACAACCCAGTTAGTGAACATGACCAATATAGCCGAAGCCCTAAAGAACGTGTCATGGCTTTCTATGATACACTCAAGAAAAAAGGTGTCAACTGTGTCGTTCGCCAGGAACATGGTACAGATATCGATGCGGCTTGTGGACAATTGCGTTCAAATACCATGAAGCGTGATCGCCAAAAAGCAGTAGCTGAAGTAAATCCATAAGATGAGTCGAAAAACATTACTAAGCTTGGGAGTGCTTTTATACAGTCTTTGTATCGTCTGTTTTTGTTTTACTCCCCAGCCTCAACTTCCTACAGGAGTGGAAACTCCAGGTATTCAAACTTTTGGACGCCTGGTTTTTCTTTTGACGCCGTTTAACTCCCTTTGGAAACTGGGTGAAGTGACTAGCCTTCTGCAGCTATTCTGGATATTTTTGCAAAACGCTCTAAATATCCTTTTACTTTTCCCGCTGATTTTCCAACTTCTCTTTCTCATTCCTAGTCTAAGAAATACTAAGAAAGTGATTTTGTTTAGCTTTTTATTGAGTTTGGGAATCGAGTGTATACAGCTAGTTTTAGACTTTTTCTTTGACTTTAATCGGGTCTTTGAGATTGATGATTTATGGACCAACACACTAGGTGGTTACCTAGCTTGGGTTCTTTATAGAAAATTAAATGTAAACAAACTTACAAAGGAATTAAAATGAGTATCTTAGAAGTTAAAAATTTGAGTCACGGTTTTGGTGACCGTGCGATTTTTGAAGATGTATCTTTCCGCCTCCTTAAAGGTGAACATATCGGCTTAGTTGGTGCCAATGGTGAAGGAAAATCAACCTTTATGAGCATCGTGACTGGTAAAATGTTACCTGATGAAGGTAAGGTGGAATGGTCTAAATATGTGACAGCTGGCTACCTAGATCAGCATGCGGTGCTTAAAGAAGGCCAAACTGTGCGTGATGTTCTCCGAACAGCTTTTGACGAATTATTCAAAGCTGAAGCACGTATCAATGAACTCTACATGGAAATGGCAGAAGAGGGCGCTGATATTGATGCATTGATGGAAGAAGTTGGAGAACTTCAGGACCGTTTGGAAAGTCGTGATTTCTATACCTTGGATGCGAAGATCGATGAAGTGGCGCGTGCCCTTGGTGTCATGGACTTTGGAATGGATACAGACGTAACAGCCTTGTCAGGTGGGCAAAGAACCAAGGTACTTTTGGCAAAACTCCTGCTTGAAAAGCCAGATATCTTGCTTCTGGACGAGCCAACTAACTACTTGGATGCTGAGCATATCGACTGGCTCAAACGCTACCTCCAGAACTATGAGAATGCCTTTGTTCTTATTTCACACGATATTCCTTTCCTCAACGACGTTATCAATATCGTCTATCATGTAGAAAATCAGCAGTTGACTCGTTATTCAGGCGATTACTACCAGTTCCAAGAAGTCTATGCCATGAAGAAATCGCAACTGGAAGCGGCATATGAACGTCAACAGAAAGAAATTGCGGACCTCAAGGATTTCGTGGCCCGTAATAAGGCGCGTGTTGCTACTCGTAACATGGCTATGTCTCGTCAAAAGAAATTAGACAAGATGGATATCATCGAACTTCAAAGTGAGAAACCAAAGCCATCCTTTGAATTCAAAACAGCTCGTACACCTGGACGCTTTATCTTCCAAGCCAAGGACTTGCAGATTGGCTACGATCGTCCCCTTACTAAACCATTAAATCTTACCTTTGAGCGCAATCAAAAGGTTGCTATCATCGGTGCCAATGGTATCGGGAAAACAACCCTCTTGAAGAGTCTTTTGGGAATTATTCCTCCTATTGCTGGGGAAGTTGAACGTGGTGATTATCTAGAACTCGGATACTTTGAACAAGAAGTGGAAGGTGGTAACCGCCAAACACCATTAGAAGCAGTGTGGAATGCCTTTCCTGCACTTAACCAAGCCGAAGTTCGTGCTGCCCTTGCCCGTTGTGGTCTGACGACTAAACATATCGAAAGTCAGATTCAAGTTCTATCAGGTGGTGAACAAGCCAAGGTTCGTTTCTGTCTCTTGATGAACCGCGAGAATAATGTCCTCGTTCTTGACGAGCCAACCAATCACTTGGATGTGGATGCTAAGGATGAGCTCAAACGTGCTCTGAAAGAATACAAGGGTTCTATCCTCATGGTTTGTCACGAACCAGACTTTTACGAAGGCTGGATGGACCAAATCTGGGACTTCAATCAGCTGACATAAAAAGAGAATCCCGCAAAACTAGAATAGGAAAAAGCCAAGTCTGGGTGACTTGGCTTTTTAGCTAGTAATTCAAATAGGTTTCAATATCAGATTTTTGGATTTCTTTACCGTAGTGACAAATCGGGCAAGAAACGAAATAAGTTTTTCCGTAAGGAAAGAGTGGAATCCAGTAAAGGGTAAACTTACGTCCAGTTTCTGAAATTTCCCAAGTGTCGGTATTGTTACAGTGACCACACTCGATAGTGGTTTGAGTATGTCCTAAGATCTTTTGGTAACCTTTTGAACCCCAGAATAAAATCATTTTCACATCTCCTTATTTTAGGGTCATCCTATTTTTTACTGAAATCGTAGTCCTTAACAATTTCAATGCTGTCAATAGTGATAGCAGTAGTTGGTTTGTCTTTTTCGTCTTTTTCAGCCTTGGCAATCTTGTCAACAACATCCATACCGTCGATGACTTGACCAAAGACAGGGTGTTTACCGTCTAGACTAGGATTTCCACCTTCTTTGTAGGCTTCGATAATTTTCTTTGGATAGCTACTTGTAGGGAGTTTGGCAGAAATATCTGTCGTATTTTGGTTGATGAAGAACTGGCTACCATTTGAATTTGGTTGACCAGTATTGGCCATAGAGAGAGAACCACGAATGTTATAGAGGTAAGGAGAGATTTCGCTCTTGAAACCAGTTCCCTGGTCTTTAGTCTTGTCCTTATCATGCCAGATGGATTCCCCACCAGTACCATCCCCTTTTGGATCACCAGTCTGGACCATGAAGCCATCGATCACTCGGTGGAAGGTAACGCCATTATAGTAGCCTTCTTTTGCGTGAGTTAGGAAATTTTCAACCGCAAGTGGAGCTAGCTTTGGAAAGAGTTTGATGCGGATATCTCCTTGACTGGTGTGGAGAATGACTTCAGCTTCGTCTTCAGCAACTTCCTTAGAGAGTTGTGGGAAGTTAGCATTTTCATTTGTCAAGGCGTCTTTGAGATCCTTGGCAGATTGGGCAGCTGCTTTGGAACTTTCTTCGGCAGCTAAGCTAGAATCTACATAGTCATCCCCTCGGAGACTACGTTGGATACTGCTACATCCAGCAAGGGCAAAAGTTGAGATTAATAGAAGTGTTGCTATTTTTTTCATGGTAATCCTTTCAAAAATCATTTCTACCATTGTACCCTAATTGAAAGTGGATTTCAAATATTCAATTGTGATCATTCCGATAGTACATACAATTTTATAGCCTTGCTTACACCATTTTGATCATTAGAATCTGTTACTTTATTTGCACAGACTTTAACATCTGTAGGAGCGTTTCCCATTGCAACACCAAGTCCAGCGGTCTCAATCATTGGAATATCGTTATAATTATCTCCAATACTCATAATTTCAGTAAGTGATAGTTGATAATAGTTGGCTAATTCTAACAGAGCTTGTTTTTTTGAGACTTGATTATGTGTGACTTCAAGATAGTTATCCTTCGAGAGGTAAAAGTCAGTTTGAGGGAAATCCATGGTTGCTAATGTCTCTTTAAGTTTCTGGATAGTAGCTGCGTTATCTATTAGTAAAAGTTTATGAATAAGATTCTTTTCTTCCTGAAGAAAATCTGCTAGTGAAGTAACTTTGGGGCTCTCTCCAGTAATCTGTGCTTCAATTTCTACCCATTTATCTAAAGTATTTACGTACCAATCTTTTCCAGAATAAACATTAATTGAAACTGTCGGAAATTCTTTTGTTAAAAAATCATGTAGTAAGAGTAATTCCTTTTTATTAATAGAATGCTGACTCAGAATTTTATCTCCTGTACTAATGAGAGCACCATTATAACTTGCAATTGGAAAATCTGTGATTCCAAGTTCTTTCGAAATTGGAGCTATACCAAGAGGAGAGCGAGCAGAAGCTAGAACAAAAGGAATTTCACTTTGTTTCAAAAGTGGCATAAGCTCTAGTAAATGAGAGTCTAATTGGTGATTTTGGTCTAAAATGGTACCATCGATATCACTTATGATTAACTTTATCACTGACATATGTTTCTCCTTTTTAAAATAGAATAGTTGTTTTACCATCTAAAGATTGTTGAATTTCTATGTCGGGTTCTTTGTCTGTAATCCAATAATCAAAATCTGTAAGTTCGGAAAGAATATAATGAGAGTGTTTGTTTATCTTGCTGGTTTCAGCTAACAAGACGCGAATTTTACTGGTTTTAAATGCTCTTTTTTTCATTAGAACATCTTCTTGATCTTCAAAACTAACTTGTCCGTCTGAAAGACTAGCTGCACCAAAAAATGCTAAGTCAAATTTAATTCTATTCAAAGATTCGGATTCTTCTAATGAGTAATAGAAACGATTCTTTTTATGAAATCGTCCACCGATAATGTTAAAATCGACATTTTCATTTTCTCCTAAGACCAGTGCATTATCCAATGAATGGCTGAAAATAGTAACTTTTTTATCTGTTATTTTTGCTAACTCAAGTACAGTTGTTGAAACATCATAGAAAATTAATTGTGAATCAGAAATAAGTTGGGTAGCTAAATGAGCAATTTTCTCTTTTTCTTTGGAAGACTGTCCTGCTCGACCTTTATAACCAAGAATCCTTTGCTTTTGGATTGGCAATAAACCTCCATGAGTTCTTTTTGCTCGTTTTTCCTTTGCGAGAATAGCAAAATCTCTACGGATGGTATCTTTGGAAACATGGAAATGGTCAACCATTTCTTTTGCTGATAGACTTCCTCTATCCTCTAAAAGTTTAATGATTTCTTCTAATCGTTGTTCTTGGTACATATGAATTCCCTCTTTTAATACTAATATACCTCTTTTGTAAGTGATTGTCAATAATTGTAATGTTTTATAAGTGTTTTAAATGATTTACAAAAAAATCAACCTGACTTGGTTGATTAAAGATTCTTCTTTGGATGGCGGTCAATGATTGCCTGATGGTCCTTGAGAGCCTGTTCTCCTTTTGGAGTTAGTTTATAACCGCGAATCGAAAAGAGACTAGCTAATTCCTCTTCTGAAAAATGGTCATGAAGGGCTTGGTCCAGATCTGCAGCCTTCATCTTAGAGAGTCCAGTAACACCCTTCTTTTTAAGGATATTCTTTTTCATTGTAGCATTGATATGATCCAGCGAATCAAAAGCAGTTTCAACAAGAGCATAGCCTTTTTCAACAAGCGTTTCTAAATGTTTTGGTGCGTCAATTCCATAAGAATACTCAAAATATTTTGGAAACCAAGTTTCTGTAGTAAAGGTACCAAACTGAATTCGCCAGAGGAGGATGATATCTCCTGCCAGGAGATTGTCTTCTAGTAATTTCATATTTCGCTTGGGAACAGGCTTGGGATTTAGTAGCCAAGCCTCTATATCACGATCAGGAGAGATATAAGGTTTGACTTGATGATCTTTGTAAATATTCTCTAAACTAGTATTCATAAAGTTTCTCTTTCTAATTTATACCTACTAGTCTAACAAATTTCTAAAAAATTTAAAAACTTTAAAGTCTGTCAAGTTTTTTTCTTGACACCTCTTAGAAATCTGTTATAATAGAACATGTGCTAAATAGCTCAGCTATTTCACCGAAATAAAAAATAAAAGAAAAGAGATATTAAAAATGGCAGTAAAAATCCGTTTGACTCGTATGGGTTCTAAGAAAAAACCTTTCTACCGTATTAACGTAGCAGATTCACGTTCACCACGTGACGGACGTTTCATCGAAACAGTTGGAACTTACAACCCACTTGTTGCTGAAAACCAAGTAACTTTGAAAGAAGACCGCGTTCTTGCATGGTTGGCTGATGGAGCTCAACCTTCAGATACAGTACGCAACATCCTTTCAAAAGAAGGCGTATTGAAAAAATTCCACGATTCTAAATTCTCTAAATAATTCTAAAGTAGGTTGACAGATGGATACGATTGAAAATCTCATTATTGCAATTGTGAAACCTTTGATTTCACAACCAGATGCCTTAACTATCAAGATTGAAGATACACCAGAATTTTTGGAGTATCATTTGGATCTTGACCAAAGCGATGTGGGTCGTGTGATTGGTCGTAAGGGTCGCACTATCTCTGCGATAAGAACGATTGTCTACTCTGTCCCAACTGAAGACAAAAAAGTAAGAATCGTTATTGACGAAAAATAAGAAAAGCGGGACGGAAGTCTCGCTTTTTTGCAAGGAGCAGAATATGAAGGATTTAACGTTTAGACAATTACAAGACTACTTACTCGAACATTACCAGCAGTCTCGGACTGAGGAAGGTCTTTTTATCAAATTGGTAGAAGAAGTTGGTGAAGTAGCTGAAGTTTTAAATGGACGCTCTGGTCGAAAAGAGGGTGTTCAAGACTCGAACGAGGAACTTGCTAAAGAACTTGCTGATATCATTCACTACACCATTGCAATTGCAGCCATCAACGACATTGATCTAACCAAGACCATTTTTGAAAAAGACAAAAAGGCAGCTATCAAATATCAGCATGAACGAGATTTGGAAGGATTTTTAGAAGCCGAAGATCAGAACTAGCTTTTTCCTCCAACTTGTGAAAATCCCTGGAACGTGATAAAATAAAGGATAAGGATTTTTAATAAATCATTGTTATAGAATGAGTGGATTTCTTTATGAAGAGGTTTGAAGTAACTACAAAAATTGGCGGTCTCTCTGTTACTTATAAAAAGCAAAAGAAAGTGCTTGTTTGTTTAAATGGCGCAGGTTTGCTACCAAGTTATGAAAATTTTTCACTTATACTTGAAAAACTTCCTCCTACAATTGGTTATTTGACAATTGATTTTCCGAACACAGGTAGGAGTCCGATTCATGACCAAGCTGGAAAAAATCTGGATAATCTTGCAGATGCAGTTTATGAAGTACTTGAAGAATTGGCGATTTCTGAATATATACTTTGTGCACATAGTTTGAGTGGAATTTTAGCTTGCAAATTGCTCAACAAACCAATTAAGTGTCAGGCTTTAGTAGCGCTTGAACCGACCACTAAAAAAGTAATGTTTGCTGATTTTTCAGAAAATTCTTATCCAGAAATGGAAGAGCAAATGAGACTGATTGAAGAATTTGGTCCTGAACTTTATTTTAAGAACTTAACTCAATCCACATTTAACCCTGAAACTAACAAAGAAATCTGGAAATTAATGCAAGAAAAAGGATTAGAGTTGGAAAATCAAGATCCAGAATTTCAGATATCTGGAGAAATTACTGAGGAAGATTTTGAGAATTTGTCGATAGAATCTCATATCCCTGTATTTATTTTTTGTCAGGCTTATAGAGAAAAAGAGTACAGAGAATCAGAATATTGGGCTTCCAATACTAAACTTATTTTAGGAGGGAATCACCATTATTTACAGTGGTCCGAATCAGAGAAAATTGTAGATATTATTAAAAAATTGTAAGAAGAAAATGGAGATAAGGAAATTACAGGAGATCAAATGAACTATTTTAACGTTGGAAAAATCGTCAATACACAAGGTTTGCAAGGTGAGATGAGAGTCTTATCTGTGACGGATTTTTCGGAAGAACGCTTTAAAAAAGGTGCAGAGCTGGCCTTGTTTGATGAAAAAGATCAGTTTGTCAAAACAGTGACCATCGCTAGCCACCGTAAACAGAAAAACTTTGATATCATCAAATTTAAGGATATGTATCACATCAATGATATCGAAAAATACAAGGGCTACAGTTTGAAGGTTGCGGAAGAAAACCTTAATGACCTGGATGAGGGTGAATTTTACTATCACGAGATTATTGGACTAGAGGTCTACGAGGGTGACAACTTGATTGGAACCATTAAGGAAATCTTGCAACCAGGGGCCAATGATGTTTGGGTAGTTAAGCGTAAGGGAAAACGTGATCTGCTTTTACCATATATCCCACCGGTCGTGCTCAATGTTGATATTCCTAATAAGCGCGTGGATGTAGAACTCTTAGAAGGGTTAGACGATGAAGATTGATATTTTAACCCTCTTTCCAGAGATGTTCTCTCCGCTAGAACATTCTATCGTTGGAAAGGCCCGTGAAAAGGGGCTTTTAGATATCCAGTATCATAATTTTCGTGACTATGCTGAAAAGGCCCGTCATGTGGATGATGAACCATATGGCGGTGGTCAAGGGATGTTGCTGCGTGCTCAGCCAATCTTTGATGCCTTTGATACTATTCAAAAGAAAAATCCGCGCGTGATCCTTTTGGATCCTGCTGGTAAGCAGTTTGACCAGGCTTATGCTGAAGATTTAGCACAAGAAGAGGAACTCATCTTTATCTGTGGTCACTACGAGGGCTATGATGAGCGCATTAAGACCTTGGTAACAGATGAGATTTCCCTGGGTGATTATGTGCTAACTGGAGGAGAATTGGCGGCTATGACCATGATTGATGCGACGGTTCGCTTGATACCAGAAGTGATTGGGAAAGAAACCAGTCACCAAGATGATAGCTTTTCATCTGGGCTCCTTGAATATCCTCAGTACACACGTCCCTATGATTATCGAGGTATGGTGGTTCCAGAAGTGCTTATGAGTGGGCATCATGAGAAGATTCGCCAATGGCGTCTCTATGAGAGTCTCAAAAAAACTTATGAGCGTAGACCAGATTTGTTGGAACATTATGAATTAACAGCAGAAGAAGCTAAAATATTAGCGGACATTAAAGAAAATACAAATTAAAAGGAGAAGCCTATGCAAGTCATTAAACGTGATGGACAAGTTGCTGACTTTGATCCAGATAAAATCTATCAAGCCATTCTCAAAGCTGCTCAAACGGTTTATGTTTTGACAGATGATTTACGTCAAAATCTAGCTCAGGTAACTAAGAAAGTTGTCTTGGATCTAGAAGAGGCAAAAGTGGAGCGTGCGACAATCAGCATGATTCAATCAATGGTTGAGCATCGCTTGCTTGGTGCAGGTTACATCACCATCGCTGAACACTATATCTCTTACCGTTTGCAACGGGATTTAGAGAGAAGTGGTTACGGAGAACACATTGCTGTTCACCTTCATTTTGAACAAATTCGTTAATAGAAAAGAGTGAGATGAAGAAAACACATCTCACTCTTTCTTGAATCGATTTTTTTGGGCAGTTTGGACAGTTGAGGGAACAAAACTTATTTTTTGAATATCTGGGATTCGAATAATGCGGGTCACATTTTTTGCAAAATTTTTAACGATAATTTGCTGGCGGTCCGTATCAAATTTGATGATATCCCCTGTAAAACTTGTATCTGAAAAAATAATGTGGACAGCAGTTTTTTTCAGGAGTGCCTCTTTAATGGCACTTGTCAGGGAGTCAGCTTTGGAATGATCTGGTTCTTCTCGTCCGTTGAGAAATCCTTGGAATTTTTGTTGAATATGTTTAAATAAATCTTTCATCGGAGCCTCCCTTCTTTTTACCATTATTATATACAATTTTAAAAAAATCTACAAGATTTTACGAATAATCAAGTGAAGACAATCAAAAGGAGAATACAATGGCAGAATTTACATTTGAAATCGAAGAACACTTACTTACGCTCTCAGAGAATGAAAAAGGTTGGACCAAGGAAATCAATCGTGTCAGCTTTAATGGTGCACCAGCAAAGTTTGACATTCGTGCTTGGAGTCCAGACCACACTAAGATGGGGAAAGGAATCACCCTCTCAAACGAGGAGTTTCAAGTGATGGTCGATGCCTTTAAGAATCAATAAGCAATCATGTAAGAATAATCCAAAAGAAGCTGGGAAAAACCCGGCCTCTTTTTATTTGCTTGAAAAATAGGATTGAGTACGGAGACGTTGAAGGTGTGGTCGACCGATAAAACTGATGGCAAGGATTTTTGCAAGATCAGGAATGATAAAGGGAATGACACCGACAGCTAGTGCTTTATCAAAAGGCATACCAGCAAGGAAGTGGAGGCTGAGAATACCACCAACAAAAACAAGGGAATCTCCCAAGAGATTTGCAAGAAAGATACGAATATAGCCACTTTTCTTATGGATAAGATAGGACGTAAGTCCAGCATAGACAAGGTCAAACCAAAGATAGCCAGCGCTTGGACCTACCAAAACATGAAAACCAGCTCCCCCACTGGCAAAGACAGGAATACCGATAGCACCCAGCAAGAGATAGAGACCAACAGAAAGAACGGCTTCCCTTGGTCTAAAAACAGTAGCAATGAGTCCGATAGCAAAGTTTTGTAGAGTAAATGGTACTGGTCCAATTGGGATACTGATTTGGGCTAATACTGCAATCAGAGCAGCCCCGATAGCTGGAATAGCATAAATGTGTGCTTTTTTCATAATAGTTAACCTCTTTTGTAATTTATAGTAACTATTATACTTTAAGAAACATAATTGTCAACCTATTTTAAAAACAAAGGTTACAAAATTGTAACGGCCGATTTAGAGAGAGCCGGAGGCCAAGAGATTTTTCAAAACACAGATAAATCTTATCCGTAATAAAAAGATTAGCCTTATAGAGCTTGGATACCATATGGTGAATATACCTTAGGAATCCTGATGGGATGCTATTTTTAAGTGTTTTATAATTTGCTCTAGTAAAAGAAAAAGATTGAAGAAAATGGTCCAAAATAGACTTTTTCTTCAATCTGAATGACCGAGATGATCTCATTTAAAATTATTAACGCATAGTAACAAACTCTTCTGAACCAGTTGGATGGATAGCAACTGTAGCGTCAAAATCAGCTTTTGTAGCTCCCATCTTGATAGCAACTGCAAATCCTTGAATCATTTCATCAACACCGTAGCCGATACCATGAAGACCAACGACCTTTTCATCTGCACCTGCTGTAACGAGCTTGAAACGAGCTTCTTGACGGTGGCTGGTAACTGCTGAATACATAGAAGCAAATTTTGAAGTATAAACTTTAATGTTTTCTTGTCCATACTCTTTGATAGCTTCTTCCTCAGTCAGACCGACAGTTCCGATAGCTGGGTGTGAAAAGACTACAGTTGGAATAGTAGTGTAGTCCATTTTAGCATTGGTCTTACCGTTGAAAAGTCTTTCAGAGAGTGTACGTCCAGCTTTGATAGCAACAGGAGTCAGTTCTTTTTCACCTGTCACATCTCCAAGAGCATAGATACCGTCAACGACTGTGTTTTGGTATTCGTCAACTTGGATGAAACCACGTTCATTGAGAGTAACGCCTGCCTTTTCTAGCTGGAGTCCTTCAACGTTTGGACGGCGGCCAGTTGCCCAGATAACTTGACTGGCAGTATGAGTACTACCATCTTCGAAATGAATGGTAATGCCTTGTTCAGTTTCTTCAAGTTTAGCAGGAACCTTATGGGTATGGAGGTTTAGTCCAGTATTCTCCATTTCTTGAACTAGACTCTCAACAATATAGCTGTCAAATCCACGAAGTGGACGCTCACGACGGACGAATAAATCTGTCTGCACACCAAGGGTATGGAGCACGCCAGCTAATTCGACAGCAATGTAACCAGCACCCAGAATGGCTACAGATTCAGGCAACTTATCCCAAGCAAAGACATCATCAGAACTACCACCTAGTTCAGCACCAGAAATGGTAGGAATATGAGGATGTGCCCCAGTTGCAATCACGATGTGCTTAGCACGGATCAACTCTCCATTGACACTAACAGTATGAGCATCAACGAACTCGGCGCGTCCTTCAATCAAATCAACTCCGTTACGCTTAAAGCTTCCACCATAAGAAGAGCGAGCACGATCAATATAGGCTTCCCGATTTTTACGAAGCGTTGCATAATCAAATTCATTGCCAGTACTTGTAAAACCATAGTCAGGTCCATATTTGTGGATGCTCTCTGCGATTTGAGCTCCATACCACATGATTTTCTTAGGAACGCAGCCAATATTGACACAGGTTCCACCTAATTTCTTTTCCTCAATAACTGCCGCTTTAGCACCATGTTCACCAGCACGATTCATGGTAGCAATACCCCCGCTACCTCCTCCAATGGCGATAATATCGTATTCTCTCATAGAAAGCTCCTTTGTTGTTTTCTAGTCATATTCTATCTTTTTTTGAAGGTCAATGCAAAAATCTGCTACGTTTAAAATTTTTAAGAAAATGCTTGCAAAAATAAAAAAGAAAGTGTATTATATAACTAATACAACAATAAAAGATTCAGCAAATGTTTTTGGATAATGAGAAATAAATTGTCCATTTTTAGGATATGTGCTATAATCTTAACATATATATTTATAAAAGGGGTATTGCTATGAAAAGAAAGTCAAAAGCTAAGAAATGGCCTTTATTTACTGCTATTGGAGTGGCGTCAGTACTTGTAGTGGGAGCAGCAGCTGTTCTTCTGTTAAGACAACCAAATCAAGCTGCAGCAAAAGATGAAACTGCTAAGATTGTCCTTGCTAAAGAGGGGTCTGTAGCATCTTCAGTTCTCCTATCGGGGAGTGTTACTGCTCAGAATGAACAATACATTTATTATGATGCAAGCAAGGGTGACTTAGACGAGGTCTTGGTTTCTGTTGGAGATCAGGTCAGCGAAGGACAGGCTCTCGTCAAGTATAGTAGTACAGAAGCCCAGGCTGCCTATGATGCTGCCAGTCGTGCTGTGGCTAAGGCTGACCGTCATATCAATGAATTGAATGAGTCTCGAAATACCGCTGCAGCAACACCTAGCCTTCCACAAGCAGGTCTAGAGGGAGCAACTGGACAAGCGCCAGCTCAGTCATCCGGTTCTGCCACAGCTGCTATTGATTCTCAAATCAGCGATGCTCGTGATGTGCGTGCAGATGCAGAAGCGCAACTCGAAAAAGCTCAAGCCCAGTTGAATGCTGCTACGGTATTGAGTACGGTAGAGGGAACAGTTGTTGAAGTGAATCGTAATGTTTCAAAATCTCCAACAGGAAATAGTCAAGTTTTGGTTCATATCGTAAGTAACGATAACTTGCAGGTCAAGGGAGAGCTTTCTGAGTACAACCTTGCCAATCTATCTGTAGGCCAAGAAGTCACTTTCACTTCCAAGGTTTATCCAGATAAAACTTGGAATGGTAAGATTAGCTATATTTCAAATTATCCAAAAAATAACAGTGAAGCAAGTAGTAGCTTAGCTGCTTCCAACACAGGTTCTAAATATCCATATACAGTCGATGTAACTAGTGAAATCGGTGATTTGAAACAGGGCTTTACAGTCAGTGTTGAAGTGAAAAGCACTAGCAAAGCATTGATTGTTCCGATCACCAGCGTAGTCATGGAAGAAGAGAAAAACTATGTTTGGATCCTTGATGAAAATCAAAAGGCCAAAAAAGTTGAAGTTGGTTTGGGCAATGCAGATGCAGAAAATCAAGAAATCACATCTGGTCTGACAGATGGAGCAAAAGTCATCAGTAATCCGACAGCTTCCTTGCAAGAAGGAAAAGAGGTGAAGACTGATGAAGCAACTAATTAGCCTCAAAAATATCTGTCGTAGCTATCGTAATGGTGACCAAGAACTACTAGTCCTCAAGAATATTAACCTAGAAGTTCATGAGGGAGAATTTGTAGCAATCATGGGACCATCAGGTTCTGGTAAGTCCACCCTCATGAATACCATCGGTATGTTAGATACACCTACAAGTGGGCAGTATTTTCTAGATGGAAAAGAAGTAGCTGGTTTGGGTGAAAAACAATTAGCCAAGGTTCGAAATCAGGAAATCGGCTTCGTCTTTCAACAATTCTTTCTCTTGTCCAAGCTCAATGCTCTTCAAAACGTAGAATTGCCCTTGATTTATGCTGGAGTTTCAGCTTCAAAACGTCGCAAATTAGCAGAAGAGTATCTGGAAAAGGTTGAACTGACCGAGCGTAGCCATCATTTACCTTCGGAGTTGTCAGGTGGTCAGAAGCAAAGGGTTGCCATTGCGCGTGCATTGGTTAATAATCCTTCGATTATCTTGGCAGACGAACCGACTGGGGCACTTGATACCAAAACAGGAAATCAAATCATGCAACTCTTGGTTGAATTAAACAAAGAAGGAAAAACCATCATTATGGTTACGCATGAGCCTGAAATCGCTGCTTACGCTAAGCGTCAGATTGTCATTCGTGATGGCGTCATTTCATCTGATAGTGGTCTCGTAGAAAAGGAGGAAAACTAAGATGCAGAATCTGAAATTTGCCTTTTCATCCATTATGGCCCACAAGATGCGGTCCTTCTTGACCATGATCGGGATTATCATCGGTGTATCCTCCGTTGTCGTGATTATGGCCTTAGGTGATTCCATGTCTCGTCAGGTCAATAAAAATATGACCAAGTCCCAGAAAGATATCCATGTCTTTTTCTCACCTACAAAGAGTAAGGACGGTTCCTTTACACAAAGACAATCTGCATTGACCTTGTCTGGTGGTCGAGAAGAAGATTTTGTTGAACCACCAAAACCTCAAGAAGTATGGGTCAAGGAAGCTGCTAAGCTCAAGGGAGTGGATAGCTACTATGTGACCAACTCAGCCAATGTGACCTTGACTTATAAGGATAAAAAGGTCGAACACGCTAACATGACGGGTGGGAATGTCACCTATATGGATGCGGTTGAAAATAAAATCATTGCAGGTCGTGGCCTTAGAGCGCAAGATTATAAGGATTTCGCAAGTGTGATCATCCTAGATGAAGAACTAGCCAATAGCCTTTTTGGTTCAGCAAAAGATGCGCTTAATCAGATTATTGAAGTAAACGAAATTAGTTACCGTGTTATTGGTGTTTATGCAAGTAAAGAAGCCAAGGCAGTCAAAGCCTTTGGAGTCGGAGGACTACCAATCACGACCAATATTTCCCTAGCAGCTAATTTTAACACAGATGAGATTTCAAATATTGTCTTCCGTGTCAATGATACTAGCTTAACCCAGACTTTGGGACCAGAGTTGGCAAGAAGAATGACAGAGATTGCAGGTCTTCAACAAGGGGAATATCAAGTTGCAGATGCGTCTGCAGCCTTCCAAGAAGTTCAACAACTCTTTGGCTTCATAACAACGATTATTAGTGCCATTGCAGGGATTTCCCTTTTTGTCGGTGGTACTGGTGTTATGAATATCATGCTCGTTTCAGTGACAGAGCGTACTCGTGAGATTGGTCTACGTAAAGCACTAGGAGCAACACGGGCTAATATTCTGGTTCAGTTTTTGATTGAATCCATGATTTTGACCATGTTAGGTGGGGTCATCGGTCTTCTGCTGGCTGCAGGGGTGACTATGCTTGCAGGTGTCCTTCTTCAAAATATGATCGCAGGAATCGAAGTTGGGGTATCCATCCCAATCGCTCTCTTTAGTTTAGCGGTCTCAGCTGGCATCGGTATGATTTTCGGTGTTTTACCAGCCAATAAAGCTTCTAAACTGGATCCGATTGAAGCACTTCGCTATGAATAAGATAATCAACAGGAAAAACAAGATGGACATTTGTCTGTCTTGTTTTTGTATGGATTTCCTTTTCGAAAATCATCAAAAATATGGTATAATGAAGTGTTAGAAAAACAGGTTTCATTTGCCTGGAAAGGAAATATTATGTCTGAAAAGAATTTTTATATTACAACACCGATTTACTATCCATCTGGTAAACTTCATATCGGTTCTGCCTACACAACCATCGCTTGTGATGTCTTAGCTCGCTACAAACGCCTGATGGGCTACGATGTCTTTTATTTGACAGGTTTGGATGAGCATGGTCAAAAGATTCAGCAAAAAGCAGAAGAAGCTGGCATCACGCCTCAAGCTTATGTTGATGGTATGGCAGTTGGAGTTAAAGAACTTTGGAAATTATTGGATATCTCATACGATAAATTTATCCGTACAACTGATGACTACCATGAAAAAGTAGTAGCTCAAGTCTTTGAACGCTTGCTTGCTCAAGATGATATTTACTTGGGTGAATACTCTGGTTGGTATTCAGTTTCAGATGAGGAATTCTTTACAGAAAGTCAACTTGCGGAAGTTTTCCGTGACGAATCTGGAAATGTAACTGGTGGTATCGCTCCATCAGGCCACGAAGTGGAATGGGTTTCAGAAGAGTCTTACTTCCTTCGTCTCAGCAAATACCAAGACCGTTTGGTTGAATTTTTCAAATCACATCCTGACTTCATCACTCCAGATGGTCGTCTCAATGAAATGTTGAAAAACTTTATCGAGCCAGGATTGGAAGACTTGGCAGTATCACGTACAACCTTTACATGGGGTGTGCCAGTTCCATCAAATCCAAAACACGTTGTTTACGTTTGGTTTGATGCCCTTCTAAATTATGTGACAGCTCTTGGCTACGATCAAGAAGAACACGCTAACTTTGACAAGTTCTGGAATGGAACAGTCTTCCACATGGTAGGGAAAGACATCCTTCGTTTCCACTCAATTTACTGGCCAATCCTTCTCATGATGTTGGATATCAAATTGCCAGAACGTTTGATTGGGCATGGCTGGTTTGTCATGAAAGACGGCAAGATGTCTAAGTCTAAAGGGAACGTTGTCTATCCTGAAATGTTGATAGAGCGTTTTGGTCTCGATCCACTTCGTTACTACCTCATGCGTAGCCTTCCAGTTGGTTCAGACGGAACCTTCACTCCAGAAGACTATGTAGGTCGTATCAACTATGAATTGGCAAATGACCTTGGAAACCTCCTCAACCGTACGGTTTCTATGATCAACAAGTACTTTGATGGGCAAATCCCTGCTTACGTAGAAGGTGTGACAGAGTTTGACAATGCTCTTGCTCAAGTAGCAGAACAATCAATCGCCGACTACCATACCTACATGGAAGCAGTTGACTACCCACGTGCGCTTGAAGCAGTCTGGACTCTTATCTCACGTACCAACAAATACATCGATGAGACAGCCCCATGGGTCTTGGCTAAGGATGAAGCCCTTCGTGACCAATTGGCAAGTGTTATGAGCCATTTGGCAGCCAGCCTTCGTGTCGTAGCTCACATGATTGAACCATTTATGATGGAAACCAGTCGTGCAGTCTTGACTCAACTTGGACTCGCAGAAGTTTCTAGCCTTGAAAACTTGAGCTTGGCTGATTTACCTGCAGGTGTAACTGTAATTGCCAAAGGAACACCAATCTTCCCACGTCTCGATATGGAAGAAGAAATCGCCTATATCAAGGAACAAATGGAAGGTAACAAACCAGCAGTCGAAAAAGAATGGAATCCTGATGAAGTTGAACTCAAACTCAACAAGGAAGAAATCAAATTTGAGGACTTTGACAAGGTTGAAATCCGTGTTGCTGAAGTGAAAGAAGTTTCTAAAGTAGAAGGTTCTGACAAGTTGCTTCAATTCCGCTTGGATGCTGGTGACGGTGAAGACCGTCAAATCCTTTCTGGTATTGCTAAGTACTATCCAAACGAACAAGAATTGGTCGGCAAGAAAGTCCAAATCGTTGCCAACCTTAAACCACGTAAAATGATGAAAAAATATGTCAGCCAAGGTATGATCCTCTCAGCTGAACATGATGGCAAATTAACCCTTCTCACAGTAGATCCGTCTGTACCAAACGGAAGTGTGATTGGATAAGATCTAAAAGGACCAGTTTAAGCTGGTTCTTTTCTTTTGTGAGATATCAGTTGATAAAAGTGTCATTCTGCTTTATAATGAAGAAAAACGGAGGAATTTGCCATGAGATACATTCCATTTGGTCAAGAGAAAAAAGAAATATCAGAAATCGTTCTAGGAATGATGCGAATCAGTGACAAGTCGGTCAAAGAAGTGGAGGAGCTGGTAGAAACAGCCCTATCTGTGGGAATCAACGCCTTTGACTTGGCAGATATCTATGGTCGTGGTCGGTGCGAAGAATTACTAGGTCAAGTGTTAAACAATCGTCCTGACCTGCGAGAAAAGATGTGGATTCAGTCTAAGTGTGGCATTCGCATAGAAGAATTTACCTATTTTGATTTTTCAAAAGATTATATTTTAGAGTCAGTTGATGGGATTCTACAACGATTGCAGGTTGATTACCTAGATAGCTTGCTTCTCCATCGCCCAGATGCCTTGATGGAAGCTGATCAAGTAGCTCAAGCCTTTGATATTCTACACAAATCAGGTAAAGTTCGAGACTTTGGTGTGTCCAACCAAAATCCTATGATGATGGAATTACTGAAGAAAGAGGTCAAACAACCTTTATCTATCAATCAATTACAACTAAGCGCAGCTTTCACGCCAGGATTTGAATCAGGTTTCCATGTCAATATGGAAGGTGACAAGGCAGCTTTGCGTGATGGTAGCGTCTTTGAATACTGCAAATTAAACGACATGGTTATTCAGGCCTGGTCAGTCTTGCAGTTCGGATATTTCAAAGGGAATTTTGTCGGCAATGAGAAGTTCAAACAACTAAACCAAGTCCTAAATCGATTAGCCTTAAAATACGGTGTAAGCCAATCAGCTATTGCTATTGCTTGGGTGTTACGTTATCCAGCTAAGATGCAGGCAGTAGTAGGAACAACTAACCCTAAACATTTGATAGAAGCAAGCCAAGCAAGTAATGTTAATCTAACTCGAAAAGAATGGTATGAGATTTACCTATCAGCAGGGAATGATTTGCCGTAGAAATTAAAATGTAATCCATTCAAGAGCGAGATTCTATCTCGCTCTTTTTGTTTTAAAAATTTATATAATTGTTTGAAAATACAAACTATAAATGATAAAATGGCATAAAATAACAATATAATAAATATTTTAATAATTTAGGAGAATATAGAATGAAAAGAATAGTTTTGACTTCTGTTGTTTTACTCTCGTTGCTGACATCAGTTGGTTGCTCGAAACATAAGGAAAATGCAAAAGTAACTGAACCTGTAACGACTAAACAGACTACGCAGGATAATACAAAGTTATACAAGGAAGCTGGCTTACTTACTTTTAAAAATGAAAAGCAGCTAGAACTCGGGGAACTCGATTCAAAATCCCGTGCAACTTATGCTCACATTCAGCTAAAAGATAGTGATGAGCCTCAAGAAAAGAGAGAAGCTAAATTAACCTTTGATCCAGTTGGATGGCATAACTATAAATTTTACTACGGAGATGGTTCTAAAGAGGCTTGGCTGATGAATCGCGGTCATTTAGTTGGTTATCAATTTAGCGGACTCAACGATGAAGGCCGAAATCTAGTTCCTATGACAGCTTGGTTAAATACAGGTGCTTTTACTGGAACGGATGACAAAAATCAAAGTAGCATGCTCTATTATGAAAATGGACTAGATTCGTGGCTTGCAAATCATCCAAACTATTATCTTGACTATAAGGTGACAGCTGTCTATAAGGATAATGAATTGATTCCAAGACAGATTATCTTACAGTATGTAGGAATTGATAAGGATGGGAATTTGCTTGAAATTAAATTAGGTAGTAGCAAGGAAAAAATTGATAAGTATTCCGTAACCCATGTCGCCTTGGATAACGTTTCAGTCAATGCTGAAATAAATTATGCAGATGGTACTGCAAAGAATACGGTCAAGTCAGCTGAAGAACGCGCTGCAGAGCTTAAGGCAGCCGAGGAAAAGGCCAAGAAAGAAGCTGAAGAAAAAGAAGCACAAGAAAAAGCAAAAAAAGAAGCTGAAGAGAAGACTAAAGAAGAACAGACACAGCAGGAAACTGAAGCACCAGCACCAGCAGAAGAAGAAGCACAAAGTAGTAATACAGGTGGCTACTTTAGAGATAGAAAAGGAAGATGGCACCGACCAAATGGGAAGTATGCCTCTAGAAAGGAAATCATAGAAGCTGGGTTGCAATGGTGATAGTTTTTCAAGCTATATAAATCAGAATAATCACAGTCAAAAAACCGTTGGAAAACGGTTTTTTGTTATAATTAAATTAAGATTCATAGATAACAAAGGAGAAAAACATGACATTTGAAGAAATTTTGCCTGGACTAAAGGCTAAGAAAAAATATGTACGTACTGGCTGGGGTGGGGCTGAAAACTATGTCCAACTTTTTGACACTATCGAGCAAAACGGGGTCGCTCTTGAAGTGACACCCTATTTCCTCATCAACGTATCTGGAGAAGGGGAAGGTTTTTCCATGTGGAGTCCGACACCATGTGATATCCTAGCGACGGATTGGGTTGAAGTCCATGACTAAACGTGTCTTAGTTACGGGCGTTAGTTCAGGGATTGGTCTGGCACAAGCTCGCCTATTTTTAGAAAAAGGTTATCAGGTTTTCGGAGTGGATCAGGGTGAAAAGCCTGCCTTACAAGGCGACTTTCACTTTCTACAACGTGATTTAACGCTTGACTTGGAACCAATTTTTGACTGGTGCCCTCAGGTGGATATTTTATGTAATACGGCAGGTGTATTGGATGACTACAAGCCCTTACTAGAACAATCCGCCCAAGAAATCCAAGAGATTTTTGAAATCAACTATGTGACTCCAGTAGAGCTGACTCGTTATTATTTGACGCAAATGCTAGAGAATAAGAAGGGAATCATTATCAATATGTGTTCCATTGCCTCAAGTCTAGCAGGCGGGGGTGGTCACGCCTATACCTCGTCCAAACATGCCTTGGCAGGCTTTACCAAACAATTAGCTCTAGACTATGCAGAAGCTGGGATTCAGGTCTTTGGCATTGCTCCTGGTGCAGTTAAGACTGGTATGACCGCAGCTGATTTTGAACCAGGTGGTCTGGCAGACTGGGTAGCCAGTGAAACACCCATCAAACGCTGGATTGAGCCAGAGGAAGTGGCAGAAGTCAGCCTCTTTTTAGCAGGTGGAAAAGCAAGCGCCATGCAGGGGCAAATTCTCACTATTGATGGTGGTTGGTCTTTGAAGTAGCATAGTTGCTATTCTATAAATATGTGGAGGTAAGCTATGAAAAGAGATGAGTTTGGATTTGTCTTGCCCAATCTCTACTATCAGTTTTTATCAGAGTGGGAAGAGATTGACCCATATGAAATTGGAGATTCAGGCATCTGTTTGTATGCTAAGGAGGATCTTCAAGAGCGAAATGAGACTTATCAGATTGAGGAAGTAGAGCCAGATTACTTTATGATTGGACAGGAAGGAGATTTGGCTTACTTTATCAAGAAAAATTCTGATGATTGCATTTATGAAAATGACCTGGGTGCTTTAGGCTCCTTAGAAATGCAAAAAGTTGCTACTACAGTCTATGACTTTATTGACAAGGTACTAAAAGAAGAATTGTAGAAAACTGAAGGGAGTAATCATGTTTAGGATGCTTGATGAAGATTCACCGATTTCAAAAGAAGATTTTTTACAATTTGAGGAGATTCTTGGGAAGAAATTGCCAAAAACTATGTTGGGCTTTTATCTCAAGCACAACGGTGGTCAGCCCCAAGTAAGGGGTGTTCACGATGACCGTCATTTATTTCCTTTCAATTCCTTTAATTCACTTGAGGAGATGAAGAAGTCTCTTACATGGTTTGACGATGAGGCTGTGCCTGAGGGATTTAAGGGCGCAGATCTTCTCCATTTTGCCTATGATCCTGGATCTGGCAATTATGCTCTTTCACTAAGGGAAGAGGACTTTGGCAAGGTGTATTTCTATGTTCTAGAAGAAACAGCCGAGTTGTATGGTCAATGGCCGTCTTTTGAAGAATTTTTGAATTCTTTTGTTGAAGAATAAGACTAAAAAGAAGAAGAGATGCAGAAATACCAAGAACTTTCACTAGAGCAGATAATTGAGCAGATGCGCGTGAACGAGTCTTCTTCAGATGATTTTTGCCTCTATGGCAAGGAGAATGGAGAACTAGCACTAGCTAGGTCCTATTGGGTATCAAATTATCCGGATGTCGTGGAAGACTCTGATGTCTATCCGACGGATGTAGCGGAGCAAGATCTCCAGCTAGTCTACTATGGAGAGCAGTTGATTGACGTTATTTCCGTAGCACTTGAGGAAAAGCCAGATGCAAGTCCCCAAGACTTGGTCGAGGCTTTGAAATATTACCATCAGCATGATAGTTTTATGCTTTTTGATTCTGATTAGCTTTCCTAGATTTATGAAGTTCCGTTACCAATAAACGTTTTCATAAGGAGTTAAGAAATGATGGATTACAAAAACATAAATGAAATAATTGCCCCTTTTAACCTGCTTGTATATGATGAGGATCCTAAAAATGTTCGAGGGTCGCTCATTTATTACCCTGATGGAGAATACAGACAGGAAGTGTTTGATACTCGAGAAGAGGAGGGATTTGAAGGAAATGGCTACGATTGGACATCTTTAGCTTTGGTATTTTTGGAGGAGAAAATGCCTGAATTAAGCGAAGCTATCGACTTTGATCCTGAAGGAAGTATGTTTTGCGCCTATTCTTCCAAGGTGGACGCTTTGGCTAGATTTGCTCTTGGCTTTAAAGAGTTTTGTGATGATATCAACACTATGAAAGACTTGTTCAGTCGAGCAGAGTTGGATTAGTTGACTAAAATCTCTTTAAATTTTTAAAAAAGAATAGAAAGGATTTCAAATGAAGCTACCAGAAGTAGTTGAACAACTGGAAAAACATCCAGACCTACATCTCTATTTAGATAAAATTTTAAAAAAGAATAAGAAAACTCAATCTAGCTATCTCGAATCGCTGAATCATCTGGCCTATCTACTTTATCTAGATGGTCAAGAAGAAATTGCTAAGAAATTATTGGAGAATGTCATACAAGTCCCATTTGAAGGGAATTATAACACTTGGACCTTTGTTGATAGTTCTCTGGTTTTATTGGCCTATATGGAAAGAGAAACAGAAAATAAGCTATCTGCCTATAAAAAACTCCTTTTGTCTCCGTTAGAACAAGGGGAGGAATCCACTCAAAAAATAAGAAGGAGAGTTCATCAGAGATTTTTGAATGGTGATAGCTTGGAGCAAAAGCTTGCAAAAATTAAGCAAGCTTCAAGTCCTGAATCAGAAATGGAACGTCGTCTGCTATACTTGACAGATTTATTGAAGATTCACCTCTTTATTGCTGAGTCAACGTGTGAAGAGACAGATATCCAGGCAAAAATAGAAGAGAATATGGAGATACTGAAGAAGTATATCAAGGAACATGAAATCTATAGCCTCTTTCCTTTTAAGGGATAAGGTGAGCTAGAAATCTTTGACTTTTAGAAAGAGTGGAATATGGAAATCAAAAATCACTTTGGTGTCTATGGCATTTGCTATGAGAAAGGAAAATTACTCTGCATTGAGAAAACGAGAGGGCCTTATCAGCATCGTTTTGATTTACCTGGTGGTAGTCAGGAAGCAGGTGAAGGGTTGACAGAAACCCTCAAGAGAGAAGTTTTGGAAGAGACAGGCTATACTCTTAGCAGTTATTCAAATCCTAGGATTTATGATGTAATGGTTCAAGAAGAGGGGCAAGACTTTGCAGTACATCATATCATGGCCTTTTATGATATAGTACTTGATTTAGAACGCTCTCAAAAATCCCTTCCTCATGAAGTTCTTGACGGAAACAATGATTCAGCAAAGGCAATTTGGCTTCCTCTTGAGCAGATTACCGAAGAAAATGCCTCCCCCTTAGTATTGAAGGTGAAGGCAGAGTTACGAGGATTTCCAGAATTGGACATGACAAGCTATAAGAATTGGAAGGTAAAACATGCAAAATCAACTGGCTCTTAGTGGCGAAAGAATTGTTGAAAAAGTTTACCCACAACTATTGCACCACGTCGGCATGATTCGTGGGGAATATTTGGTGAGGGAGATCAGTCAAAATATACTGCTAAAAAGTTGTCAGCAATTTGTAAAAGATTATCTAGACACTATTTGCCATTTATACTCAGATGAAGAAGTCTGGTATCGCTTTTCAGAGTTAACAAATGCAGAAGCAAATAGTCTAGACGGGACTAAAGAGTATTTTGATGAACGCCACCCCTTATTTGGATATAGAGGAATTAGGCGTTTACTGGCGTGTTTGGATGAATTTCATGCTGAAGCACATGTTGTTACAGAAGTTTATCAAACCAATCTCAATCTGTCTGTTATTTTTCCTTTTGTCAATGATGCTGAACAGTTAAAACAAGCTATTAGAGTATTGCGTGAACATGGTTTTACTGGAAAAGTTGGAACAATGATTGAATTACCATCAGCTTATTTTGACTTGGACAGGATACTGGAAACTGGTATTTCAAAGATTGTAGTGGGAATGAATGATTTGACTTCTTTTGTTTTTGCGACTGTGAGGAACAGTCAATGGCATGATATGGAAAGTCCCATTATGTTAGAAATGCTGAGACAGATGCAGGATAAAGCAAGGATGAAAAAGATAGATTTCGCCGTGGCAGGATATCTGAATGCTTCTTTCATGCAAAGAATGAATCAGATGGATATCAAATGCATGATCCACTACAGTTCTATTCCAGAGATTTTTAATTTAGAGATTGACCATCCATATCATCTCAAACGTGTAAAAGAAGAAAGTAAAAAAATAAAAAGGAGCAACCTATGACACCTCAAGAAATGTGGAATGCCTACAAGCAAATCAACCCCTCTATCGGAGATGAGATAGACGCCTGGGCCTTTGGAGTGGATCCAGACCTTTTAGCGGATCTGGTGTTTACAGGCGAAAAAACAGCAACTGCCTCAGCTTACGATCTTTACGCAGTAGAGGACGAACCTCTTCCACAAGAAGGAACTTTTGATGTTATTTTAGACAGTAAGGATCAAGCTGTTTGCATCGTCGAAATTACAAAGGTTTCCGTTCAGCCTTTCCATCAGGTTTCAGCCGACCATGCCTACAAGGAAGGTGAGGGAGACAAATCTTTAGCCTACTGGCGTCAGGTTCATGAAGACTTTTTCAAAGACTGGTTAGGAGAAGCAGGTTTGACTTTTACACCTGACAGCAAGGTTGTTTTAGAAGAATTTCGCAAGGTCTACCCTCTGTAGACTACTAGAAGGAAGAAAGTTTTGGAAATCACCGTCCAAAGCTTTTTTCTGACTTAAAATATGATAAAATAGGTATGTTTGAACTAGAGCATTTGCTCAGAAATTTAGAATAGGAGAAAATGATGCAAGCAGTAGAACATTATATTGAAAAATTTGTTCCTGAACATTATGATTTGTTTTTAGACTTGAGTCGTGAGACCAAGACTTTTTCAGGAAATGTAACTATTACTGGTCAAGCTAAAAGTGACCGTATTTCCCTTCACCAAAAAGACTTGGAGATTGCTTCTGTTGAAGTAGCAGGCCAAGCTCGTCCATTTACAGTTGATAATGAAAACGAAGCTCTTCATATCGAACTTGCAGAAGCTGGTTCAGTTGAATTGGTTCTAGCATTTTCAGGTAAAATCACAGACAACATGACAGGAATCTATCCATCATACTATACAGTTGATGGTGTTAAGAAAGAAGTTTTGTCAACTCAGTTTGAAAGTCACTTTGCTCGTGAAGCCTTCCCATGTGTGGATGAGCCAGAAGCCAAAGCAACCTTTGACCTAGCTCTTCGCTTTGACCAAGCAGAAGGTGAATTGGCCTTGTCTAACATGCCAGAGATTGATGTTGAAAACCGCAAGGAAACTGGTATCTGGAAATTTGAGACAACTCCACGTATGTCTTCTTACTTGCTAGCTTTCGTTGCTGGTGATTTGCAAGGGGTAACTGCTAAGACAAAAAATGGTACTTTGGTAGGTGTATACTCAACTAAGGCGCATCCACTTTCAAACCTTGATTTCTCACTGGATATCGCTGTTCGTTCAATCGAGTTTTACGAAGATTACTACGGAGTCAAGTACCCAATTCCTCAATCTCTCCACATCGCCCTTCCTGACTTCTCAGCAGGTGCTATGGAAAACTGGGGTCTGGTAACTTACCGTGAAGTTTACTTGGTTGTGGATGAAAACTCTACCTTTGCCAGCCGTCAACAAGTTGCTCTAGTTATTGCCCATGAGCTTGCTCACCAATGGTTTGGTAACCTTGTGACTATGAAGTGGTGGGATGACCTCTGGCTCAATGAAAGTTTCGCGAATATGATGGAATACGTCTGTGTGGATGCCATCGAGCCAAGTTGGAATATCTTTGAAGATTTCCAAACAAGTGGAGTGCCAGCTGCTCTTAAACGTGATGCGACAGATGGCGTTCAATCTGTCCACGTTGAAGTTAGCCACCCCGATGAAATCAATACGCTCTTCGATGGTGCTATTGTTTATGCCAAAGGAAGCCGTCTCATGCACATGCTTCGCCGTTGGTTAGGAGATGCTGATTTTGCTAAAGGTTTGCATGCTTACTTTGAAAAACATCAATACGGAAATACTATTGGACGTGACCTTTGGAATGCACTCGGACAGGCATCTGGTCGTGATGTAGCAGCCTTCATGGATTCTTGGTTGGAGCAGCCTGGTTATCCAGTCCTTACTGCTACAGTTGAAAATGATGTGTTGAAGATTTCACAAAAACAATTCTTCATCGGTGAACATGAAGACAAGAACCGTCTTTGGGTAGTGCCACTTAACAGCAACTGGAAAGGATTACCAGATACACTTGAAACTGAAAGCATCGAAATTCCAGGTTATGCAGCTCTTCTTGCTGAAAACAAAGGAGCCCTTCGTCTTAACACTGAAAATACTGCCCACTATATTACAGATTATCAAGGCGACTTGCTTGATGCTGTTCTTTCAGAATTAGTAGAACTTGATAACACAAGTAAACTTCAAATTGTTCAAGAACGTCGTTTGCTAGCTGAAGCTGGTCACATTTCATACGCAGACTTGCTTCCAGTAGTGGATCAATTGGCACAAGAAGAATCTTACCTAGTTGTTGCTGCAGTTTCTCAAGTTATTACAGCCCTTGAACGCTTCATTGATGAAGGAACAGAGGCAGAAAAAGCCTTTAAAGCCCTTATTGCTAAACTGGCTCGTTACAACTATGACCGACTTGGTTTTGAAGCTAAAGAGGGTGAATCTGATGAGGATGAATTGGTTCGTCAATTGACAATTTCCATGATGATTCGTTCAAATGACGAGGAAGCCAGTCAAGTTGCTAGCCAAATTTTTGCAGCCCACAAGGATAATCTTTCAGGACTTCCAGCAGCTATTCGTTCACAAGTTCTCATCAATGAAATGAAACACCATGAGACTAAGGAATTGGTCGCAACTTATCTCGATCTTTATACTCATGCGACAGATGCCGCCTTTAAACGCCAATTGGCAGCAGCCCTTGCTTATGCAACAGATGCAGAGAACATCCAAACACTGCTTGCAACTTGGAAGGACAAATTTGTCGTGAAACCACAGGATCTTTCAGCATGGTATCTCCAATTCCTAGGACACCAAGCAACTCAAGAAACTGTATGGGTGTGGGCACGTGAAAACTGGGATTGGATTAAGGCAGCTCTTGGTGGTGATATGAGTTTTGACAGCTTTGTCATCTTCCCATCACATATCTTTAAAACAGAGCAACGCTTGGCAGAATACAAGGCATTCTATGAACCACAACTTTCTGACCTTGCCCTTAGCCGTAATATCCGCATGGGAATTAAGGATATCGCAGCTCGCGTTGAATTGATTAAGCGTGAAAAAGCAGCAGTTGAAGCAGTTGTAGCTCAATATAGCAAAGTTTAAAAGATTCTAGTCTAAATAGATGACAAAAACTCAACTTTCTCTTGGAAAAACAAGGGAAGTTGAGTTTTTTTTAAGATATTTTTGCTATAATAGGTATAATAAGGAGGAATTTTTGATGATCAAAATTCTATTAGTGGAAGATGACCTAGGCCTGTCAAATTCAGTCTTTGATTTCTTGGATGATTTTGCTGATGTCATGCAAGTTTTTGATGGAGAAGAAGGTCTTTATGAGGCTGAAAGTGGCGTATATGATTTGATTCTATTGGACTTGATGTTGCCTGAAAAAAATGGATTCCAAGTCTTGAAAGAATTGCGTGAAAAAGGTATTTCGACTCCTGTTCTGATCATGACAGCCAAGGAAAGTCTCGATGACAAAGGACATGGATTTGAACTTGGGGCGGATGATTATCTGACAAAACCATTCTATCTAGAAGAACTCAAGATGCGTATCCAGGCCTTGCTTAAACGTTCTGGTAAGTTCAATGAAAATACCCTTTCCTATGGTGATTTGACTGTCAATCTCTCTACTAATGAGGTTAAAGTCAATGAGACTGCTGTTGAATTATTGGGTAAAGAATTTGATCTCTTGGTTTATTTCCTCCAAAATCAAAATGTTATCTTACCCAAAACCCAGATTTTTGACCGTTTATGGGGATTCGATAGTGATACAACTATCTCTGTCGTAGAGGTTTACGTATCAAAAGTTCGTAAGAAATTAAAGGGATCAGTCTTTGCTGAAAACCTCCAAACCTTGCGTAGTGTTGGGTATATTTTAAAACATGTTTAATAAATTAAAAAAGAATTGGTATGCAGAAGATTTTAGCTACTTTATCCGTAACTTTGGAGTATTTACTCTGATTTTCTCTGCTATGACCTTGATTATCTTGCAGGTTATGCACTCCAGTCTCTACACATCGGTTGATGAGAAGCTTCTGTCTCTCAGTGGCAATCCTCAAGATGTCATCCAGTTGGCTGTTAATCGAGCAACAGATGAAGTCAAAGATTTCAATAGTCAATCCGTTCCTCCATCAACGGATAAAAAACCAACGGTCAGTTCCAATACAGAAGTGATTTTGTTGGATTCAAATTTGAATCAATTAGTGACTGGCAACCGCTTTTTAGGTCTTGACAAGATTACTTTTAATAAAAAGGATTTGAATCATATTCGACAACTTCATGTTCAGAATAGTTACGGTCAGGATGAGATTTACCGAGTGATTCTATCTGAAATAAATATCGATTCTGTCTCGACCAATATTAAGTATGCAGCAGTTTTGATAAATACCAGTCAGATAGAGCAAATCAGTCAAAACCATGAGCAATTAATCGTGGTAGTCATGGCCAGCTTCTGGATTTTATCCATACTTGCCAGCCTTTATCTTGCGCGTGTCAGTGTTAAACCTTTACTTGAGAGCATGCAAAAGCAACAGAGCTTTGTGGAAAATGCCAGTCATGAGTTACGAACTCCACTGGCTGTTCTTCAAAATCGTCTAGAAACTCTTTTCAGAAAACCTGAGGCAACCATTATGGAGTCAAGTGAGAGTATTGCCTCCAGTCTAGAAGAAGTTCGTAATATGCGCTTTTTAACGACGAATCTCCTCAATTTAGCTCGTCGTGATGACGGTATTAAACCGGAGTTAGGAGAGGTAGAGCCAGACTTCTTTAACACAACCTTTACCAACTACGAAATGATTGCGTCTGAAAATAACCGTGCTTTTCATTTTGAAAATCGCATCCATCGGACCATCATAACAGATAAGCTGCTTCTTAAGCAGCTGATGACTATCTTGTTTGACAATGCTGTCAAGTACACAGAAGAAGAAGGAGATATTCATTTTGTCATTGCTACGACGGAGCGTAATCTCTATTTGTCAGTAGCTGATGATGGAATTGGTATTTCTGCAGCAGATAAAAAGAAAATTTTTGATCGCTTTTATCGAGTTGACAAAGCTCGTACTCGCCAAAAAGGTGGCTTTGGGTTAGGTTTGTCCTTAGCTAAACAGATTGTCGATGCCTTAAAAGGAACAATCAGTGTTAAGGATAACAAACCACATGGTACGATTTTTGAAGTAAAAATCGCTATCCAAACACCATCCAAGCGTAAAAATAAATAAAAAAGACAGTCCCAGAGGACTGTTCAGTTAAGGTCTAAAGACATCAAATGTAATTAAAATGCTTTAAGAGGAAAAAGGTTAATTGGTAGAATCGTCTACTGATTAACCTTTTCTTTTAATTTTATAGATTGGGAACTTCAATATGGTATTTTGAAAAACCTGTAATTATGATAAAATAAGATGGATAGTTTATGAGATACTTTTAAATTTTGAGGTAGCATTATAATTACGTGCGATGAATAATGGCAAGTATTTGGTAATAGATTCATGACTTAAACAAATAATCTGTTATCGATATCACCGGAATAGATGCTATAAATAATAGCAAGGAGCAAATATAAAATGAGTACAATTCTAACAAAGAAAGAAATGACAGAAGAAGACATAAAATTTCATTATATTAGCCCTGCTATCGTCTCTAAATGGGATAGAGATAAAATTACCATGGAGACAAAAATAACAGATGGTAAAATTAATCTCCGTGGGAATTTAATTTCTAGAGAAAAACCAAAGAAAGCAGATTATGTACTGTATCTAAATCCTAATAAACCAATTGCTATTGTAGAAGCAAAAGACAATAAGCATAGTATGTCGTTCGGCTTACAACAAGCCATGACCTATTCTGAAATGCTTGATGTTCCTTTTGCATATAGTTCCAATGGAGATGGTTTTTTTGAGCATGATTTTTTAACTGGAAAAGAACGAGAACTTTCTTTGGATGAGTTTCCTACTGAAGAAGAGCTCATAAATAGATATAAGGCGGAATCGAATAATGGAGAAGGGTTAAGTTCACAAGAAGAAAAAATCATTGATCAACCTTACTTCTCAAGTATGAACTCTTACCCTCCTAGATATTATCAAAGAGTTGCAGTAAACAGAACCGTTGAGAAAATTGCATCAGGAAAAGATAGATTATTGCTTGTGATGGCGACTGGAACAGGAAAAACCTATACTGCATTTCAAATCGTCTACAGACTGCTTCAAAGTGGGATGAAAAGAAAAATCTTATATTTGGCGGATAGAAATATCTTAGTCGATCAGTCTATTCAACAAGATTTTTCTCCTCTTGAAAAAGTCATTCATAGAATTAACGTAGCCAAGGATGACCCTAGCACGATTACTTCTCATCAGGTCTATTTTTCACTATACCAACAATTAGTTGGAGAGGACGATAAGGAGCATTTTTCTGAGCTTTTTAGACCAGATTTCTTTGACCTCATTATCGTAGATGAGTGTCATCGCGGTTCTGCTAAGGAAGAATCTAGATGGAGAAAGATTTTAGAATACTTTTCTTCTGCTACACAGATAGGAATGACAGCAACACCAAAGGAAACCAAATATGTTTCGAATATCAATTATTTTGGCGATCCGATTTATACCTACTCTCTTAAAAAAGGGATTGAAGATGGCTTTTTAGCACCATTTAAGGTAATCAATATTACAACTGATATTGGTGATGGTTGGAGACCAGTCAAAGGACAAAAAGATAAATTTGGAAACCTCATTGAAGATAGACTATATAACAATACAGACTATGATTACAACATCATCATAGAAGATAGAACCAATCAAGTAGCTAGTGAAATTACAAAATATCTAAAGGCGACAGACCGTATGGCAAAAACGATTGTTTTTTGCCCAACAGAAGAAGCTGCTGAAAGAATGAGAATTGCCCTAGTCAACCATAATGCTGATATGGTAAAAGAAAACTCAGACTACTGTGTTCGTATTACAGGCAGTGATGATTATGGAAAAAGTAAGCTAGATTACTTTATATCTGTGTCTGCAAAATATCCCGTAATTGCCACAACATCTAAACTTCTGTCCACGGGTGCAGACTGTAAGATGACAAAACTGATTGTTTTAGATGAAATGATTGGGTCTATGACAGAGTTTAAGCAAATTATTGGTCGTGGTACCAGACTTCGTGAAAAAGAAGGAAAGACTCACTTTGTTGTGATGGACTTTAGAAATGTTTCAAGACTTTTTGCTGATCCAGACTGGGATGGTCCAATCGAAATTGACGATGACTTTGACCCTGAAAACAATCCTAAAGGTGGTAAAACAAAGAAAGGTGGAGATGGTACACCGCCGAATCCTCCTGCTATAAAACCAATTGTTGATAGAAATGGTTGCAAAGTTGAAATCATTCACAAAACAGTCTCTGTCTATGATACAAATGGTAAGTTACTGAGACAGGAAAGTATTGTCGATTATACCAAAGAAAATATTAGAGGTGAATACGCGACACTAGATGCCTTTATTCGTGAATGGAGAAAAGACCTCAAAAAAGACAAGATACAAAGTATACTTTTGGAGCGTGGGATTGACATCGAACAGCTCAAAAAAGAACAGGCTATGGAAGAAGTCGATGATTTTGATTTTATCTGCCATATTGCCTTTAATCAAAAACCACTGACTAGAAAAGAACGAGCAGAAAATGTAAAGAAACGGGATTTCTTTAGTCGTTATAATGGAGTTGCTAAAGAAGTGTTAGAAGCACTGCTTGATAAGTATATGAATAAAGGAATTACAGAAATTACGACTACGGAAGTTTTGAGATTAGATCCTTTTATGAAACTAGGTAAGCCATCTAAAATTGCTAGTTACTTTGGAGGAAAAGAAGGCTATAAACATGCTGTAGAAGAACTACAAAATGCAATTTATAACTAAGGAAGGATTTAATAATGAGTAATCTATCAGGATTTATAAAACGATTACGAGATATTATGCGGAACGATGCAGGTATCAATGGAGATGCCCAAAGAATTGAGCAAATCACGTGGATGCTCTTTCTAAAAGTATACGACGCAAAAGAAAGTGACTGGGAAATGAACGAGGACGATTACACCTCCATCATTCCCAATGAATGCCGATGGATTAACTGGGCGCATGATGATAAGACTGGAATTGCTCTAACGGGAGATGATTTATTGAATTTTGTCAATAACACGCTCTTTCCAACACTAAAAAACTTAGCAGTCACTCGTGAGACCCCAATCAAAAAAGCGATTGTTCAGACAGTTTTTCAAGACGCCAATAACTACATGAAAGACGGAGTCCTTCTGAGACAAGTTATCAATGTCATTGATGAAATTGACTTTGGAGATTATAATGAAAGCCATGCCTTTGGAGAAATCTATGAAACTATCCTAAAAGAACTACAAAGTGCAGGATCTAGTGGTGAGTTCTATACACCTCGTGCAGTAACGGACTTTATGGCTAAGATGATAGAGCCGAAGATCGGTGAAACCATGGCGGACTTGGCTTGCGGTACAGGTGGATTTATCACAAGTTGGCTCAAAGAGCTTCATCAAAAGGTAGAGACAGTTGCTGATGAAGAAGCTTATTCTTCTTCTATCTATGGAATCGAAAAGAAACAATTTCCTTATATGCTGGCGGTTACCAATATGCTCCTTCATGATTTGGATGTTCCGCAAATCTATCATGACAATACGCTACTGAGAGATGTACTCGACTATACAGATGATGACAAATTTGATGTTATCCTGATGAACCCTCCTTATGGTGGTTCGGAGAAAGCGGATGTCAAAAGTCATTTTCCGTCAGATTTAGCAAGCTCTGAAACGGCAGACCTTTTCATGTCGGTTATCATGTATCGTCTAAAAGAAAAAGGACGAGCAGCTGTCATCCTGCCAGATGGATTTTTATTTGGTACTGATAATGCTAAGCTCAATATCAAAAAGAAACTATTAAATGAGTTTAATCTACACACTATTATCCGTTTGCCATCTAGTGTCTTTAGTCCCTATACTTCAATTACGACCAATATTCTTTTCTTTGATAAGACAGGTCCTACAAAGGAGACTTGGATTTATCGACTAGATAAACCAGAAGGCTACAAGAACTTCTCGAAAACAAAACCCATGAAGTTAGAGCACTTTGAACCAGTTATCTCTTGGTGGCATCAACGACAAGAAATCCTAGTAGACGGTTTTGACAAGGCTAAGAAATTTACCAGAGAAGAGCTAGAGGAAAAGTACGGCTACAATCTCGATCTATGTGGCTACCCACATGAAGAAGAAGTCATCCTAGCACCACACGACCTGATCCATGAGTACCAAGAAGAGAGAGCCAGCCTCAATGCAGAAATTGACCGAGTCCTAGAAGAGATAGAAAAACTGTTGGGAGGTAAGATTCAATGACGCCCCAACAGTTAAAAAATGCAATCTTGCAGCAGGCTATCCAAGGAAAACTAGTCGAGCAAAGAGCAGAAGAAGGCACAGGCGAGGAACTATATAAAGCTATCCAAAGCGAAAAGCAAAAGCTAATCCAAGAAGGCAAGCTCAAGAAACAAAAAGCCCTCCCTGAAATCACAGCAGACGAAATCCCCTTTGAGATACCTGAGACTTGGAAGTGGGTGAGGTTGGGAGAGATTTCTACATACAGTCAAACTAAAAAGAAAATAAATGTGGCTGAGATTGATACACCTACGTGGTCTTTGGATTTAGAAGATATTGAAAAAGAGAGTGGGAAAATCATCCGTCGAGTTATGACAAATGATAGGAAAATTTCCGGTGAAAAAATCATTTTTAAAAAAGAACAGATACTTTATAGTAAACTTCGTCCGTATTTAAAAAAGATTTTAATAGCACCAGATAAAGGTGTTTGTTCGTCAGAATTAGTACCATTTGATATGATTGGCTATTGTGACAGCAGATTTATAGTTTACGTACTTAAATCGGCGTATGTTGATTTTTTAATAAATTCTGTTACTTATGGTGTAAAAATGCCAAGGGTAGGAACTGATACTATGATTAATTTACTCATCCCCCTCCCCCCTCTCGATGAGCAAAAGAGGATTGTTGAGAAAATCGAAGAGCTGTTGCCACTGGTTGAAAGATATGAAAATGCTTGGAATAGACTAGAAGAACTCAACAAGAAGTTCCCTCTTGATATGCAAAAGGCTATCCTTGGACAAGCTATCCAAGGAAAATTAGCCGAGCAAAGAGCAGAAGAAGGCACAGGTCAAGAGCTTTTTGAAGCCATCCAAGACGAAAAGAAAAAGCTGATTGAGGAAGGGAAACTCAAGAAACAAAAGGCCCTTCCTGAAATCACAGAGGACGAAATCCCCTTTGAAATACCTGAGACCTGGAAATGGGTGAGGTTGGGTGAGATCTTGTATAAATTAACTGATGGAGCACATTCCACCCCAAAATATACTGACTACGGAATTCCTTTTATTTCCGTTAAAGATTTAAGTTCTGGGAATTTAGATTTCACTTCATGCAGATTTATTACAAAGGAAGAGCATAAAGTTCTATACAATAGGTGCAATCCAGAATATGGAGATATTTTGCTTACGAAAGTTGGTACTACTGGTATACCCGTTATAGTCGATACTGATAAGGAATTTTCTCTATTTGTAAGCGTAGCTCTACTTAAGTTTAATCAAAAAAAAATAAGTAATATTTTCTTAAAGTATTTAATTAACTCCCCATTGGTGCAAATACAAGCGAAAGAAAATACGAGAGGAGTTGGAAATAAAAATTGGGTTATGAGGGATATATCAAACACCATCATCCCCCTCCCCCCTCTCGCGGAACAAAAGCGGATTGTTGAGAAAATCGAAGAGCTGTTACCACTGGTTGAAAAACTGAAATGACTCTGACGGAGACATCTAGCTAGCTGGATGTCTTTTTAGTAGTTAAAGGATTTTCGTAAAACATATACTCAATGAAAATCAAAAAGCAAACTAGGAAACTAGCCGCAGGCTTTACTTGAGTACGGCAAGGCGACGTTGACGTGGTTTGAAGAGATTTTCGAAGAGTATTAGACAATCTTGAAGTCAAGATCGCAATCTCAACATCATCCAAGCGTAAAAATAAATGAGAAAAGGCTGTGAATTAGAAAGCGGTAGACCAAGTATCGCTTTTCTTGTAGCAGCATTTTAGCTATCGTATAAAAAATAGGTCAGGACAAAAATCCCGACCTTTTGAATCTACTAAAATTTCTTCTTAATTATCGAACGTTGAACATTTGATGCCACTAAACTCAAGGCAATTGCTAGGCTGAAAGCCAGAACTGTGTTGAACTTGAGGGCTAAAAAGATAAAGCTAAACAAGGCTAAAAAGACGCAAAAACAAGCAATGTTTACAAAGAAAAGAACTTCCTTCAAACTAGCAATGGAAGTTGTTTCCGGGACATAGTCTTGGTATGGCGTTGTTTGAGTTTCCTCTTCTTCAAACTCATACGGTTGATATTTTCTTACGGACATGATTCTCTCCTTAACAGTACTCTTTCATTTTACCATTTTTCAAGAAAAAAATTATTACAGTAAGGTTACAAAAAGAATAAGTAAATTTATCATTTTAGGGAATAGCTGATTTTCCAGAAATGTGGTATAATTTTTCTTATGGAAAAGATTATTATTACAGCAACTGCTGAAAGCATTGAACAATTAAAAGAATTACTAGAGGCGGGAGTTGACCGCATCTATGTCGGTGAGAAAGATTTTGGACTTCGCCTACCAAAGACTTTTTCTTATGATGAACTGAGAACCATCGCTGGTCTGGTTCATGATGCAGGTAAGGAATTGATCGTAGCAGTCAATGCTCTTATGCATCAGGATATGATGGATCACATCAAGCCCTTCCTTGATTTCTTAGAAGAAATTAAAACAGACTACATTACTGTTGGAGATGCGGGTGTTTTTTATGTTGTCAATCGTGATGGTTATAGCTTTAAAACTATCTATGATGCGTCAACCATGGTAACTAGTAGCCGTCAGATCAATTTCTGGGGACAAAAGGCTGGCGCTTCTGAGGCAGTATTGGCTCGTGAAATTCCATCAGCTGAACTCTTTAAAATGCCTGAAATTTTGGAAATTCCTGCTGAAATTTTGGTCTATGGTGCAAGCGTTATCCACCACTCTAAGCGTCCACTCTTGCAGAATTACTATAATTTTACTCAGATTGATGATGAAAAAACACGTCAACGTGACCTCTTCTTAGCAGAGCCTAGTGATCCAGATAGCCATTACTCTATTTTTGAAGATAATCATGGAACTCACATTTTTGCCAACAACGACCTTGATTTGATGACCAAATTGCCAGAGTTGGTGGAGCATGGTTTCACTCATTGGAAGCTAGAAGGACTTTATACTCCAGGCCAAGATTTTGTTGAGATTGCAAAACTCTTCATCCAAGCCCGTAGCTTGATTCAAGAGGGAAGCTTTACGCATGACCAAGCCTTCTTGTTGGATGAGCAAGTCCGTAAACTCCATCCAAAAAATCGTTTCCTTGACACAGGATTTTATGACTACGATCCTGACATGGTTAAATAAGAATCAGAAACCCGAAATAAAATGTTCGGGTTTTTCTAGTGCAAGGATGAATTTAAAGCGTATTCATGTTATAATAAAAGTAGCTTTTTGTTTGGAGGTGTTTAAGTGGAAAATCTGAAAAAAATAGCAGGCATCAAGGCTGCTGAGTTCGTAACCGACGGAATGGTTGTAGGACTTGGAACAGGCTCGACTGCCTATTATTTCGTAGAGGAAATCGGACGTAGAATTAAAGAAGAAGGACTTCAAATTACAGCCGTAACGACCTCGAGTGTAACGACAAAACAGGCACAAGGATTAAATATCCCACTTAAGTCGATTGACGAGGTGGATGAGGTTGATGTGACTGTTGATGGAGCTGATGAGGTAGATCGCCAGTTTAATGGTATCAAAGGAGGCGGTGGGGCGCTTCTAATGGAAAAAGTAGTTGCGACACCAACCAAACAGTATATCTGGGTGGTAGATGAGAGCAAGATGGTTGAGAAACTTGGCGCTTTCAAACTACCTGTCGAAGTTGTCCAATACGGAGCAGAACAGGTTTTCCGTCGTTTTGAAAAAGCTGGTTATAAGCCAAGTTTTCGTGAAAAAGATGGCCAACGTTTTGTGACGGATATGAAAAATTTCATCATTGATCTTGATTTAGGTGTTATTGAAGACCCGATTGCTTTTGGTCATCAACTGGATCTTCAGGTCGGTATTGTTGAGCACGGTTTATTTAATCAAATGGTTGATAAAGTGATTGTTGCAGGGCAAGCTGGCGTTCAGGTTTTAACTTCAACAAAAGGGAAATAATCAAAATAATCAAAATAATCAAAAAAGGAGACACACTATGCCAAAATTTAATCGTATTCACTTGGTGGTACTAGATTCTGTAGGAATCGGTGCAGCACCAGATGCTAATAACTTCGTCAATGCAGGGGTTCCAGATGGAGCATCTGATACACTTGGGCATATTTCAAAATCTGTTGGTTTGAATGTTCCTAACATGGCTAAGATTGGTCTTGGGAACATCGAGCGTGAGACAGCCCTTAAAACGGTTCCCGCAGAAGCAAATCCTAGTGGTTACTACACTAAACTTGAGGAAGTATCATTAGGTAAAGACACCATGACAGGTCACTGGGAAATCATGGGCCTCAATATCACTGAACCTTTCGATACTTTCTGGAATGGATTCCCAGAAGAAATCCTTACAAAGATTGAAGAATTCTCAGGTCGTAAAGTAATCCGTGAAGCAAATAAACCTTACTCAGGTACTGCTGTTATCGATGACTTTGGACCACGTCAAATGGAAACAGGCGAGTTGATTATCTACACATCTGCTGACCCAGTTCTTCAAATCGCTGCCCACGAAGACATTATTCCTTTGGATGAACTTTACCGTATTTGTGAGTACGCTCGTTCGATTACATTGGAACGCCCAGCTCTTCTAGGACGTATCATTGCTCGTCCTTATGTTGGTGAGCCTGGAAACTTCACACGTACTGCAAATCGTCGTGACTTGGCTGTATCACCATTTGCTCCAACAGTTTTGGATAAACTCAACGAAGCAGGTATTGATACTTACTCAGTAGGTAAGATTAGCGATATCTTTAATGGTGCTGGGGTGAACCATGATATGGGCCACAATAAGTCAAATAGCCATGGAATTGACACACTTTTGACAACAATGGGCCTTACTGAGTTTGAAAAAGGATTCTCATTCACTAACTTGGTCGACTTTGATGCACTTTACGGTCACCGCCGTGATCCACATGGTTACCGCGATTGCTTGCATGAGTTTGATGAACGTTTGCCTGAGCTTATCGCTGCTATGAGAGAAGATGATCTACTCATGATTACTGCCGATCATGGTAATGACCCTACTTATGCAGGTACAGACCATACTCGTGAATACATTCCACTTTTGGTCTATAGCCCATCACTAAAAGGAAATGGACACTTACCAATCGGTCATTTTGCTGATATTTCGGCAACAATCGCTGATAACTTTGGCGTAGATAAGGCTATGATTGGTGAAAGCTTCTTAGATAAATTGGTTTAAGATGACTCGCTTGGCATTACTGGTTAGAGGGATCAATGTCGGTGGAAAACATAAGGTGGTCATGGCCCAGCTTCGTCAAGAGTTGACAGAGTTGGGATTAGAAACTGTTGAAACCTTCATCAATAGTGGCAATATTTTCTTTGATACTAGCATACCTAGAACTCAGTTGGTTGAGAGGCTACAGGATTTCTTTAAAGAACATTATCCATTTATTCAACATTTTTCCTTGTTAAGTCAAGAAGATTACGAAGAGGAGCTTAGAACTCTTCCGGAATGGTGGTTCCAAGAAATGGCTCGAAAGGATGTTCTCTTTTATACTGAGGGACTGGATACCAAGCAAGTCATCGAGAAAGTCGAAAGTATGGAACTGGTAGATGAAGTGCTTCATTTCGGGAAACTGGGAATCTTCTGGGGCAAATTCTCAGAAGAAACCTATAGCAAAACAGCCTATCACAAGTACCTGCTAAAGATGCCTTTCTATCGTAATATTACTATTCGAAATGCTAAAACTTTTGACAAAATCGGTCAATTTTTAAAAGATTATGAAGGAGACAGACAATGACATTATTAGCAAAAATCAATGAAACAGCTGCTTTCTTAAAAGAAAAGGGAGTAGAAGCACCAGAGTTCGGTTTGATTCTTGGATCAGGACTGGGAGAACTTGCTGAAGAAATCGAAAATCCAGTTGTTGTAGACTACGCTGAAATTCCAAACTGGGGACGTTCAACTGTTGTTGGACACGCTGGAAAATTAGTTTACGGTGAGCTTGCAGGACGTAAAGTCTTAGCCCTTCAAGGACGCTTCCACTTCTACGAAGGAAATCCTCTTGAAGTTGTGACTTTTCCAGTTCGTGTTATGAAAGTTTTAGGCTGTGAAGGTGTGATTGTTACCAATGCTGCTGGAGGTATCGGCTTTGGTCCTGGTACTTTGATGGCTATCACTGACCACATCAATATGACAGGCCAAAACCCTCTAATCGGTGAAAACTTGGATGACTTCGGTCCACGATTCCCAGACATGTCAAAAGCCTACACTCCAGAATATCGTGCTACAGCTCATGCAGTTGCTGAAAAACTTGGTGTTAAACTTGATGATGGTGTTTATATCGGTGTAACTGGTCCAACGTATGAAACTCCAGCTGAAATCCGTGCATATAAGACACTTGGTGCAGATGCGGTTGGTATGTCCACTGTTCCTGAAGTTATCGTGGCAGCTCACTCTGGCTTGAAAGTTCTTGGTATTTCATGTATTACTAACTTTGCTGCAGGTTTCCAAGAAGAACTCAACCACGAAGAAGTGGTAGAAGTGACCGAACGTGTCAAAGGCGACTTTAAAGGCTTGCTGAAAGCGATTCTTGCTGAATTGTAAGACTATGAGAGTACGACTCCAAAGTATTCCCTATGGACTGAGAGTGCTTCTAGCCACTTTATCATTAGGAATAGGGACGGGTCTGGTCGGAATTGCCTGTCATTATCTACTAGAAGGGGTGCAAGGGCTGGCCTTTGGCCAAGATAAGTCGGATTTACTCCAGCAATTTCAAGAAGCTGGAGGTCTCCGTAGATTTTTGGTCTTATGTGTGACTGGGTGTTTGTCAGCTGGCTTCTGGTATGTCCTGCAAAAGCGTTATAAGATTCTGTCTATTCGCCAGCAAATTGACTTAGCTGGAGACAGGGAACCAGCGCCCTTAGCCCACCTCCTTCATGCAGGTATGCAGGTTGCGATTGTCGGAGCAGGTGCATCGGTCGGAAAAGAAGGAGCACCACGTGAGGTCGGGGCTCTTCTAGCTGGTCGCTTGGCGAAAGGTTTTTCTCTAGCTGTCAAAGAGCGAAAAGTCTTGATTGCCTGCGGTGCTGGAGCTGGTTTAGCTGCGGTATATCAGGTTCCCTTTGCCAGTAGCTTGTTTGTCTTTGAGACCTTAGGGCTCGCCTTCAGTTGGCAGAACTTTCTACTGGTTTTGACCAGTACTTATCTGGCCACCTGGGTCGCTCAGTCCATCATTGGTCAAGAGGCTATTTATCACCTGTCCGCAGTCTCATGGTCGGCTAGCAGTTTCTTTCAGGCTATTGTGATTGCTTTCTTGGTTACTCCCTTGGCTCTGGTCTTTGCTTTCCTCGCCAAGCGGGCTAGTCACAAACGGCGGAAGGATGGGACGATTCTTTGGGCTCTTCCGCTAGCCTTTCTAGTGCTGGGGAGCCTAGTAGCCTTTTTCCCTATCTTTATGGGAAATGGCCAGGTACTAGCGCAAGCCCTCTTGTCTAGCCAGTCGATTCCTTATCTTCCACTGGCTCTTGCAGTGAAGGGGCTTCTGGTTTATCTCCTCTTGCGCAATGGTGCTTATGGAGGAACTTTGACACCATCATTTGCCTTAGGGATTGGCTCTGGATACCTAGTGACCTTGCTTTTGACAGCAGTTGGGATTCATCTGGATCCTGCTCTAGGGATGTTACTAGGAGCGACCGTCTTTTTAGGGACGACCTTAAAAGCTCCTCTGACAGCTATTGCCCTGAGCCTTGGATTTACAGGCCAAACTTGGAGTTTGACAATTCCGCTTGTACTTGCAGCTAGTCTGTCTTACGTGATTCGAAAGAGATGGGAGAAGAAACGATGAAGGTACATTTTGTACTGCATGAAACATTTGAAGTGCCGGGCGCTTATCTAAAATGGGCGCAGGAGCGTGGCCATCAAGTGACCACGACCAAAGTCTATGAGAATGAAGCCTTACCAGAGACAGTGGATGAGATCGACTTTTTGATCGTAATGGGAGGACCTCAATCGCCAGATGAAGATCGGGAAACTTTTCCATACTACGATCCTCAGGCAGAGATTGAGCTGATTCAAAAGGCTATGAAGGCAGATCGTTATATTGTTGGTGTCTGTCTTGGTGCTCAACTCTTGTCTGTTGCTTATGGCGCAGAGTATGAACATAGTCCAGAGCGTGAGATTGGTGTTTTTCCAATAACGCTAACTGAAGCTGGATTAAAAGACAATCATGTCAAAGTTTTTGGACAAACTTTAAATACCGGCCACTGGCATGGAGATATGCCGGGATTAACAGAGGATGCTGTCGTCCTTGCGACCAGTCAAGGCTGTCCACGTCAGATTATTCGCTTTAGTCCTAAACACTATGCCTTCCAAGCTCATTTGGAATTTGACCCAGAAGCAGTTAATCTCTTGATTGCTGCGGATGGTGAAGAAGTTTTGGAAGAACAAAGCAAAAAATTGACTTATGTTCAAAAGCCTGAAGTCATTCGTGCATATGATTATCAAGAAATGAATGCAAAACTCTATGCATTTTTGGATTCATTAACAAATTAAAAATAACAGAAAGGTAGAGCATGTGTTCAGATTTGAACACGAGTGGAAAGCTCGGAAAATAGATAATCTGACTGTGAAATCAGGATTTCTCGTCAGATTCCTAATTTTCAGTCGCTTTCTGGTCGCTCTTTGTATCATAAACTATGTCTATCCATATTGCTGCTAAGCAGGGTGAAATTGCTGATAAAATTCTTCTTCCTGGGGATCCTCTTCGTGCGAAATTTATCGCTGAGAATTTCCTTGAAGATGCTGTTTGCTTTAACGAAGTCCGTAACATGTTTGGTTACACTGGGACTTACAAGGGCCATCGTGTATCTGTCATGGGAACAGGGATGGGAATGCCATCAATCTCCATCTATGCGCGTGAATTGATTGTCGATTACGGTGTGAAAAAATTGATCCGTGTCGGAACTGCTGGTTCTTTGAATGAGGATGTTCACGTCCGTGAATTGGTCTTGGCGCAAGCAGCTGCAACCAACTCAAACATCATCCGCAATGACTGGCCTCAATATGATTTTCCACAAATCGCTAGCTTTGATTTGCTAGATAAAGCCTATCATATTGCCAAAGACCTCGGCATGACTACTCACGTCGGAAATGTTTTGTCATCAGATGTCTTTTACTCAAACTACTTTGAAAAAAATATCGAACTTGGTAAGTGGGGAGTTAAGGCTGTGGAAATGGAAGCGGCAGCCCTTTATTATCTTGCTGCTCAACACCATGTTGATGCTCTTGCTATCATGACTATTTCAGATAGTTTGGTTAATCCAGATGAAGATACAACTGCAGAAGAGCGCCAAAATACTTTCACAGATATGATGAAAGTTGGTCTAGAAACCTTGATTGCAGACTAAAGTCAGATTCCATTCATGTGATTACTCTTGTTCTCAAAATGATAAGCATGTTCATTGCTTCAATCCTATAAATAGATGAGAATAAGAACTTTGAAGAAAGTCAAATTATGTCAAAGAACCGAGACTAGTCAGTTTAATATCTAAATCATAATCAAATAAAGTTGAAAGCCTGGTTGACAGAAGCTAAAGGTTTTCAACTTTTTTAGAACAAAAAACTTAAGGAGGGGTAAAATGGATAAGATTGAACAATTACAGGAACTGATAGATCAAAGTCAAAGAATTGTCTTTTTCGGTGGTGCAGGGGTTTCTACAGAGTCTAATATTCCAGATTTTCGAAGTTCTGATGGTGTTTATAGTCTTAAGTTGGGGCGCCATTTTACTGCCGAGCAACTGGTTTCACGCACCATGTTTGAACGCTATCCAGAGGATTTTTTTGATTTCTACAAAAAGTATCTCGTCTATCCGGATGCTAAGCCAAATTTAGCACATATTTATCTAGCGTCGTTAGAAAAAACAGGTAAATTAAAAGCGATTGTGACGCAAAATATCGATAGCCTTCATGAAATGGCGGGTTCTGAAAATGTTTTGAAACTGCATGGTAGTGCAGATCGTAATTACTGTTTGGGCTGTCATCGCTTTTATGATTTGAATGCATTTTTGGCACTTGAAGGTCCAGTTCCTTACTGCTTAGATTGTGGTAAGGTGGTCAAACCTGACGTAACCCTTTATGAGGAACCTCTGGATATGGATGTTTTTAGTCGAGCAGCCCAAGTCATTCAGCAAGCAGATTTATTGATTATTGGAGGAACTTCCTTAGTCGTTTATCCTGCAGCTAGCCTAATCAATTATTTTTCAGGGTCAAATCTTGTCGTTATCAACAAGTCCAGCACTCCTCAAGACAGCCAAGCTGATTTAGTTATCGAAGGTAAGATCGGAGAAGTTTTTTCTAAATTGAGACAATAAAAAACTGAAAGAAGTAGGACTATACTTCTTTCAGTTTTTTTGTATCACGCCTCAGAAACTATGAACAAGATTCTCTTCATTTCTAGGGGAATATTATTGTTGATTTATAAATTGCTCGAGTTATTTTTAATTGTTGAATAAAAGGAAAAAAGGAAGATTTTCTGGATGAAAATCTTCCTTTTTTAGTCAATCAGTACATGCTGATTTTAATGAAATGCTACTATATTGTTTACTTTTTTAAAGATCGTAAAAAACAATCAATCTCTGCTTGAGAATGGAGAATACGCATCTTTTCTGGGTAAGTATTGTTTAAGTATTGGTATCTATCCTTAGCATTTTTTGTTCGTCCATCCCAGAGAATCCAACGGATAAATTCCAAGTTGAATTGCTCGGGGCATCCTGCTGCCATACTTTCTCTGACTTTGCCTCTATATTTTAAATAGCGCTTAAAGGCTCTTAGCAAACAAGTCCAAGCCGAGAAATTTAAAAAGATAATCTGGTCAGCTTGCTCCATTCTTTCCTCATAGCAACACCAAGAGTAGTTGCCATCAATGACCCAATTTTTGTTTTTGGATAAAAAATCCTTCATTTCCTTAAGCATCCAGTCACGGTCACTGTCCTGCCAACCAGGTTGAAATTGGAGAGTATCCATATGAAGTTTTGGGATGGAGTAGTGCTTGGCCAGTTTTTCTGCAAGAGTAGATTTGCCTGATCCTGAATATCCGATGATAGCTATTTTCATAATAACCTCCAGAAAATGTGCACAAAAAAAGCTCCGAGGAGCTCATTTTGTATGCAGTTAAAGATTAACCAAGTTTAGCTGCAAGACGTGCTTTATCACGGCTAGCTTTGTTTTTGTGGATCAAACCTTTAGTTTCTGCTTTATCGATAGCTGAGCTGGCAGCACGGTAAAGTTCTTCAGATGGGTTTGCTTCAAAAGCTTTGATAGCAGTACGCATAGCTGATTTTTGAGCTGAGTTCTTTTCGTTTTGTTTAACGTTCAATTCAGCGCGTTTGATAGCTGATTTAATGTTTGCCAATGTTCTTACCTCCATTTTTACTAACTATACCATTATATCTGAAAACTTACGTTTTGACAAGGGAAAATTATTTTTTTAAGTAAATTTCATCAATTTCGTGATTTTTAGATTTATGGAGAATGACCTCGGCACGATTTCGTGTCGGTTCAATGTAATTTTGGAGATTGGTGAGGTTGATACTGGTCCAAACTTGGTGAGCAAAATCCTTCACTTCACTAAGAGGAAGTTGAGTGAAACGGTAGTAATAGTTGCCTGGATCATCTTGAGCAAAGCTAAGAAGTTTTAAGAAACGATCCAAATACCAACTTTCAATATCTTCGACAGCGGCATCGACATAGATTGAAAAGTCAAAGAAATCAGTAATATAGAGACGGGCATTATGAGGGTTTTGGAACACATTGATTCCCTCAACAATGACAAAATCAGCAGCTTCTACTCGTTGTTTTTGACCCGGCACTATATCATAAATTTCATGGGAATAAACAGGTATATCAACATCCTGACCATTTTTGAGTTGGTCTAGAAAATTGAGCAAAGCTTCCATATCGTAGCTCTCAGGAAAACCCTTGCGGTTGAGAATGTCTTGCTCAATTAAGACACTATTTGGGTATAAAAAACCATCTGTAGTCACTAGTTCAACACTTGCTCCAGGAACGATACGAGACAGCAAAATTTGCAAGAGTCGACTAGTGGTTGATTTACCGACAGCAACACTCCCAGAAACTCCGATAATAAAGGGCTGTTTTTTGCTCTCTCTTTGAAGGAAAATACCTTTTGAAAAGGCAAGGTCTTCTTTGGAACGCTTATAAATCTGAATCAAATGTGCCAGTGGCAGATAGATATCTGTAACATCTTGTAGGCTAATCTGATCATTGAAACTCTTAATAGAATCTAACTCTTCCTCGGTCAAGGGAGGAGTTGTTTTGCGATGCAAGGATTGCCAAGTTTCGCGGTTTATCTTTTCAAAATGTAAAAATTCGTTGGTCATACTATATCCTCGTTTGATATCTTAGTATACCATATTTTAGAAAGAATAACCATCTGACCAATTGAGAAAAAGCGCTTTCTTTGTTAAAATATAAGGGGGAAAACCTATAAAGGAGGTGCTAAGATGAAAGCTAGATTAAGAGAAAAGGCTCTGGGTTTGTTCAGCCTATTTGTAGTTGTTTTATGGTTATCACCAAACTGGGTGAATTTCTCCTTTAAGATAGGAACTCAGAGCTATAACTGGACCACTTTTGTTTTGTTTATCTTATTACCCCTCATAGGTCTTGGCTACCTTGTGCTAGCTTTCTTTAAAAGAAAGTGCTGGCTCTTCTTTTTTGGTCTTGCTTGCATTTTTGCTTTTCCGATTACCATGGCAGTAGGGAGCTTTTTACTAGGTCCCTAATGTTAATCCGAATTTATATTATTTTTGAGAAAATACAATGTGATTTAAGGGCTTGCTACCTTTGTAAACGATTTACAATTTAAGTCAAATTATGGTAAAATAGTATCATGAGTAAAATGTATTATGCAGAAAATCCAGATGCAGCCCATGATGTTCATGAGCTTAGAGTTGAGCTACTTGGGCAAAAGATGACCTTTTTGACAGATGCTGGTGTCTTTAGTAAAAAAATGATTGACTTTGGAAGTCAGTTGTTGTTAAGATGTCTAAATATTGAAAAAGGTGAAAAAATTCTTGATGTTGGTTGCGGTTATGGGCCAATTGGCTTGTCTTTAGTCAAGGCTTATGGTGCCCAGGCGACCATGGTTGACATAAATAATCGTGCTCTGGATTTGGCGCAACAAAATTCAGTAAAAAACAAGGTTCAAGCGACTATCTTCCAGTCTAATATTTATGAGCAGGTAGAAGGACAATTTGACCATGTCATTTCGAATCCTCCTATTCGCGCTGGCAAGCAAGTAGTCCACGAAATCATCGAGAAAAGTATAGACTTTTTAGTAGATGGTGGAGATTTGACGATTGTCATCCAGAAAAAACAAGGAGCTCCTAGTGCCAAAAGTAAGATGGAAGAAGTCTTTGGTAATTGCGAGGTTGTAAAGAAAGATAAGGGATACTATATCCTTAGAAGTGTGAAAGAATGAGAGCAGTAGATCTAATCCAGAAAAAAAGAGACGGCCAAGAACTAAGCTCCAGTGAGATTCAATGGTTGATTGAAGGTTATGTATCTGGAATCGTCCCTGACTACCAGATGGCCGCTTTTGCTATGGCAGTATATTTTCAGGGGATGACTATCGATGAGATTTCTGACTTGACTATGAACATGGTTAAGACAGGTCAGGAATTTGATTTATCTCCAATTGAAGGCATTAAGGTGGATAAACACTCTACTGGTGGCGTAGGTGATAAGGTAACTTTAATCCTAGCACCTTTGGTAGCTAGTTTTGGTGTTCCAGTTGCTAAGATGAGTGGTAGAGGTCTAGGGCATACTGGCGGAACAATCGATAAATTAGAATCCATCAAAGGTTTTCAGATTGAACGAAATCAGGATGAATTTATCAAACAAGTTCAGGATATTGGTGTCTCAGTCATTGGCCAGTCCGATCAATTGGTTAAGGCTGACAAACTTCTATACGCCCTCCGTGATGTGACGGCAACGGTTGACACTATTCCCTTGATTGCTAGTTCGGTCATGAGTAAAAAGATTGCTGCTGGAGCTGATGCTATCTTACTTGATGTAACTGTGGGTGAAGGTGCCTTCATGAAAACAGTGGACGAGGCCCGTGAATTGGCTCAAACCATGGTAAACCTTGGTAAGGCTGTAGGTCGCAAGACGGTAGCAGTCATTACGGACATGAGTCAACCCTTGGGACGTGCCATTGGAAACCGCTTGGAAATCCTAGAAGCACTAGAAATTCTTCAAGGAAAGGGACGTGAAGATATTAGTCATTTTATCTGCGAGTTAGCCCAGATTATGCTATCTTTAGCAAATGTTGAAAAAACAGTCGAGGAAGTAAGGCAACATCTTGAAAATGGTAAGGCACTCCAGAAATTCGAAGAAATGGTTGTAGCTCAGGGTGGAGATTTAGAAGACCTCTATCGTCCAGTAAAAGTTGACCATATAGTTGATATTCCTGCTCAGGAGGATGGTATTATCGCAGAACTTCCAGCCATGGAGTTTGGTCTTTTTGCCATGAGATTGGGTGCTGGTCGTGCAGTGAAAACAGACGCCCTTGACTATGAGACAGGGATTGTTTTTGAGAAGAAAGTTGGAGACTTTGTCAGAAAGGGTGAAATTGTTGCAAAAGTATATACAAATGGCAAAATTTCTCCGGAACTAGTTACAGATTTCCAAAAATATGTTAAAATTAAAATAAGTGATGAAGTGATAAAATCGCGTGAAATTATCGAAATCATCTCCTAATTTAAGGAAAAACCGAAATGAAATTAAATAAATACATTGATCATACGCTTTTAAAGCAAGATGCAACAGTGGAACAAATTAATCGTTTGTTATCTGAAGCCAAAGACTATGATTTTGCCAGTGTTTGTGTCAATCCTTGCTGGGTTGCTCATGCCAAATCGGGTCTAGAAACTACTGATGTCAAGATTTGTACGGTTGTAGGCTTTCCTCTTGGAGCCACAACATCTGCTGTTAAAGCCTTCGAAACTAAAGAAGCTATCCAAAATGGTGCTGATGAGATTGATATGGTCATCAATGTTGGAGCACTCAAGTCTGGGAATGCTGATTTAGTTGAGTCAGATATTCGAGCAGTTGTTGAAGCAAGTGGAGACAAACTGGTTAAGGTTATTATTGAGGCTTGTTTGTTAACTGATGAAGAAAAAGTTCAGGCTTGCCAGCTAGCCCAGAAAGCAGGAGCAGACTTTGTCAAGACGTCAACAGGCTTCTCAACAGGTGGTGCAACCCTACCGGATGTTAAATTAATGCGCCAAACAGTTGGACCTGATATGGGGGTTAAAGCTGCTGGTGGTGCTCGTTCTTATGCAGATGCTGTTGCCTTTGTTGAAGCTGGAGCTACTCGTATTGGAACATCTTCTGGTGTAGCAATCTTAAAAGGAGAGTTAGCAGATGGCGACTACTGAGTTGATTGATTTAGCGATTGAAACTAGTAAAAAAGCTTACGTTCCCTACTCACATTTTCCGATTGGCGCTGTTTTGGTAGCCAAGGACGGAAGTATCTATACAGGGGTTAACATTGAAAATGCTAGCTATCCCTTGACTAACTGTGGCGAAAGGACAGCTATCTTTAAGGCAGTTTCTGAAGGACAACGAGAGTTTTCAGAATTGATTGTTTATGGGGAAACTGAGAAACCTATTTCGCCTTGCGGTGCTTGCCGACAGGTTATGGTCGAATTTTTTAAACCAGATCTAAAGGTGACTCTAGTCGCCAAAGATAAAACGACGGTCGAGATGACGGTCGGGGAATTACTTCCATACTCATTTACAGACTTGCAATAGTCTGTGTCACTCTCTGAGTGACAAGGGTCCTTGTGACCAATCAATCCATACTTGCAACTTCGTTGCGCATCTTATTTAGGAGGTTCAGTAATGAACAAGAAACAATGGCTAGGCCTTGGTCTAGTTGCAGTAGCAGCATTTGGACTTGCTGCATGTGGTAATCGCTCTTCTCGTAACGCAGCTTCTTCATCTTCTGATTTGAAGACTAAAGCAGCTATCGTTACAGATACTGGTGGTGTTGATGATAAATCATTCAACCAATCAGCTTGGGAAGGTCTTCAAGCTTGGGGTAAAGAGCACAATCTTGCAAAAGATAAAGGCTACACATACTTCCAATCAACAAGTGAAGCTGACTACGCTAACAACTTGAACCAAGCAGCAGGAAGCTACAACTTGATTTATGGTGTTGGTTTTGCTCTTCACAATGCGGTTGAAGAAGCAGCGAAAGAACATGCAGACTTGAACTATGTTTTGATTGATGATGTGATTAAAGATCAAAAGAACGTAGCAAGTGTAACATTTGCTGATAATGAAGCAGCTTACCTTGCAGGTGTAGCAGCAGCTAAAACTACTAAAACAAAACAAGTTGGTTTTGTAGGTGGTATGGAATCTGAAGTTATTTCTCGTTTCGCAGCTGGTTTCAAAGCTGGTGTTGAGTCAGTTGACCCATCTATCAAAGTACAAGTAGACTACGCTGGTTCATTTGGTGATGCCGCTAAAGGTAAAACAATCGCTGCAGCTCAATACGCTGCAGGTGCAGACGTAATCTACCAAGCAGCTGGTGGTACTGGTGCAGGTGTCTTCTCAGAAGCTAAATCTTTGAATGAAAGCAAAAACGAAGGCGAAAAAGTTTGGGTTATCGGTGTAGACCGTGACCAAGTTGAAGAAGGTAAATACACTTCTAAAGATGGTAAAGAATCAAACTTCGTACTTGCTTCTACTTTGAAACAAGTTGGAACAACAGTTCAAGATATCGCAAACAAAACTGAAAAAGGTGAATTCCCTGGCGGTCAAGTGATCGTTTACTCATTGAAGGATAAAGGGGTTGATCTAGTAACAACTAACCTTTCTGAAGAAGGTAAAAAAGCTGTTGAAGATGCAAAAGCTAAAATCCTTGATGGAAGTGTAAAAGTTCCTGAAAAATAATGGATGAAAGTCATTTCTTAGGGGAGCGGCCTGTGGCCGCTTCTTTAAGAATTGAGACAAAGTGTTTTGTCTCAATAGAGCTTGCTAAGTTTCTTTAGCAGGTTTTATTGAAACAAAATAAAACTCTGAAAGGAAGAGCACATGGCACACGAAAATGTCATTGAGATGCATGAAATTACCAAAGTTTTTGGTGAATTTGTCGCTAACGACAAAATTAACCTAGAACTTCGTAAAGGCGAAATTCATGCACTTTTAGGAGAAAATGGAGCTGGTAAGTCCACTCTTATGAACATGCTAGCAGGCCTTCTGGAACCGACTAGTGGTGAAATTGTGGTTAACGGTCAAGTTGTGAAACTAGACTCGCCATCAAAAGCCGCTAGCCTAGGGATTGGAATGGTTCACCAACACTTTATGTTGGTAGAGGCTTTCACTGTTGCTGAGAATATCATTTTAGGAAGTGAATTGACTAAAAATGGAGTCCTAGATATTGCTCGAGCAAGTCGAGAAATTCTTGAATTATCAGAGCGTTATGGGCTAGCTGTAGACCCTTCTGCTAAAGTAGCAGATATCTCTGTTGGGGCTCAACAACGTGTTGAAATTTTGAAGACACTTTATCGTGGTGCCGATATTCTTATCTTTGACGAACCAACTGCTGTTTTAACGCCATCGGAAATCGATGAGTTGATGGCTATCATGAAGAACTTGGTCAAAGAAGGCAAATCAATTATCTTGATTACCCACAAGTTGGATGAAATTCGTGCGGTTTCTGACCGCGTTACAGTTATCCGTCGTGGTAAATCAATCGAAACAGTTGAAATTGCTGGTGCAACTAATGCTGACTTGGCAGAAATGATGGTGGGACGTTCTGTTTCCTTCAAAACTGAGAAGCAAGCACCACAACCTAAAGAAGTCGTTCTTTCCATCAAAGACTTGCTTGTTCATGAAAACCGTGGCGTTCCTGCTGTTAAAAATCTTTCACTCGATGTTCGAGCTGGTGAGATTGTCGGAATTGCCGGTATTGATGGAAATGGTCAGTCTGAATTGATCCAAGCTATCACTGGACTCCGTAAGATTGAGTCTGGTAGTGTGGAATTGAAAGGCCAGTCCATTGTAGGATTGCATCCACGTCAAATTACTGAACTGAGCGTTGGTCACGTTCCGGAAGACCGTCACCGTGATGGTTTGGTCTTGGAAATGATGATTTCTGAAAATATCGCTCTTCAAACCTACTATAAAGAACCTCTTAGCAAGAAGGGAATTTTAAATTATACGAATATCCTTGACTATGCGAAAAAATTAATGCAGGAGTTTGATGTTCGTGCTGCCAGTGAAATTGTTCCAGCTTCGGCCCTTTCTGGAGGAAATCAACAAAAAGCAATCATCGCTCGGGAGATTGATCGAAATCCGGATCTCCTCATCGTCAGCCAACCAACTCGTGGTTTGGACGTCGGTGCCATTGAATACATTCACAAACGCTTGATTCAAGAACGTGATAATGGGAAAGCTGTCCTTGTAGTCAGCTTTGAACTAGATGAGATTCTAAATGTCTCAGATAGAATCGCTGTTATCCATGATGGTAAGATTCAAGGGATTGTAACGCCAGAAACAACCAACAAGCAAGAACTTGGTGTCTTGATGGCTGGTGGTGAATTGGAAAAAGGAGAAGAGTGATGTCTAAAAAATTACAACAAATTTCGGTTCCCTTGATTTCTGTTATCCTTGGAATCTTACTTGGAGCCATCGTTATGTGGATTTTTGGCTATGATGCTATTTGGGGTTATGAAGAGTTGTTCTACACAGCCTTTGGTAGTGTTCGTGGTATTGGTGAAATCTTCCGTGCAATGGGGCCATTAGTCTTGATTGCTCTTGGATTTGCAGTTGCAAGTCGTGCTGGTTTCTTTAATGTCGGGCTTCCAGGACAAGCACTCGCTGGTTGGGTTATGAGTGGCTGGTTCGCTCTTTCGAATCCAGATTTGCCACGTCCATTGTTGATTCTTGCGACAGTAGTCATTGCGCTGGTGGCTGGAGGAATTGTTGGAGCCATTCCTGGTATTTTAAGAGCCTATCTGGGAACATCTGAAGTCATCGTAACCATCATGATGAACTACATTGTTCTCTATACAAGTAATGCCTTTATCCACTCTTTCCCTAAAGATATCATGCAAAGTACTGACTCATCAATTCGAGTAAGTGCAAATGCAACTTATCAAACACCTTGGCTTGCTGAGTTAACAGGTAACTCTCGTATGAATATTGGGATTTTCTTTGCTATCATTGCAGTTGCAGTTATCTGGTTCTTGCTTAAGAAGACAACTCTCGGTTTTGAAATCCGTGCAGTTGGTCTCAATCCAAATGCTTCTGAATACGCTGGTATTTCAGCGAAACGTACCATTATTTTATCAATGATTATTTCTGGTGCCCTTGCAGGACTTGGTGGAGCGGTAGAAGGTCTTGGTACCTTCCAGAACGTTTATGTCCAAGGTTCATCATTGGCAATAGGATTTAATGGTATGGCGGTCAGTCTACTTGCTGCAAACTCACCAATTGGAATTCTTTTTGCAGCCTTCTTGTTCGGAGTGCTTCAAGTTGGAGCCCCTGGTATGAATGCTGCTCAAGTACCATCTGAGCTTGTAAGTATCGTTACAGCCTCAATTATCTTCTTTGTCAGCGTTCACTACATCATCGAACGCTTTGTCAAACCAAGAAAACAACTTAAAGGAGGTAAATAAGGATGTCGATTACAACAATGCTAACCCTTATGGTTTCTTCAATGTTGATTTACTCAGCACCACTTATTTTCACAAGTATCGGAGGCGTTTTCTCTGAACGTGGTGGAGTTGTTAACGTTGGACTTGAAGGAATCATGGTCATGGGTGCCTTCTCTGGAGTTGTTTTTAACCTTGAATTTGCACAAGATTTGGGAGCATTAACTCCTTGGTTGGCTCTTCTAGTTGGTGGATTAGTCGGAGCTATCTTTTCACTGATTCACGCAGTAGCTACAGTTCATTTTCGTGCTGACCATGTTGTCAGTGGTACCGTACTTAACTTGATGGCTCCAGCCTTGGCAGTCTTCTTGGTGAAGGTGCTTTATAACAAGGGACAAACGGATAACTTAACGCAAACATTTGGACGTTTTGATTTCCCTATTTTGGCTAATATCCCAGTTATCGGAGATATCTTCTTCAAGTCAACAAGTTTACTTGGTTACCTAGCAATTGCCTTCTCATTCTTAGCATGGTTTGTCCTCTTTAAAACTCGCTTTGGACTTCGCCTCCGTTCAGTAGGTGAACATCCACAAGCAGCAGATACTTTGGGGATTAATGTCTACAAGATGAGATATCTTGGAGTTGTGATTTCAGGTTTCCTTGGAGGAATCGGTGGAGCTATCTACGCTCAGTCAATTTCCGTTAACTTCTCAGTTACAACCATCGTTGGGCCTGGATTTATCGCACTTGCTGCTATGATCTTCGGTAAATGGAATCCTGTTGGTGCTATGCTTTCAAGTCTCTTCTTCGGACTATCACAAAGTTTAGCAGTAATCGGTTCTCAACTTCCTTTCTTGCAAGGAGTTCCAGCCGTTTACTTGCAAATTGCACCATATCTTTTGACCATTGTCGTACTAGCAGCCTTCTTTGGTAAAGCTGTTGCACCGAAAGCAGATGGTATCAACTATATCAAATCTAAATAAACAAAAAAGCGTCGGTTTGAAACTGACGCTTTATTTTTTAGGTTTTTGATGGGTAAGATTTAGTCCCCAAGGAACAAGATTTTCTGTTTTATTACGAATACGATTGATGTTATCCTTATGGCGAATGATAATTAAGCTTGCGAGGGCTAGGATAATCACTACAAATAATATATCGTAACTTGGCAGTAGGAAACCGATAAGTGGAAAGAGGATCACCCCAAGTACAGCAGCAAGGGCAGCAGTAACACTAGAGAGAGAAATCATACTGCCTAGATAAAGAGTGCCGAAGAAAACAACTGCTAGATAGAGGCAAAATAGAGGAGCAAATCCGAAAATGACTCCAGCACTAGTTGCGACAGCTTTTCCTCCTTTAAAGCTTGCAAATACTGGGAAGGTATGCCCAATCACAGCTAAAAGGCCAAAGACTAGAGGTGAAACTCCTTGGACATGAAAGATAAGTGGAAGCAAGGTTGCGATGGTTCCTTTGAAAAAGTCAATCACGAAGGTTGCCATACCCGCTTTCTTACCTAGGATTCGAAAGGTATTGGTCGTTCCAGTATTACCAGAACCATGTTCTCTTAGATTGATCTTAAAGAAGATTTGCCCAATCCACAGTCCTGAAGGGATAGAACCCAATAAATAAGCTAAAATTAATAATACTATTGTCATCATGCTTCTATTATACCATGAAATAGGAGAGAAACGGAAAGGAATCTTTTCTCAATTTGTGACATCTGATACTTTATGTAAGTAGAAAAGTTTTATTAGGAACACTATTGTTCGGAAATTAAGGCTAAAGTTTTAAAAATTCATGGAAATTTCTGAAAATCCTTGATTTTGTGTTTATTTATGCTATAATAGGAACAATTATTTTTAGGAGGTGGAATATGTCTTACTTATTCGAGATATTACCAAGTTTATTGAGCGGTGCTACAATGACTTTACAAGTTTTTGCACTGGTCTTGCTCTTTTCAATCCCTTTAGGCATTTTGGTTGCTTTTTGCTTACAGGTCCATTGGAAACCCCTCCATTACATGATTGATATCTATATCTGGGTGATGCGTGGGACACCCTTACTCTTGCAGTTGATTTTTATTTATTATGTTCTACCGAGTATTGGGATTCGATTGGATCGTGTGCCTGCTGCGATTATTGCCTTCACGCTTAATTATGCAGCCTATTTTGCTGAAATTTTCCGTGGAGGAATTGCAACGATTCCTCAGGGGCAATACGAAGCAGCTAAGGTTTTAAAATTTAATCCTATTGATACCGTTCGCTATATCATTTTGCCACAGGTGACCAAGATTGTCCTACCAAGTGTATTTAACGAGGTTATGAGTTTGGTTAAGGATACTTCTCTGGTCTATGCGCTCGGTATTTCAGATTTAATCCTAGCTAGTCGTACTGCAGCCAATCGTGATGCTAGCTTGATTCCAATGTTTCTAGCAGGAGCTATTTATCTGCTTATGATTGGTATCGTTACAATTTTAGCTAAGAAACTTGAGAAAAAATTCAGCTACTATAGATAGGAGGTTATCCATGTTAGAGTTAAGAAATATCAGCAAAAAATATGGAAAAAAAGAAATTTTATCCAATTTCAGTTTAACAATTCCTGAAAAGCAGATTTTAGCTATTGTTGGTCCATCTGGTGGTGGGAAGACTACCTTGCTCAGAATGTTAGCTGGACTTGAAACTATTGATTCAGGAGAGATCTTTTATAACGGAGAATCGTTGCCTCTGGATGAACTTGAAAAGCGCCACTTGTTAGGATTTGTTTTTCAAGATTTTCAGCTTTTTCCTCACTTATCCGTTATGGAGAACTTGATTTTGTCACCTATTAAGACAATGGGAATGTCTGAAGTAGACGCAAAGAAGAAGGCAGTCGACTTATTAACTCGTCTGGGACTCGAAGCTCATGCAGATGCCTATCCATACTCATTATCTGGTGGTCAAAAGCAACGGGTTGCCTTAGCACGTGCAATGATGATAGATCCTGAGGTGATTGGTTATGACGAACCAACTTCGGCTCTTGATCCAGAGTTGCGTCTCGAAGTTGAAAAACTGATTTTACAAAATCGAGACTTAGGCATGACGCAGATTGTCGTGACCCACGACCTCCAGTTTGCAGAGAATATTGCTGACCAGATTCTCAAAGTAGAGCCTAAGTAGGAGGTGTCTATGAATCGAAAGAAAATCAGCCTAGTTTTGGTATTCTTTCTGGCTTTTTTCCTGGTAGGATGCACGCAAAAAGCTAGCAATCCTAAAGTAGATAATTGGGAAAAATACCAACAACAAGGAAGCATTACTATTGGATTTGACAATACCTTTGTTCCTATGGGATTTGAAGAAAAGAATGGGCAATATGTTGGATTTGATATTGACTTAGCCCAAGCTGTTTCTGAGAAACTGGGGTTCAAGGTACAGTTTCAACCCATTGATTGGGATATGAAGGAAACAGAACTTCAAAATGGGACTATTGATGCAATCTGGAATGGATATTCGGCGACTGATGAACGCCGTGAGAAAGTAGCCTTTACAATACCGTATATGGAGAATCAGCAGGTTCTCGTGTCAAAAAAATCGCAAAATATCCAGTCAGTTTCGGATATGAAAGATAAGATTTTGGGGGCCCAAGCAGGTTCTTCTGGTTATCTAGATTTTGAAGCTCAACCTGACCTGTTGAAAAATATCGTAAAAGATCAAAAAGCAAACCAGTATCAGAGTTTTAATGAAGCCTTGATTGACTTGCAAAATGATCGGATTGATGCTCTTTTAATTGACCGTGTTTATGCCAATTATTATCTTAAAACGGAAGGAATTTTAGATCAATATGAGATTTTTCCAGCTGGTTTTGAGAGTGAGTCATTTGCGGTCGGAGTAAGACCAGCGGATAAGACCTTATTAGCCAATTTGAATAAGGCTTTTGTGGAACTCTATCAAGAAGGAAAATTCCAAGAAATTAGCCAAAAATGGTTTGGTGAAGATATTGCAACAAGTCAAGTTAAAGGAAAAGAAAACTGAGACTCTCGTCTTGGTTTCTTTTTTTAGGGCGGGAATGAGTGATTTTTTTACTAAATAGGACTTGTGAATAGGCTTTTAACTTGAAAATTTTGCAAAATCCTTAGAAAACCTGTAAAATAGAAAAGATGAACAAATAGGAGGTTCCTTGTGTCAAAAAAGGAAATCAATATTAACAATTATAATGATGACGCCATTCAGGTGCTAGAAGGGTTGGATGCGGTCCGTAAACGTCCAGGGATGTATATCGGATCGACCGATGGTGCTGGATTACATCACCTTGTTTGGGAAATCGTGGATAATGCGGTTGACGAAGCTCTGTCTGGGTTTGGTGATCGTATTGATGTGACCATTAATAAAGACGGAAGTTTAACGGTTCAAGACCACGGACGTGGGATGCCGACTGGGATGCACGCTATGGGAATTCCAACGGTTGAGGTTATTTTTACCATTCTCCACGCTGGAGGAAAATTCGGTCAAGGTGGCTACAAGACTTCTGGTGGTCTTCACGGAGTTGGTTCTTCTGTCGTCAATGCCCTCTCTAGTTGGCTGGAAGTAGAAATTACACGTGATGGGGCTGTTTACAAACAACGCTTTGAAAATGGTGGGAAACCAGTAACAACTCTTGAAAAGGTTGGAACTGCACCTAAGTCTAAAACAGGTACCAAAGTGACCTTTATGCCGGATGCTAGTATCTTTTCTACGACAGACTTCAAGTACAATACCATTTCAGAGCGTCTCAATGAGTCTGCCTTTCTCTTGAAAAATGTAACCTTGTCATTAACAGACAAACGGACAGATGAAGCAATTGAATTTCATTATGAGAATGGGGTACAAGACTTTGTTTCTTACCTCAATGAAGACAAGGAAACCTTGACGCCAGTCCTTTACTTTGAAGGCGAAGATAATGGTTTCCAAGTAGAAGTAGCCCTCCAATATAATGATGGATTTTCAGATAACATCCTGTCCTTTGTCAATAACGTTCGCACTAAGGATGGTGGAACGCATGAGACAGGACTCAAGTCTGCCATTACCAAAGTTATGAACGACTATGCGCGAAAAACTGGCCTTCTCAAAGAAAAAGATAAAAACCTAGAAGGTTCAGATTACCGTGAAGGATTAGCAGCAGTTCTATCAATTCTCGTTCCTGAAGAACATTTGCAGTTTGAGGGACAGACTAAGGATAAACTTGGAAGTCCGCTTGCTCGTCCTGTTGTAGATGGAATTGTAGCTGATAAGTTGACCTTCTTCCTCATGGAAAATGGAGAACTAGCCTCTAATCTGATTCGTAAGGCTATCAAGGCGCGTGATGCCCGTGAAGCAGCACGTAAGGCGCGTGACGAGAGTCGTAATGGCAAGAAGAATAAGAAAGACAAGGGCTTGCTTTCTGGGAAATTAACCCCAGCCCAGTCTAAAAATCCAGCTAAGAATGAACTTTACCTAGTCGAAGGAGATTCTGCCGGTGGTTCTGCTAAACAAGGCCGTGACCGTAAGTTCCAAGCTATCTTGCCTCTTCGTGGTAAGGTTATCAATACAGCCAAGGCTAAGATGGCAGATATCCTCAAAAATGAAGAAATCAACACCATGATTTATACCATAGGTGCTGGTGTAGGGGCAGATTTTTCTCTTGAAGATGCTAACTATGACAAGATTATTATCATGACCGATGCGGATACCGACGGTGCCCACATTCAAACACTTCTCTTAACCTTCTTTTACCGCTATATGCGTCCACTAGTTGAGGCAGGTCATGTTTATATTGCCCTTCCACCTCTTTACAAGATGTCAAAAGGGAAAGGCAAGAAAGAAGAAGTGGCCTACGCATGGACGGATGGTGAGCTAGAAGAACTACGTAAGCAGTTTGGTAAAGGTGCTACCCTCCAACGCTACAAGGGACTTGGTGAGATGAATGCGGATCAACTATGGGAAACAACTATGAATCCAGAAACTCGTACCCTCATCCGTGTTACAATCGAAGACCTAGCACGCGCAGAACGTCGTGTCAATGTCCTCATGGGGGACAAGGTTGAACCACGTCGTAAGTGGATTGAAGATAATGTCAAGTTTACGCTGGAGGAGAGTACTGTTTTCTGATGGTTAGAAAAAATTATTTTGAAATCTTAGATGGTATGAATTTTAACCCGAGCACGGAATTTGATAATCTCTGTATTTTGTTATCGAATGGATTGTTAGAGGAACTAAATCATAAATTTCTTAATTATCAAAATCGTAGAACTTTTATAGATTTTGATGAGTTCTTAAAGTTTTGCTTATCTCAAGCGGATAATGAATTAGAAAAACTTTTTATTTTTGCTGAGCTTTTAAATGATATGTTGTCGATTATAAACCCGAGTCATCCCTTTTTAAGGAATGATGTGTATGCTGTTAGAGAAAATATCAACAGAGTTCTAGAATTATCGAATCATGAGTTTCTTACTTTAGGAAGTGGTCGTCAAATCATCGTTGAAAAGAATGTTTATGCCTCAGAAGTTTCTCAGATTGTATCTGAAACGAGTATTCAAGATGCGATAAAGGTTTTAGAATATAATCATTTTGCAAATAAAGGAAATGTTCAGCGTAAGAAAGAAATACTTATTTCTTTAGCGAACTACCTTGAGCCATTAAGAAAAGAACTGAATAATTCTGAGGAATTAAAGGAGGTGTTCAAGGTTAATAATCAAAAGATTATTGCGTTTGAAAAGCTTTTTGAAATGTATAATAATTTTGGGCTAAGACATAACAATGCTAAACAATATCATCTTGATATGACTAATGAGAAACTAGAACAATGGTACGATAATATCTACACTTCATCCTTGTTTGTTATTCTGGGCTTGGATGAAGCTAGAATTTTGTCGAAATTAAAAACTTTGAGAGAAGGATAGCTAAATCTTTTATAATTGATTAACTATTTTAACTTGAGAAATAGTATGCTAATATACAGGATTATCAAATGAAAAACAGGTATCCCCATGAGAACTGAACCTCAAATGCTTGATTTAATTTTTCAAACCGCAAAAGTGCTCCAAGTCAACGCTGTCGCCATGTCTGGTTCACGGACTGACACAAAAGCCTCAAAAGATGAATTTCAAGACTATGACGTAGTCTATGTTGTAGAGAATTTGGAAGAGCTGATTACAGATTTATCTTGGCTGGACTCCTTTGGCAAACCTATCATTGAGCAACATAATGTCCTAGGCAACCGTCGACTTTATCTGATGCTTTTTGAAGATGGCAATAGGATTGATCTAACCCTTTGCCCAAAAGACCACATCCAAGAATGGGTAGATAGCGAAGCTGGTTATACAGTTTTAGTAGACGAGAAGGGCTTGTTTGAGTCCTATACTACAAGTCCAGAGCGTTTCTGGATACATCCAGCTAGTGCGATAGAGTTTGAAAAAGTCTGCAATGAATTTTGGTGGGTGTCAGCCTACGTTGTCAAAGGAATTTGTCGTAAGCAAGTCATTTATGCAACGGACCATCTCTACGGTATTTGTCAGCAAGAACTCTTGAAAATCTTAGCTTGGCAGGTAGCAAGTGATGGAGGTGCTGTCGACATTGGTAAAAATTACAAGTATCTCTTCAACTACTTGCCAATTGAGAAGGAGAAGGAATTCTCTGCTCTTCTTGATTTCTCAAGTGTAGAGAAACTTACTCAGTCATTGTTTGCTACGATGCAACTTTTCCATCAAGAAGCTCAATATCTTGCTCAAAAGATGGACTTTGATTATGATAAGGAAGTGGCTGAGAAGATGATGAGATATGCTGAGGAAAACCTTCTAAATCACTAAGAAAATAAAGAACACAATTCAAAACTTTAAACTACAGAAAGGATAGTTTAGTTATATAAAGTAACTGAAATTCTTTTCTATAAAATCTACTCTACATTCTTTGAAAGGAGTTGAACACGCCCTAAATGCTGTGTGAAAAAGATAAATTCTCTTGTGAGCATCGCTCACTGTAAGAATTTCCTATTTTCACTTTGTATTTTACGGGCTTTGTATCCTATATGAGTAATATCCAAAATATGTCCTTAGAGGACATCATGGGAGAGCGCTTTGGTCGCTACTCCAAGTACATCATTCAAGACCGGGCTTTGCCAGATATTCGGGATGGATTGAAGCCGGTTCAGCGCCGTATTCTTTATTCGATGAATAAGGATGGTAATACCTTTGACAAGAGCTACCGTAAGTCGGCCAAGTCTGTCGGGAACATCATGGGGAATTTCCACCCACACGGGGATTCTTCCATCTATGATGCAATGGTTCGTATGTCTCAGGACTGGAAAAATCGTGAGATTCTAGTTGAAATGCACGGTAATAATGGTTCTATGGACGGAGATCCGCCTGCGGCTATGCGTTATACTGAGGCCCGTTTGTCTGAGATTGCTGGCTACCTTCTTCAGGATATCGAGAAAAAGACAGTTCCTTTTGCTTGGAACTTTGATGATACCGAAAAAGAGCCAACAGTCTTGCCAGCAGCATTTCCAAACCTTTTAGTGAATGGTTCAACTGGGATTTCAGCTGGTTATGCCACAGATATTCCACCACATAATTTGGCTGAAGTTATTGATGCTACAGTCTACATGATTGATCACCCAACTGCTAAGGTTGAAAAGCTGATGGAATTCTTGCCTGGGCCAGATTTCCCTACAGGTGCCATTATCCAAGGCCGTGACGAAATCAAAAAGGCCTATGAAACTGGTAAAGGGCGCGTGGTTGTTCGTTCTAAGACGGAAATTGAGAAGCTTAAAGGTGGTAAGGAACAAATCGTTATCACTGAGATTCCTTATGAAATCAACAAGGCTAACTTGGTCAAGAAAATTGATGAAATCCGTGTCAATAACAAGGTGGCAGGTATCGCTGAAGTTCGTGATGAGTCTGACCGTGATGGTCTTCGCATCGCTATAGAACTCAAAAAAGATGCGAACACGGAACTTGTTCTAAACTATCTTTTCAAGTACACTGACTTGCAAATCAATTACAACTTCAACATGGTTGCGATTGACAATTTCACCCCTCGTCAGGTTGGAATTGTGCCTATATTGTCTAGCTATATTGCCCACCGTCGTGAAGTGATCTTGGCGCGTTCTCGCTTTGACAAGGAAAAGGCTGAAAAACGTCTCCATATAGTGGAAGGTTTGATTCGTGTCATCTCTATCCTGGATGAAGTTATTGCCCTTATCCGTGCTTCTGAGAACAAGGCTGATGCAAAGGAAAACCTCAAGGTCAGCTATGATTTTACAGAAGAACAGGCTGAGGCTATTGTAACCTTGCAACTTTACCGCTTGACCAATACAGACGTGGTTGTCTTGCAGGAAGAAGAAGCAGAACTTCGTGAAAAGATTGCTATGCTTGCAGCTATCATCGGTGACGAACGAACATTGTATAATCTCATGAAGAAAGAACTCCGTGAGGTCAAGAAGAAATTTGCAACTCCGCGCTTGAGTACTTTAGAAGATACAGCAAAAGTCATTGAGATTGATACAGCAAGTCTTATCGCTGAAGAAGATACTTACGTCAGCGTGACTAAGGCAGGTTATATCAAGCGTACTAGCCCTCGTTCATTTGCAGCTTCAACCATAGAAGAAATTGGTAAACGGGATGATGACCGATTGCTATTCGTTCAAAATGTGAAAACTACCCAGCATCTTTTAATCTTTACAACGCTTGGGAATGTCATTTACCGACCAGTCCATGAATTAGCAGATATTCGTTGGAAGGATATCGGAGAGCACTTGAGTCAAACGATTACCAACTTTGAAACCAATGAAGAAGTGCTCTATGTAGAAGTTGTGGATCAGTTTGATGATGCGACGACCTACTTTGCAGTGACTCGTCTTGGTCAAATCAAACGTGTCGAACGCAAAGAATTTTCTCCATGGAGAACCTATCGTTCTAAATCTGTCAAGTACGCTAAGTTGAAAGACGATACTGACCAGATTGTAGCAGTAGCTCCGATTAAATTGGATGATGTTCTGTTGATCAGTCGAAACGGTTATGCCCTCCGCTTTAACATCGAAGAAGTGCCAGTTATCGGTGCCAAAGCTGCAGGTGTCAAAGCCATGAACTTGAAAGCAGATGATGTGATACAAGCAGCCTTTATCTGCAATACGTCTTCTTTCTATCTTTTAACGCAACGTGGAAGCTTGAAACGTGTTTCAACAGAGGAAATTCCAGCAACCAGTCGTGCCAATCGTGGCCTTCAAGTTTTGAGAGAATTAAAGAGTAAACCCCATCGCGTATTCTTGGCTGGAGCGGTCTCAGAACAAGGATTTGTTGGAGATCTCTTTAGTACAGAAGTAGAAGATGGAGAACAAACACTTGTGATTCAATCAAATAATGGAACGATTTACGAATCAATCCTACAAGATTTGAATCTATCAGAACGTACAAGCAATGGAAGCTTTATCTCAGATACTATTTCTGATGAAGAAGTTTTTGATGCTTATCTCAAAGAAATCTTTAAAGAAATCAAAGAAAATTAAAAATCGGTCCTAGTGACTGATTTTTTATAAGTAAAATTTTCAGAAAATTACAAATAATACTTGAATTTTTAGGAGAATAGTGTAGAATAGAACACAAAGCTTGATTAGAATAAAGGAGATTGTCATGACAGTTACGATCGATTGGGAAAATCTCGGTTTTTCCTATATGAAACTACCTTATCGTTATATCGCTTATTTTAAAGATGGACAATGGACTCAAGGAGAATTAACAGAAGATGCAACCTTGCATATCTCAGAATCATCTCCAAGTCTTCACTATGGACAACAAGCATTTGAAGGATTGAAAGCCTATCGTACAAAGGATGGCAGTATTCAACTCTTCCGTCCAGATGAAAATGCTAAACGTCTGCAACGTACCTGTGATCGTCTCTTGATGCCACAAGTTCCAACAGAAATGTTTGTAGAGGCTTGTAAAGCCGTTGTTCGTGCTAATGAGGAATACGTACCACCTTATGGAACTGGTGGAACCCTCTACCTCCGTCCACTCTTGATTGGTGTTGGAGATATCATTGGGGTAAAACCAGCTGAGGAGTATATTTTTACCATCTTTGCGATGCCAGTTGGAAATTACTTTAAGGGTGGATTGGTTCCAACAAACTTCTTGATTCAAGATGAGTATGACCGTGCTGCACCAAATGGAACAGGGGCTGCCAAGGTCGGTGGGAACTATGCAGCTAGTCTTTTGCCAGGAAAAATGGCTAAATCCCGTCATTTCTCAGATGTTATTTATCTTGACCCATCAACTCACACCAAGATTGAAGAAGTCGGTTCAGCAAACTTCTTTGGAATTACAGCTGATAATGAGTTTGTAACCCCATTGAGTCCATCAATCTTGCCATCAATTACCAAGTACTCATTGCTTTACTTGGCAGAGCATCGTTTGGGCTTGAAACCTGTCGAGGGGGATGTACCAATTGATAGTCTGGATCGATTTGTAGAAGCAGGTGCCTGCGGTACTGCGGCAGTTATCTCACCTATTGGGGGAATCCAACACGGTGATGACTTCCACGTTTTCTACAGTGAGACAGAGGTTGGTCCAGTGACTCGTAAACTATACGATGAATTGACAGGTATCCAATTTGGTGACATTGAAGCACCAGAAGGTTGGATTGTAAAAGTAGATTAAAAATTATTAAAGGAGTTCTTTATGAAAACGAAAAAGTGGATGTTAACAGCAGGAGTGGTCCTGAGTACAGCAGTTCTTCTTGTAGCTTGTGGGAAAGCTGACAAGGAAGCAGATGCGCCTACAACTTTCTCTTATGTCTATGGAGTAGACCCATCATCTTTGGACTACAGTATCGCAACTCGTACTTCAACAACTGATATCATCGGTAACGTCGTTGATGGTTTGTTGGAAAACGATGAATATGGGAATTTGATTCCTTCACTAGCTGAAGATTGGAGTGTCTCACAAGATGGTTTGACTTATACTTATAAACTTCGTAAAGGAGTTAAATGGTACACATCAGAAGGTGAAGAATACGCTGAGGTAACAGCACATGACTTTGTTACTGGGTTGAAACACGTAGCAGATGGCAAATCAGACGGTGTCACTCTTATTCAAAACTCAATCAAGGGCTTGAATGAATATATGACTGGTGAGACTAACGACTTCTCAACAGTTGGGGTTAAGGCGGTAGATGATTATACTGTTGAGTACACTCTAAATGCACCTGAAACTTTCTGGAATTCAAAAGTAACTTCAGCAACTATGTTGCCTGTAAATGAAGAATTCCTCAAAGCATCAGGTAAGAATTACGGAACGGTCAGCCCAGCTGGTATTCTTTATAACGGTCCATATATCTTGAAGACATTGACTTCAAAATCTTTAATCGAATATGAAAAGAATCCAAATTATTGGGATAAAGAGAAGGTTAAAATCGAGAAAGTTAAATTAACTTACTATGATGGATCAGACCAAGAATCCTTGATCCGTAGCTTCTCTTCGGGTGTTTACACAACAGCTCGCCTCTTCCCAAGTAGCTCAAACTTTGCTTCTACTTTGGAACAATACGGGGATAAAATTACATATAGTCCACAGGATTCAACTAGTTACTACTTTACCTTTAACGTAAACCGTCAATCTTTCAATAAGACAGCGAAAACAAGTGAAGAACAGAAAACTTCTACAAAAGAAGCAATGTTGAACAAGGACTTCCGTCAAGCCATCAACTTTGCCTTCAACCGTCATTCTTATGCTGCCCAACTCAATGGTGAAGATGGTGCGGACAAGATTATTCGTAACAGCTTAGTACCAGATAACTTTGTACAATCTGGTGGTAAAAACTTTGGTGATATCGCTCAAAAAGAATTGGTCAACTATGGAGACCAATGGAAAGGTGTTGAGCTCGTTGACGGAAAAGATACCATCTACAATCCTGACAAAGCCAAAGCTTCATTTGAAAAAGCTAAGAAAGAGTTGGAAGCAAAAGGTGTAACCTTCCCAATTCACTTAGATGTCCCAGTTGAACAGACAGATACCATTGCCGTTCAACAAAGCAATTCCTTTAAACAATCAATCGAGTCAACTCTTGGTTCAGAAAATGTCGTGATCGATGTCCTTCAGATGACTGATAACGAGAAAGAAAGCATTACATCTCAAGCGCGTGTTCCTGCTCAAAAAGACTATGACTTGAACAGTACTGGATGGGCTCCAAGCTATCAAGACCCAGCAAGTTATCTCAATATCATGGATCCTAAGACCGGTTCTGCTATGAAACACCTTGGTATTACTAAAGGAAAAGATAAGGAAGTAGTAGCTCAACTAGGTTTGGACGAATATAAGAAACTCTTGGATGATGCAGTTTCTGAGAAAAATGACTTAGATAAGAGATATGAAAAATATGCTAAAGCGCAAGCATGGCTCACTGATAGTTCTCTCTTGATGCCAACAGCTTCATCAGGTGGTTCACCAGTTGTCAGCAATATTGTTCCTTTCTCTAAACCATACTCACAAGTTGGTATTAAGGGTGATCCATACATCTTCAAGGGAATGAAATTGCAAAAAGAGATTGTATCTGCTAAAGAATACCAAGCAGCTCTTGAAAAATGGCAAAAAGAAAAATTGGAATCAAACAATAAATACCAAAAAGAATTAGAAAGTCATGTCAAATAAAACAGACTAGTACTTTTGGAATAAAGGGGCCTATATGGAATGGATTAAACTAATAGGGATAGTTATCATTGTGATTGGTTTTATCTATAAGTTAGATACCATTGCAACGGTAGTCTTAGCTAGTTTAGTTACCGCTCTAGTTTCTGGCGTTTCTCTTGTTGAGTTCTTGGAAATTTTGGGAAAAGAATTTAGTAATCAACGAGTTCTGACGATTTTTATGGTAACCTTGCCACTAGTTGGTTTATCTGAAACTTTTGGCCTCAAGCAACGTTCGATTGACTTGATTCAAAAGATAAAGGGACTAACAGTTGGAAGTTTTTATACAGTGTATTTCTTTTTTCGGGAACTCGATGGTTTCTTTGCCATTCGTCTAGGAGGACATCCGCAGTTTGTAAGGCCTTTGGTTCAACCCATGGGACAAGCAGCAGCAGAGTCACAATTAGGTAGAAAATTAACGGAGCAGGAGAGCGAAGCGCTAAAAGCGCGTGCAGCAGCAAATGATAATTTCGCAAATTTCTTTGCTCAAAACACTTTCGTTGGTGCAGGTGGTGTCCTCTTGATAGGGGGCACACTGGACCAATTAGGTTACGAAAGTAATTATGCAGGAATTGCTTCAGCTTCGCTTATAGTTGCAGGAATTGCCCTATTTATAGTTGGGATTTACAATTACCTGTTTGATAGAAAACTGCTAGCAAATAAGGTTAGTAAAGGAAAAGAAGAATGACCAATCTAGCAAGACAGTTATTAGAGTTGACCTATATTGTGATTGGTTGTCAATTCCTTCATACAGCTTATTGTAGCTATAAAGATAAAACAAACCCAGTTCGCTTTGGAACGGCTGGGTTTTGGGCTTTATTGGGCATCAGTTTTATCGGTGGTTCCTATCTACCTTCTGTCTGTATTGGAGTTATCGTAGTGCTATTAGCCCTGCTAACTCTCTTTAAACAGGTTCGTATCGGAACCTTACTGTCTCTGGATGAAGTCAAGGCAAACATTGAAGCTAAACGACTAAAGAATAAAATTTTTATTCCAGTCATGTTAATGGCTTTGATTGCTTTGGTATTAGCAAAAATGATCCCTGAGTTTAGTAAGATTGCTATCAGCCTTGCTGCATTTTTCGCAACCATTTCTCTCTTATTGATTACTAAGAGTTCTCCTAAAAGCTTGTTAGCGGAAAATAATCGCATGGTTCAGCAAGTTTCAACCAGTGGCATTGTTCCTCAGCTTTTAGGTGCTTTAGGGGCAATATTTACCGTAGCAGGAGTGGGAGACTTGATTTCGCATTTGATAAGCGGTCTAGTGCCTTCGGGTAGTCCTTTTATGGGTGTGGTAGCTTATGTCCTTGGGATGGTTTTATTCTCCATGATAATGGGTAACGCCTTTGCTGCCTTTACTGTTATTACTGCTGGAATTGGTGTTCCCTTTGTATTTGCCTTGGGAGCTGATCCAATCGTAGCCGCTGCTCTAGCAATGACAGCAGGTTGCTGTGGAACCTTATTAACTCCAATGGCTGCTAACTTTAATGCTTTACCAGCAGCTCTCCTGGATATGAAAGATCCAAATGGGGTTATCAAAGCTCAAGTAGGAGTAGCTGTTATCATGATTATCCTACATGTATTTTTGATGTACTTTTTGGCATTTTAGCAAAGGAAATAAAATGAAAATATTAGTAACAGGTTTTGATCCTTTTGGTGGTGAAACGGTTAATCCAGCTCTGGAAGCTGTTAAATCATTACCATCTGAGATTCATGGAGCTGAAATTCATTGGGTAGAAATCCCAACGGTCTTTTATCGATCAGCAGAGGTTTTAGAAGCAGAAATTGTCCGCTTTCAGCCAGATGCGGTGCTTTGCATCGGACAAGCAGGAGGAAGAGCGAGTTTAACTCCTGAGAGAGTCGCTATCAATCAAGATGATGCTAGAATTCCAGACAACCAAGGAAATCAGCCGATAGACACACCTATACGCCTGGACGGTCAAGCAGCCTATTTTAGCACACTCCCTATTAAAGCAATGGTTCATGCGATTAAAGAGGAAGGGTTGCCAGCTACAGTGTCCAATACAGCAGGAACCTTTGTTTGTAATCATTTGATGTACCAGGCTCTCTATTTAGCGGATAAAAAGTTTCCAAATATGAGAGCAGGCTTTATGCATATTCCCTATATGACAGAACAGGTGATCAATAAACCTAATACAGCATCTATGAATTTAACTGATATCGTCAGAGGTATCGAAGCTGCGATTGGTGCTATCGTAGATTATAAAGATAAGGACATAAAATTAGTGGGTGGGACAACCCACTAACAATGAGTCTTCCCTAGATTAAAAAATTAGATTTTGTCACAAAAACTCTTTATCAAGGTTGTCTTGATAAAGAGTTTTTTCTTGCCAGTTTTTTAAATTTCTTGTACAATAGGAAGAGTGAAAAGAGGTATCGTATGAGTAAAAAAGATAAAAAAATTGAAATTCAATTAACAGACGCAACTGTTTTAGTTGGTAAAGAAAAGTATGAAGGGTATACTTTAACGATTGGTAAAAAGGTTATTGGTGAAATTGCTGAACTAGATAATCAATTTGCGATCATAAAGAATGGAAATGTCGATAGTTTTTATAAAAAACTTGAAAAAGCTGTGGAAATTTTGATTGAAAACTATAATTTAGCAAAATAAAGCTTGTTTTTTGTAAATTTTCATGATATAATAGTTTTTGTTGAACATTGGAGAGATAGCGAAGAGGCTAAACGCGGCGGACTGTAAATCCGCTCCTTCGGGTTCGGGGGTTCGAATCCCTCTCTCTCCATTTCACTTTTGGGGTATAGCCAAGCGGTAAGGCAAGGGACTTTGACTCCCTCATGCGTTGGTTCGAATCCAGCTACCCCAGTTCTTAGGTAATAAATTCAAGGATAAAAAGAAAAATATCTTAGGGTATTTTATTTTTATAATTGAAGGACGTGAACGATATAACATGTCTTTGCGGGTGCTTAGGAAAAAATTATAAGTATGTCAAGTTTAAGAAAAACTTGATTGTTGGAGGATTTTTTAGATGAACGAATTTGAAGATTTGCTAAATAGCGTTAGCCAAGTTGAGCCAGGTGATGTTGTTAGTGCTGAAGTATTGACAGTTGATGCTACTCAAGCTAACGTTGCAATCTCTGGAACTGGTGTTGAAGGTGTCTTGACTCTTCGCGAATTGACAAACGATCGCGATGCAGATATCAATGACTTTGTAAAAGTAGGTGAAGTATTGGATGTTCTTGTACTTCGTCAAGTAGTTGGTAAAGATACTGATACAGTAACATACCTTGTATCTAAAAAACGCCTTGAAGCTCGCAAAGCATGGGACAAACTTGTAGGACGCGAAGAAGAAGTTGTTACAGTTAAAGGAACTCGCGCTGTTAAGGGTGGACTTTCAGTTGAATTTGAAGGTGTACGTGGATTTATCCCAGCTTCAATGTTGGATACTCGTTTTGTACGTAACACTGAGCGTTTTGTAGGTCAAGAGTTTGATGCTAAAATCAAAGAAGTTGATCCTAAAGAAAACCGCTTCATCCTTTCACGTCGTGAAGTTGTAGAAGCAGCAACTGCAGCAGCTCGTGCTGAAGTATTCGGTAAATTGGCTGTTGGTGATGTTGTAACTGGTAAAGTTGCACGTATCACTAGCTTCGGTGCTTTCATCGACCTTGGTGGTGTTGACGGATTGGTTCACTTGACTGAATTGTCACACGAACGTAACGTTTCACCAAAATCAGTTGTAACTGTTGGTGAAGAAGTTGAAGTGAAAATCCTTGATCTTAACGAAGAAGAAGGACGCGTATCACTTTCACTTAAAGCTACAACACCTGGACCATGGGATGGCGTTGAGCAAAAATTGGCTAAAGGTGATGTTGTAGAAGGTACAGTTAAACGTTTGACTGACTTCGGTGCATTTGTTGAAGTATTGCCAGGTATCGATGGACTTGTTCACGTATCACAAATTTCACACAAACGTATTGAAAATCCAAAAGAAGCTCTTAAAGTTGGTCAAGAAGTTACTGTTAAAGTTCTTGAAGTTAACGCTGATGCAGAACGTGTATCTCTTTCTATCAAAGCTCTTGAAGAACGTCCAGCTCAAGAAGAAGGACAAAAAGAAGAAAAACGCGCTCCACGTCCACGTCGTCCAAAACGTCAAGAAAAACGTGATTTTGAACTTCCTGAAACTCAAACAGGATTCTCAATGGCTGACTTGTTCGGAGACATCGAACTTTAATCCATTCGAATTTGAATAAAATCCTTTGTTTTTAAAACAAGGGATTTTTCTTTTTTCTACTAGCATTTTTTGATATAATGGTTTTATGCTATATTCAGAAAAAGAATCACTTTATCAAACAATAAATGAACAGCTCTCTTATCTTTTAGAAGGAGAGCGCAATGTGTTGGCTAATCTATCAAATGCCAGTGCTCTGCTAAAAACAAGTTTTCCCAATACTGTTTTTGCAGGTTTCTATCTATTTGATGGGAATGAACTGATTTTGGGACCCTTTCAAGGTGGAGTTTCATGTGTACGAATCGCTCTTGGAAAAGGTGTTTGTGGAGAGTCTGCAGCTAGTCGTCAAACAGTGATTGTTGGTGATGTTAAAACCTATCCAAACTATATTTCTTGTGATAGTAGTGCTCGTAGTGAAATTGTTGTGCCGATGGTTAAAGAGGGACGTCTTCTGGGCGTTCTAGATTTAGATTCATCTCTTGTTGATGATTATGATGAGTTGGATCTGAAATATCTAGAAGAGTTTGTTTCTATTTTGTTAGAGAAAACCGAATGGAATTTTTCAATGTTTGAGGAGAAAGCGTAATGTATCAGGCCCTTTATCGAAAATATAGAAGTCAAACATTTTCACAGTTAGTAGGCCAGGAAATTGTTGCAAAAACTCTGAAACAAGCCGTAGAGCAGGAAAAGATTAGCCATGCCTATCTATTTTCAGGGCCTCGTGGAACTGGAAAAACCAGTGTAGCCAAAATTTTTTCCAAGGCTATGAACTGCCCTAATCAAGAGGGAGGAGAACCTTGCAATAACTGTTATATCTGTCAAGCTGTAACAGACGGTAGCTTGGAAGACGTTATCGAAATGGACGCGGCCTCTAACAATGGGGTGGATGAAATTCGTGATATCCGTGATAAATCAACCTATGCTCCAAGTATAGCTCAGTATAAGGTCTATATCATTGATGAGGTTCATATGCTTTCAACAGGAGCCTTCAATGCCCTTTTGAAAACTCTTGAAGAACCAACTCCTAATGTTGTTTTTATTCTAGCAACAACAGAGCTTCATAAGATTCCTGCAACCATTTTGTCTCGTGTTCAACGCTTCGAGTTCAAATCTATTAGAACTCAGGATATTCGAGATCATATTTTCCATATTTTAGAGAAGGAAGGGATTGATTATGAGTCTGAAGCTGTCGAGATTATCGCTCGTAGAGCCGAAGGTGGTATGCGGGATGCTTTGTCCATTTTAGACCAAGCATTGAGCTTGACTCAAGATGCTAGATTAACGACAGCTGTTTCTGAGGAAATTACTGGGACTATTAGTCTAAGTGCTTTGGATAATTATGTGGCTGCCTTGGCACAAAAAGATGTGACTCGTGCTTTGGAAAATCTAAATTTGATTTTTGATAACGGAAAAAGCATGACACGATTTGTAACGGATTTGTTGCAATACTTGCGAGATATTTTGATTGTCCAAACTGGAGGGGAGAATACTCACTATAGTGATCTCTTCAAGGATAACCTAGGTCTTTCACAGGCTATTTTGTTTGAGATGATTGGAATTGCAACAAGTAGTTTAGCTGATATCAAGGCTAGCTTACAGCCTAAGATTTATGCTGAAATGATGACCATTCGTTTGACAGAACTTGATTCCCAACTAGGACTTTCAGGTGATGTGGCTGAGGAATTATCTTCTCTTAGAGAAGAAGTTGCGCGATTGAAACAGGCTCTGGCAAATGTTAACACAAGTCCCAAACAGACCACACCAACGCCAAGTCGCCCAGTTAGCAGCAAGTCAGTTTATCGCGTAGATCGTAATAAGGTTCAGTCTATTCTTCAAGAAGCGGTTGAAAATCCTGATTTAGCCCGTCACAATCTAATTCGTCTTCAAAATGCTTGGGGAGAAGTTATTGAAAGCTTGTCAGGTCCTGATAAGGCACTTTTAGTCGGTTCTCAACCTGTTGCGGCTAATGAACATCATGCCATTCTTGCATTTGAGTCTAACTTCAATGCTGGTCAGACCATGAAACGTGATAATCTCAACACCATGTTTGGTAATATACTCAGTCAAGCAGCGGGATTTTCACCAGAGATTCTTGCTATTTCCATGGAAGAGTGGAAAGAAGTCAGAGCTGATTTCTCAGCGAAGGCTAAATCGTCTCAAGGTCAACCCGTTAAGGAAGAAGTTGAGGAATCTGTCCTTCCTCAAGGATTTGAGTTTCTAGCGGATAAAGTAACCATTGCAGAAGATTAAAAGGATTTTGTGACATAATACGATGAACAGACAACAATTTATAATTATGGCCTTATTTACTGCTGCCGAGACTTATTTTTTTAATGAATCCATCATGGATCAACGGTATATCGTAGCCTTGCTTTGGGCTATTTTAATCCTAAGAAATTTTAGAGTCAGCTATATTATGGGTAAAATTGTCAACGCTATAGATGATCATTTTCGTGGAAAGAAGTAACCCTCAGCTTCTAGACAAAATTAAAGCCTTTTAGGCTTTTTTTTGTTATACTATTAAAGTATATTTATTGATATTTTATCGTTTTTTACTAGAAAACTAAGGACAATTTTCTGGCGAAAATGGTAAAACGGATTGAAAAGAAAGGAATTATCATGTCAGTATTAGAGATCAAAGATCTTCACGTTGAAATCGAAGGAAAAGAAATTTTAAAAGGGGTTAATCTGACTCTTAAAACAGGAGAAATTGCAGCTATCATGGGCCCAAATGGTACCGGTAAGTCTACTCTTTCAGCTGCTATTATGGGAAACCCAAACTATGAAGTAACCAAAGGTGAAGTCTTGTTTGACGGTGTAAATATCCTTGAGTTGGAAGTGGATGAGCGTGCGCGTATGGGACTTTTCCTTGCTATGCAATACCCATCAGAAATTCCTGGGATTACCAATGCTGAATTTCTTCGTGCAGCCATGAATGCTGGTAAAGAAGACGATGAGAAAATCTCAGTTCGTGAGTTTATCACTAAGTTGGACGAGAAAATGGAATTGCTCAACATGAAAGAAGAGATGGCAGAGCGTTACCTCAATGAAGGTTTCTCTGGTGGTGAGAAAAAACGTAATGAAATTCTTCAGCTTTTGATGTTGGAACCAACTTTTGCCCTTTTGGATGAGATTGACTCAGGTCTTGATATTGATGCTCTTAAAGTTGTATCTAAAGGTGTGAACGCTATGCGTGGTGAAGGCTTTGGTGCTATGATTATCACTCACTACCAACGTCTTTTGAACTACATCACACCTGATGTGGTACACGTCATGATGGAAGGGCGTGTTGTTCTTTCTGGTGGTCCAGAATTGGCTGCGCGTTTGGAGCGTGAAGGATACGCAAAACTAGCTGAAGAACTTGGCTACGACTACAAGGAAGAATTGTAATTCCCTCGTATCTTTTAGGAGAAGTAAATGACTAAAGAAAATATTAAACTTTTTTCAGAAATGCACGCTGAACCAAGCTGGTTGGCTGACCTCCGTCAAAAAGCTTTTGACAAGATTGAAAGTTTGGAATTGCCAGTCATTGAGCGTGTGAAATTCCACCGTTGGAATCTAGGTGATGGTACCATCACAGAAAGTGAGCCATCAGCAAATGTTCCTGACTTCACAGCTCTAGATAATCACTTAAAGTTGGTGCAAGTAGGAACCCAAACTGTTTTTGAACAAACACCAGTTGAGTTGGCTGAACAAGGAGTGGTCTTTACAGACTTCCACTCAGCTCTAGAAGAAATTCCAGAACTCGTAGAAGAATTTTTCATGTCATCAGTGAAATACGATGATGATAAGTTGGCAGCCTACCATACAGCATATTTTAACAGTGGTGCTGTTCTCTATATCCCTGATAATGTTGAGATTACAGAGCCAATCGAAGGTATTTTCTACCAAGACAGCGATAGCGATGTGCCATTTAACAAGCATATCCTCATTATCGCGGGTAAGAATAGTAAGATTAGCTACCTTGAACGCTTAGAGTCACGTGGTGAGGGTAGTGCTAAGGCAACTGCCAATATCACAGTAGAAGTCATCGCTCATTCTGGCGCGCAAGTGAAGTTTGCAGCGATTGACCGTCTAGGCGAAAATGTTACAGCCTATATTAGCCGCCGTGGTAAATTGGGCAACGATGCAAATATTGACTGGGCTATCGGTGTCATGAACGAAGGAAACGTCGTTGCAGACTTTGATAGTGACTTGATTGGTAATGGTAGCCATGCAGATCTTAAGGTCGTTGCTCTATCAAGTGGTCGTCAGGTACAAGGGATTGATACACGAGTGACTAACTATGGTTGCAACTCAATCGGTAATATTCTTCAACATGGGGTTATCCTTGAAAAAGCAACTTTGACCTTCAATGGTATCGGTCACATCATCAAAGGAGCTAAGGGAGCAGATGCCCAACAAGAGAGCCGTGTTCTCATGCTTTCTGACCAAGCGCGTTCAGATGCCAACCCAATTCTCTTGATTGATGAGAATGATGTTACTGCGGGTCACGCGGCTTCTATCGGACAAGTTGATCCAGAAGACATGTACTACCTCATGAGCCGTGGCTTGGATAAGGCAACTGCAGAACGTTTAGTTGTTCGAGGTTTCCTTGGATCTGTTATCGTTGAGATTCCAGTCAAGGAAGTTCGTGATGAAATGATTGCGACAATTGAAGAAAAATTGTCAAAACGCTAAGGGGAAGCCTATGTTAGATGTAGAAGCGATTCGCAAGGATTTTCCGATTTTAGACCAGATTGTCAATGACGAACCTCTGGTTTATTTGGATAATGCTGCGACGACACAAAAACCACTAGCTGTTCTTGAAGCGATTAATCACTACTATGAGCAGGACAATGCCAATGTTCACCGTGGGGTTCATACCTTGGCTGAAAGGGCGACAGCATCTTATGAAGCCGCTCGTGAAACCATTCGGAAGTTTATCAATGCAGACTCTACAAAGGAAGTTCTCTTCACTAGAGGAACTACGACTAGTCTCAACTGGGTGGCACGTTTCGCTGAGGAAATCTTGACTGAAGGTGACCAGGTCTTGATTTCAGTCATGGAACACCATTCCAATATTATTCCATGGCAGGAAGCTTGCCGAAAGACTGGGGCAGAGCTTGTTTATGTCTATCTCAAAGATGGAGCTCTGGATATGGATGACTTGCGTTCTAAATTGACTGATAAGGTTAAATTTGTTTCACTAGCTCACGCATCAAACGTTCTTGGAGTGGTTAATCCTATCAAAGAAATCACACAAATGGCTCACGAAGTTGGAGCCATCATGGTGGTGGATGGTGCTCAGTCTACACCTCATATTAAGATTGATGTGCAGGACTTGGATGTGGACTTATTTGCCTTTTCAGGTCACAAGATGGCTGGTCCGACTGGTATTGGTGTTCTTTACGGTAAAGAAAAATATCTGGAGCAAATGTCACCAGTTGAATTTGGTGGCGAGATGATTGATTTCGTCTATGAGCAATCTGCTAGCTGGAAGGAGTTACCTTGGAAATTCGAGGCAGGAACTCCCAATATGGCAGGTGCTATTGGACTTGCAGCAGCCGTGGATTATCTTGAAAACATTGGCATGGATGCCATTGAAGCCCATGAACAAGAACTGATTGCATATGTCTTTCCAAAATTGCAGGAAATTGAAGGATTGACCATTTATGGTTCGCAGGACTTGGCTCAACGTTCAGGTGTCATTGCCTTTAATCTTGGTGATCTTCATCCTCATGACCTTGCGACTGCTCTGGATTATGAAGGAGTCGCAGTTCGTGCCGGTCACCATTGCGCTCAACCTTTGCTTCAATATATGGATGTTCCAGCAACAGCTCGTGCAAGTTTTTATATTTACAATACCAAGGCAGATTGCGACAAGTTAGTCGATGCTTTACAAAAGACAAAGGAGTTTTTCAATGGCACTTTCTAAACTAGATAGCCTTTATATGGCAGTGGTAGCGGACCATTCGAAAAATCCCCATCACCAAGGGAAGCTAGAAGATGCTGAACAAATCAGTCTTAACAATCCAACTTGTGGTGATGTGATTAATCTTTCTGTTAAGTTTGATGCAGATGATCGTTTGGAAGATATCGCTTTTCTAAACTCTGGTTGTACCATTTCAACTGCCTCTGCTAGTATGATGACAGATGCAGTCTTAGGAAAGACCAAGCAAGAAATCCTAGAGCTTGCAACCATCTTTTCTGAAATGGTGCAAGGTCAAAATGATGAGCGTCAAGATCAACTTGGAGATGCAGCTTTCTTGTCAGGAGTTGCCAAATTTCCTCAACGAATCAAATGCGCAACCCTAGCTTGGAACGCCCTTAAGAAAACAATTGAAAATCAAGATAATAAATAAGACAAGCTTTCTTTGTCTTATAAATCATAGAAATAAAGAATGAAAGAAAGGATATTATGGCTGAAGAAAGAGTAGAACCAAAACCAATTGACCTTGGTGAATATAAATTTGGTTTCCATGACGATGTAGAGCCTGTCCTATCGACAGGAAAAGGATTGAATGAAGATGTCATTCGTGAACTATCAGCTGCTAAGGGAGAGCCTGAGTGGATGTTAGAATTCCGTTTGAAATCTTATGAAACCTTCAAAAAAATGCCAATGCAAACCTGGGGAGCAGACTTGTCAGAGATTGATTTTGATGACTTGATTTACTACCAAAAACCATCTGATAAACCAGCCCGTTCTTGGGATGAAGTTCCTGAAAAAATCAAAGAAACCTTTGAACGTATTGGGATTCCTGAAGCTGAGCGTGCTTATCTTGCTGGAGCTTCTGCCCAGTATGAGTCAGAAGTGGTTTACCACAACATGAAGGAAGAATTTGAGAAGTTAGGTATTATCTTTACTGATACAGATTCTGCCCTCAAAGAGTACCCAGACTTGTTTAAACAATACTTTGCTAAGTTGGTGCCACCGACTGATAACAAGTTGGCAGCCCTCAACTCAGCAGTATGGTCAGGTGGAACCTTTATTTACGTACCAAAAGGTGTCAAGGTAGATATTCCACTTCAAACTTACTTCCGTATCAACAACGAAAATACTGGTCAGTTTGAACGTACCTTGATTATCGTTGATGAGGGAGCAAGTGTCCACTATGTAGAAGGATGTACTGCGCCAACTTATTCAAGTAACAGTTTGCATGCTGCCATTGTAGAAATCTTTGCTTTGGATGGAGCTTACATGCGTTATACAACCATCCAAAACTGGTCTGATAACGTCTATAACTTGGTAACCAAACGTGCAAAAGCCTTGAAAGATGCGACTGTTGAGTGGATTGATGGAAACTTAGGTGCCAAAACAACCATGAAATACCCATCTGTTTACCTGGATGGAGAAGGGGCGCGTGGGACCATGCTTTCGATTGCCTTTGCCAATGCTGGACAACACCAAGACACTGGTGCTAAGATGATCCACAATGCTCCACATACAAGCTCGTCCATTGTGTCTAAATCCATCGCTAAAGGCGGAGGAAAGGTTGACTACCGTGGACAAGTGACCTTCAACAAGAACTCTAAGAAATCTGTCTCTCACATCGAGTGTGACACTATTATCATGGATGACTTGTCAGCATCAGATACCATTCCGTTTAATGAAATCCACAACTCACAAGTAGCTTTGGAACACGAAGCCAAAGTATCTAAGATTTCAGAAGAACAACTCTATTATCTCATGAGTCGTGGTCTGTCAGAATCTGAAGCAACTGAAATGATTGTCATGGGATTTGTCGAGCCCTTCACCAAAGAACTTCCAATGGAATACGCAGTTGAGCTCAACCGCTTGATTAGCTATGAGATGGAAGGATCAGTCGGATAAACTTTATGAACAGAAACTGAGGCTGGGACAAAAGTCCTAGCCTCTCAATTGTCTTTGGATTGTTGAGCAAGACGCAGTGGTTGAGTGGGCTCTACTACGCTGATTTCATCAGCTTTTACAGCCCTACTCAACTGTGCGGAGGTGGGACGACGAAATCGTATTCTAACGAATTACCGATTTCTGTCCCACTCTCAGTTTTTTTGATGAAAGATGCTAATAAATATTCACAAAAATCCTTATATATGATAAAATAATACAATCTTATAAATTGGGAGATGAATGATGAATATTTTTAGAACCAAAGACGTTAGTCTAGGTAAAACAGAAATGCATCGCCATTTAAAACTATGGGACTTAATTCTCTTGGGCATTGGTGCTATGGTGGGAACAGGTATTTTTACGATTACAGGAACTGCTGCAGCAACATTAGCAGGACCTGCCCTTGTGGTATCGATTGTAATTTCTGCTATCTGCGTGTCCTTATCTGCACTATTTTTTGCAGAATTTGCTTCTCGTGTTCCTGCAACGGGTGGAGCATATAGTTATTTATATGCAATTTTAGGAGAATTTCCAGCCTGGATTGCAGGTTGGCTGACTATCATGGAATTTATGACAGCTGTTTCTGGTGTCGCTTCAGGTTGGGCGGCCTATTTTAAGGGTTTGCTTAGCCATTATGGAATTTCCTTGCCACAAGCCTTGAATGGAACTTTTAATCCTGAACATGGTACTTACATTGATCTTTTACCAATTTTAGTAATTCTACTTGTTACAGGCGTTGTACTTTTAAATTCGAAAGCAGCTCTTCGTTTTAATTCTATTCTTGTTGTTTTAAAATTTTCTGCCCTTGCCTTATTTATCCTAGTTGGAATTTGGTACATTAAACCTGAAAATTGGTCAGATTTTGCACCATTTGGTTTTGGTCAAATTTATGGTGGAAGCACTGGAATTATGGCAGGTGCTTCACTAATGTTTTTTGGATTCTTAGGTTTTGAATCCATTTCTATGGCAGTTGATGAAATTCAAAGTCCACAAAAGAATATCCCACGTGGGATTGTTTTATCCTTAACCATTGTAACCATTCTGTATGCCTTGGTTACCTTGATATTGACAGGTATCGTTCATTATAGCAAGCTCAATGTTGATGATGCAGTGGCTTTTGCTCTTAGAAGTATTGGTATTAGTTGGGCAGCTAATTATGTTTCACTCGTTGCTATTTTTACTTTGATTACGGTATGTATTTCCATGACTTACGCCTTGTCTCGAATGATTTATAGTTTGGCACGTGATGGGCTCATGCCTCAGAGTTTCAAACAAGTGACTAAGACCAGTCGTGTCCCTAAGAATGCGACCATTTTAACAGGTGTTGTTTCAGCGATTGCAGCGGGGATCTTCCCTCTAGCAAGTATCGCAGCCTTTCTCAATATCTGCACCTTAGCCTATCTTATTCTCCTAGCCTACGGGATTATCAAATTGAGAAAAGATAAGGGTATGCCCAAAGAGGGAGAATTTAAAACTCCCCTGGTACCTTTTTTACCAATCTTGTCTATTCTAATCTGCCTTTCATTTATGCTTCAATATACCCTTGAAACATGGATGGCATTTGGACTAGCTTTATTAATAGGAGTTATTATTTACTTTGTTTATGGATATAACCATTCGACTGTAGCTGAAAATGAATAAAGAAAAAAATCGCGAATTTCGCGATTTTTCGATTTTTTATAACTTCTCGTTAACAAAACGAACGAAGCGATTCCACCAAACTTTTAAGAAGAAGGCTTTTTCGACATTTTTTTCTGCGACCATCTCAAAACTAGGTTTGTCAGTTGTAATGTATCCTTGACCAACTAGATCCTTGTCTTCATAAGTCAAATGTCCAACGACAGTTCCTGCCTCTAGTGGAGCAGTGTGTTCAGTAGTATCCGCTGTGTAGGTAATAGTTGATTGTGTACGACTACCAAGACGTTGTACGATTTTGATATCTTCTTTGGCGACAGCTGTAACTGTATCTTCCTTCCCATCTAATACAGGCGATTTACTATCTTCGTAACTTTCCCCTTGTTTGACGATTGTCTGAAGAGCAAAGTTTGATGAGATGTAATCTAAAATAGAAGAAGTAGCTGTAAAGCGTGCATATGGATTGGTATCTTGGTTGTCAGCGTTTAAGACAACTGTGATAATACGCATTCCTTTTTCTACAGTCGTACCTACAAAGGATGCTCCAGCTTTATCAGTCGTACCAGTTTTAAGTCCATCAACACCACCACGATAGGCAGGCATTCCCTCTAACATATAGTTGGTAGAATGAATGGTCATCCCTGCAAAAGTAGAAGAAGGTTTCTTTGTGATTTCTAAGACTTGAGGATACTTGAGGATGAGATTGCGAGCAACGACAGCAACATCATAAGCGCTCAATTTGTTTTCATCATCTTTTTTAGATCCTGGATAGATATTATTTCCAAGAGTTTCATTGTTGAGCCCGGTTGTATTGACGAGTGTAGCATCTTGAATTCCCCATTCTTCTAGTTTGGCCTTCATCATATCTACAAAGTCCTTCTCAGAACCGGCAATTTTTTCAGCTAAAGCGATAGCAGCACTGTTAGCGCTAGATACCAAAGTTGCTTCTAGCAACTCTTCGACAGTGTAATTTCTAGCTTCCATGGGAACATTACTAGCCGCAGAATTAGTTGTCAACTGGTAGGGGTAATCAGAAATTTCTACAGGAGTAGAAAGAGAGATTTTCCCCTGTTCCAAGGCTTCGTAAACGAGATATACGGTAAGCAATTTGCTAATAGAAGCAATTTCAACAGGTTGAGTAGCATCCTTTTCGTATAATATCTTACCGCTATTAGCTTCAACAGCAATGGCATGTTTTGCTGCTACATCAAAATCCTGGGCAAAAACCGTAGTAGCGGAACCAAACGAAATAAGTGTTAATAGTGTTAAAAATAATTTCTTCATAGTAATTGTATTCTATCATAAAGACAAAAAATATTCTTGTTTTTATAATGTAGGTTATCAATCTTTTTTGAAATATGGTAAAATAGGAAAAAGAGGAGGTGGCTTATGTTTCGGAGAAATAAATTATTCTTCTGGACCACTGAGATATTATTAATAACCCTTATTTTCTACTTATGGAGAGAAATGGGTGCTATTATTACACCCTTTGTCAGTGTTGCAAATACAATCATGATTCCTTTTTTATTGGGAGGATTTTTGTATTACCTAACCAACCCAATTGTTATCTTTTTAGAGAAGGAATGCAAAATCAATCGCATCATTGGGATTTTGTTAACCCTTTGTGCCTTAATTTGTGCAATCGTACTTAGTTTTGTCTATCTGCTACCGATTTTGATTAATCAGTTGAGTAGCCTAATCTACTCGAGTCAAAACATTTATGGTCGTCTTCAAGATTTAGTCATTGAGTTATCAAAACATCCAGCCCTGCAAAATCTAGATATTCAACAAACTATTCAGCAACTGAATCTGTCATATGTTGATATTTTGCAAAATATCTTGAACAGTGTGACAAATAGTGTTGGCAGTGTTCTCTCTGCACTCGTAAGCACTGTATTGATTATCATCATGACACCAGTGTTCTTGATTTACTTCCTACTTGATGGACATAAATTTTTACCCATGCTAGAAAGAACTATATTAAAACGAGATAAATTGAACATATCTGGTTTATTGACAAACCTAAATACAACTATTTCTCGTTACATTAGTGGAGTGTCTATAGATGCAGTTATTATTGGATGTTTAGCTTTTATCGGTTATAGTGTGATTGGTCTAAGATATGCCTTGGTCTTCGCCATTTTTTCTGGATTGGCTAATTTGATTCCGTATGTAGGACCAAGCATTGGCTTGATTCCAATGATTATTTCAAATCTCTTCACAGATCCTCATAAAATGATTATTGCTGTCATTTATATGTTGATTATTCAGCAAGTTGATGGAAATATTTTATATCCACGTATTGTGGGTGGGGTTATGAAGGTTCATCCGATTACTATTTTAGTCTTGCTTTTATTATCAAGTAATATTTATGGTGTGATTGGGATGATTGTTGCTGTTCCAACCTATTCCATTTTAAAAGAGATTGCTAAATTCTTAGCGCGACTGTATGAAAATCATAAGGAAGCACAAGAAGTTGAGAAACATCTATCAGAATAAAGATGTCGGGATAAAAAATCCCGACCTTTTTTTGATCATTGTATCTTTGGCTCTGTAGTTGATCAAACTTTTTTTGGTTTTAAAACTCTCTAATCTCTTATGATGAAACTTTAATTTTTCTATACATAATTTTTACAAACAACTGAATGATTGAAGTCTTTCGGGGCTGAAAATAGGAAATTCAGACTTGGGTTATCGAATTATGGTCTATCGCCTTTTGCTAAAATAAGCCTATTTATAGATATTTTAAATAAATTGGTAGAGGAAGTAGAGCAAGAATAAGAATAATTCACAAAAACTTTGTAAAACACTTGCAATTTAGCTGAAATTTGATAAAATAGTAAGGAAAGTTAGACTGTATTGCCTACTGTCTATCTATAAAATATATTTTATTGGAGGCTTTTACTCAAATGGCAAAAGAAAAATACGATCGTAGTAAACCACACGTTAACATTGGTACTATCGGACACGTTGACCACGGTAAAACTACCCTAACTGCAGCTATCACAACTGTTTTGGCACGTCGCTTGCCTTCAGCAGTTAACCAACCTAAAGACTATGCGTCTATCGATGCTGCTCCAGAAGAACGCGAACGCGGTATCACAATCAACACTGCGCACGTTGAGTATGAAACTGAAAAACGTCACTACGCTCACATCGACGCTCCAGGACACGCGGACTACGTTAAAAACATGATCACTGGTGCCGCTCAAATGGACGGAGCTATCCTTGTAGTAGCTTCAACTGACGGACCAATGCCACAAACTCGTGAGCACATCCTTCTTTCACGTCAGGTTGGTGTTAAACACCTTATCGTCTTCATGAACAAGATCGACTTGGTTGACGACGAAGAATTGCTTGAATTGGTTGAAATGGAAATCCGTGACCTTCTTTCAGAATACGACTTCCCAGGTGACGATCTTCCAGTTATCCAAGGTTCAGCTCTTAAAGCTCTTGAAGGTGACTCTAAATACGAAGATATCATCATGGAATTGATGAACACTGTTGATGAGTACATTCCAGAACCAGAACGTGACACTGACAAACCATTGCTTCTTCCAGTCGAAGACGTATTCTCAATCACTGGACGTGGTACAGTTGCTTCAGGACGTATCGACCGTGGTACTGTTCGTGTCAACGACGAAATCGAAATCGTTGGTATCAAAGAAGAAACTAAAAAAGCAGTTGTTACTGGTGTTGAAATGTTCCGTAAACAACTTGACGAAGGTCTTGCAGGAGATAACGTAGGTGTCCTTCTTCGTGGTGTTCAACGTGACGAAATCGAACGTGGACAAGTTATCGCTAAACCAGGTTCAATCAACCCACACACTAAATTCAAAGGTGAAGTTTACATCCTTACTAAAGAAGAAGGTGGACGTCACACTCCATTCTTCAACAACTACCGTCCACAATTCTACTTCCGTACTACTGACGTTACAGGTTCAATCGAACTTCCAGCAGGTACTGAAATGGTAATGCCAGGTGATAACGTGACAATCGACGTTGAGTTGATCCACCCAATCGCCGTAGAACAAGGTACTACATTCTCTATCCGTGAGGGTGGACGTACTGTTGGTTCAGGTATGGTTACAGAAATCGAAGCTTAATTCGATTTAGTTCCCAGAAGAACAATTATTTAAGTCAGACACTAAAAGAATCTTGCTATGCAAGGTTCTTTTTTTGCGATCAAAAGTGAGAGAGTTCCTTTTTTACAATTTCATAAAATCATGGTAAAATGGTTAAATATTAAATTTGGAGAAAAATATGAAGTACAAGCGTATCGTATTTAAAGTGGGAACTTCATCGCTGACACATAAAGATGGAAGTTTATCTCGCAGTAAAGTAAAAGCTATCACACAACAGCTTGCAATGCTGCATGAAGCAGGTCATGAGCTGATTTTGGTGTCTTCTGGGGCTGTTGCAGCAGGTTTTGGAGCCTTAGGATTTAAAAAACGACCGACCAAGATTGCGGATAAGCAAGCTTCAGCGGCGGTTGGTCAAGGATTGCTTCTGGAAGAATATACAACAAATTTGCTCTTAAGACAGATTGTTTCAGCGCAAATCTTGCTAACTCAGGATGATTTTGTCGATAAGCGACGTTATAAAAATGCCCATCAAGCTTTATCTGTCCTTCTCAATCGTGGCGCGATTCCTATTATCAATGAAAATGACAGTGTCGTTATTGATGAGCTCAAGGTCGGAGATAATGATACACTTAGTGCCCAGGTTGCAGCAATGGTGCAGGCAGATCTTTTGGTCCTCTTAACAGATGTAGACGGTCTTTATACTGGTAATCCTAACTCGGATTCAAGTGCGAAGCGGTTAGAGAGAATTGAGACCATCAATCGAGAAATTATCGATATGGCTGGTGGGGCAGGATCATCAAATGGAACTGGGGGCATGCTGACTAAGATAAAGGCAGCGACCATTGCGACAGAGTCAGGAGTGCCGGTTTATATCTGTTCATCCTTGAAAGCTGATGCTATGATAGAGGCGGCAGAGAAGACCAAGGATGGTTCTTTCTTTGTTGCACAAGAAAAGGGACTTCGTACCCAGAAACAATGGCTAGCCTTTTATGCCAAAAGTCAGGGAGCAATTTGGGTTGATAAAGGGGCGGCAGAAGCCCTCTCTCAACATGGAAAGAGTCTCCTTTTATCAGGGGTTGTAGATGTTGAGAGCAATTTTTCTTATGGTGATATTGTAACGGTATTTGATAAGGAAACTGGAAAATCACTCGGAAAAGGTAGAGTGCAACTAGGTGCATCGGGGCTCAAAGATGTCCTTCGTTCTCAAAAAGCCAAGGGAGTCCTGATTCATCGTGATGACTGGATTTCTATCACTCCTGAAATCCAACTACTCTTTACAGAATTTTAGAGGTAAACTATGGTAAGTACACAAGAACAATTTGAACAGGTACAGGCTGTTAAAAAGTCGATTAACACAGCTAGTGAAACAGTAAAAAACCAAGCCTTGCTAGCTATGGCCGATCACTTATTGACAGCTACTGAGGAGATTTTAGCGGCTAATGTCCTTGATATGGAAGCAGCAAAGGGTAAAATATCAGATGTTATGCTCGATCGTCTTTATTTGGATGCAAGTCGTATCCAAGCGATGGCAACAGGCATTCGTGATGTGGTTGCTTTACCAGATCCAATCGGTGAAGTCCTAGAAAGAAGTCAGCTTGAAAATGGTTTGGTCATTACTAAGAAGCGTGTGGCTATGGGTGTTATTGGCATTATCTATGAAAGTCGTCCTAATGTGACTTCTGATGCAGCTGCCCTTGCTCTCAAGAGTGGAAATGCGGTTGTTCTTCGTAGCGGTAAGGATGCCTACCAAACAGCTCATGCTATTGTTACAGCCTTGAAGAAGGGTTTGGAGACTACCACCATTCATCCAGACGTCATTCAATTAGTAGAAGATACCAGTCGTGAAAGTAGTTATGCCATGATGAAGGCTAAGGGTTATCTAGATCTTCTCATTCCTCGCGGAGGTGTCGGTTTGATCAATGCTGTCGTTGAGAATGCTATTGTGCCAGTTATCGAAACAGGTACAGGGATTGTTCATGTCTACGTTGACAAAGATGCGAATGAAGACAAGGCACTGTCTATTATCAATAACGCTAAAACTAGTCGTCCTTCAGTCTGTAATGCCATGGAAGTGCTGCTTGTTCATCAAGACAAGGCGGCAAGCTTCCTTCCTCGCTTGGAGCAAGTTCTGGTTGCCGATCGAAAAGAAGCTGGACTGGAATCGATTCAATTGCGTCTAGATGAGAAAGCTAGTCAATATATTTCTGGACAAGCAGCAGTGGCTCAAGACTTTGACACTGAGTTTTTAGACTATGTCTTAGCTGTTAAAGTAGTTTCTAGTCTTGAGGAAGCTGTAGAGCATATCGAAGCCCACAGCACCCATCATTCGGATGCGATTGTGACTGAAAATGCTGATGCTATAGCTTACTTTACAAATCAAGTGGACTCGGCAGCGGTTTATGTCAATGCTTCGACTCGTTTCACAGATGGTGGCCAATTTGGTCTGGGTTGTGAAATGGGGATTTCTACTCAGAAATTACATGCGCGTGGTCCAATGGGCTTAAAGGAATTGACCAGCTACAAATATGTAGTTACTGGTGATGGACAGATAAGGGAGTAAGAGATGAGGATTGGATTTATCGGTTTGGGAAATATGGGTTCCAGCTTGGCTAAGGCTGTCTTGCAGGCAAAAATGAGTTATCAGATTCTCCTCGCTAATCGTAGTCAAGCTAAGGTGGATGCTTTTATTGCCAATTATGGTGGTCTGGCTTCTAGTAATGACGAAATCTTTGCAGAAGCAGATGTGATTTTTCTAGGAGTGAAGCCAGCTCAATTCTCAGAACTGCTTACTCAATATCAGTCAATCCTTGAGAAACGAGAAAGTATTCTTTTGATTTCCATGGCAGCTGGTTTGACCTTGGAAAAACTCGCTAGTCTTCTTCCAAGTCACCATAGGATTATTCGCATCATGCCTAATACACCTGTTGCTATTGGGCAAGGAGTGATTAGCTATGCCTTGTCTGCAAATTGTCATCCCGAAGACAGTGAACTTTTTTGTCAACTATTAGCCAAGGCTGGCCAGTTGGTTGAAATAAGTGATGGTTTAATAGATGCAGCAACAGGACTTGCAGGCTGTGGACCAGCCTTTGTCTATCTATTTATCGAAGCTTTGGCAGATGCAGGAGTTCAAACAGGATTGCCAAGAGAAACGGCATTGAAAATGGCGGCTAAAACAGTAGTTGGTGCAGGTCAAATGGTCCTAGAAAGTCAGCAACATCCTGGAGTCTTGAAAGACCAAGTTTGCAGTCCAGGTGGTTCAACCATTGCTGGTGTATCAAGTCTAGAAGAACATGCTTTTAGAGGAACCGTTATGGATGCTGTCAATCAAGCCTACAAAAAAACTCAAGAATTAGGCAAATAAGAGGTGAGCGTTAAAACTCACACTCTTTTTTTCTTACAAAGAAGGAAATGAAAAAAGCTTTTCACAAATCCCCATTTTTTTGATAGAATAGAAGATAGAAAAATAGAAATGAGTCAGACATGTCAAAAGGATTTTTAGTCTCTCTTGAGGGACCAGAGGGAGCAGGAAAAACAAGCGTTCTTGAAGCCCTAATCCCTGTATTAGAGGATAGGGGAGTAGAAGTTTTAACAACGCGCGAACCAGGTGGGGTCTTAATTGGAGAAAAAATTCGCGAAGTTATCCTAGATCCTAGTCATACTGAAATGGATCCTAAGACGGAGCTTCTCCTCTATATTGCTAGTCGTCGACAACACTTGGTGGAAAAGGTCTTACCAGCACTTGCAGCTGGAAAACTGGTTATCATGGATCGCTTTATCGATAGTTCTGTTGCTTATCAGGGCTTTGGGCGTGGTTTAGATATCGATGCCATTGATTGGCTTAATCAGTTTGCAACAGATGGACTGAAACCTGATTTGACTCTTTATTTTGATATTGAGGTCGAAGAGGGACTGGCACGTATTGCTGCCAACAGTAATCGGGAAGTCAATCGTTTGGACATGGAAGGTCTGGATCTACACCGAAAAGTTCGTCAAGGTTACCTTTCTCTTATTGAAAGAGAAGGAAATCGCATCGAAAAAATCGATGCTAGCTTACCACTTGATCAAGTGATTGAAAATACGCAACAGCTACTTTTTGATAGGATGGGATTAAGGAGATGAAGCAAGAGCAATTAAGGGCTTGTCAACCTCTACAATTTGAACGGTTTGTCCATATCTTGGAGCAAGGGCAGCTCAATCACGCCTACCTCTTTTCAGGTAATTTTGGAAGTTTAGAGATGGCCCTTTTTTTGTCTAAAAGTCTCTTTTGTAGTGAGAAAACTGGTATTTTTCCTTGTGAAAAATGTCGGAATTGTAAATTGATTGAGCAGGAAGAGTTTCCTGATGTGACCATAATTAAACCTCTGAATCAAGTCATTAAGACGGAGCGTATTCGAGAATTAGTTGGTCAATTTTCCCAGTCTGGTATTGAAAATCAACGTCAGGTCTTTATTATCGAGCAAGCGGAAAAAATGCATGTGAATGCTGCAAATTCACTCTTGAAGGTTATTGAAGAGCCACAAAGTGAGATTTATATTTTCTTTTTGACCGATGATGAGGAACAGATGTTACCAACGATTCGAAGTCGGACACAGATTTTCCAATTTAAGAAACAAGTCTCTACTTTAATGTCACAGCTTGAAGAGGTTGGTTTAGTAAAAAATAAAGCTAAGCTATTGGCTCAGTTTAGTCAATCGCAGGCAGAGGCTGATAAGCTTGTCCATCAAGCAGGATTTTGGACACTAGTAGATGAAAGTGAACGCCTCTTTTCTTGGCTTTTAGCCCATAAAAAAGAATCCTACTTGCAAGTTGCAAAATTAACGAGTTTGGCTGATGATAAAGAAAAGCAAGATCAGGTGCTCAGAATTTTAGAGGTATTAGCTGGCCAGGAGATTCTCAATGTTTCAGCTCGGAACATTTTGCAAAATCTCGTCCAAACTCGTAAAATGTGGCGGGCCAATGTTAGCTTTCAAAACGTTTTGGAATACCTGGTTTTACAAAAAAATTTAAAGTAAAGATAGATTATTGAAAGGGCTGTAATGAATAAAAAAGAATTATTTGATGCTTTAGATGACTTTTCACAGCAATTGTTGGTAACCTTGGCAGACGTCGAAGCTATCAAGAAAAATCTCAAGAGTTTGGTAGAGGAAAATACAGCTCTTCGTTTAGAAAATGATAAACTGAGAGAACGTTTGGGAGAGGTTGAGGAGACAGCTCCAGCCAAAACGAAACATGTAAGAGAAAATGTCCGTCGCATTTATGAGGATGGTTTTCATGTTTGTCGTGACTTTTATGGCCAACGTCGGGAGCAAGATGCAGAATGTATGTTTTGTGATGAGTTGTTATTTAGGGAGTAAGTATGCAGATTCAAAAGAGTTTTAAGGGACAAACTCCCTACGGCAAGCTTTATCTAGTCGCAACGCCAATCGGTAATCTAGATGATATGACTTTTCGCGCTATTCAGACCTTGAAAGAGGTTGACGGGATCGCAGCAGAAGATACTCGTAATACGGGACTTTTGCTCAAGCATTTTGAGATTTCAACCAAGCAAATCAGTTTTCACGAACATAATGCCAAGGAAAAAATTCCTGATTTGATTGGTTTGTTGAAACAAGGTCAAAATCTTGCCCAAGTATCTGATGCAGGGATGCCTAGTATTTCTGACCCGGGGCATGATTTGGTCAAGGCTGCCATAGAAGAAGACATCGCAGTTGTCACAGTTCCAGGAGCTAGTGCAGGGATTTCTGCCTTGATTGCCAGTGGCTTAGCACCACAACCTCACATTTTTTATGGTTTCTTACCACGAAAATCGGGCCAGCAAAAGCAGTTTTTCGAAGCGAAAAAAGCTTATCCAGAGACCCAGATTTTCTATGAATCACCTCACCGTGTGGCGGATACGCTAGAAAATATGCTAGAAGTCTACGGTGATCGCTCGGTGGTTTTGGTCAGGGAATTGACTAAAATCTATGAAGAATACCAACGAGGAAAGATTTCAGAGCTACTAGAAAGTATTTCTGAAACACCTCTTAAAGGCGAATGCCTTTTCATTGTGGAGGGTGCTAGTCAAGAAGTAGAAGATAAGGATGAAGAGGACTTGTTCTTAGAAATCCAAGAACGAATCCAACAAGGAATCAAGAAAAATCAAGCCATTAAGGAAGTTGCGAAGATTTATCAGTGGAACAAAAGCCAGCTCTACGCTGCTTATCACGAATGGGAAGACAATCAGGCTCTTTGTCAACTGTAGTGGGTTGAATAAAAAGCTAACATCTGGAGAGGACAACGATTGTCCTCTCCATTTTTATATTCAGAGCGATGAAAATTCGTTTCTTAAAGTTATCAAAGTTCCTAAAACCAAAAGCATTTCGTTTGATGAGTTTAATGAGATTATTGGTTGCTTCCAATTTGGCGTTGGAATAAGGTAATTGAAGGGCGTTGACAATCTTTTCTTTAACCTTGAGGAAGGTTTTCAAGACAGTCTGAAAAAGAGGATGAACCTGCTTTAGATTTTCCTCAATAAGTCCGAAAAATTTGTCAGGCTCTTTATTCTGAAAGTGAAAAAGCAAGAGCTGATAGAGATTATAGTGGTGTTTCAAGTCTTCGGAATAGCTCAAAAGCTTGTCTAGAATTTCTTTATTCGTTAAGTGCATGCGAAAAGTAGGGCGATAAAATCGTTTATCGCTGAGTTTACGACTATCTTGTTGGATGAGTTTCCAATAGCGCTTGATGGCCTTGTATTTATGAGATTTTCGATCAAATTGATTCATGATTTGGACACGAACCCGACTCATAGCTCGGCTAAGATGTTGAACAATGTGAAAACGATCTAGAACGATTTTAGCACATGGAAAAAGCTGTTTAGCTAAGGCATAGTAAGGACTAAACATATCCATAGTAATGATTTTCACTCGACATCGGACTGCTCTATCGTAGCGAAGAAAGTGATTGCGGATGATAGCTTGTGTTCTTCCCTCAAGAACAGTAATGATATTGAGCTGATCAAAATCTTGTGCGATAAAACTCATCTTTCCCTTGGTAAAGGCATACTCGTCCCAAGACATAATCTCTGGAAGACAAGAAAAATCATGCTTAAAGTGAAAGTCATTGAGCTTACGAATGACAGTTGAAGTTGAAATGGATAGCTGATGTGCAATATCAGTCATAGAAGTCTTTTCAATTAACTTTTGAGCAATCTTTTGGTTGATAATACGAGGAATTTGATGATTCTTCTTGACGAGAGAGGTTTCGGCGACCATCATTTTCGAGCAATGATAGCACTTGAATCGACGCTTTTTCAGAAGAATTCTGGTAGGCATACCAGTCGTTTCGAGGTAAGGAATCTTAGAATGTTTTTGAAAGTCATATTTCTTCATTTGACTTCCGCAATCAGGGCAAGATGGGGCGTCGTAGTCCAGTTTAGCGATGATTTCTTTGTAGGTATTCATATTGATGATGTCTAGAATCTGGATATTAGGGTCTTTGATATCGAGCAGTTTTGTGATAAAATGTAATTGTTCCATAGGATTCTTTCTAATGAGTTGTTTGATCGCTTTTCATTATAGGTCATATGGGACTTTTTTTCTACACAAAAATAGGCTCCATAAGATCCATAGGGGATTTACCCACTACAAATATTA
>NZ_JYOV01000021.1 GCF_000963255.1 Streptococcus infantis | reverse complement strand
CCAGAGATTATGTCTTGGGACGAGTATGCCTTTACCAAGGGAAAGATGAGTTTTATCGCACAAGATTTTGATCAGCTCAATATCATTACTGTTCTTGAGGGAAGAACACAAGCTATCATCCGCAATCACTTTCTTCGCTACGATAGAGCAGTCCGATGTCGAGTGAAAATCATTACTATGGATATGTTTAGTCCTTACTATGCCTTAGCTAAACAGCTTTTTCCATGTGCTAAAATCGTTCTAGATCGTTTTCACATTGTTCAACATCTTAGCCGAGCTATGAGTCGGGTTCGTGTCCAAATCATGAATCAATTTGATCGAAAATCTCATAAATACAAGGCCATCAAGCGCTATTGGAAACTCATCCAACAAGATAGTCGTAAACTCAGCGATAAACGATTTTATCGCCCTACTTTTCGCATGCACTTAACGAATAAAGAAATTCTAGACAAGCTTTTGAGCTATTCCGAAGACTTGAAACACCACTATAATCTCTATCAGCTCTTGCTTTTTCACTTTCAGAATAAAGAGCCTGACAAATTTTTCGGACTTATTGAGGAAAATCTAAAGCAGGTTCATCCTCTTTTTCAGACTGTCTTGAAAACCTTCCTCAAGGTTAAAGAAAAGATTGTCAACGCCCTTCAATTACCTTATTCCAACGCCAAATTGGAAGCAACCAATAATCTCATTAAACTCATCAAACGAAATGCTTTTGGTTTTAGGAACTTTGATAACTTTAAGAAACGAATTTTCATCGCTCTGAATATAAAAATGGAGAGGACAATCGTTGTCCTCTCCAGATGTTAGCTTTTTATTCAACCCACTACAGTTGACAAAGAGCCACAATATCAAATAGATTAGAAAGTTTATACGTATTTTTATTTTTTTAATAGAAAAAAGGTTGAGACAAACTTGTCTTCAACCTTTCATGTTAAATTATTACTAATTAAAGTGAGTTAACGTCAACCTTGATACCAACACCTTGAGTAGTTGTGATTGTCAAGCTAGTTACGTAAGTTCCTTTAGCAGTAGCTGGTTTAGCTTTTTGGATTGTTTCGTTGAACGCTTTGAAGTTTTCAACCAACTTGTCAGCTTCAAATGAAACTTTACCGATGATGGCTTGTACGATACCTGCACGGTCTGCACGGTAAGTGATTTTACCACCTTTAGACTCTTCAACTGCTTTAGCAACATCCATTGTTACAGTACCAGTTTTAGGGTTTGGCATCAAGTTACGTGGTCCAAGGACACGTCCAAGACGTCCAACAAGAGCCATCATATCAGGTGTAGCGATAACTACGTCGAAGTCCAACCAACCGTCGTTGATTTTAGCAACAAGGTCGTCTTCACCAACGAAGTCTGCACCAGCAGCTTTAGCTTCTTCAGCTTTTGCACCACGTGCAAATACAAGAACGCGAGCTGTTTTACCAGTACCGTTTGGCAATACCATTGCTCCACGGATTTGTTGGTCAGCTTTTTTAACGTCGATGTTCAAGTTGTAAGCAACTTCTACAGTTGCGTCAAATTTTGCGAAGTTAGTTTCTTTTGCAAGAGCTACAGCTTCTTCTACGCTGTATGCTTTTGTGCTGTCGATCTTCTCAAGAGCAGCACGAAGTTGTTTGCTTTTTTTAGCCATTTTCTATTCTCCTTGTAAGTGGTTCAATCGATTTTCATCTCCCACGTCACTTCTCGAAATGATGAAGTCTTGCGGGTTATATAGGGATGTTATTGATTAGTCAACAACAGTGAATCCCATAGAACGAGCAGTACCTTCGATCATACGCATTGCAGACTCAATGTTTGCAGCGTTCAAATCTGGCATCTTAGTTTCTGCAATTTCTTGTACTTGTGCACGAGTAACTGTAGCAACTTTAGTTTTGTTAGGTGTACCTGATCCTTTTTCAACACCTGCAGCTTTTTTCAAAAGAACAGCAGCTGGTGGTGTTTTTGTAACGAAAGTAAATGATTTGTCTTCGTATACTGAGATAACAACTGGAATGATCATACCAGCTTGGTCAGCAGTACGAGCGTTGAACTCTTTTGTGAATCCCATGATGTTGATACCAGCTTGACCAAGAGCAGGTCCAACCGGTGGAGCTGGTGTAGCTTTACCAGCAGGGATTTGCAATTTTACAAGTTTTTCGACTTTTTTAGCCATTTTTAAATCCTCCTTTGTGGTTTTGGCGGTAATTTAGAGATTTTTACCTCCCACAAGTATGCTTTACACATACCCATCTATTATACACTATTTTTAAAAAAATGCAAGAGAAATTTTTATTTTTGATATTTCTTTCTGTTACAATTTTTTGGTGAAATCAATCTTTAGAATCTTCTATCACGATGGAGTGAATTCATTCAATCAAAGTCAGTACAAAACTCACTCCATTTTCAGTAGTACCACTTTCCACAAATCCAAGAGACTCAAAACATCTTCTAGAGATACGATTGAAAGTATAGATTTCTTGAACTTTCAATTGTTTCCAACCCTTTTGACGAGCTAGATCAATCAAAGCCTTCAAAACTTTGCGTCCAAGTCCCTGATGTTGATAAGTTGGATTGCCGATCACAATAGGAAGATTCTCCTGAGATAAGGTGACATCCCCAATTGGAAGCCACTCTCCCTTTTCTCGAAACTCAATCCAGAACAAATCCCCGTGTCTTTCTAAATAGGAATACATGGCATTTAATTTTTCCGGACTATAAGGTATTCTAATACCGTCTACAAGTTCCACCAAATCCACATCTTGATACCAGGCCAAAGCTGCATCATGATGATCTGCTAAAAAATAGGGAACTAGACGCAAGGAATCATCTATCTGAATGATTTTTGTCATCATTTTCTAATCCTAATACTAGCTCCGTTGCTTGATTAAACCCATCACACCAGTTATACCATTTTGCTTCATACTCATCTTGAGGTAAGATATGATCTTTTAAGTCCAGAACAGAGTATATCTTTCTTTTCTCACAAGCTTGCGCATAGAGATGATATAGTTCATCACCACCATCTTTATCCCACTCAGCAGAAATCGTATTCTGACCTATCAATAAAGCCTGATAAGCCCTGTGATGCCCGTCTGTAATCAACAAATAATCTCCAAATGTAAGAACACTGATTGGATTGATATTGTGCTTTTCTACCGATTGATAAAGCATCTGGATATCTTGTAATTTCTCTTCTGATAAGTATAGTTGACTCGGATGAAGATCTTTTATGTTGACTTCCATTTCTTCCTCCTCAAGAAGGGTTAATGCCTACTTCTGCTTTCCTTTGAAGCGCCATTGAAAACGCAGTTTATCGTAGAAAGGAAACTCCATAAACAAAACTCCTAGGCCTACACAAAGGCTGGCAATCACATCTGACGGGTAGTGAACTCCCAGATAAATTCTTGATACCAATACACTGACGATGTATAGACTTAGCAAGATTTGAACGATTTTTCTCCAGACTGTATTTTTAATCCGTTGGCTCAAAATCACAATCAAAGTTCCAACCATAATCGTTACTGCCAGAGAATGTCCGCTTGGAAAAGAAAAACCTTTTTCTTCTACCAAGTGTAGAATTTCTGGTCGTGGTCTTTGATAGATATTTTTAAAAGTTACGATTAAGATTCCAGTTAAAGCTAGATTCCCCAGCATGAGATAACTTTCCATCTTCCATTGCTTACGATAAAATATAAAAGCTACAATTAAAACCCAGCTAATAATGACTGGGATGTCAATTAAGTGCGTAATTGCCCGAAAAAGAAGCGTTAAGGTCTCAGGTAAATCACCTCTAATGGCAGTCTGAATCGGCTGATCAAAACTGACCAGCATTTCTGGATAAAATTTGACAATATAGCCAATAATCATAAAAAGTAAAAGGGCAAAAGAGCCCTTCATCATAAATGTTTGTTTATCTTTCATAGTATTTTAAAGTTGGTTTCAAAAGGACAAACAACAACCAGAAAGAGACAGCAAAGATAATACCTTCAATCAGATTAAAAGGCAAAACCATAGTCATCAGGTAGTTGCTCAATCCTAAGATTTTCTCAATATCAAAATTAGCAAATTTAGCGTACAAAGGAACAGCATAAACATAGTTTAGAACTAGCATAGCTAGAGTCAAACCAAGCGTACCAGCTAGTGAAGCTAGGACGAAACGCATGGTTGTTCGCTCTTTTTTCCAAATCAAACCAAAAGCAAGTACAAAGACTCCCAAGGCAACAATATTCATCGGTAAACCAATATAGGTACTAACCCCTTGATTGTTCAGAAGGATTTTCAACAAGGACCGAAGGAAAAGCACTCCAAAAGCTGCTGGTAAATCCAAGACTACCAAGCCCACAAGGACCGGTAAAATACTGAACTCAATCCTCAAGAAGGATGCCGCAGGTAGAAGCGGAAAGTCAAAGTACATCAACACAAATGAAAGTGCTGATAGAATTGCAATGGTCGAAAGTCGACGTGTGTTTGTCATAACAGGTTCCTCCAATTTTCTATAAAATCAGAAGAAGTTGGAAAGGATTCCTCTATCTATCCTTTATTTTTATATTCCAAAAGTTCCCCCTCACTCTTTTTAGCAAGCGGTTGCAATTTACCTATAAAAAATCAATTAGAATAGACAAAGCCATTCTTTCGTCTTCTCCCATCCAGACTATACTGTCGGTTGTGGAATCTCACCACATCAGCTTGCGCTCGCGGACTTATTTGGCTAAGATATTTTAGATTTATCTAGGCGTCGTAGTCGAAGATAATACTTAAAGTATATCGAGACAAGACAACGACGAGAAAGCTAAAATAGCTAGTCAAATTTACCGCCGGTCGGGAATTTCACCCTGCCCTGAAGACCCCTTTATGATAACAAAAAAAGCTTGCAAGCGCAAGCATTTTATCTAAGTGTTTATTTCAACTTATCTGTTTCGTAAGTGTGAACCAGTTCGAGACCCGCAAAGTTTTGTTGACGAAGTGCCTCATAAACAATCATACAAACTGTATTTGAAACATTGAGACTACGAACATGCTCATCATTCATGGGAATGCGGAGAGCTTTTTCTGGATGCTCACGCATAAATTCCTCAGGCAAGCCCTTATCTTCTCTCCCAAAAAGAAAATAATGATCTCCTTCTGTCGTGAAATCTGCATCTGAATAGACTTTTTCTGCAAACTTGGAAATCAAGTAGAGCTGACCATCCATTTTTTCCATAAAATCAGCCAAACTATCATAAAAATGAATCTCAAGCTTGTCCCAATAATCTAGACCTGCTCGCTTCATCTTACGGTCATCGATAGGAAAGCCCATCGGTTTAATAATATGAAGGGGCGCATTCGTTGCTGCGCAGGTACGAGCAATATTACCCGTATTTTGTGGAATTTGGGGTTCAAATAATACAATGTGATTTGCCATGCCTTGTTTCCTCTCACTAGTGCAAAAAAATAGCCACACTGCCCGGAGTCTAGCTCAGCAAACAGCGTGGTTAAGGCATCGTTAACTTACCTCACAACAGGTTTGAAGTAAATCAGCGAAACTACTGTTTTAGTATATCACTTTCAGCTTGATTGTCAATAGAAATGACTTGATTTTTTCAATTTTTTTACAAACATATTTACATTAGTTGAAAATGCTTCTGTATTCATTAGAATTAGACGAAAATAGCTTGATTTATATTTTAAATTTTGAACAAGTAAGATTATCAATGAGACAATTTTCCACCCTAATAATGAAAAGAGTCGGTTGCCGAGTGCATTTTATTCTAAAAAAGAGTATGATAGATACATATTGAAAAAGTAGGTTATATAACTATGAAAATTATTCTTGTCGGAGGGGGAAAAGTTGGTTCTGCCCTTTGTCGTTCACTTGTCGCTGACAATCATGATGTTGTCTTAATTGAACAGAACGAAACAGTTCTTAATTACATGACAAGCCGTTTTGATATTATTGGAATTGCAGGTAATGGGGCTGACTTTGCTATGCTAGAAGCTGCCAATGTTCAAGACTGCGATATTTTCATTGCTATGACTCAATATGACGAGGTCAATATGGTCTCTGCTGTCTTAGCTAAAAAGATGGGGGCTAAAGAAACCATCGTCCGTGTCCGCAATCCTGAGTATTCCAACCCTTACTTTAAAGAAAAAAATATTCTCGGATTTTCTCTCATTGTCAATCCAGAACTCCTAGCGGCTCGTGCTATTGCTAACATTATCGACTTCCCAAATGCTCTTTCTGTTGAGCGTTTTGCAGGTGGTTTGGTTAGTTTGATGGAATTTGTTGTCCGTAAGGATAGCAATATCTGTCAGATGTCTATCGCAGACTTCCGGAAAAAGTTTGGCAATGTGATTGTCTGTGCTATTGAGCGCGATCATAAACTGATGATCCCTAGTGGCGACCTTATTTTAGAAGATAAAGACCGTATCTTTGTAACAGGTCATCGTGTAGACATGATGCTTTTTCATAACTATGTCAAATCTCGTGTCGTTAAGAGTTTACTCATTATCGGTGCCGGCAAAATCGCCTACTACCTTGTTGGTATTTTGAAAGATAGCCGTATTGATACCAAGGTCATTGAACTCAATCCAGATCGCGCAGCATTTTTCAGTCAAAAATATCCAAAACTCTATATTGTACAAGGGGATGGGACTGCAAAAGATATTCTCCTGGAAGAAAGTGCACAACACTACGATGCGGTCGCAACCCTTACTGGAGTTGACGAAGAAAACATTATTACATCTATGTTCTTGGATAGTGTGGGTGTTCAGAAAAACATCACTAAGGTCAATCGAACTAGTCTCCTAGAGATTATCCATGCACCTGAGTTTTCTAGTATCATCACACCAAAAACTATCGCTGTTGATACGATTATGCACTTTATCCATGGTCGTGCCAATGCCCAATATTCAGATCTTCAAGCCATGCACCACCTAGCAAATGGACAGGTTGAAACTCTTCAATTCCTTATCAAGGAAGCTAACAAGATGACTGGTAAACCTTTGTCTCAATTGAAACTCAAAAAAGATATTTTAATTGCTGCTATTATCCGCAATGGAAAAACAATCTTCCCAACTGGTGAAGATAGCCTTCAAGTCGGTGATAAGTTAGTTGTCATCACACTACTATCAAATATCACCAAGATCTATGATCTGTTAGAGAGGTAAGCTATGAATAGAAGTATGGTACGATTTCTTCTTGCAAAGCTACTCTTGATCGAGGCTGGTCTACTCTTAGTTCCAGTTAGCATTGCTCTTTATTATCGAGAATCGAGTCAAGTTTTTACAGCTCTTTTCTCTACCATCGGAATCCTTGTTGTTCTAGGTCTTCTGGGAATCATCAGCAAACCTAAAAAACAGCGAATCTATGCAAAAGAAGGGGTCTTAATTGTAGCTCTCTGTTGGATTCTCTGGTCATTCTTTGGTGCCCTTCCCTTTGTCTTTTCAGGGCAAATTCCCAATATGATAGACGCCTTCTTTGAGATTAGTTCTGGCTTCACAACAACGGGAGCAACCATTCTAAATGATGTTTCTGTCTTAAGCCGTTCTCTTCTATTTTGGAGGAGTTTTACCCACCTCATCGGAGGTATGGGGGTGCTAGTTTTTGCCCTAGCTATTATGGACAATGCAAAAAACAGTCACCTAGAAGTTATGAAGGCTGAGGTTCCAGGACCAGTATTTGGCAAGGTTGTATCTAAGCTAAAAAATACAGCTCAAATCCTTTATATCCTCTACCTGGCTATGTTTGCCCTCTTTGTGGTTATTTATTACCTTGCTGGGATGCCACTCTACGATAGTTTTGTTATCGCTATGGGTACTGCTGGTACTGGTGGCTTTACTGTTTATAATGATGGAATTGCCCACTATCACAGTTCTCTCATCACCTATTTGACAAGTATCGGGGTTTTAATGTTTGGTGTCAATTTCAACCTCTACTACTACCTCATGCTTCGTCGTATCAAGGAATTCTTTTTTGATGAAGAACTCCGAGCCTATCTCTTGATTGTAGCCATATCAACTGGCTTAATCACGCTTAACACACTCCACCTCTACAGCGGAGTTTCACAAAGCTTTGAGATGGCCTTCTTCCAAGTATCTAACATCATTACCACTACCGGTTTTGGATATGGAGATATCACGAACTGGCCTTTGTTTTCTCAATACATCTTGCTAATGCTGATGGCAATCGGTGGTTCTGCTGGCTCCACTGCAGGTGGTCTCAAGGTTATTCGCGGAGTCATCCTATCTAAAATTGCTAAAAATCAAGTCTTGTCTACCATATCACCTCACCGTGTGTTAACCCTTCAGGTTAATCAAACGGTTATTGATAAGGATACTCAGCACAAGATTCTGAAGTACTTTGTGGTTTATATCATGATTCTACTCAGTTTGATTTTCATCGTCAGTTTAGATACCAATAATTTAATGGTTGTCACGAGTGCTGTTTTCAGTTGCTTTAACAATATCGGTCCTATTTTAGGAACAACTGCAAGTTTCTCAATTTTTAGTCCATTTTCAAAACTTCTACTATCCTTTGCAATGATTGCAGGACGTCTTGAAATTTATCCAATCATACTACTCTTTATGAAGCGAACCTGGTCTAAACGTTAGAACAATCAACTGTACACCCTATCTCCCCTCTTCAAGAAACCCTTGAAGGGGGATTTTTTAGTTTCAAAAGACAAGACAGCCCTAAAAATCGACAATTGGGAATTTAAGGACTTTTCTCTCCTATCTTTTAGCTATAATAAGAAAAAAATATAGGGGATACTTTATGGAAAAAGTCATAAAATCAATTCGACTACTCTTGTTCTTTGCCTTAATCCAACTGGCACTTTGTAGTTGTATCTTTTGGTCTGGAACCTCTCTGGCCCTCAAACAATCCTGTTTTTATTTTCTACTGGCTTTATTGGGCTTATCTGGGTCTTGTGCCTTTATGCATTATTTATCTAGTCACAACTTAAAAAGAGATAGACTGATTGACAGGAGTCGCTTTATCTTTTTATTTTATAGTATGATGATTGTGGTCAACCTCTGCGGGGTTGGGCTGGTTCTATCAGAAACTATCGTTACTGTCAACTTACTTCAAAAAGAAGCCGTGGAACTCATCCTACCCTCCTTCTTTTTTCTCTTTGGAGTTGATCTCGTTACCTTTCTCCCCTTGAAAAAATGGAGAAGGTTACAAAAAAATTCCAGTAGCAAGGAAGTGAGATTTTCCTTCATCATAATTTCTATTTTAATCTTCCTACGTAATCCAATCACCATTTTATCGATTGCTTTTTATATTGGCCTTGGTGCTCTATTTCTCAGTTTTTTATTCCCAAAAAATTTGAGACAGGAGGTATCATTCTACGGTCATTTGATTCGGGATATTCTATTTGTCGTCTGTACTTTCCTCTTATGGTAACAAATAGAATCCTCTCAGCAATTGTGTTATAATTAGATAAAAATTTTAGGAGACATATCAATGAACTTTTTTAAAGATTTTCGTAAACGACTCGCGTGGTTTGGGATTTTGTTAGTAGCCATCGTTCTCTCTCAAATCCCGATGCAAACTCTAGCTCTGTTAGCAATAAGTCAGATTGATCCTATATGGTCATCACTTATCGTAGCTCTTATTTCGATTCTTGTGCTTGCTATCTTTTTATACGGAGCCCATAAGAGCAAGTTACTAGTATTTAAGCCTAAACTCTTAACGATTAATGATCTTCCTCGTATTGTTTTGAGTTATTTGACAATCTTTGTTGGAAATCTTGTAGGTGGCATCTGGTTACAACTCATAAAACAAACAACAACTTCTAATCAGCAAGTAATCAACAACCTTATTTCTGAAAGCTCTCTGATTAGCAGTTTCTTCCTCATCGTTTTAATCGCACCTATTTGTGAAGAAATCATCTGTCGCGGGATTATTCCTACCAAACTCTTCCAAGGCTACGAAAAGTTTGGCTATGTTATTGGTTGGTTGATCTTCCTCCTTGCGCACAGACCTTCTAATCTCCCTTCCTTCTTGATTTATGGCTGGATGTCAGCCGTCCTCACTTGGACTGCTTATCGTACCAGACGTTTGGAAATGTCTATCTCAGTCCATATGCTACTTAATAGTATCAGCTTCATCTTACTTGCACTCTTTACATTTTTTATGAAAAATTTCGGTATCTAATACCCAACTATTCTTCCCTTAGGCTAGATCAATCGTCCTAGTCTAAGGGATTTTTTTGTTTCAACAAACTTTTCACCTCAGAAAATCCACCTTTTTCTACAATCTCAAAATTTTTTAAAAAAATTTTAAAAATATTTTTATGCATAAATTTTATAGAATATAAATATAAGTTAACTTAACATGTATATTTGTGAATATTCTTATAAAAAAATGTAAGAAATCCTATAAAATAGCCATTTTCAAGCCTTTTTGGCCTTATCATATCCCTTGTAATGCATATTAATTTGTGATACTATTAACTTGTAAGCGATACCAATATAGTTTGGTACACACGAGAAAAAAGGAGGAAACACATGTCTTCACATCCAATTCATGTTTTCTCAGAAATTGGAAAACTGAAAAAAGTTATGTTGCACCGTCCGGGTCAAGAATTAGAAAACTTGATGCCAGATCACCTTGAGAGGTTGCTCTTTGATGACATCCCATTTTTAGCAGATGCCCAAAGTGAACACGACGCCTTTGCTCAAGCACTCCGTGACGAGGGAATCGAAGTGCTCTATCTTGAACAATTGGCTGCTGAATCATTAACTTCTCCTGAAATACGTGACCAGTTCATAGAAGAATATCTCAATGAAGCAAATATTCGTGGTCGACAAACTAAAAATGCCATCCGAAAACTGCTTCATGATATTGACGACAATCTTGAACTGATCAAGAAAACAATGGCAGGTGTTCAAAAAGTTGAATTGCCTGACATCCCTGAAGAAGGCAAAGGATTAACTGACTTGGTTGAATCTGACTATCCGTTTGCCATCGATCCAATGCCAAACCTTTACTTCACCCGCGACCCATTTGCGACTATCGGGAATGCAGTATCACTCAATCACATGTACGCCGATACACGCAATCGCGAAACACTTTATGGTAAGTATATCTTCAAGCATCACCCAATCTATGGTGGTAAGGTAGAGCTCATCTATAACCGTGAAGAAACTACTCGGATTGAAGGTGGAGATGAACTTGTTCTTTCAAAAGATGTCCTAGCAGTTGGAATCTCTCAACGGACCGATGCCGCTTCTATCGAAAAACTTTTGGTTAATATCTTCAAAAAGAATGTTGGCTTCAAGAAAGTTTTGGCTTTTGAATTTTCAAACAGCCGTAAGTTCATGCACTTGGATACTGTCTTCACCATGGTAGACTATGATAAATTTACAATCCACCCAGAAATCCAAGGCAATCTTCACGTCTATTCTGTCACTTACGAAAATGAAAAACTCAATATTGTTGAAGAAAAAGGAGATTTGGCAGAGCTCCTTGCTCAAAACCTTGGTTTAGAAAAAGTTACACTCATTCCTTGTGGTGATGGTAATATTGTTGCAGCTGCTCGTGAACAATGGAATGATGGCTCTAACACACTCGCTATTGCACCAGGTGTCGTAGTCGTTTATGAACGCAACACTGTGACCAATAAGAAACTTGAAGAATATGGACTTCGTTTAATTAAGATTCGTGGACGGGAATTGGTACGTGGACGTGGTGGACCTCGTTGTATGTCAATGCCGTTTGAACGCGAAGACATTTAGATTCTTCCTATTTCTGCCTAGCATCTGCTAGCAGAATCATGCTTGTTAGAAAAGGATATATAGAATGATACATTCAGTATTTCAAGGAAGAAGTTTTCTAGCTGAAAAAGATTTTACCCGTGCAGAGCTCGAATATTTGATTGGACTTTCAGCTCACTTGAAGGATCTTAAAAAACGAAACATCGAACACCGCTATCTAGCTGGTAAAAATATTGCTCTTTTGTTCGAAAAAACTTCTACCCGTACACGCGCAGCCTTCACAACTGCTGCAATCGATCTTGGTGCACATCCAGAATACCTGGGGGCAAACGATATTCAACTAGGTAAAAAAGAAACTACTGAAGATACCGCAAAAGTTTTAGGACGTATGTTTGATGGTATTGAATTCCGTGGTTTTAGTCAGGATATGGTTGAAGAATTAGCTGAATTCTCTGGTGTTCCTGTTTGGAACGGCTTGACGGATAAATGGCACCCAACTCAAATGCTTGCAGACTATTTGACAGTACTAGAAAATTTCGGACATCTTGAAGGTTTGACTTTGGTTTACTGTGGTGACGGTCGTAATAATGTTGCCAATAGCCTTCTAGTAACAGGAGCGATCCTTGGTGTGAACGTTCATGTCTTTTCACCAAAAGAACTCTTCCCAGATCAAGCAGTTGTTGCACTGGCTGAGGAATATGCCAAAGAAAGTGGGGCTCACATTCTCATCACAGAAGATGCTGATGAAGCTGTAAAAGGGGCTGATGTCCTTTACACTGATGTTTGGGTATCTATGGGCGAAGAAGATAAGTTTGCAGAACGCGTCGCTTTGCTAAAACCTTACCAAGTCAATATGGATCTTGTTAAGAAAGCAGGCAATGAAAACTTAATCTTCCTCCACTGTTTACCAGCCTTTCATGATACGAACACTATCTATGGCAGACAAGTAGCTGAGAAATTTGGCGTAAAAGAAATGGAAGTAACTGATGAGGTCTTCCATAGCAAGTATGCTCGTCAATTTGATCAAGCAGAAAATCGTATGCACACCATTAAAGCCGTTATGGCCGCTACACTAGGAAATCTCTATATTCCTAAAGTGTGATGCCAACTATAACAAACAGCTTAGGGGCTGAGACTAGTGTTTTAGTCCAGTCCCTTTTTGTAGAAGTTACGAGCTCTGAGTTGAAATTCCCCAATAGTCACCATTCAAGCAAAAACCTCATAACAAGTAACTGCCTTCCAGTTATCCGCATTTCGAAATTCCAACTCAACTCGTCCCTACAAAGTCTTTCTTATCAACTTCCAAATCCAAGCTTTTAACCAAAATTGGTTTTTGTTCATCCAAAAGAAAGGAGCGCTCATGTCTCATCGTAAAATCGTTGTCGCTCTTGGAGGAAATGCCATTCTGTCCACAGATCCATCTGCTCAAGCTCAAGAAGCTGCTCTGGCAGAAACAGCACGTCATCTGGTGAAACTCATCCAAAATGGCGATGAATTGATTATCACCCATGGCAATGGACCGCAAGTTGGTAACCTACTCCTCCAACACCTAGCAGCGAATTCCGAAAAAAATCCCGCCTTTCCTCTCGATTCACTTGTTGCTATGACAGAGGGTAGCATCGGTTTTTGGCTCCAGAATGCTCTAGAAAATGCTTTACAGGATATTCATCTTGATAAAACTGTCGTTTCTGTTGTCACACAGGTTGTCGTAGACAAGGATGACCCTGCCTTTCTCAATCCAACCAAACCAATCGGTCCATTCTACTCAGAAGAAGAGGCTAAAGCGGAAAGCGAAAAAACTGGGGCTAACTTTAAAGAAGATGCAGGTCGTGGTTGGCGTAAGGTAGTGGCTTCTCCAAAACCCATTTACATCAAAGAAATCGACAGTATACGCGCACTCTTAGATAAGGGACAAATTGTCATCGCAGCAGGCGGTGGAGGTATTCCTATCGCCAAAAATGAAAACGGTTACTTTTCAGGAGTGGAAGCTGTCATCGATAAGGACTTTGCATCGCAATGCTTGGCAGAGCTAGTCGAAGCAGATCTCTTCATCATTTTAACTGGTGTCGATTATGCCTATATCAACTATAACAAACCAAATCAGGAAAAATTGGAACGGGTAACTGTAAGCCAACTCCAAGAATACATCCAAGAGGGGCAATTTGCTCCTGGTAGTATGCTGCCAAAAATCCAAGCTGCCATTGATTTTGTGACCAATCGTCCAGCAGGAAAAGCAGTTATCACTTCTCTTATCAATCTAGGAGCCTTGATTGAATCTGAAAGTGGAACAATCATTGTGAAAGAATAATAGTTTAGTCATACCTTTCAAGAAAGTTTAGTCAGCACTCTTGCCACATCATTCGTTTTTATACTGTGTGACATAGTTTAGGAGGAAAAACAAATGAGTGAAAATAAAAAAAGGTTTCAAATGCCCTCATCATACACTGTTTTGATTATCATCATTGCCATTATGGCATTTTTAACCTGGATCATTCCAGCAGGTAAGTATGATACCAATGAAGCAGGTAACCTCATCGCAGGTACCTATCAAACTGTTGACTCAAATCCTCAAGGGATTTACGATATCCTTATGGCACCAATTCGTGCCATGCTCGGTCACAAACCAACCAGCGCAGCTATCGACGTTGCCTTCTTTATCCTTATGGTCGGAGGTTTCCTTGGTGTCGTAAACGCTACTGGTACACTCGATGTAGGGATTGCCTCCATCGTTAAAAAATACAAGGGTCGCGAAAAAATGTTGATTCTCATCCTCATGCCCCTCTTCGCACTTGGAGGAACTACCTATGGTATGGGAGAAGAAACCATGGCCTTCTATCCCCTTCTTATTCCTGTAATGATGGCAGTTGGTTTTGACAGTATCACTGCCGTAGCCATCATCTTACTAGGTTCTCAAGTTGGTTGTTTGGCATCTACATTGAATCCATTTGCTACTGTTATCGCCTCTGATACTGCGGGAATTTCTTCTATGGATGGGGTTATTCTCCGTGTTATCTTCTGGTTCGTAATGACAGGTATCAGCACTTACTTTGTCTATCGTTATGCAGAAAAGATTCAAAAAGATCCTACTAAATCACTCGTTTACGCTCAACGCGAAGAAGATATCAAACACTTTAATGTTTCAGATAACGATGATGCACCATCTACCTTGAGCAAGAAACAAAAACATGTCCTCGCTTTATTTGTATTAACCTTTATAATTATGATTGCAAGTTTCATCCCTTGGGTTGATTTGCATGTTACTGTATTTGAAGACTTCAAGAATTGGTTAATCGGCCTTCCTGTAATTGGAGGAGTTATCGGTTCAGATGCTCTACCATTTGGTAGCTGGTACTTCCCAGAAGGCGCTATGCTCTTTGCCGTTATGGGGATTTTGATCGGTGTTGTCTATGGTCTCAAAGAAAGCAAGATTGTCTCAACCTTCCTAACTGGTGCTGCAGATTTGCTTTCAGTAGCCTTGATTTGTGCGGTTGCTCGTGGTATCCAAGTTATCATGAACGATGGTATGATTACTGCAACCATCCTACACTGGGGTGAAGTTGGCCTTCAAGGTCTTTCTCCTCAAATCTTCATCGTATTGACCTATATCTTCTACCTACCTATGTCCTTCCTCATTCCTTCTTCATCTGGTCTTGCTAGTGCAACTATGGGTATCATGGCTCCTCTTGGAGAGTTCGTCAATGTTAAAGCAAGCCTTATCGTCACTGCCTACCAATCTGCATCTGGTGTCCTTAACCTTGTAACTCCTACTTCAGGTATTGTTATGGGTGCTCTTGCTCTTGGTCGTGTCAGCCTTGGAACTTGGTGGAAATTTGTTGGAAAACTCGTCATCGTCATTGTCGTTGCAAGTATTCTACTTCTTATCTTAGGTACCTTAGTGCCATTCTTATAGAAACAAAGGGAGATACGGATGAAATCCTATATTACAGAATCAATCAAAGAGGATTTTCTTCAAAGTTTGAAAACCATCATCTCCTATCCATCTGTTCTCAAGGAAGGTGAAAATGGTACTCCTTTTGGTCAAGCCATCCAAGATGTCCTGAAAAAAATGCTGGACTTGTGTCAAGATCTTGGTTTTAAAACCTATCTGGATCCTCAAGGATATTATGGGTATGCAGAAGTTGGTGAAGGTGATCTCCTTGCCATCCTCTGCCACCTAGATGTAGTTCCTGCAGGCGATTTGAAAGACTGGGAAACTCCTCCATTTGAAGCAAGTATCAGAGATGGGCGAATTTATGGTCGGGGTGCGCAGGACGATAAAGGACCTTCTCTTGCAGCCCTTTACGCAGTTAAGAGCTTGCTTGACCAAGGAATTCCATTCAAAAAAAGGGTTCGTTTCATATTTGGTACTGATGAGGAAACCCTTTGGCGTTGTATGGCAAGATATAATACCATTGAGGAACAGGCCGGCATGGGATTTGCTCCTGACTCCTCATTCCCATTAACCTATGCAGAAAAAGGACTTCTTCAGGTCAAACTTCATGGACCTGGATCAGAACAACTCGTCTTAGAGGTAGGTGGAGCCTTTAATGTCGTTCCTGATAAGGCAACTTATCAAGGACCACTTATGGAACAGATCCAGGCAGGCCTAATAGTTGCTGGCTACGATTACCAACAAAATGACCAGAGCCTTACTGTTCTAGGTGTGTCTAAGCACGCCAAGGATGCTAGTCAAGGGATTAATGCAGTCATTCGACTAGCCACTGTCCTTGATTCCATTCAATCCCATCCTGCACTGACATTTCTTGCCAAAGAAGTTGGTCAAGATGGTCAAGGAAAAGGAATCTTTGGTGATATCAGCGACCAGCCTTCTGGACATTTATCCTTTAATGTGGCCGCCTTAACCATTACTCCCGAAAGTTCTGAGATTCGAATTGATATCCGAATCCCAGTCCTTGCAGACAAGGATGCCCTTGTTCATCAGCTGATAGAGTGTGCAAAAACTTACCAACTTAGCTACCAAGAATTTGACTACCTAGCACCACTTTATGTGGCAAGAGATAGCCTGCTCGTCACTACTCTCATGCAGGTTTATAAAGAAAAAACTGGCGATAACAGCCCCGCTCTATCATCTGGCGGTGCAACCTTTGCACGTACCATGCCAAACTGTGTCGCTTTTGGCGCCCTCTTCCCAGGAAGAGAGCAAACAGAACACCAAGCAAATGAATATGCTATCTTAGATGATCTCTATCATGCTATGGATATCTATGCTGAAGCTGTTTACCGATTAGCGACCTAAAAGACCTCCTAAACTCCGTCCCACATTGGGGCGGAGTTTTAGGAAAATTTTGAATAGCAAGCTACAAGAAAAGCCAAGAAAAATATCTTCTTGGCTTTTTTACAATAAATTTAAGGTAAGTGACCATCTAAGGTACTCATTTTCCGCTACAACACGCAATTAGTATGGCAATAGCAGGCAGCTAGACTACTTTCTAACTGTTACCAATTGTTAGATTACGACACAGAGCATTACGACACGAAGTTTGGCAAATCGATTGTATTTACCAAACGCAGTTAGTAAGGCAGTTAGCTCGTGGGTTTTGCCTAGTGAAGCGTTTAGGTAAACCGCCATAGCGGTTGCCGTTTATTAGATTACGACACAGAGCATTACGACACAAAGAGGAGAAAACGATTATTTTTCGTCGATGAGTTAGTGAGGCAGTCAGGCCACTTTCTACCCATCACGACGTAAAGTTTTACGAATCGATAAAATTCGTAAAACTTTACTAGTGGAGCGCCTAGCCAAGTTCTATAGAAACTTGGCGTTAGTTACTTAGATTGTTATACAACTACATAAATTTACTGAACTACGACACGGAGTTTGTAAATCGATTTTATTTGCCAAACGCAGTTAGTAAGGCAGTTAGCTAGACCGCAAAATAGCGACTAGCGTCCAACAATTAGGAACTTTAGTTCCAATTGTTGGTACTGAGTTACATCTTCTCTTCTAACTCTACATCCGGATACTTGTCCGCAAACCAGCGGAGGGCAAAGTCGTTTTCAAAGAGGAAGACAGGTTGGTCAAAGCGGTCTTTAGCCAAGATGTTTCGACTTGAAGACATACGCTCATCCAAATCCTCTGGTTTAATCCAGCGAACGGTCTTTTTACCCATTGGGCTCATAACGACTTCTGCATTGTACTCATTTTCCATACGGTGTTTGAAGACTTCAAACTGCAATTGACCAACGGCACCCAACATATATTCACCTGTTTGGTAGCTGGTATAAAGCTGAATAGCTCCTTCTTGAACCAATTGCTCAATTCCCTTGTGGAAGGATTTTTGCTTCATAACGTTCTTAGCAGAAACTTTCATGAAGATTTCAGGGGTAAAGGTTGGCAGTGGTTCAAATTCAAATTTGTTTTTCCCAACTGTCAAAGTATCTCCCACCTGATAAGTACCAGTATCGTAAACTCCGATAATATCCCCTGCTACGGCATTAGTGACATTCTCACGACTCTCCGCCATAAACTGAGTAACATTTGATAGTTTAGCACTCTTACCAGTACGAGGAAGATTAACACTCATACCACGCTCAAATTCACCAGAGACAATACGGACAAAGGCAATACGGTCACGGTGACGAGGGTCCATGTTGGCTTGGATTTTAAAGACAAATCCTGAGAAATCCTTGTCGTAAGGATCCACAATTTCGCCATCTGTTTTCTTGTGACCGTGTGGTTCTGGAGCAAACTTGAGGAAGGTTTCAAGGAAGGTCTGTACTCCAAAGTTAGTAAGAGCTGAACCGAAGAATACTGGAGTTAATTCACCCGCAAGGATGGCTTCTTCTGAGAATTCATTTCCAGCTTCTTGCAAGAGTTCGATATCATCCTTGACTTGCTCGTAGAATGGGTTGCTAGCAAATAGCTTGTCCCCATCTTCCAGACTAGCAAAGCGTTCATCCCCTTTGTAAAGTTCCAAGCGTTTATTGTAAAGGTCATAGAGTCCCTCAAAAGCTTTCCCCATCCCAATCGGCCAGTTCATCGGATAGCTAGCAATGCCCAAGACTTCTTCCAATTCTTGCAAGAGGTCTAGTGGCTCTCGGCCATCACGGTCAAGCTTGTTCATAAAAGTGAAGACTGGAATACCACGATGTTTGACAACCTCAAACAATTTCTTGGTCTGGGCCTCGATACCCTTGGCAGAGTCCACAACCATGACAGCCGCATCCACCGCCATCAAGGTACGGTAAGTATCTTCTGAGAAGTCCTCGTGCCCTGGTGTATCTAGGATATTGACACGTTTGCCATCGTAGTCAAACTGCATGACAGATGAGGTTACCGAAATCCCACGTTGTTTCTCGATATCCATCCAGTCAGACTTAGCAAAGTTTCCTGTCTTCTTCCCTTTTACAGTACCTGCCTCACGAATCTCTCCCCCAAAGTAAAGCAATTGCTCAGTGATAGTCGTTTTACCAGCGTCCGGGTGGGAGATGATGGCAAAGGTACGACGTTTTTTGATTTCTTCTTGAATACTCATAACTTCTCTTTCTTTTTACTTTTTTTGAATTATTTGAATTTCTAATCGCTCTTTGTTACATTGGACCCTAAAATTCCTTTCAACACTCCATTATATCGGATTTTAGAGAGTTTTTCAATCGCCTACACAAGAAAAAGCAGGTCTCTATAATAGACTTGCTTTTAAATAATGGATGTTGTAATTTATATTTTGTGATTGGTCGACTCAAATTCTATATCTTCTTTTAGCTTACAATCTAAATCATGAAAGAGTTGATTCTAGTGCCATTTTCTTTTGCCAGCGTTTCTTAAACAAGATATCAAAGAGCACCAAGGCTGAAGATAGAATGATTGAAACCAACAGATATTTTATCCAAATAGGAGCATCTGGGATAAAAGGCGTGGTATTCAAAAGCCCATAGTTTCCACCTGTCACTTGATTGACTCCAACTAGAAAAAGATTAAGAACAAAAGTGTAGACGATGATTCGATACTTTTTAAGCAGGGTCTTATCGTAGTGGTTCATGAGATAGACAAGTGAATTTACCAGGAGAGCATAATGTCCAATCAAGAATGAAAAACTGGTAATATGCGGAAAGTCATAGGGATCAAAAACCGGATAACCCAAGGCAAATACTGCTCCACTAGCTCCCATAAGGGCAAAATACTGCTTGGTTTTCCATCTGTCTGGTAGGAAGATAACTGCGAACATGGCTAAACGACAATGGTAAAGAGGCAGACTATTTGAAAATGGAATGCCAAAACCAATATACCAAGTGTAAAGAGCTAGCAGTTGCGCTATTTGAATCCACTTAAATAATCGAACAAATTTGGGATTTTTGTAGTAAGTAAGAGATCCATAGATAGGCAGTGCAAGAAGGCCTATCATGACACCGTACCAAAAAATCGGAATAGGCGGTGGTGTGGTTTGGGTTCTTGTAATAAAATGATGCATAAGATCTCCTTAATTTATTAGCTGACGATTCTTCAGTTTATATTTAACAAATTGATTTATGAGAATGAGGATTCCTGTCATCAGACTGGTTACTATCAAATAATTAACCAAGGCGCCATGATCCCCAATCACAAGGGGATTACTCATAAAGCCATAATTCCCTCCTGTCAAGAGGTTGGCTAGAAAAATTATAGCATTAACTCCAAGAGTCATCTGACATATTTTCCAAGCATCCCCTTTTTCAACTTTATAATATCTAATAAGATAAATCAAGCAGTTAGCCAAGAGGGCCCAATGTCCGAAAACATTGTTGACCGACGAAACATGAGGGAAAGGAAACGGGTAAAAAACTGGATAAACTAAAGCCATAATAGAACCAAATACTCCAACCAAGGCAAAGTATTGTTTGAAAAAGGTCTTATTAGGGGCAAAAAGAATCATCCACATAGCCATGCGACTATGGTAAAAAGGGAGAGCCTCAGACAAGGGCAGGCGTGCCGAAATATACCAAGCGTTGATAATCAGCAGTTGAATCAATTGACCCCAATACCAAAAATCTCGATAAGGTTTAGAGGAGGCATAGCGAATTGATAGAGCAGCTATGACTAGCAAAGAAGTCGGTAACAAAATGTACCATGTCCCCAAGTCTGGAGAAACTGTTTTTTTACTGGTAAAAAGTAAATCCCAAAGTGTCATGTTTCACCCCTAATGTGTTTTCATTTGATCAATCATCCAACTCGTTTTCCAACTTAAAACGACTCTTAGTCTTTCCTCTAATTTCAACCATTATATCGAATTAAAATCCTTTTTTCAATTTCTGCTTCTTTTCAACTTGACTTACCTTATTTATAGGAAAATATGGTAAAATAGAACAGATAAATAATCATCATTTCACGAAAGGATGCAAGATGAAAATTACGCAAGAAGAGGTAACACACGTTGCCAATCTTTCAAAATTAAAATTCTCAGAAGAAGAAACTGCTGAGTTTGCGACAACCTTGTCTAAGATTGTTGATATGGTCGAATTGCTCGGCGAAGTCGACACTACTGGTGTTGAACCAACGACTACCATGGCAGATCGCAAGACCGTTCTTCGCCCAGACGTAGCCGAAGAAGGAACTGACCGTGATCGCTTATTTAAAAATGTACCTGAAAAAGACAATTACTATATCAAGGTCCCAGCTATCCTGGACGATGGAGGAGATGCCTAATGACTTTTAACAATAAAACGATTGAAGAGTTGCACAACCTCCTTGTTTCTAAGGAAATTTCAGCAACAGAACTTACCCAAGCGACACTTGACGATATCAAGGCGCGTGAAGAAGCTATCAATGCCTTTGTCACTATCGCTGAAGATCAAGCTCTTGCTCAAGCTAAAGCTATTGACGAAACTGGAATTGACGCTGACAATGTCCTTTCAGGAATTCCGCTAGCAGTTAAGGATAATATCTCTACAGACGGCATCCTCACAACTGCAGCCTCAAAAATGCTTTATAACTACGAGCCAATCTTTGATGCGACAGCTGTTGCCAATGCAAAATCTAAGGGCATGATCGTTGTTGGGAAAACCAACATGGACGAGTTTGCCATGGGTGGTTCTGGTGAAACATCTTACTACGGTGCAACTAAAAATGCCTGGGACCACAGCAAGGTTCCCGGTGGATCATCTAGTGGTTCCGCAGCTTCTGTAGCTTCAGGACAAGTCCGTTTGTCTCTTGGTTCTGATACAGGTGGATCTATCCGCCAACCGGCTGCCTTCAACGGAATTGTCGGTCTCAAACCAACCTACGGAACAGTTTCACGTTTTGGTCTGATTGCCTTTGGTAGTTCATTAGACCAGATTGGACCTTTCGCTCCAACTGTTAAGGAAAATGCGCTCTTGCTCAATGCTATTGCCAGCCAAGATGCTAAAGACTCTACTTCTGCTCCTGTCCGCATTGCCGACTTTACTTCAAAAATCGGACAAGACATCAAGGGCATGAAAATTGCTTTGCCTAAGGAATACCTTGGTGAAGGGATTGACCCAGAAGTTAAAGAAACTATCCTCAACGCCGCTAAGCACTTTGAAAAACTTGGTGCAGTTGTAGAAGAAGTCAGCCTTCCACACTCTAAATACGGGGTTGCAGTTTACTACATCATCGCTTCATCTGAAGCTTCTTCAAACTTGCAACGTTTTGACGGTATCCGCTATGGTTTCCGTGCTGAAGACGCTAAGAACTTGGACGAGATTTACGTTAACACTCGTAGCCAAGGATTCGGTGACGAAGTGAAACGTCGTATCATGCTTGGTACTTTCAGTCTTTCATCAGGTTACTACGATGCCTACTACAAGAAAGCTGGTCAAGTTCGTACCCTCATCATCCAAGATTTTGAAAAAGTCTTTGCAGATTACGACCTCATCCTCGGTCCAACAGCTCCAAGCGTAGCCTTTGACTTGGATTCGCTCAACCACGATCCAGTTGCTATGTACTTGGCGGATCTCTTGACCATCCCAGTCAACTTGGCTGGTCTACCAGGAATTTCAATTCCTGCAGGATTTGCTCAAGGACTACCTGTTGGTCTACAATTAATTGGTCCAAAATACTCTGAAGAGACCATTTACCAAGCTGCTGCTGCTTTTGAAGCAACAACAGACTACCACAAACAACAACCCGTGATTTTTGGAGGTGACAACTAATGAACTTTGAAACAGTCATTGGACTTGAAGTCCACGTAGAGCTCAACACCAATTCAAAAATCTTCTCACCTACTTCTGCCCACTTCGGAAATGACCAAAATGCCAATACAAACGTGATTGACTGGTCTTTCCCAGGCGTACTGCCAGTTCTCAATAAGGGTGTTGTCGATGCTGGTATCAAAGCAGCTCTTGCCCTCAACATGGACATCCACAAGAAGATGCACTTTGACCGTAAGAACTACTTCTATCCAGATAATCCTAAAGCCTATCAAATTTCTCAATTTGATGAGCCAATCGGTTATAACGGCTGGATTGAAGTGGAGCTAGAAGACGGTACAACTAAGAAAATCGGTATTGAGCGTGCCCACTTGGAAGAAGATGCTGGTAAAAATACTCACGGAACAGATGGTTTCTCTTATGTCGACCTTAATCGTCAAGGGGTGCCATTGATTGAGATTGTATCTGAAGCAGACATGCGTTCCCCTGAAGAAGCTTATGCATATCTTACAGCCCTCAAGGAAGTTATCCAATACGCTGGTATCTCTGACGTTAAGATGGAAGAAGGTTCTATGCGTGTGGATGCCAACATCTCCCTTCGTCCTTATGGTCAAGAGAAATTTGGTACCAAAACTGAGTTGAAAAACCTCAACTCCTTCTCAAACGTGCGTAAGGGTCTTGAATACGAAGTGCAACGTCAGGCTGAAATCCTTCGTTCAGGTGGTCAAATCCGCCAAGAAACACGTCGTTACGATGAAGCTACTAAAGCAACTATCCTCATGCGTGTCAAGGAAGGTGCTGCAGACTACCGCTACTTCCCAGAACCAGACCTACCACTCTTTGAAATCTCAGATGAATGGATCGAAGAGATGCGTACTGAATTGCCAGAGTTTCCAAAAGAACGCCGTGCTCGCTACGTATCTCAACTTGGTCTATCAGACTACGATGCTAGCCAGTTGACTGCAAACAAAGTCACTTCTGATTTCTTTGAAAAAGCTGTCGCCCTCGGTGGTGATGCTAAACAAGTTTCTAACTGGCTCCAAGGTGAAGTCGCTCAATTCTTGAACGCAGAAGGCAAGACACTGGAACAAATCCAATTGACACCAGAAAACTTGGTTGAAATGATTGCCATCATCGAAGACGGTACTATCTCTTCTAAGATTGCAAAGAAAGTCTTTGTTCACCTAGCTAAAAATGGTGGTGGAGCACGTGAATACGTGGAAAAAGCTGGTTTAGTTCAAATCTCAGATCCTGATGTTTTGATTCCAATTATTCATCAAGTCTTTGCGGATAACGAAGCCGCTGTTGCCGACTTCAAATCAGGAAAACGTAACGCTGACAAGGCCTTCACAGGATTCCTCATGAAAGCAACCAAGGGTCAAGCTAACCCACAAGTCGCTCTTAAACTACTTGCCCAAGAATTGGCTAAGTTGAAAGAGAACGAGTAAATATACTTTTGTTAATAGCCTTTTCTACTAAAAAATAGAATAAGGAGAATAAATGAACAAATTTTTACGAGTACTATTTATTTTAGTTATTGTCGCCATGTTGGGTGCTTCTATTCTACAAATCTTTCTTCCATCATATATGGGAGAGCATTCTGGTTACGGTATTTCTGCAGGATGGCAAAGAGAAATTGGAATTTGGAATCTAGCTGTCTTAATTATTATTCTTGCCGTTAATATTAAGTACGATTGGTTTTACCTGCGAATTGCCCTTCTTGCCCTCATTATTGGTGGTATAGGAATAGGAACAAATCATTTGTTAAATTTTATTGAATATCATTCTCCTGTTAATGCAATTGGTGCTATCGAGAATTATATACTCGTATTTGGTTGGATTATAGGGTGGTTTATTGAAAATAAAACTATAAAACTCCAAAACTCTTTATAGACATAAAATTTAGCAAAAACTATTTTTATACTCACATAGTTAGGAGACATATGAAAAAGTTATATACTCTTCTCGCCACTTGTTTATTGTTGTTATTCTTCACACCATTTAACTCAATTGATGCTGGCGTTGGCCATTCGCGAAGTGGTAGCTCTAGCCGAAGCAGTTCAAGAAGTAGCAGCCGCAGTAGCTCAAGTCGCAGCTCCTCTTATAAAAGTAGCTATCGCTCTGGAAGTAGCTCCTCTAGTTCAGGTGGTTCTTTAGGTACTGGTATGAACATGCTTATCATGTTTGGTGTTGGAGGTTTCTTACTCTACATGTTCATCAAATATCTAAACGACCTGAATTCATCTTCTGGCAAGTCTTACGGTAGTTCAACTGGATATAATCCACCTAGCCATCGTCGAGTAGAACACAACACACTAGCTGTTAGTCGTATCAAATATGGCGATCCAAACTTTGATGCTGATGCCTTCGCTTCATGGGTTAAAGAAGTCTATATTCAGTTGCAGGCAGCCTGGACTAAAAAGGATTGGAATTTGGTTCGCTCTCTCGAAAGTACTAGTCTCTATTCCCAACATAGTACACAACTCGAAGATCATATTCGGGCAAAAACAACCAATGTTTTAGAAAAAGTCTATGTTGAAAATATTCGCATCAAAGATTTCTATGAAAATCCTGATGGAAATGATACTTTAGTGGTTATCCTTTCATCTACACTCAGAGACTATGTTATCGATGATAAGACTCGTAAGGTTATCGAAGGAGACCCTCAACAAGATCTATTTACAGTTTATCAAATGAACTTCATCCGCAAACATGGTAGCCAAACTGAAAACAATGTTCAAGATGAAGCTGTTAGCGACCACTGTCCAAACTGTGGTGCTCCACTTAAAATCTCAGCTATTAGCCAATGTGAATACTGCGGAGCTGAACTCACACGTAGTCCAAATCAATGGGTTCTTGATACCTATGAAGTTGTGGATGAAGACGAACTATATAACTAGGAGGAAATTATGGGATTTATTCGTGCCGCCCTATCTTCAGGGCTTAATAGTTTCAACGATAGCAAATTTAAAGAAGCTATCGTACTTCCAAATAACCTAACAGCCGATGCTTTGGCCATTAAAGGCCAACTTCTTTCAAAAGATCCAGATGGCAAATCTAGACAAAGCAATCAAAACACTGGACTACTAACAGACGGTAGTGTCGTTATTGTTCCTCAAGGCTATGTCGCTATTCTAGTGAACAACGGTACCTTCCTTGGAGACGTCTTAGAAGCTGGTAGCCACGAATGGCGTTCTGGAGACAATGCCTGGCTTCTTGAAAAAGGTGGCCTAAAGGGCACTTGGGAAAATTTCAAAAACCGCTTCTCATTTGGTGGTCAAGTCATTACCCAACAAGAAATCATCTTTATTCGTATGCAACCCGTTGCCGGAAATAAATTCGGTACACAGAATGCTGTAGAATACTTCAGTGAACGTTATCAACAATTACTTAACATCCGCTTCTACGGCTTATTTGATATCAAAGTTGCTGATCCAGTCCTATTCTATGTCAGCTCCATCAGTCAACAAATTGAAGACCATAAAGCCTTTACATTACAAAATGTAGCTCAAGGAACACTTCGACAAAATATCGCACCAAAGATTGCCATTGCAATTGCTAAATTTACCAATGAAAACAAGGTAGATATCTATAGCCTTAATGCCAATCAAGATACTTTCAATGAGCTAGCAAAACAAGAAGTTAATAAGGTATGGGCAGGACTTTATGGAATTGAAACAACCAACATTCTACTTGAAGATTTGAGCTATGATCAAGAAAGCTTAGATATTGTCCGTAAGCTTGATAGCGAGCTTGTCGCTATGAAGTACAATACGATTGAGATTGAAGAACGTCGTGCTCGTAATGAAGCTCTCATCGCTGCTGCTAACAATGAAGGCAATGGCAATGGTATGAACATGATTATGGGAATGAATCTAGGACAAACACTTGGCGGTCAACTCAACCAACAAGCCCAAACTCAAGCTCCTGTTCAAAATAACGGGCAAACTGCAAGCAAGAACTTTTACATCGAGGTAGACGGTAAGTATGTTCTCGTAACCAAAGATGAAGAAGGAAATATCGTACCAGTCAACTAATTCAAGCTCATCTGATATTTGAGAATTATTGCATTTTATGGTACAATAAAGAGTAAACTATTTATTAAAGAGGTAAAAACATGATTGAAGCAAGTAAACTAAAGGCTGGTATGACTTTTGAAACAGCTGAAGGAAAATTGATCCGCGTTTTGGAAGCTAGCCACCACAAACCAGGTAAAGGAAACACTATCATGCGTATGAAATTGCGTGATGTCCGCACTGGTTCAACTTTTGAAACAAGCTACCGCCCAGAAGAAAAATTTGAGCAAGCAATCATCGAAACAGTTCCAGCTCAATACTTGTACAAAATGGACGACACAGCTTACTTCATGAACACAGAAACTTACGACCAATACGAAATTCCTGTTGTGAATGTTGAAAACGAATTGCTTTACATCCTTGAAAACTCAGATGTAAAAATCCAATTCTACGGAACTGAAGTAATCGGTGTGACTGTACCAACTACTGTTGAATTGACAGTTGCTGAAACACAACCATCTATCAAAGGTGCTACTGTTACAGGTTCTGGTAAACCAGCAACAATGGAAACTGGTCTTGTCGTGAACGTTCCAGACTTCATCGAAGCAGGTCAAAAATTGATTATCAACACTGCAGAAGGAACTTACGTTTCTCGCGCCTAATCTCTAGAAACTAGAAAGAGGTCATTCTATGGGAATTGAAGAACAACTTGGCGAAATCGTCATCGCCCCACGTGTACTTGAAAAAATCATTGCTATTGCAACTGCGAAAGTTGAAGGCGTACACTCTTTTTCAAACAAATCAGTATCTGACACCCTTTCAAAACTTTCTCTTGGTCGTGGCGTATATCTAAAAGAAGCAAACGATGAGCTCACAGCTGATATCTACCTCTACCTAGAGTACGGTGTCAAAGTTCCTAAGGTTGCTATGGCTATCCAGAAAGCTGTTAAGGATGCTGTCCGTAACATGGCTGATGTTGAAATCTCTGCTGTCAACATTCACGTTTCAGGTATCGTTCCAGATAAAACACCAAAACCAGAATTGAAAGACTTATTCGACGAGGACTTCCTCAATGACTAGTCCATTATTAGAATCTAGACGTGAACTACGTAAGTGTGCTTTCCAAGCCTTGATGAGTCTTGAATATGGTTCAGATTTAGAAACTGCTTGTATCTTCGCCTACACACATGATCGCGAAGATACAGACGTACAACTTCCTAACTTCCTTGTAGAGCTCGTTTCTGGTGTCCAAGCTAAAAAGGATGATCTGGACAAACAAATCACACAACATTTGAAAACTGGTTGGACCATCGATCGTCTGACTTTGGTAGAAAAGAATTTACTACGCCTAGGAGTTTTTGAAATCACTTCATTTGATACTCCTCAGCTCGTAGCTGTTAACGAAGCTATTGAACTTGCTAAGAGCTTTTCAGATCAAAAGTCAGCCCGTTTCATCAATGGACTCCTCAGTCAATTTGTGACAGAAGAAGATTAAATAATATAGAAAAAGTGTTTGACTCCGATCAAACACTTTTTTCTTTGCCTTCCACTATCTAAAAAAGTGGTAATAGACATAATTATAAACAAAAATCCAGATGGGCTTGGCATAAGCGAGAAAGTTGAAAAAACTATGGCAAAGGATTGTGATTTTTAGATTCTTTGTCCAACGGTAGAGCAGGGCATAGAAGAGACCGCCTAAACTATAAATGATCAAACTGATAGAATCTCGGTGAGTTAGGATCAAATGACTAAGTCCAAAGATAAGAGCAGATAGGATAACATCCAGATAGTACTTGGATTGGGGGAAAAAGGTATTCATAAAGTACCCTCTATGGATCAGTTCCTCCAATATAGGTCCGACGACTACTGTTAAACTAAAACTGAGAACAGTTGATAGAAAAGTTGGTTGCCCATTGGAGTATAGGACCGAAAGAAGGTCATGAAAGATATACTTGTTATCAATAAAGTGATGAAACTGTAACTGAAAAGCATCCACCAATTTACGATCAAAATAAGTAGCCACTAGACCAACTACAAGGTAAAAGAATCTTGACTTCTTAGAACCCCTTTTTTCAAAAATATAGAGCATCTCTTTCTTTTTGAGCCAGTAGATAAATAATAGCAAAAGAGCTATTACTTCAACTGTTAAAAAGATAGAATAGCCATCTATCCCCATCCTAAAAACTTAGTCAGATGCACAATCCCTAACTCTGGTAGATAAACCGATAGAAATAGCAGTAAGATAAAGACTCCCAAATGCCCTAGTTTTTTCATACTCACTCCTTAAAAAAATTAAAATTACCTTGATGGAGGGAAAGAATAACATTCCCCTATTCAGTTTATCAGTTATATACTGACCTAGCACAGCATAAAATCTATAAAAACCTAGTCTATTCTCTGGAGCACTTATAGATTATCATTCCTTATTATATAATATACATCTTTTTTTTACGACTCTCAGTTCCATTTCCTCAACTATCAATTTTTTATCCTGAAATGAATTTTTTGAGAGAAACCAAAAAGCTAGAACCGTTTTTAGTTCTAGCTTTCTTTTTAATACTTTCTAAAGCGTTGATAACGTTCTTCCAAAAGTTCCTCCAACGATAATTGTTTTAATTGTTCAATTTCTGTTTGAAGTTCATTTTTTACACGAGCTAGCAGCTCTTTGGCAGAGAGACCTCTCTCTGAAATAACCTTATCTACGACTTCCATCTCTAAAAGTTCATGGGAAGTGATTTTCATCAACTCAGCTGCTTCCATGGCACGCGTGCCATCTTTCCACAAAATAGAAGCAAAGCCTTCAGGACTGAGAACTGCATAGATAGAGTTTTCTAGCATCCAAACACGGTCAGCTACTGCTAGAGCTAGAGCTCCACCAGAGCCCCCTTCACCAATAATAATGGCGATTATGGGCACTTTTAGGTCGCTCATTTCAAAGAGATTTCGAGCAATGGCTTCACCTTGACCACGTTCTTCTGCGCCTACACCAGGATAGGCACCAGCAGTATTGATAAAGGTTATAATTGGACGACCAAACTTTTCTGCTTGTTTCATCAAACGAAGGGCTTTTCGATAACCTTCAGGATGAGGTTGACCAAAGTTACGGTTAAGATTATCTTGTAAACTTTTACCTTTTTGGATTCCAACAACAGTCACTGCTTGATCTTCCAACCAACCGATACCACCAATAATAGCACCATCATCACGGAAGGAGCGATCCCCATGCAGCTCAATAAAATCATCAAAAATTCCTGTTGCGAAGTCCAAGGCTGTTAGGCGAGTTTGTTCACGAGCTTCTCTAACGATTTTCGCAATATTCATCAACTCTCCCTCCTGTGTAGTCTTACTAATCGAGCAATCGTATCTGGCAATTCTCGCCGTTTAATAATTGCATCCACAAAACCATGTTCCAGTAAAAACTCTGCTTTCTGGAAGTCTTCTGGTAGGTCTTCTCTTACTGTATTTTCAATCACACGGCGTCCAGCAAAACCTACCAAACTTTGAGGTTCCGCCAAGATGATATCCCCTTCCATTGCAAAGGAAGCTGTTACTCCTCCAGTCGTCGGGTCAGTAAGGATTGTCAGATAAAAGAGACCTGCATTGGAATGACGTTTGACTGCGGCAGAGATTTTGGCCATCTGCATCAAGCTCATGATTCCTTCCTGCATTCGTGCTCCACCAGAAGCTGTAAACAATACGACAGGTAATTTTTCAGCGGTCGCATATTCGAACAAGCGAGTGATTTTCTCACCAACAACTGTCCCCATCGATGCCATGATAAAGTTAGAATCCATGATGCCAAGGGCAACCTTCTCTCCCTTAATCAAAGCTGTTCCTGTTACAACAGCCTCATCAAGACCTGTCTTTTCACGCATCAAAGTCAATTTTTTACGATAGCCTAGAAAATTCAAAGGATCCTGGGTCTCAATCCCTTTAAACATTTCCAAAAACGTCCCCATATCAATGGTTAAAGCTAAACGCTCTTGAGCTGAAATACGGAAGGTATAGCCACAGTGAGGGCATATTCGCTCACTCCCCAAGTCCTTTTGGTAAATCGTATATTTGCAACCTGGACATTGGGAGAAGAGCTCATCTGGAACCTCTGGCTTGATCTGAGGTTGATTTACAGTCGAACGATTGGGATTGATTCGAATATATTTATCTTTTTTACTAAATAGAGCCATACATCCCCCTTTTCAGTCTTATACTATTTTTATACTCAATGAAAATCAAAGAGCAAACTAGGAAGCTAGCCGCAGGTTGCTCAAAGCACTGCTTTGAGGTTGTAGATAAGACTGACGAAGTCAGTCACATATATAATCCAAGGCGAAGCTGACGCGGTTTGAAGAGATTTTCGAAGAGTATTACATTATTCTTTTTCTTGATAGTATGGTAAGAAAGTTTCCATCAAGAATGAAGTATCGTAGTCCCCTGCTATCACGCGACGATCTGAAATCAGATCAAGTTGGAAATCAGCATTGGTGACAACCCCTTCAATTTCGAGTTCATAAAGAGCTCGTTGCATTTTCATGAGAGCATCAAAACGATTTTCGCCATGAACAATAATTTTAGCAATCATACTATCATAGTATGGCGGAATGGTATACCCTGGATAAACTGCAGAATCTACACGTAAGCCAACACCACCACTCGGTAGATAAAGATTGGTAATCTTACCTGGACTTGGTGCAAAATTAAAGGCTGGGTTTTCCGCATTGATACGGCACTCAATAGCATGTCCTTTTAGAACAATATCTTCTTGCTTCAAAGTCAATGGTTGACCTGCTGCGATACGGATTTGTTCCTTGACAATATCCACACCAGATACAAATTCGGTTACTGGGTGTTCCACTTGGACACGCGTATTCATCTCCATAAAGTAGAATTTCCCACTTGCTTCATCTAGTAGGAATTCAATGGTACCAGCATTCTCGTAACCAACAGACTCCGCTGCACGAACTGCCGCTGCACCAATTTCATTACGAAGGGTTTTTCCAATAGCAATCGAAGGACTTTCTTCTAAAACCTTTTGGTTATTCCGTTGAAGCGAACAGTCACGCTCACCTAGGTGAACAACATGTCCCATTTGGTCAGCAAGAATCTGTACTTCAATATGGCGAGCAGGATAGATCACACGCTCAAGGTACATAGCTCCATTACCAAAGTTGGCTTTGGCTTCACTAGAGGCTGTTTCAAAGGCTGACACGAGATCTTCTGCTCTTTCAACCTTACGAATCCCTTTACCACCACCTCCAGCTGAAGCTTTCAGCATAACTGGATAACCAATTTTTTCGGCAATAGCCAGAGCCTCTTCTGCAGTATGGACTTCTCCATCTGATCCTGGAATGACAGGCACATTTGCCTTAATCATTTGAGCACGGGCGTTAATTTTATCTCCCATGACATCCATGACACGAGCTGATGGTCCGATAAATTTAATCCCAACTTCTTCACACATGGTTGCAAACTTGGAATTTTCACTTAAAAAACCAAATCCAGGGTGAATAGCTTCAGCTTCAGTCAAGACTGCAGCTGATAGGATGGCATTGATGTTCAGATAAGATTCTGTAGCCTTCCCAGGGCCGATACAGATAGCCTCATCAGCCAAAAGCGTGTGGAGAGCTTCCTTGTCAGCAGTCGAATAGACAGCGACTGTTGCAATTCCTAATTCTCGTGCCGCACGAATAATACGAACAGCGATTTCACCACGATTGGCAATTAAAATCTTACGAAACATGGAAAACCTCCCTAGTTTCCAATAGCAAAGGTCAGAGTACCGCTTGCTGCAAGCTTACCATCTACTTCTGCCTTCGCTTCTACTACGGCGATTGTGCCACGACGTTTGACAAAAGTTGCTGTCATGACAAGCTGATCACCAGGAACAACTTGTTTTTTAAATTTCACTTTGTCCATACCAGCGTAGAAAACCAACTTCCCTTTGTTCTCAGGCTTTGATAATTCCAAAACACCCGCTGTTTGTGCCAAAGCTTCCATGATCAAGACACCTGGCATTACAGGGTAGGCTGGAAAGTGTCCGTTGAAGAAAGGTTCGTTAATCGTTACATTTTTAATGGCAACAATTGTATCTTCACTAACTTCTAAGACACGATCCACTAAGAGCATGGGATAACGGTGAGGCAAAGCTTCTTTAATTCCTTGAATATCAATCATTTGATACGTACCAAGCCTTTCCCGAACTCAACCATTTCTTCATTTTCAACTAGAATTTCTGTTACAACACCATCTTTAGGTGCTGGAATTTCGTTCATGACCTTCATGGCTTCAATGATGACCAAGGTTTGACCTTTTTTAACAGTATCTCCGACTGAAACAAAATTAGGTTTGTCTGGTCCCGCAGCCAAGTAAGCAACTCCGACAAGTGGACTTTCTACTAGATCTCCTTCAGCTACAGATTCAATAACATTTGATTCTGAAACTGCTTCTACAGCTGGTGTTGAAGTTGGATCTTGAGGTGCAGTTGCTGGAACCACAGGTTGAGGTGCTGGACTTGCTTCTACAACAAGTTTTGCTTCATTCTTGCTGAAGAGCAACTCATCCGTTCCATTTTTATAAGAAAATTCTCTCAAGCTCGACTGGTCAAACTGCGCCATCAAGTCTTTGATTTCATTTAAATTCATCTTTACTTATTCTCCCAACGTTTGAAAGCAAGAACTGCATTATGCCCACCAAATCCAAAAGTATTTGAGATAGCATAAGGAATTTCACGTTCCAAGCCTTGTCCATAAATAACGTTTGCTTCGATGTAATCTGACAATTCTGTTGTTCCAGCTGTCATTGGTACATAGTTGTTACGGATTGCTTCAATTGTTGCAATGGCTTCAACTGCACCAGCTGCACCGAGCAAGTGTCCTGTAAATGACTTAGTTGAAGATACAGGTACTTCCTTACCAAGAACAGCTACAATCGCTCCACTTTCTCCCTTTTCATTAGCAGGAGTTGAGGTACCATGAGCATTGACATAGGCTACTTGGTCTGGTGTAATCTCAGCTTCCTCCAAGGCAAGTTTGATAGCTTTAATAGCCCCTTGTCCTTCTGGATGTGGTGAAGTCATATGGTAGGCATCACAAGTGTTACCGTAACCAACAACTTCAGCTAAGATAGTTGCCCCGCGTTTTTCTGCGTGCTCTAAGCTTTCAAGAACCAACATACCTGATCCTTCACCCATGACAAATCCATTACGATCTTTGTCAAATGGAATAGAAGCACGAGTTGGATCTTCTGTTGTTGAAAGAGCTGTTAAGGCTTGGAAACCTGCAATCGCAAATGGAGTAATAGATGATTCTGAACCACCAACCAACATGATATCTTGGAAGCCAAACTTGATAGAACGGAAAGCATCCCCGATAGCATCATTTGATGAAGCACAAGCAGTATTGATAGATTTACAAATCCCATTGGCACCAAAGCGCATAGCAACATTTCCTGCAGCCATGTTTGGCAAAGCTTTTGGAAGTGTCAATGGTTTTACACGTTTTGGTCCCTTATCATGAAGTCGAAGCACTTGATCTTCAATTTCTTTAATTCCACCGATACCTGATGCAACGATGACACCAAAGCGGTCTCTATCAAGAGTCTCTACATCAAGATTAGCATTGTTCACTGCTTCTTGAGCTGCATACAAGGCATACAAAGAATAGTCATCAAAACGATTGGTATCTTTTTTTACAAAGTATTTATCAAACGGAAAATCCTGGATCTCTGCTGCATTATGAACGTCAAAAGCACTGTGATCAAATTTGGTGATTTCACCAATTCCAATCTTTCCATTTTTAAGACTGTTCCAAAATTCTTCTGGTGTGTTCCCAATTGGAGATGTCAATCCATAACCTGTTACTACTACTCGATTTAGTTTCATTTTCATACCTCTATTTTAACTCTTATTGCATGGTTAGTCCACCATCAATTGCAATGACCTGTCCCGTTAGATAATCTTGACTTGCAAGAAAGACTGTCACCTCTGCGACCTGCTCTGCTTGGCCAAATTGTTTCATCGGAATTTGTGCTAACATAGCATCTTTCACCTTATCAGATAGAACCGCAGTCATATCTGATTCAATCATTCCTGGAGCAATAGCATTGACGCGTACATTGCGATTAGCAACCTCACGTGCTACTGATTTAGTAAATCCAATCAAACCAGCTTTGGATGCAGCGTAGTTTGCTTGACCGATATTCCCCATGAGACCAACAACACTAGACATATTAATGATAGCACCTTCGCGAGCTTTTATCATCGGTTTTAAGACTGATTGTGTCATATTGAAAGCCCCTGTCAGGTTGACTTTCAAGACCTTCTCAAAATCTTCTTCTGTCATCTTGAGCATGAGAGTATCTTGAGTAATCCCAGCATTATTCACTAGGACATCAACTGAACCCAGCTCTTCAATGGCTTGGTCTACCATACGTTTTGCGTCCGCAAAATCAGAAACGTCACCAGAAATAGCAAGAACCTTCACCCCGTATGGTTTAAATTCGGCTAGAAGCTCCTCGGAGATTTCACCACGACTATTCAAGACAACATTGGCTCCCAAGCTGGCAAATTTATGAGCAATGGCGAGACCAATTCCTCGACTTGAGCCTGTAATAAAGACATTTTTCTGTTCTAGTTTCATTTTTCTCCTTTCAGAACTTCTACCAGTTTGGTCTAATTTTCTAAGAGTGCTTGTAGACTTGCTTGATTCTCTACATTAGCAAGTTGAGCTGTTTTATCAATCTTTTTGACGAATCCTGACAAGACTTTACCAGGTCCAATCTCGATAAAACGAGTGACACCCGCTTCTTGCATGACTGCAATACTTTCATAAAAACGGACAGGCTCCTTGACTTGACGAGTCAAAAGTTCTGCAATACGTTCTTTTTCCATGACCTTCGCTTCTGTATTACCAACAAGTGGACAAGCAAAGTCAGAAAATTCAACTTCTGTCAGGGCTTGAGCTAATTTTTGACTAGCAGATTCCATTAAAGCTGTATGGAAAGGCCCAGAAACATTGAGCGGAATCAAACGTTTTGCTCCTGCTTCTTGCAAAAGTTCAACTGCACAATCTACTGCAACTACCTCCCCACCAATAACAATTTGACTCGGCGTATTGTAGTTGGCTGGAGTTACAACACCAAATTGAGAAGCGTCTTGACAAGCTTTTTCAATCACTTCAACTGGTGTATTGAGGACAGCCACCATTTTCCCTGATCCTGCTGGTGCTGCTTCTTCCATATAAGCCCCACGTTTGGCAACTAGAGCCACTGCAGCTTCAAAATCCAAGGCACCACTAGCTACAAGGGCAGAATATTCTCCAAGAGACAAACCTGCCACCATATCTGGTTGGTAACCTTTCTCCCTTAAAAGACGGTAAATAGCAACGGACGTAGCTAAAATAGCTGGCTGCGTGTAACGAGTCTGATGTAGCTTTGTTTCATCATTATCAATCAAGTCACGGAGGTCATAGCCTAATACTTGGCTAGCTTGGTCAATTGTTTCCTTGACGATAGCATATTGGTCGTATAGTTCACGTCCCATTCCAAGGTACTGGGCTCCTTGACCTGCAAATAGAAAGGCTGTTTTAGTCATTTCTTGTAACTCCTGCCCAACGAGCAGCTTCTGCTTGAATCTTTTCAGCTGCACCGTAGTAAATATCTTTTAAGATTTCTTCAACAGTTTCTTCTTTCGAAACCAGACCTGCAATCTGGCCGGCCATCACTGAACCGCCATCCACATCCCCATGGACAACAGCTTTAGCTAAGGCTCCTGCACCCATTTGTTCAAAGATTTCTAAATCTGGATTTTCTTGTTTGAAGGCATCTTTTTCAGCTTGCTCGAAATCACGAGTCAATTTGTTTTTAATGGCACGAACTGCGTGTCCAAAATGTTGTGCCGAAATCGTTGTATCAATATCACGAGCTTTTAAAATTTTAGCTTTATAGTTTGGATGGGCATTTGATTCTTTAGCAACTACAAAACGAGTCCCTACTTGCACAGCCTCTGCACCAAGCATAAAGCCAGCAGCAGCCCCTTCACCGTCTGCAATACCGCCAGCAGCGATAACAGGAATAGAAACAGCAGCTGCAACTTGACGAACCAAGGTCATAGTTGTTAATTTACCAATGTGTCCACCTGCTTCCATACCTTCTGCAATAACAGCGTCTGCACCGATTTTTTCCATCCGTTTAGCCAAAGCAACACTAGGAACTACTGGAATAACGGTGATTCCCGCTTCATGGAATCGCTCCATATATTTACTTGGGTTTCCTGCGCCAGTTGTGACTACCTTAACCCCTTCTTCAATGACGAGGTCAACAATATCATCAACAAATGGAGACAGAAGCATAATGTTGACACCAAAAGGTTTGTCTGTTAAAGATTTAATCTTATCGATATTGGCCTTAACCACTTCTTTAGGAGCATTTCCTCCACCGATGATACCTAGACCACCTGCTTTTGAAACAGCTCCAGCAAGGTCACCATCTGCAACCCAGGCCATTCCACCTTGGAAGATAGGATATTTAATATTCAATAATTCTGTAATACGTGTTTTCATAGTGCCTCCATATGTCTTGCTTACGTAATAGTTCGACTACATTATAATTTGACAGTCAAACTATTACCTAAACAAGAGGGAGCGGGTCCCCCCTACTCCTTCTTCATTTATTTTAATTATTTTGTTTGCTCTTCAACGTAAGCAACCAAGTCACCAACTGTTTTCAAGTTGTCTTCAGCTTCGATTTGGATATCAAAAGCATCTTCGATTTCTGAGATCACTTGGAACAAGTCCAATGAATCTGCATCCAAATCATCAAAAGTAGATTCAAGTGTTACTTCTGATGCGTCTTTCCCAAGTTCTTCAACGATAATTTCTTGTACTTTTTCAAATACTGCCATGATAGACTCCTTTAAAATAAATAGTTTTTATAACAATGTGTTCACCACATGATTACCTAAATTGTAACAATAAGCGTGCCCCATGTCAAACCTCCGCCGAAGCCTGACAAGAGAATTTTTTGGCTACCATCTAAACGAATGAGCCCTTCCTCTACACACTCTGAAAGTAGGATCGGAATACTTGCCGCACTGGTATTTCCATACTTGGTCATATTGGCAGGAAGCTTGTCTCGATCTACACCGATCTTTCTAGCCATCTTATCTAGAATGCGAATATTAGCTTGATGAAGCAAGAGATAGTCTAGTTCTTCTGCCGACAGAGGACTCTCTTCTATGGTATTTTTTATAGACTTAGCAACATCTCGAATCGCAAAATCAAAAACTGCTCGGCCATCCATTCTCAAGAAAGCATCGGGTTTTTCTTGATTTGAAAATGGTGAAGTTAAACCAGTCTGTCCAAAGGTCAAACACTCACTACGCGAACCATCGCTATTGAGACTCTCCGCTAGGAAATGTGGCTCTTCGCTTGCTTCTAACAAGATGCCCCCAGCTCCATCTCCAAATAGGACAGCTGTTGAGCGATCCGACCAGTCTAAAGCTTTTGACATGGTTTCACTACCGATAACTAGACCCTTACGATAAACTCCCGAAAAGATAAACTTCTCTGCAGTTGATAGGGCAAAGATAAAGCCACTACAGGCAGCTGTTAAGTCATAGGCAAAAGCCTTGTGAGCGCCGATTTTAGCCTGAACACGAGCGGCTGTTGAAGGCATCATCGAGTCAGGTGTCATCGTAGCTAGAATGATAAAATCCAACTCTTCAGCAGAAATCCCTGACTTCTCTAGGAGTTGTTTTGCAACTGCCGTTGCCAAATCTCCTGTTGATTCTGTCTTAGAAATGCGACGTTCCTTAATCCCAGTTCGACTTGAAATCCATTCATCACTCGTATCCATAACCTGAGCTAAATCCTCATTTGTGATAATCTGCTCTGGTACATAATGAGCAACCTGGCTTATTTTCGCAAAAGCCATTATTTCAAATCCTCCAAAAATTGATAAAGATTGGTCAAACCTTTACTCATGACATCCATTTCCTCTGGGCTCATGCCTTCGATAATTCTTTCGACCATGGCCTTGTGGAAACGTTTATGGAGACGATGTACGAGTCGACCTTTCTTAGTCAAATGCAGATGTACTACACGACGATCCTGATCTGAACGTAAGCGTTCGATGTAACCTTTTCGTTCCAAGTTGTTCAAGCTAGTTGTCACTGTTCCTAGAGTTACCATCAGCTCTTTGGACACTTGACTTGGTGTCACATCTGGAAACTTACCAATCACATCAATCGTGTGCATTTCCTTGATAGAGATGTCCTTGAAACGACTACCTCGCAAACTCACTTCCTCAATCACCAGGACGTTATTAAAAATAGATGTTAAATAGTCATTGATCCGTTGGTAGTCCAATTCTCTTCCCTCCCTTATCAAAAAAGTTTAACTATCAAAACATTTGACAAAAAAAGTATATCAAACTTCAAAAAATTGTGCAAGTATTTTTTTATTTTCCGATAAATTTTGGACGTCGTCTTTCAGAATGTGCACGAACACCTTCTTTGAAATCCTCCGTATAAGATAGGGATTTTTGCAATTCCAGTTCTAGCTGTGCGTATTCGTGCCACTGCTTAAATTCGCTCTCCCAGACTAACTTCTTAACAGCAGCATAGGAGTTAGAAGAACCTCGTCTCAACTTCTTCAATAGTTGCTCTCTTGTCTTTTCTAATTGATCACTAGCACAAAGACGGTAGACAGCTCCAGCTTCCAGTGCTTTTTCTGCTGTGAAAGCTTCACCCGTCATAGCTAATTGCGTTGCCCGAGTCGCACCAAGTGATCGTGTAAGCAAGAATAAACCTCCCGCATCTGGAGCCAAGCCCACACCTACAAAGGCCTGGATGAATTTAGCTTTGTCAGAAGCAATACAGAAATCAACTGCCAAAGCCATATTAGCTGCTGCCCCAGCAACTGCTCCATCCACCTCCATAATAACTGGTTTAGGAATTTGTTTAATCTTATAAGAAATCGTATTTACCAACTCCGCGATTTGGGTGAGGGAGGCAATATCATCCTCATCTACAGCACGTTTCATTTCTACTAGATCCCCCCCAACAGAGAAGACTTTGCCAGCAGCATTGATGAGAATAAACGAAACCGAAGCATCTTTTTCAGCCAATTCCAATGCTTCTAGAATTTCTTGACACATAGGAATATGAAAACCATTTGCCACCTCGGGACGATTCAGAGTTATCATCGCTAAATCGTCTTGAACTTGATAGAGAATATGATTCATAACCACTCCTTTAAATTTACAACGAAGATTAAATTATTTTATTTTCAAATTATATCTTTTTTTGATTTATTAAACAAGAGAAAAATCGACCGAAAGTGTCTCGGCCGATTTTAAAAGCTTAGTTTATTCTCTAAAAATGAAGGAAAACCAGTACTTGCATCATCTTTGAAATCATAAATAACTTCAATCATCCGCCCGCCTTCTCTCTGGTAGAGCTGTTCTTTGTTGAATCCTTTATGGTAGAATTCTCCTGAAACCATGTAAAAAACACGATTTGGATCTTCTAGGTAGGCAAAAAGATTCCCTGTAAAAGGAGCTTCCTTATCCCCGTCCTTGTTGACCAGACTTGCAGCTAAGAGTTTCGTGATTCCTCTAAATTGTCCACTTTCATCTGTTCGACAGTAAAACTTGACTCTAGCTTCATAGTTAGGATTGACTATAACCTTTTCAGAGAGAATTCGATAAGTCCTTGACTTACTATCTGAAAAATCGATAGATAAGATATTTTTAGCCCTCTCAACTGATATCTGACCTTCCTGAGCATACTCAATCGCTAATTCTTCTCCGGTCAAACGACCACTGGGAAGAGGATGAGAAGTTGCTCCGATACTTGTAGGAATCATCACGAAGGTAAGGAATAGTATTAAACAAAACACTCTTTTAATCATCTTTCCCAACTCCTTTATATGTGAAGAGGTTTCCCCCTACACCTTTATTATAAGCTTTCCTGATGAGACGTTCAAACAATTATATAGGACATTTTCCAGATTGAAAAAAGCCCCTCTTTCTGCTATAATCGTATAAAATACTTACTTTAGGAGTTCTTATGAAGGTTGTTAAATTTGGTGGAAGCTCGCTTGCCTCTGCTAGTCAATTAGAAAAAGTTTTAAATATTGTCAAAAGTGACCCAGAACGTCGTTTTGTGGTTGTATCTGCCCCTGGTAAACGCAATTCTGAAGATACTAAGGTGACAGATGCCTTAATTAAATATTACCGCGACTATGTAGCTGGAAACGACATTAGCAAAAGCCAAAATTGGATTATTGATCGCTATGCTGCTATGGTTAGCGAATTAGGTCTTAAACCAGCCGTTTTAGATAAAATTTCAAAAAGCATTCGCTCTCTGGCTACTCTTCCAATTGAAGATAATAAGTTTCTCTATGATACATTTCTAGCAGCTGGAGAAAATAACAATGCCAAATTGATTGCAGCCTACTTTAACCAAAATGGCTTGGAAGCGCGTTATGTTCATCCTAGAGAAGCTGGTATCGTTGTGACAAGCGAACCTGGAAATGCACGTATCATCCCATCAAGTTACGATAAAATCGAGGAATTGACAAATTCAACTGAAGTTCTTGTTATCCCTGGTTTCTTCGGTGTTACGAAAGAAGATCAAATTTGTACCTTCTCACGTGGGGGATCAGATATTACTGGTTCCATCATCGCTGCTGGTGTCAAGGCTGACCTCTATGAAAACTTTACTGATGTAGACGGAATCTTTGCAGCTCACCCTGGTATTATCCATAAGCCACACTCTATCCCTGAATTGACCTACCGTGAAATGCGTGAATTGGCCTATGCTGGATTCTCTGTACTACACGATGAAGCACTTCTACCAGCCTACCGTGGGAAAATTCCTTTGGTTATCAAGAACACCAATAACCCTGACCACCCAGGTACTCGCATTGTGCTACAACATGGCAGCGACAAATTCCCAGTTGTTGGTATTGCTGGAGATTCTGGCTTTGTCAGCATTAATATGTCTAAGTATTTGATGAACCGCGAAATCGGTTTTGGTCGTAAAGTTCTTCAGATTCTTGAGGACCTTAATATTGGTTGGGAACACATGCCAACTGGTATCGATGACCTGTCTATCATCTTACGTTCACGAGAATTAACTCCGATCAAGGAAGAAGAAATCCTTCGTCAATTAGTCCAAAAAGCAGAGGTAGACCACGCTGAAATCGAACACGACCTCTCTATCATTATGATTGTTGGGGAAAAAATGAAGCGTCATATCGGGGTAACTGCTACAGCCACTCGTGCCTTATCTGAGAACAACATCAACATCCAAATGATGTCTCAAGGTTCTAGTGAAGTTTCTATCATGTTTGTTGTCCATAAAGACCAAGAAAAAGCCGCTCTTAAAGCTCTCTACCAAGCATTTTTCGGTGAAAATAAGGAAGACTAAACATGGCACAATCCCTCAACAAGGTCGTCGACTTGCAAACAACTGGAACCTCCTATCTCTCCATTACAGGAAAGGTTGGAAAATTTCTGGTCGGAGATCATGCCCTAGAATTTTACTCAGATCGTAATGTCGAGGACTATATTCAAATCCCATGGTCCAGCATTAATCAGATCGGAGCCAATGTTTCAGGCCGCAAGGTTAGTCGTCATTTTGAAGTCTTTACAGATCAAGGGAAATTTCTCTTCGCCTCAAAAGACTCTGGAAAAATTCTTAAAATAGCTCGTGAAAAACTGGGAAATGACAAGGTAGTCAAACTTCCTACCTTAGTCCAAATCATTGGTCGAAAAATTAAAAATCTATTTGCAAAAAAATAAAAAGTTTAGTATAATCATAGCAACGGATAAGTAGCTTACTTCCTTCTTTCAGAAAGTCTGCGGATGCTGCGAGCAGATAGAAGATTTAATTGAAATTCTACCGTTGTTTTAAATCAAATACAGAATCAAGTGCACACCTGTGAAGTTGGATGGAACCGTGGCCCTGCCACTCCAACGCTTTGTCGGGTGTGCTTTTTTCATAAAGGAGTTTATATGTTAGATATCAAACGTATTCGTACAGACTTTGATGCTGTCGCTGAAAAACTAGCTACACGTGGTGTAGATGCTGCTGTCTTGAACGAGATGAAAGAAATCGATGCCAAACGACGTGACATCTTGGTTAAGGTTGAAACCCTCAAGGCTGAACGTAACACAGTTTCTGCTGAGATTGCCCAAGCTAAACGTAACAAGGAAAATGCAGACGACAAGATTGCAGCTATGCAAACCCTATCTGCTGAGGTCAAAGCTCTTGATGCTGAATTGGCAGAAATCGATGCGAAATTGACTGAATTTACTACTACACTTCCAAATATCCCAGCTGATAGCGTGCCTATCGGTGCAGACGAAGACGATAACGTAGAAGTTCGCCGTTGGGGAACTCCTCGCGAGTTCGACTTTGAACCAAAAGCTCACTGGGATCTAGGTGAAGATCTTGGTATTCTTGACTGGGAACGTGGTGGAAAGGTAACTGGAGCGCGCTTCCTCTTCTATAAAGGACTTGGGGCTCGTTTGGAACGTGCTATCTACAACTTCATGTTGGATGAGCATGGTAAAGAGGGCTATACCGAAGTCATCACGCCTTACATGGTTAACCATGATTCTATGTTCGGTACTGGTCAATATCCAAAATTCAAAGAAGATACATTTGAATTGAAAGATACGAACTACGTCCTCATTCCTACTGCTGAAGTTCCTCTGACCAACTACTACCGTGATGAAATTCTTGATGGAAAAGACTTGCCAATCTACTTTACTGCTATGAGTCCATCATTCCGTTCTGAAGCTGGTTCAGCTGGTCGTGATACTCGTGGTTTGATTCGTTTACACCAATTCCACAAGGTAGAAATGGTGAAATTTGCCAAACCTGAAGAGTCATACGAAGAACTAGAAAAGATGACAGCCAACGCTGAAAACATCCTTCAAAAACTCAACCTTCCATACCGTGTGGTTGCTCTCTCTACTGGAGATATGGGCTTCTCTGCTGCTAAGACTTATGACTTGGAAGTATGGATCCCTGCTCAAAATACCTACCGTGAAATCTCAAGCTGTTCAAATACAGAAGATTTCCAAGCTCGTCGTGCCCAAATCCGTTACCGTGATGAAGCCGATGGTAAGGTTAAACTTCTTCATACTTTGAATGGTTCTGGACTTGCTGTTGGACGTACAGTCGCTGCTATCCTTGAAAACTATCAAAACGAAGATGGTTCTGTTACCATTCCAGAAGTTCTTCGTCCATACATGGGTGGAGTTGAAGTTATCAAACCATAATTAAATAAATGTAAAAAGAGGAGGCTGATACTCAATGAAAATCAAAGAGCAAACTAGGAAGCTAGCCGCAAGCTGTACTTGAGTACGGTAAGGCGACGCTGACGTGGTTTGAATTTGATTTTCGAAGAGTATGAGCTTCCTCTTTTTGAGTAATTCAAAAGAAACAGGTAGAAATCTTTCATTCTACCTGTTTTTATTTATTTATTAGTAACCACCCATCATAGATGGATCCATAGCTGGCGCTGGTGCAGCTGGTTCTGGTTTGTTAGCTACGACTGCTTCTGTTGTTAGAATCAAGCTTGCTACTGAAGCTGCGTTCTGAAGGGCTGAACGGCTAACCTTAACAGGATCGATAATTCCTGCTTCAATCATGTTGACCCATTCACCTGTTGCAGCATTGAAGCCTGTTCCAAGTTCTGCATTTTTCAAACGATCAATAACAATTGAACCTTCATACCCTGCATTATAAGCGATTTGACGAACAGGCTCTTCTAAGGCGCGAAGAACAATATTGCGACCTGTTGCTTCATCGCCTTCTAATTCCAAGGCAGCAACAGCAGAGATAACATTAACAAGGGCAGTACCACCACCTGCAACGATTCCTTCTTCAACAGCTGCGCGAGTCGCATTGAGGGCGTCTTCGATGCGGAGTTTCATTTCTTTCAATTCTGTTTCAGTCGCAGCTCCGACCTTGATAACTGCTACCCCACCTGACAACTTAGCCAAGCGTTCTTGGAGTTTTTCACGGTCAAATTCTGAAGTTGTTGTTTCAATTTGTGATTTGATGACAGCAACACGGTTAGCAATTGCTTCAGGATTACCTGCACCTTCTACAATGACTGTACTATCTTTATCAACAGACACTTTAGCTGCTTGACCAAGCGCTTCGATGGTAGCATCTTTCAATTCAAGACCAAGATCTTCTGTAATGACTGTACCACCTGTCAAAATCGCGATATCTTCCAGCATAGACTTACGACGGTCACCAAATCCAGGCGCCTTAACAGCAACGACGTTGAAGGTTCCACGGATCTTGTTCAAAACAAGAGTTGGAAGAGCTTCACCGTCAACGTCATCAGCAATAATCAAGAGGGGACGACTGCTTTGAAGGATGCTTTCTAGTAGTGGCAAGATTTCTTGGATATTTGAAATCTTCTTATCTGTAATCAAAATGTATGGATTTTCAAGGTCTGCAACCATTTTTTCATTGTCAGTGACCATGTACTGTGATAGATAACCACGGTCAAATTGCATTCCTTCTACAACTTCAAGCTCTGTTTCCATCCCACGTGATTCTTCTATGGTGATGACTCCATCCTTGCCAACTTTTTCCATGGCTTCAGAGATGTACTCACCTACTTTTTCAGAACGAGAGGATACGGCAGCGACTTGTGCAATAGCTTCCTTGCTTGATACTGGAATGGCATTGTTCTTCAAGGCTTCTACAGCAGTTGCAACTGCTGCTTCAATCCCACGACGGATACCGATTGGGTTTGCGCCAGCCGTAACGTTTTTGATTCCTTCACGAACAATTGCTTGTGTCAAGACTGTTGCAGTAGTTGTCCCGTCACCAGCGATGTCATTGGTTTTAGAAGCCACTTCTGACACCAACTTGGCACCCATATTTTCAAAATGGTCTTCTAGTTCGATTTCTTTAGCGATGGTCACACCATCATTGGTAATCAATGGTGAACCAAATGATTTTTCAAGAACAACGTTACGACCTTTAGGTCCCAAGGTTACTTTAACCGTATCAGCTAGGATATCAACACCACGGACCATTGCTGAACGTGCATCAGATGAAAATTTAATTTCTTTTGACATACTTACTTCCTCCTCTTATTCTTCAACGATTGCTAAGATGTTAGCTTCACCCACGATGACATATTTTTCGTCACCATCTTTGACCTCGATACCTGCATGAGCTTCAACCAAAACCTGATCTCCAACTTTTACACTTGGAGCGACTAGTTCACCGCTCAAGGTGCGAACACCTTGTCCAGTAGCAACTACTTTAGCTGTTTTTGTTTTTTCTTGGGCTGATCCTGCAAGGACAAAGCCTCCAACAGTTTGTTCTTTTTCTTCAATTTTCAAGACCACACGGTCTCCTAATGGTTTCAACATCTGCTTTCCTCCATAACATAATCATATCGTTAGCACTCTTTGCAAACGAGTGCTAAACCATAGTTCTATTGTATCACTTAGTCAGAAATAGTCAAGAAAAAAACACCTCAAAATGAATGAGATGTTCCTTAAAGATCACTTTAGAATTATTAACTTTCGATTAAAATCATCGACGACTTTTTGGAGATTGATCCGTCCTCGATAGATACCATATCCAAAAACCACCATTCCCAATATTCCAACCAAGGCAAGTAAAATTCCGAAAATTAAGATTGGGAGGAAGCTTTTATGAAAGAGATAAATCAAGACCATACCTATACTGGCAATGATAAAGAGTAAGCTGAACCAACGGCCAAGATTTTCAATCATATGACGTTGATACTTAATTTCTGTTTCATATCCATTAACAAGTTCTTGTTTTGTAACCATGAGGATCCTCCTGACAAAAATTGAGAATGAAGGGTAAGAGAAGGAGGTTAGTCTACTTCATTCTCAAAATTTTCTACTAGTAAGTATGTGCTTTTCTTGAGCTTAGTAATTAAGATGTGGGTCAAAGATACCTAGAGCAACACCGACCAAAGCGACAACAACTAGAAGCAACATAACTTTGTTTGGTGAAACTTTTTTCTTAGACATTAACCACCAGCAAATAGTGATGAAAGTTGCTGTCAAGAGACCTGGATAAACACCATCAATCTTTTCTTGGATATTTAAGAAGACTTTTCCTTCAGAATTCTCGAATTGAAGAGCTGTTGTAACAGATACCCAAGTTGCTGCTACCGCACCGATAACCATACCGCCGACAACGCTGATTGCTTTACGAAGGGCTTGTCCTTTTGGTCCTACTAGGAATTCAACGGCTTTATCCCCTAATTGATACCCTTTAAAGAAGGCAAAGCGCATACCAAAGTATACTAAGAGGTTCCATACGATGATGTAGAAGATAGCACCAGCGATGTTACCACCTTTAGAGAGACCCAGGGCGATCCCCAAAAGAACTGGAATCAAGGTCCCAACGACCAAAGAGTCACCGATACCAGCGATTGGCCCCATCAAACCGGCACGCATACCATTGATGGTTTCACCATCCACTGCATCTCCGTTTGCACGCGCTTCTTCCAAACCAGCCGTAATCCCTACAACGAGAGAGCCAAGTTGTGGTTCAGTATTGAAGAAGGCAGTATAGGTTTGCATAGCATCTTTTTGTTCTTCTTTTGTATCATACATTTCTTCTACGATTGGAAGCATAGAAGTCAAGTACCCAAAGGTTTGCATGTGTTCTTGAGAGAAACAAGTCAAATGACCATAATACCAATGATGAAATGCTTTTGCTAATGTTTTCTTTGAAATTTTCTTTCTATCAGCCATTTTAAATATCCTCCTCATCATCGTCTACGTAAACAACCCCAGCCGGAGCAGCTTTCATAGATTTAATCACTTCAAGTTCATAGTAGATTACTGCAAAGATCAATGAAACAACCGCACTAGCTACCAAGTTCAAGCCGAGAGATTTAGCCAAGGTAAATCCAACAAAGAATGGAATGAAGTCAGTTGCTTTTGTAACAATTTGTTTCAACAAGATAGCAATACCGACACATGGGAGAAGAGCTCCGACTGTAAAGAGGGCTTTCATCCAGAAACCATCCATAGGCAGGTAAAGTTTCATCAAATCAACCATGTTTTCACCATATTTAGTGATAATCATAGTTGGAAGGAAAGAGAAGAGGAAGTGAGAAATCCAAGGATAAACCCAGTCAACTGCGTAAAGTTTTTTGAAGTTTCCTTCTTCAACGGCTTTCCAACCAATGTGTTGCCAAAGCAAGTTCATTGTAGCTGTACCGTAGAAAAGAACAGTACCGATTGTCCCAACGGCTGCACCGATTGGGGCTGCAGCTGCGGCAATTCCAGCTTCGTCTGTGATGTGATTTGCATGCACAAACAAGATAGCAAGAGGAACACCGATATAAGAGATGGCACGAACATCGGCAGATACGGTTCCACCAGGTGTTACCAAGGCGATATAAACAACTTGAAGGGCAACCCCGACCATAATACCGGTTGTCACATCTCCAAGAATTAAACCTGAAATCAACCCACCGATCAAGGGACGACCGAGTGTATAGTTCCCGATACTGGAACCTCCCATACCAGGCATTGAAGACAAGCTGGCGAAAACAGCAAGCAAGATTGCTTGAATCCATGAAATTGTCATAACAAACGCTCCTTATGTTTGTATATTTATTTACCTAACTAATAAAACTGTTAGGTTTAAAAACCAAATTTAGATTTGAAATCATCCCAGTAACCAATTGAAACATCCGGCAACAATTGGAATTTAACCTTGTAACCTGCTGCCTGAATTGCCTGAAAGGCTTCTGCTTCTTCCTGGGTGATGGATTGGTTATTGCCCAATTTCACTGCACCAGGACGATCATTTGCAGGGCCAACGATGATTTCTTTAACATCTCCTGGGACAAAACCTTGATCCACCAAAATTTCCTTCATATCGATTGGGTTTTTGGTAATCAAGAAGTACCGACTGTCAGATTCCGTTACTTTTGCTGACTTTTCTTTAAAGGCTTCTTTTGTCCATACAAAGGTTTTCTTGTCTGATGCGCCTTTGTAAGCTTGGATCAAAACCTTGTTTGATGCTGCTGCATCGTTTACGGCAATCAAACCATCACATGGTTTTTCTTTTGCCCAGCGTGTGACTGTTTGACCGTGAATCATGCGGTCATCAATCCGTACAAATGTTACTACCATAAGGTACCTCCCTATTAAATATCGTCATCATCTTCTTCAGCACTAGTGGCTGAAACTTCAAAAGGTTGTAGTGCAGATTGTGCTTCTGATAAGATAGTTGCTGACAAATCGTCTCCATCCAACACATCCTTCATCACAACTGCTGTCAGGGCCATGGTCAGGTTCATCCCACCAAGGATCAAAGCTCCATCTAGCTTTCCAGCTTCTTCTAGGACAGTAGCTACCGTGGTTAATGGACTACCACCTACAATGTCTGCCAAGACCAGCACAGAATCATCTGCTGTCAATTCTGAAATGCTCTCTCTAAAATCAACTGCAAATTCATCGACTGATTTTCCTTCTTTGAGTCCAACTGCGATGACCTGATTTATCTTGTCACCAGCAAACATAGCTAGCGATGTTTTTAGTCCTTCTGCCAATCCACCATGACTGACTAAAATGAGATATTTCATTTTGCTACACCTCCTTTATTTGACTCTATTGTAGAATATTTGGAAGCGCTTTTACATTGTCAAATGTCACATGATAAACATGACATTTAGCAACAAAAAAATGACATCTGTCACTTGACACAATGTCATCTTATTTTTCTTTAATCTCCTACCTGAAGACTACTTTCAATTTCCCTCTGAATTTGAGGCAAGCGGTTCTCGACATCTTGATCGCGCAAAGCATTGCCAATCAAGTAATCCAGCTTTTCCAACATTTCTTTAGAGACATTCTTGGGACTACTTTCAACAGCTTGTTCCATGATACGATTCAAGGTCTGATTGGTCAAGGAATCCGTGCCAAAATCATCTACCTGTAGAAGATCTTTACTAGATTGACTTTGGACCACCTGTGGCATAACGGAAATCCCTTGAGATTGAGCAAAGAGGAGTTGTTGAATTTCTGGATCTTCTGTCAACAATTGCATCAATTCCCAAGCTAACTTGGAATGAGGAGTCCGAGCAGACATGGCAAAAGAAGTCGTCGTAACCAAAGTCGCCTTGGTAGTTTTTGACTTAGCAGGCATAGGGATACAGGTCCAGGTAAAGTTTGAATATTTAGAAACGTGGTAAGGATAAGGTTTATAGGTTCTATATTGAGCCAAAGTCATGGGATAAAAAGCGACTTTCCCCTGGTCAAAATCTTTGGAACTCACCTTATAGTTCTTATTCAACTCTTCCAATTTTTGTAAAAAAGTCAAAGACTCTTTGACTTCTGGAGCCGTAAGTTTGAGCATCCCTCCTTGAAAAAGACTACCCCCATTTGCTGCCAAAGCTTCTTTCCAGGTATATTCTGTACTCCCAAACTGATCCAATTGACCATCTCCATTGGTATCTTTGGTTAGTTTTTTACAAATTGTATAGAACTCTTCCAAGCTCCAACCTTCCTTGGGAACCTCAATGCCTTCTTTGTCCAGCAAATCTTTATTGACACACATCAAAATAGGATTACTTTCATAAGGTAAGGCATAGGATTGCCCCTGATAGACACCTGATTCAAATGCAACAGGATAAAATGCAGCTTGGTCTTCTTGATTCATATAGCCATTTAACTTTTCTAGAACGCCACGTGCCGCCAATAAGGACAGATCTTGCTCAGAAACCATAAACACATCCGGCGTCTTTCCTGAAACAATCTTTTCTGAGAGCCAGTCTGAATAATCCGACTGTGGAATCCCATTTTCATATTCCACACGGACATTAGGATGGGACTTTTCAAATTTTTGAATCGCAAGATCCAAAGCATGGGAGCGTTGACTGGTCGGTACATCCCAACTAGATCCTGCATAAACGCCTATATGGAGCACGATCGGTTGTTGTTTCCACCAATAAAAACCAGTACTCAAAGAGAGCACAAAAAGGAGAACGATTCCCCAACAAAGATGCTTTCGGTTTAATTTCATTCCGTATTTCCTTTTGAAAAATCGCGTCTAGTCACTCCTGTTTGAACTGACCAAATTGCTAATTGCGTTCGATCTCTTAGGTTTAATTTCGCCAAAATCGTTGATAAGTAATTGCGCACAGTTCCTTCTGACAAGAAAAGTTTGGCAGCAATTTCTTTGTTTGACTCGCCATAGCCGACTTCTTGAATAATTCGCCATTCTGTCATGCTCAAATCCTTGACGTTGTCCTCATCCACAGCAATAGAGAAATTCGATTTGGCCATTTGAGAGAAGATCTGAAAGACCTTGCTTGCGATATTGGGATTGATCATAGCTCCACCCTGATGCACCACCTTAATAGCCTCATAGAGCTCTTCTGTAGAGGCTCCCTTTAAGAGATATCCTGAAGCACCATACTTGAGTGCACTATAGATAAATTCATCATCGTCAAAAGTTGTTAAAATAATAATTTTGATATCCGGATAGTGTTCTTTTACTTCTTTTGTAGCCAAAACCCCATCCATGCCTGGCATCCGAATATCCATCAGGATCAGATCCGGATGCGTCTGTGGAATACTGGACAAGACATGATTCCCATCTTCCACTGTAGCTACAACTTCGATGTCGGAGTGAGCCGACAAAATAATTTTCAAAGATTCTCGAATCAAGGCTTGGTCATCTGCCACCATTACTTTTATCACCATATCTTATCTCCCCTCTTTATATTTTGGTAAACTGACACGTGTGAAAAATCCATCGCGACTTTCAAATTGAAGCTGGCCTCCTAGAATTGAAATACGCTCCATCATCTGTTTGAGTCCATAACCATATGTTAAGGTTTCAAACCCAACTCCATTATCTTGCAAAGCGATCAAATAATTCTCTTTATCCTCAAAAAAATGGAGTTTTAGTTGGCTGGCGTGACCGTGGCGAACCGCATTGGTCATAGACTCTTGAATCACACGAAAGATCGTATCTTCAATCATGACATCCATATCGACATCTATCCATTCATAGTTTAGATCAACTTGTAGGTTGGAAAGAATTTGATACTCGCGGATGGTCTTTTCTAAAGCATCTTTGAGAGTTCGTCCCTCAAGGGCTCCCGGACGAAGACGATTAAGAGAACCTCTCACATCTTGGATTCCTTCACGGACCACTTCTGATACGTTTTTCACCTGCTCTTTTGCTCGATTTGGATCGATATCGATCAAGACCCCAACAGCATCTAAACCTGCTGAGATGCCTGTTAGTGCGTGCCCCAAAGTATCATGAATCTCACGAGCAATCCGCTTACGCTCCCGATCCTCTGCAATCTTCTCAGACAAGGCCATATAATTGTTCAACTCCGTATTAACCTTGGACACCATAGCCAATTCTTCCTCTACTTCGTGGTTTTCCGCAAGGACGTTCATAATATAAAACAAAAGTGAAATAATGAAGAGTACCATATTCGAGGCATAAAGGGAATTCTTTAAGAAAAAGGCCAGAATGCGGATAGATTCAGGATAAAAATGAATATAGACATCTAAGGACGGAATCGGGAAGAAAAGCGAAAAGACATCTGAATTTGTCACAAGGAGCATCAAGAAGCTCACTAGGATAAAGGCAAACCAATACTTCCGATCTCTCTTGGTATTCAACTCTTTGGAACCATAGAAGATATCCGCAAAAACCAAGAGAATGAGCCCGTTATAAGCTACATTTTGAACCCACATCAGAAGCAGCATCAGGAGAATCTCCAGAATATTCCTCTTATCAAAAATAGACCATCGATTCGTTTGAGGCCGATATCGACTCATCGATATCAAAGCAATCCCAGCAAACAAAACTGCAGACAACCAAAAAGTCGTAGATGGAGCAAAGGGAATACGCTCTAGGCGCTCTAATAATAGAGAAGCTTGGCGTTGAGCTATGATATAGTTGGTTGCTTGAAGATAGATGATACTGTTTAGCATAACAGCGATAAAATTGACGACCATAAGAATGGCCAAACTGTATCGAACACCTCTAAACTTTCTCATTACTGCCACCCATTCACATCAAACTGATCAATGTTTTCCTTTGTCATCATTTCAACTGGAATGCTCACCTCTTTGGTATAGCTCTTCCCTTCAGCAATATCTTGAATGACCTCCATCACGCGGTCTCCCATCTTCAAAGGAGACTGAGCAACGGTTCCCACAACATCATCCGTCGAGTGCAACAAAGATTTCATATCTGGTGAACCATCGATTCCATAAATCGCAATGGGGTAAGTTATTCCTTGCTCCTTAATTGCAGCCAGAGCTCCTATAGCTGAGCGGTCATTTAAGGCAACCAAGGTATCAATTTCAACCCCTGATTGTAAAAAATTCTGGACAGCCGGCATGGCGATTTCCGTTTGCCCCTTGGTTTCTAGTTCCGATACAATCTGATAAGAACTGTGCCCCTCTATAGTGTCTTTAAACCCCTGAATCCGCGTATCTGCTGAAACAGTCCCCTTATGTTCCAAAAGGAGGACTCGAGCACTAGAAGAACGTTTCATCAACTCTTTAGCAATCAATACTCCCGCTTGGTAGTTATCGGATACAATACTTGCATCTGGCTTAAAATTCTTCAGTTGGGTATCGACCGCAATGATTTTAATTCCTTGTTTTCTAGCTTTTTCAAGAGCAGTTAAAATTGACTGGCTATCCCCCTTGACCGGATTGATCACTATCATATCAACTTTTTGAGCACAAAAATCATCAATCTGTTGGCTCTGTCTTTCTTCATCCAATTCTGGATCTCGGACGTAAACAAGAGCTCCTCTTTCATCGGCAATTCGACTAATTTCCGAATGAATACTTTTATAGAACCCATTGTTCATGGTCATATAGGTGACACCAATTTTAGTCTGATCCTTGATGCCACTTGTTTGACAACGGCCGAAAACCCATAAGAGAACACAGACCACTGGAATCAGCAGTAATAGACGCTTTATCAGCCATTTCAACAATTCTATTTTCTCTTTATTTTTCGTCAAATTTCATTCCTTTTCTGAAAATTTTGAATATATATTACTTTATTCTACTACTTTTTCAAAAAAAGTGCTTGATTTTATTGTACAAGTGCATTTATTTGACCTATTTAAGAATTAATTTCCGAACAATACTACAAAAACAATAGAAAAAGCTGGTCTATAGGCGAACCAGCTCTTCTATTTGATTGATATTAAAATGGAAGTTCCTCTTCTTCCAAGACCAAATCTGCTAAGTCTTGTCCAGCATTATTTTCACGCATAGCACGTTGGGCGCGACTTTCTAAGAGTTGGAAACCTGTACAGAGAACTTCTGTTACATAGTTGGTCTGGCCATTCTTCTCAAACTTACGGGTACGAAGTTCCCCATCCACAGAAATGAGACTGCCTTTGCTACCATAACTCGCCAAGGTTTCAGCAAGCTTGCCCCAGACTACAATATTGATGAAGTCTGCTTCACGTTCCCCGTTTTGGTCTTTGTAACGACGATTTACTGCGATAGTTGCTCGTGCAACGGACTTGTCATTGTTGGTTTTGTGCAATTCTGGTGTAGACGTCAAACGTCCGATCATAATAACTTTATTATACATTTTTCATCCTCCTACTTATCTATTCGAAGGAAATCAAAAAAAGTTACAAAATTTGTAACTTTTTTAAATAATGTTAATCTCTGTGAATCATAAATCCAGTTGCTTGTTGATTGGCCATGATGGTCATATCTGTGATTTGTACACGACGAGGTTGGCTGGTCACATAAACCACAGTATCTGCGATATCTTGCGCCTGTAAGGCTTCGAGCCCCTGATAGACCGTCGCCGCCCGTGCCTCATCTCCATGGAAACGGACCTTAGAAAAGTCAGTCTCTACGATTCCTGGCTGAATGGTTGTCACCTTGATATCCGTTGCGATGGTATCAATCCGTAGTCCATCTGAAAATGTTTTGACTGCAGCCTTGGTTGCTGAATAGACTGCTGCACCAGCGTAAGCGTAAATACCTGCGGTTGAACCCATATTAATGATATGGCCTTGATTTGCAGTCACCATAGAAGGCAAGAGACAACGAGTAACAGCCATCAGGCCCTTGACATTGGTATCCAGCATGGTCAGCATATCCAACTCTTCATAGTCCTGATAGGGTGCTAAACCTAAAGCAAGTCCAGCGTTATTGACCAAGATATCAATCCGTCCTACAGTTTCTAGAATTTCTGAACAAACAGTCTTAACCATTGTCATATCGGTCACATCAAGGGGAAAGGTCCAGACTTTTTGATTTGGAAAGACTTCTGCGAACTCAGTTTTGAGAGCTTCAAGTCTTTCTCTTCGACGTCCTGTGAGAACGATATTCTCACCTTTTTCTAGATAGGCGCGCGCAATTGCTTCACCAATACCTGATGTTGCACCTGTGATCACAACATTTTTTGCCATCTTACTTTCTCCTATCTAACTGAACAAATTTAAGCTATCCAGTGTTTAGACGGATCGAATGGAGTTCCAACAACTTGGTCTTCGGACAATTCAATGACACCACGCTTTTGTGGAGCATTTGGTAAGGCAAGTTCACGAGGACTGCACATCATCCCAAAACTCTTTTCCCCACGAAGTTCCCCTGGGAAAATGAGATTCCCTTTTGGCATCATAGCTCCCGGAAGAGCTACAATGGTTTTCAAACCAAGACGCGCATTTGGAGCACCTGCCACGATTTGCACTGTCTTATCATTTCCAACAGCAACTTGACAGATGTTCAAGTGATCACTATCTGGATGTGCCACCATCTCTACAATTTCACCAACGACAAATTTCGGTTCCTTGTCATTGATAATCTCTTCGGTAAAATCTTGAGCTTGCAATTCTTGGTTCAAACGAGCTACTTGGTCGTCTGTCAAGAATACTTGGCCACGTTCCTCAATTTCGAATAAGCTAGAAACTTCAAAAATATTCCAAGCAACAGTTTCACCTGTTTCCTTTAGGAAAACACGCGCCACATTGCCTTTACGTTCAACATCTAGTTTGGCATCGCCACTGTTTTTCACGATGACCATAAGGACATCACCAACATGTTCTTTGTTATATGTAAAAATCATTCTTTCTTTTCTCCTATTTTAATCCTGCTAAAAAGTCGTTAATTTGTGCCTTGGTTTTACGGTCACGATTGACAAAGCGCCCAATCTCCTTGTCCTTATCTAAGACAACAAGACTTGGAATCCCGTAAACATCCCAAAGTTTGGCTAAGTCCATGTACTCATCACGGTCTACTCGTATAAAGGTAAACTCTGGATTTGATTCTTCAATCTCTGGCAAGGCAGGGTAGATATAACGACAATCGCCACACCAATCCGCAACAAAAAGGAAGACCTTCTTACCATCCTGTTCAACTAGATTAGCTAATTCTTCCAAACTATGAGGAATTATCATAAGACTTCCTCCTCATAGATGAGATCTTCATCTTCATAGACAAAGGTATAGTGACGACCATCTTCAAAAATGACACCACCAACGAGACGCTCTAAGCTACTTTCGTAGACTTGGACATAGAGAGTCGCAATTTCACCCATCTCTGAAAAGGAGTCACGCACAATAGCGGTCAACTCTTCCTGCGTTTTCATGAGTTTGTGATCATCGGCTACTTTCTTAGCTCCAAAAACAAGTGCTCCGAGGCCTACTAATGCCAAACCTGTTTTAATGATATTTTTCGTTTTCATGCTAACATTGTAACACAAAAAGATAAGTAGGACAAATCGTGAATGCTATTTTCGTTTGAACTATAGTGCCTCATTTCAAGAAATATTGATTCCTATCTCCTCCTATGGTACAATACCTCAAAGTAATGATTTACTTATCCATAAAATTCTAAGGAGATTCTATATGAACAAATAAAGTTATTTTGACGGTGGATTACTCAGCTTTATCGGGCACTGGATTGTCGCTTTTTTCATCATCAGCTTAACTCTAGGAATTGCCACACCTTGGGCCGTTTGTTTTATGCAAGGTTGGAAAGTCAGACATACTGTCATCGATGGTCAACGTTTATATTTTGATGGAACTGGCACCCAGTTATTTGGAAATTGGATCAAATGGTTCTTACTGACGATTATCACTTTTGGAATCTATTCATTTTGGTTAAAAATAAAAACAGAACAATGGATTACCAAGCATACCCATCATATGTAAAAAGTGCGGTTTATAGACCACACTTTTTTTATAGTTCTTAATAATGTCTCTGACCAAACAAATCCTCTGGCAAGTCATGGAAACCCTTGCCTGCCTTGAAGTTTTCAAATTTGCCTAGCAAGAACTGGTAGGCATCCAAGCGGCTTTCATAGCGAATCATGGCATCTTTAGCACGCTCATCTTGGTCTTCTTCATAGACCTTTTGGCTTTCCTTGAGCGCCATATCATTGATCATAATCTGGGTATTGACCCAAGCTTCAAATTCTTTCATAAATTCTTGTTCGTAACTCATTTTTTCTCCTTATTCTAATCCACGGAAATAGTCTGTATCAATCTCACGGTAAGGCTGGATATCCTGAACATACTCCAAGACTCCTTGAAATTCTCCATTTTCATCGTGTACTGCAGCATAGGTGATATGGACAAACTTACCTCGTGACTCGGACTTGAACCACATCTCGTACTTGTCCTTGACCCCGTCACGAAGACCTTTCATAATGGTCTTTACCTTATCAAGGTACTTGGGTGGGTGACAAAGCTCAACATTTCGCCCGACTTGAGACGGTGTCCGCTTGAAAATCATCTCATCCGCTGGCGTATTGTCATTGTAATACTGGAAAATATCATCCTTATTAACAAAGGTAATTTCCATTGGCAGATGGTTGAGAATAAGATTAGCCTGCTCGACTGAGAGATAGCCATTACCAAAAGCCTGTTGACTATGGCGATCTACTACCGCTTCCTTTTCCTTAGGTGTGAAGGTGATAGTAAACTGACCTTCTGGCGTGTCGATAACCTTCTGAACTTGGCCTTCTACAGTTTCTGGCTGACTTGGCTCTTCTACACTTTTCTTCTCAACAAAGCTTTTACGTTCAGGAACCCATTTCTCATACGGACGGATAATGGCATAGCCATAAGCATCACTTCCCTCAGCAATCTGAATCCAATCATCCTGGGTAAAGGATTCTAGTAGAATCATGAGGAGGATAGATTCTTCCTTGAAAATCATACTCTCAAATTCAGTCGCAAAAGCCTCAAAATCAGCCTTTACAGTGCTAATGGACACTTCTGGTAGGGACTTGGCTGTCGCCAAGGCTTTCTGAAAAAGTTCCCTGATCTGGTCATCCACTCCCCACATGACTTTTGGTGGCGAATCATGCCCATAACGCTCCATAATAGGAAAGAAGAGCTCTTCCTTGCGCTGGTAATGACGGTCAAATTGACCTACAAGTCCCATCTGCCGAACCAAACCCTTACGCATCTCCGCAAGCATTTCCTCGTCTTCCATAGACTCATATGTATCTAATAATCTACGAACACGAATCAAGGCCGCACGGAGGGCTAGATTTTCATCTTTAAAGACACGCACAGGATGACCAGGATGCTCTGTATCTTCAACTTCGACACCCTTAACAGCATTTTTAAAGAGATTGGCATGGACATCACAGAGCTCCATGACATCTTCAAAGGTCACACCTGAGTCCGAGTTCATCAACTCGTGCTCCATAAGGGAAATCTCGATAGCTGATACACCTGTAAAGGTTGCATCAAAGCGTTCCTGAACGGATTCAGGGGAGGCTCCATTATGCAATTCTAATAAAATATCCCGTAGGACATGAATTCGTTCATCTGTCATTAGTCTAATCCAATCACTTCGTAACCATTCGCTTCAAGTGTGCGTACAATCTTATCCATAGGAGTTCCCTCGAGCTTAGACCCCTGTTTGAGCGATACTTTTCGTCCGACTGTATTTCTCATCAAAGGATTTGCAAGAGGTTTAAAACCAAGTTCTACTAGGATATCTAAAACTTCTGGATGCTTGTCCACCACTTCCGCAACAGGAATAGATACATCAATGATATTGTCCATCATAACCTCCATCATATTCTCTAACAGTTTTTTCTCTTTTATTATACCACAAGGGCAAAGATTAAAAAACTAGCAGTAGAAGACTTGCTAGTTTATTTCGTATAACTTCATTATTTCTAATTATATAGACTCTTCCTAGTAAAACCTCAAAGTCTTATCCTTACCATGATCATCAGAGAAATTTGAAAAACCAGTCTATGATCTTTAAAAGAATCTTATAGAACAGTAATTGGAAGGCGAAAGAGACTAAAAACCAGAGAATTTTTATCAGACCAACAATTGGTGTTATAAAAAGAAGAGTAAAGAACCTCCAAAAAGATTTCATTCTTTATCCTCCGGTTTCATCAACCAAGTAGCTGTATCCATAAGCTTATCTACGAGAACTAATTTCGCCAAACTAACTACTGTGTTTTCATCTTTTTTTATGGTTTCTGCAACTTTTAAAGCTTGCCTTGTAAGAAGATAATTACCGTAGGTTTTGGCCAGTACTGTTATGATCCCCATGTCATTCTCCTTCGATGATTTCAACCTCTTTTTGGATAGTGGCAACATCTCTTTGATATTGTGCTTCATCGTAGTTAATCAATTTGGACAATTCTTTTTGCAATCTTTCTCCCATGGGTTTCATGGTCGCAAAAGTTAAGCCACCTGATAGGACTCCACCTAAGATCGGAATAACTTTTCCCATCCCCTTAGCCAATCCTCACTTGGTCAGATTCACTCCAAAGATTTTCAGAACTTTTTCCAAAATTGGATACCAAAGAGTCTTTGTCAAAGACTTTTTGTTTACAATTTTCATCACTTGCTTAGCAACTGTAACACCACCAGAACGAAGTAGAGCGCCCGCACCATTTACTCCCAACATCACTCCCAGATAGAGCAAGAGGGTATTTTTAGCTTCTTCGCTCAGCTCATTTCGCGAAGCCCAGAGATCATCATAGCCGTAAATATAGCCTAGCTCCTGGGCTAGTTTCAATGAAAATGCGTAAAACTGGGCTACATCTGTCGGAATTGTAACCGCCATGGCAATACCTCCAGGTAAACCTGCTAAAACAGATGTCCCACTTGCCAGTAAAACATTATCTTTAATACAGGCATTGGCCACTCGATCTAAGGTTTCCTGAGGTAATAAAGCTGTCGGCCCTTCTTCCAATAATCTAGGAATATCCTTTGAAGCCACTTCCTTAGAGAATTTATCCATTAAAAATTTTGACCGGTTCACTTTGACGACAGGAAGTTTTACTACCTGTTGCAACACTTGCATCGCCACATCTTCTTTAGCCATCTCTATCTCCGTTTTTCATTCGTATCAAGCTTTATCTTATCATATTTATGGAATAAATGATATTTCCAAGATTTATTTTCTTGATTTCTACTCATCTAATCTGATTAGACAATGACTACTTATAGACACACAAAAAAGAGGGTCTCCCCTCTTTCAGCTTAATTTTTATCCAGATTGCGTAGCATCTCGTCAATCTTGTTTCCATATTCGATGGATTCGTCTTTGACGAAAGTTAAGTCTGGAATTTTGTACAATTTCAAATTGCGACCAAGCTCACGTTTGATGGTGCCAGTTGCTTTTTCAAGCCCGACTTGAGCTTTCTGATTATCTGAGGCAAGATTACTCAAAATAGTGTAGTAGACCTTAGCAACAGACAAGTCACCTAGCATCTGAACATCAGTGATAGTCACACCTTGGACACGCGGATCACGGACTTTCTTTTGCAAAATCTCATTGACTTCGCGCTTGATTTCCATGCCCACACGATCCGTACGGAAATGATTTGCCATGCTTTTTCCTTTCTCTCAATTGAACCAAAAGCTAGGCCAGTAGACCTAGCTTTGTCTAGTAGATAGAGGAACTAGAGCCATTTGAATCTAGGAAACAAGCCATAGATAGAACTAAGGGTTCATCAAGGCGTTGTTGACGACGAGTCAAATCGGCTATCGTTTCTCTATTATCTCTTGATTTCTTCCATGATGTAGGCTTCAATCACATCATCCATCTTGATATCATTGTAGCCGTCAATCATGAGACCACCTTCACGGCCGTTTGTAACTTCTTTAACGTCATCTTTATAGTGTTTCAAGCTAGCTAGGGCACCATCGTAAATAACGACACCATCACGGATGACACGGACTTTAGAGTCGCGAGTAACTTTACCGCTGGTAACCATAAATCCACCGATTGTTCCCACTTTAGATACCTTGAAGGTTTCGCGGATGATCGCTTCACCAATAACTTTTTCTTTAAATTCTGGATCAAGCATCCCTTTCATGGCTTCTTCCATCTCTTCGATAACCTTGTAAATGATGCTGTGGAGACGGATTTCTACATCGTCAGCTTCTGCTTGTTGACGAGCTTGTGGTGTAGGACGCACGTTGAAACCAACGATAAAGGCATTTGAAGCTTCGGCAAGAGTCACGTCAGATTCATTGATAGCACCAACTGCTGAGTGAACGATGGTAACTTTGACACCTTCAACATCAATCTTTTGAAGTGATGCAGAGAGAGCTTCAACAGAACCTTGTACGTCTGCCTTGATGATGACGTTAACAGACTTGAGTTCTCCTGCTTTAAGGGTATCAAAGAGGTTTTCAAGGCTAACACGTTGAGTAGCTTGACGTTGCTTCATAAGAGCACGTTTAGCACGTTCTTCACCAGCTGCACGCGCAGATTTTTCATCTTCGTAAACAGCAAAGTGGTCACCTGCCATTGGCGCTTCATTCAAACCTGTGATCGATACTGGTGTTGATGGGCCTGCAACCTTCACACGACGTCCGAGGTCGTTGGTCATAGCACGGACACGTCCAAAAGTATTTCCGACAACGATTGGATCTTGGACATTCAAAGTACCTTGTTGAACAAGAAGGGTTGCGACCGCACCTTTTCCTTTATCCAAACGAGCTTCGATAACAGTACCGATGGCACGAACTGTTGGATCAGCTTTGAGCTCTTGAATTTCAGCCACAAGTAGAACAGTTTCCAAGAGTTCATCGATATTTTGGTTGAACTTGGCTGAGATTTCTACGAACTCAGAATCTCCACCCCAAGCTGTTGACATAACACCATGTTCAGCCAATTCACCGATCACACGTTCTGGGTTGGCACCTGGTTTATCGATTTTGTTGATAGCTACGATGATTGGAACATTAGCCGCTTTTGAGTGGTTGATGGCTTCGATAGTCTGAGGCATTACCCCGTCATCTGCCGCTACGACCAAGATGGTAATATCGGTAACAGAAGCACCACGCGCACGCATAGAAGTAAAGGCCGCGTGTCCTGGTGTATCAAGGAAGGTAATCTTCTTACCATTTTCTTCGATCTGATAAGCACCGATATGCTGAGTGATACCACCAGCTTCTCCCGTAGCAACACGAGAATTACGAAGGGTATCCAAAAGGGTTGTTTTACCATGGTCAACGTGTCCCATGATCGTTACAACTGGTGGACGCTCTACGAGTTCATCTTCATTGAGATAACCCTCTTCAGCAAAGAAACGTTCGATATCAGCATTGTCCACTTCAACCTTTTGTTTAGCTTCAATACCGTAATCTACCATGAGGAGTTCGATTGTTTCACCGTCCAAGGACTGATTTTGTGTCGCCATCACACCCATCATGAAGAGTTTCTTAACAATCTCAGCTGGTTCGCGTTTGATACGTTTTGCGATTTCCGCAACGGTCATACCATCTGTATATTCAAATTCTGTTGGCAATTCATGGAACTTACGCTCTGTAACAGGTTTTGGTGCCTGATTACGGTTGTTTTGCTTATTGCCTTTTTTATTCTTTTTGTTATTGTTCCAGTTACTATTTCTTTGATTTCTCACTTGATTTTGACTACTTCGATTCTTTTGTTGTTTTCTAGGACCATCTTCTTCGTGATCGTAATCATCACGATCTTTGTCTGGTCGGGCTTGTTTCTTACGACGTGTATCCACTACAGGTTCTTTAGCTGCAGGAGCTACTTCAACTACTGGTTGAACTGGCTGCGCTTGTTCAGCTAACTTAGCAGCTTCTTCAAAGATTTCCTCAGGTTCCTTGCGTTTGTTTGCTTGAGCCAAGGCTTCTTTGGCAGCTTGAGACTGCTTGAAGCGTTCCTCACTTGAACGAGCATATTCTGCATTTTGCTCTGCTTTTAGAGCAGCTGCACGGGCTTTAAAGTCAATGCGTGGTCCAGCCTGATTTGGACGTTTGTCCTCTTGCTGGTGTCGGTCATTCCCACGATTTTGCTGACCTTGTTGTTTTTTACCTTGATCATTGAATCGACGGTTGTCACGATTGCCTTGACCTTGTTTACCACCATTACGGTTATCATTTTTTTGACGATTCCCATTTTGTTGATGGTCACGGTTATTGCCCTTATTTTGCTTGCGTCGTTCAGCCTGCTCTTTTGCACGTGCTTCACGCTCAGCCTTAAAGTTTCGACTCTGCGGTTTTGCTGGTGCCACTTTTTCTTCTTTAGGGGCAACAGTTGCTGCTGGTTTTGTCTCTTCCTTAGTGACAACTGGTTTTGGAGCCACAGGTTTCGATTCTACCTTTGGAGCAGGAGCAGGTTTAAAACTTGCTACGATTTTTGAAGCAGCTGCTTCCTCCACACTTGATGAGTGGCTTTTTACATCCAAGCCCAACTCTTTTGCACGCGCTACAACTTCTTTACTTTCTTTTCCAAGTTCTTTTGCGATTTCGTACAATCTTTTCTTAGACAAATCATGTCCTCCTCTTCTATTCCATAAGAGACCTCATTTTCTTTGTAAATCCAGCATCTGTCACAGCCAAAACTTTTCTTGATTTTCCGACTGCTATGCTTAATTCCAGTGTTGAAAACACGGTAATAACTTCTACTTGATAATAATGACTTTTATCCTGAATCTTCTTGGCCAGGTTGGGACCAGCATCATGGGCAAGAAATACCAGTTTTACTTTCTGGTCTTGGATAGCCTTGACGACCATTTCTTCACCCGAGATGATTTTCCCTGCTCTCTGAGCAAGTCCCAAGAGATTGGCAATTTTTTGTTTATTCAAGTCCTAACTCTCTTCTTTTCACTTTGTGATCGACATAGGCAATCAACTCGTCATAAAAGCTCCCTTCAACTTCCATACTAAAGCTACGGTTAAAGACTTTTTTCTTTTTGGCCTCAAGGGCTTCTGCATTGTCTAGCTTGATATAAGCACCACGACCATTAGCCTTGCCTGTCGGGTCGATAAAGACCTGTCCCTCTTTGTTCTTGACAATACGGAGTAAATCGCGCTTATCAATCACTTCATTGGACACAACAGACTTGCGCAAAGGGATTTTTCTAGTTTTCATCCTTCCCTCCTCTAATCAGCTCTTATTCTTCGACCAATTCGTCTGTTTCTACCTGGTCAGCTTGTTCTGCTGCTTCCATGGCTTCAAACTCACTTGCAGACTTGATATCGATACGGTAGCCTGTCAAATGAGCTGCCAAACGAACGTTTTGTCCACGACGACCGATCGCAAGAGAAAGCTTGTTATCAGGAACAACCACCAAGGCACGTTTGCTGTCGTTTTCATCAAAGATAACTTGGTCAACTTCTGCAGGAGCGATTGCGTTGTAGATAAATTCAGCTGGATCGGCTACCCATTCGATAACGTCGATGTTTTCTTCGATTGGAACCATACGGTCGCTCTTAGCATCGTAGCGAGCTGGGTGGAATTTGCTAGTAATTTTCTTGATGTTAGCACCACCACGTCCAACGATTGTTCCGATCGCATCCACGTTAGGATTGTGACTACGAACAGCAACCTTGGTACGGTCACCTGCTTCACGGGCTACACTCATGATTTCAACAGTTCCGTCATAGACTTCTGGAATTTCTTGTTCCATCAAGCGTTTGATCATTTCTGGATGGCTACGGCTTACAAAGACATTCACACCGCGAGGATTGTCTTCAACCTTGTAGACATAAACTTCGATACGATCGTGAGAAGCAAAGACTTCACCAGGGATTTGGTCTTGTTTTGACAATTGAGCTTCGATGCTGCCAAGGTTGACATAGATAAAGCGATTGTCGAAGCGCTCCACTGTACCTGACATGATTTCTTGTTCATGCTCTTTGTATGTGTTGTAGGTGATAGCACGTGTTTGCTTGCGCATTTTTTCCATGATGGTTTGTTTTGCAGACTGGGCTGCTACACGACCAAACTCACCTGGTGCTTCTTCAAATTTAATCTTGTCCCCAAGCTCGTAAGCTGAGTTAATGGCAAGAGCATCTTTTAAGCTGATTTCCAAACGGCTATCAAATACTTCATCAACAACTTCACGAACAGTATAAACTGTAAAGTCACCTGTCTTTTCGTTGAAATCAATGGCTACACTATCAGACTGCCCATAGCGTCTGCGATAGGCTGAACGAAGTGATTCCACCACTGCATCAATGATGTCTTCTTTTTTGATTCCCTTGTCTTCTTCCAAAATGCGGAAGGCCTCTAGCATTTCTTTACTCATCTTCTATTCACTTTTGAATCTTCAAAAGCTTCCTTTCTTTTACTATAATTTTACTGCTAAACGTGCTTTTGATACCAAACTGTATGGGATTTGGACTGTTTTCTTACGAGCCTTGTCCATATACTCCATAGTCAACTCATCCTCTTCAAAGGCTAGCAAGGTTCCTTCAAAGACCTTTTGCTTATCGATGGCTTGGTAAAGTCCAACATGGATGTATTTCCCAACTGCTCCAGCGACTGCTTCCTTGGTTTTCAAAGGACGCTCCAAGCCTGGACTGGTTATTTCTAGGAAATATTGTTCTGGGAAGGGATCTGGCTTGATAGTATCTAGGACAGGACTGATAATCTCTGTCAAGTCCGCTGTGTCGTTCAAGGTAATTCCCTCTGGTTTATCTACAAAAATACTAAGAATCATGTCACTGCCAATCTTTCCGTACTCGATATCCACGAGTTCAAAGGGAGCTTCAATGACAGGTTCTACGACTTCTCTGACTAATTCTACGATAGTTGCGATTGCGTCCACCTCCTCATAAGCAAGAGGCGAAGATATTTCCCCGCCTCACTTTCTCATATTCTTACTTACAGTATAGCACTTTTGACTACTTATGTAAAGCATAAGCACTCAGAAGGCTTGATTTTAAGCTTGTTCTTAAAATTCTGCCTCAACTCGGTAGATAACTTGACCCTTACTTGAGAATTTTTGTTCATATTCTGTCATGACATTTCCTTCAAAGTCACTGGCATGCAAGTCCAACCAAACACCATTAAGTTTCATGCCATATTGAGAAAAGCTCACTAGGCTATATTCAAACAAGCCACGGTTATCTGTCTTGAAATGAATCTCACCGTGTTCAGGCAAGATACGCTTGAAGGTAGCCAAGAAACTCTTATAAGTTAGACGACGCTTTTCATGACGCTTTTTAGGCCACGGATCTGAAAAGTTTAGGTACAAGCGATCAATCTCACCATCTTCAAAGTAGTCGGTCAAATCAGAACCATCAACCCACAACAACTTAATATTGGGTACAGCGACTTCCAAGACCTTGTCCAAGGCATAACTCAAAACAGACTTTTGAATATCAATCCCGATATAGTTGATATTAGGGTTTTGCTTGGCCATACCTGACACAAAGGCCCCCTTACCACTACCAACCTCAACATGGATAGGATTGTCATTTCCAAAGAGGTCTCGCCATTTTCCTTTGGCTTCTAAAGGATTTAAGACAACATACTGAAGATTAGCCTCTAGTAATTCTGTTGCCCCTTTACGATTTCTAACTCTCATCTCTTCTTTCCATACTTGTCACGGAAGATACGCAAGGCATAAATCTCCCGATTGACATTTTCTAGATCTTCATTTGTATAATATTTGGCAATCTGGCTCAAGAAGGATAACTGAGCATACCAAAATAGTTTGCTGATGACTGTTTGGTTGTATTTGTAACCGTAATAAGTCAACCACTCTTTCCACTGATAGTCTGGAATATAGTGACATAGCATATGCGCCACATCAAACATGCGATCCGTTAAACGAACGGAATCCCAATCCACTAAATAAACAAGACCGCTCTCTGTCTCAATCCAATTACTATGTCGTACATCTCCATGAACGATCGTTGCATAATCTTCCCTAAAGTTTGGCAAACTTCCTCGCAAATCCTCTACTACCATTCTTAGATATTGATTGTTCTTCAAGGATTCTGGAGCATCTTTTAACCAAGCCTGAAGCAAGTCAAAAGGTGTTTCTAAAGAATAGCCCAAACGAGTCAATTGCGTCATCAAAGGACGCGAACGATGCAAGCGGCTCAAAATATTGATAATCTGCTTGCGATTCATATCATAAGGGGTCAAAATTTTACCATTCAACCATTCTTGGGCACACATATCACGCCCATCCGATAAACGGCGAGTCCATAATAATTGAGGAGCGATTTGTTCCTTGGCTAAACCAGGTAGGATTGGAGAGGTGTTCATTTTAATAAAGACGCGCTTCCCATCAGGGTAGCTTCCCATATAAGCTTTTCCGCTTTTCCCAGGTATAGGGGTCAGCGTTAGCTCAATATCACCCAAGTCCATTTCTTTCCTCCGTATAAAGTTTCCTTACTATTCTACTAGTTTTTAGCCTATTCGTCAACCAGTCCAGACCTGATTCTCAAATAAAAGCCCTTTATCCAATCTTGTTAAAAGAAAAAGGCAAGCAGAGAGATCTGCCTAGCCTTGGTCATTCAATTTTTTTAGCAGAAAATTGTAAGGAAAAAATCTGTGCTTAATCTGATAATTCAAGCTTTTAACTGGTTCTCATCATGCAAATACCCTATGTAGAAAAGTGAGTAAAAATGGTAAGTTTGCGATGATATTATTAACAATATGAATCGTGTAAGAAGGATAGATAGTCTTTGTATAGCGTGTCAAACCACCAAATATACATCCAACTGCTGTATAAACCAGAAGGTCTAATAGACTAGGAAAACTTGAAAAATGGGGTAAGGCGAACAAAACTGACGGAAATAGAATATCCAGTCCCCATCTTGAATTCTTAAAGAAGGCATGTTGAAGCAGTCCCCTACATACCAATTCTTCCATCAGAGGTCCTAGTACTATTAAGGTTAGGTAAACACCAAACTCCGCAAAATTTGTCTCACTATAGGCAATAAACAAATTCCAACCTTCGTTTGTCCCCTGAACATGTTTAGCTGTCAGATAGTTAAAGCTTATAAGAACGACAGCTGCTAACATCGTCAGAACAGAATAACTCAACCACTTTTTCCTAGGGATACGAAAGAGATAAGCATGGCCCGACCTAACCAAGAACCACATCATCAAACCGATAAAGAGAAGACTGATGATGTTTCGAATCCAGATAAGATTTCCTACCCAAGACGAGAACTCCCAATAATTTCTCCAAAATTGGGTTGTCCAAGACAATCCGAAAAACAAAAATAAATAAGAAAGGACTGCACTTGTTTTGAAAAGAATAGAATATTTTTTCATAGAAACTCCCTCATAGCTTTGCTATCGTAGCTGTCATCAATTATCATTTAATCCTCCAGCATTCAGTCTCGGTAGCTATCACCATGACTTTGATAAGCCAATACATCTACCCTTGTGTACTTTTGTTGCTGTTAAAAACTTTATATTTTTCATCATCTAGGCAGTCAATTCTTTTCAAAATGATAGACCATCATCTTTTTTCTACCCGATCATTTTATAAAACTTGATAGTCTCGATGAAAAGTTGCGGCAGATACCACTCTATGATTTGTGAGGTCAAGATAATCTCCTGGATAGCCAAGGACATACATACTATAACCAGCAAAACCTCCTCCTGCTGTTCCGACTAGACCAATTTTGAGATTGGTTACAAGAGAAGACTGAAGTCCTGCCATTAAAATTCGGACATGATTGTCTAGCCATACTATGTAATTCTTTTGCAAGGCGTCTTCTACCCAACCTGGTTTAGGAGTATCTTTACCAATTTCCCAAACTTCTACTATTTGATTTTTATATTTTGCTTGCATCTTTTTAATCTTTCTTTTAAGATTCTCACAGGGTTTTTATGTTCTTCTTGCCTGGTCTATGTTTTAGCAGACTATAGATCGTAACAGGGGTACTTACCAGTACAAGAACATGTCTCCAGAGTTCTGTTGAAATCATGAGTACTCTTATACAAAGAACAGGAGATAGCAATATTATTACAACTCGGGCAAATAAATCTAACAATTCGACATACTTTTTCATTTGATTCCTCCATTTAGAATCATCAAAATAAGGATGCAAGAATTTTGCATTTTACAGATGATCCTTAGCAGATATTATTTTAAAATCATCCATCTTATTTTGATGATCTATTCCAGACCTATAAAACTTCTATGTTCAAGATTTAAAGTGACTTTTTCTCCATTTTTTATTGAAGTGAACGAAGATATAAACCGAAGCAAAGTATGCTAGTGCATCCATTACATAATACCACTCATTTCCCCTAAGCGGATAAAGACAAGTTTGCATGATTACATACAAGATGACAATCGTAATTATTTTTTTCGCCATAAGAATCACTCCTTTATTTCAGTTTAGCATTGGTATCCTTGTAACTTTTACACACTCAGTATAGTACTGCTTTTTTAGGTTTTGCATTCAAATCTTGAATTGTCATCGATACATCTTAAATTGCAAAAACTTCATTAGCCTCTACTTTTTATAATACTTCAAGCCCCAAATGAGCAGCAGCATGATGATTAAGCAGAGAACAGAAGCAATATAACCAATCAGTTGTTGATAGGATTCTGCCGCCGTCATACCTCTATACAAACCGATAATAGACATAAAACCTGTCAATCCGATGAACATGAGTTGATTGGTTCTCGGATTGACCAACTCATCATCTTCAAACTTTCTCACTCTCATTTCCCTAGTGAGGTAAACAATCACCAAAATAGAAGCTAAGTTAACAACCACTAAAAGCAATTGAAAAACTAAGGAAAATTGCAAAAACTGACGAGAGAGAAATAAATAAGTAGAGATCAGTACAGGCAACTGACCTAGGAACAATCTCGCAAGGAAGATGTTCCGTTTTTTAGCAAGAATAGTTTTCATTTCTTTGCTCCTTTCTTTTTCATTAAAGAAAAATAGATTATAACTGCAATCAGATAGGCTATGGTATAAAATAAATGATACCAATTACTATCCCCAAGAGGAGACATGATTAGATACAAGATGAAAATGACAAGTATTTTTTTCTTCATAAATTTTCCTCCTAAATGTGTGCTTTATTTTAGTTGAGCTATATCCTTTACACTGCTAGTATAGCACTCCTTTCGGCCTTAATTCCCCAAAATCATGAACGGTCGTCAAAACCTCCTAAATTGTAGAAAAAAAAAAAGCAAGCACGGAAAATATGCTTGCCCTAATAAAACCTAACAAATCAAAATGTACTTAACTTTACTTCCCTTTTTTCTGATACATTCTCATGATAGCTAGGACGAGAAAGGCTAGCCAGCTTGCTAAAACTAGAAGAGTGAGGCCTGTATGTAAGATTTCAGGTGTCCTCTCTATTCGGTTGATGAGACGGACTAAGGAAACCACTGCCATCTGAATGAGGAGCAAGGATTCTGCCCTAACCAATGATGTCTGCTGATTTTCAACTGCATGTAAAAAGGCTGGCAGCAAGACACAGGTTGAAACAATTATTATCAGATTAGTTCCTGTACCTTCTCCTTCGTTGACTAGAGAAAATATGAGAAGATTTGATAGGATGATCAGTACAGAACAAGCTATAAAATAAGATTTCTGGTTCATTTATTTTTCCTCGAATATTATAAAAAGTCAGGCTGGATAAGGACAAATCGTAGCAGTGTTTTTCAACCTAAAATGCCTAGGTCCTCTTGTTCACACATTCTCTAATCAGAAGTTGACAGCAAATGAACCGCCAAAACCTGACGAAAGACTTGATCTTGACAGGTGGTATTGAGACTGGCATTGAGATAACTTTCCACAATCTTCATGACAGTATAAAGACCAACACCTCGGTCCTCCCCTTTAGAACTAACTCCAAAAGAGAAGATTTCAGAAACATCTATACCCTCTTCTTTGATGGAGTTTTCAATGATAAAGGTTTCCTGTGCTCCATTTTTTATAAAGGCGATTGAGACACGAGGTTGACTGGCCTCTGCACTAGCTTCAATGGCATTGTCACATAGGATAGACACAATAGTCAGAAAATCAAGCAGACTCATACTCTCGACTTGAATCTCCTCAGGAACTTCGACGTTAAAGACAATATTCTTTTCTCTGGCTTTTAGAAATTTTCCTGCTAGTAGACTTTTAAGGGCACGGTCCCGAATATTCACCAATCTGCCCAGGTCATATTTATTGTCCTGCAATTTTTGGCTAGAATCCTTTAAGACCGAGTCGTAGACCTCTTTTATCTGCTCCATATCCTCCTCTTCAATTCCTAGTCGTAAGCTGGTCAAGAGGTTGGTATAATCATGGCGAAAACTCCGCACTTCCTTATAAAGCTCCTCTATATGCCGACTATAGCGTTCCATATCTCTGTAGCGCAAGTCCTGCTCTTGGTTCAGTTTTTCCTGAAGTTTTTCCTTCAAATAGGTATCCAGCTTCTTGATAATCCCCATAAAAAATAGCAGGTAAAACACTAGGATCAGATGGCGAACAGTCTTTGATTGGATCCCCTGTTCATATTCAAAAAAAGTCAGACTTTCCATGACTAGATAGTAGGCTCCCATTATCCAGTTAATCTTAGTCAAGGACTTTTGAAAACTTTTATCGAGAATATCTTTTTTCAAGCTAGTAAAATCATAGTTCAACCATTTCAAAAAAGCTAAAACTATGAAGCAAACGAATATCATAATCAATAAAAAGACAGGATTGCCATCTCCATCTACAATCCCTTGCCCCAAAAATGGAAGCACAAAATAAGAAACACTTCTGTAAAAGATATCCATCAATACAATTGGAAAGAGACCATAAAAGAAGAGTAGTTTTTTAGGAAGCCCTCTTAACAATAAGAAAGATAAGCCTATGCCGTACAAAGGTTCCATAAAATATGATAAGTATTCACTCACAGCTAAAAATTGAAAAGTCGCAAAAATAGCCCCTAGGAGAAATTTCAGAAGAAAGGACTTAAAAACCCTCTCGAAAGTGATACCAATTCCATCTACCTTAAAGAATATGACAATTTCTAGTCCATTAATAACAAGCGTATACAACAATATCCAAGCAATATTCATAAACTCTCCTAGCTCAGTGTAAGTTATTGATAGTCTCAGACACTTCTCTGACCTTATAACGCGCGATTAGACAGCTTCCACCATTGGGAAAGAAAAGGAGTTTTTCTTTCTTATCCAAACGAACTACATTGGTTGGATTGACAAGAAAAGAGCGATGGCACTGCAAGAGACGGGGTTCCTGCTTGAGAACCTCCTCTAAACTAGCCGTAAATTCTAACCTGTCTGTCTTGGTATAGAGAATAACACGATGGGGTCTTGGGGACGTTTCGAGATAGTAAACCTCTTTAAAAGGATACTGGAATTGGGCAAATTTTGATTTAAAATAAAAGCAATCTTCCGCCAAACTTTTACTATCTTGACTATTGGCATAGAGGAGGGCTGTCTCGATACGAGATTCAAACTCCTCTGCCGATAAGGCCTTATCAATGTAGTCCAAAGCTGACACTTGGTAGCGAAAGGACAGGGGCATAAACTCCGAGTGAGTTGTCACAAAGACGATCAGGGCATAGGGGTCCCGATCCCGAATCTTTCTAGCCACTTCTAGTCCTTTCATCTCTTCATTTCGAATCTCAATGTCCAAAAAGAAAAGCTGATGCGCACCCTTCTCATGCACCTCTGCCAGCAGTTGGTCTGGCTTGCCAAAGACTTCAAAAGAACTGGGAATGATACTCTGTTTTTTCAAAAGTTTTTCAATCGTCTTTTCAATTCTGGCTTGTTGGGAAAAATCATCTTCTAAAACAAATATTCTCATCTTCTTACTCTCCTTGTTTCAACCATTTTTGGCGAATTTCTCTATAACGACGCCTGGAATACTGAACGGCATATCGACCTTCTTCTCCAAGAAAAAGAGTCTTTGATTGGAGTTCCATGGATTTTACTCGTTCAAGGTTGACCAGACAATTTCGATGACATCTTGTTAAGGTTTCCCCATATTGTTTTTCAAGCTTGCTTAAATTTTGAAACAGATCAAAGCTAGCGTCTTCTGTAACAATCTGCACGGTATGGGCTTTACTTGGATGCGTTTGGATGTAGTAGATATCCTTTATGTTTAATTTGAACATTTCTTTCTCTTTTTGGATGATGATATAGTTCATGGATAAAACCTCCTGAAGAGAGGATACCATAAGTCTAGAATCCATTTTTTGCCAAATCCTAAACGGTTCTTAAAAATTCCTAAAGTGTCGAAGTTTTTACAAAATAACTATGATAACCTTACAACTATTTTATCATAAAATCCCGCTATTACCATTCAGGAAATTTCAATGACAATTAAAGATTTGAAAGTAAAAAATGAGTAAAAAGTGATAGGCTAGGATTATAGAAAGACAAAGGCTTAAAACAACTTTAAAACCATCACAAAGGAGGAATTCTCATGACGGAAACAGACCCAATCAAAAGAGCTCAGACACTGATAACTGAGTTAAACAAAGCTTACCAAGTCTGCAAACAGGCAACAGCTGACGATGTCCGCTTTCAGGAGCAACTGGACAATATCCTCTGCTTTCTCTCTAAAGCTGAGACAGTGGATAATCGATTCTTGATTGAGCTGGAAAAATTTTACCAAACTTCCAGTCTTCTCATGGGCCTCAGTGCTCTCAATCCAGACGCTCCTACTCGCGCCGCTTGGAGAGCCTATGACCACTTTCACTTTGACCAAGTCAAAACCAAGTTGAGTCTCTACGGACCAACCATTATCCTGTAGTAACTAAAAAGAAGCTGAGACAGATTGAACTCAACTTCTTTTTTAGTATCATATAAGCAATGTGATACTCAATGAAAATCAAAGAGCAAACTAGGAAGCTAGCCGCAGGTTGCTCAAAGCACTGCTTTGAGGTCGCAGATAAAGCTGACGTGGTTTGAAGAGATTTTCGAAGAGTATAAGTCTCTACGGACCAACCATTATCCTGTAGTAACTAAAAAGAAGCTGAGACAGATTGAACTCAACTTCTTTTTTAGTATCATATAAGCAATGTTATACTCAATGAAAATCAAAGAGCAAACTAGAAAGCTAGCCGCAGGTTGCTCGAAGCATCGCTTTGAGGTTGCAGATGGATGCTGACCTAGTTTGAAGAGATTTTCGAAGAGTATTAGTCCTGCATCTGACGTTTCACCTGATAAGGGAGATACAAGATTTGCAAGACCAGACCAACTCCAAGGAGGGCTAGAAGGGCTAGTTTTTCTTGGAGAGTAATCACACCAACTATCAGTTGAACCAATAAAACAAAACCAGTCAATCCTCGGACAACTGCCTGTAACCCTTTTTCCTTTTGCCCCTTGTCTAGCGGGAAAAGTTGAGTCAAATATTGGTAGTCAAAAGCATGATAGAGGGCCAATAACTGAAAGAGCAAGAGATAGTTAAATAAAACTACTACTGCTGTCGCTATCCAAGCTTGCTCGATAAAGACCAACGCCAGCAAGGATAGGAAGAGGAGGCGAAGACTGAGGGCAAAAAGATCTCCATTTCGCAGATAAGAACGAAGATAGAGGTTCTGCCAGATCTTGCTCGGCACCTTCTGAACTGCTTTTAGGATAAAGTCTAGATAAGCTCGTCGCTTGACGCTGTTTGAAATTCCCTTAACTTGGGTAAAGAGGGCAAAGAAACGGAGTAAAAACTGCTTGCGTTTACTTTCTTGGGCAATCACATAGTCCCAGTCCAGATGATTTGCACTAAAAAACTTGCCAGCTTTTTTCTGAAACAGGAAATATTTCCCGACTCCCAACAGAAGAACATAGACCCCAAAAACTCCTAAGCCTAAGCCCATGGCTAAAAATAAAGGAGCAAAAAAGAGCAAAAAGAGAGTCTGTACACTGACCCAAAAGATAAAGGAGGCCAGACTTTGCTTCTGGATGTGTTCTCTCACTTCTTCTTCAGCTACTAAGAGAAAGAGCTTATCAGGCGCTTCCACATAGGTCGCTATTCCTCCCCAAAGTAAGAGTAAAACAGAGACAATCCCAATTAAACCTAGGATTGGTAAATGATTCTCAGGAAAATGCTGAAGTAGTTGACTATACTGATAGGCTAGAAAACCTACTAAGACCAGTAAAAACAAGACAAAGTGGTCATTGAGCACATAACGCAGATAACCGACACACTCTTTACGAAAAGCCTGCTTTCGCTTTAGAAACAAGTCTTTCATCTGTCCTCCTCTTTGGTCAAAGCCAAATAGATATCATTGAGACTTGCTTGAGGCATGGCAAAAGCTTGTCTCAGCTCTTCAAGATCCCCTTTAGCTCTCACTTGGCCTTTATGAAGAATGACAAAAGAGTCACACATTTTTTCAGCAGAGTCAAGAACGTGGGTACTCATGAGAATAGACTTGCCTTTTTTCTTTTCAAGATCCAAAAGCTGAATCAAGTCCGAAATTGCCAGAGGATCAAGACCAAGGAAAGGTTCATCGACGATAAAGAGACTCGGATCCACGACAAAGGCACAGATAATCATGACCTTCTGTTTCATCCCTTTCGAAAAATGAACAGGGAACCAATCTAATTTCTGATCCAAACGGAACATCTTTAAAAGAGGTTCTACACGTTCAAAAGCTAGGTTTTGCTCAATACCATAGGCCATGACAACCGTCTCGATATGTTCTCTGAGAGTTAATTCTTCGTACAAACTAGGAGTTTCAGGAATGTAACCAATCTGCTGACGATATTCACGAGGATTTGCACCTAAGGTTAGTCCGTCGATGTTTATTTCTCCACTATAAGGTGTCAAAAGTCCAATAATTTCATTGATAGTCGTTGATTTTCCAGCACCATTGAGACCGATTAAACCGACCAGCTGTCCACTCTCGACTGTAAAGGACACATCTTTCAAGACAGGAACATGAACATAGCCACCTGTCAGGTTTTTAATTTCTAACATATTTTCTCCAAATCTGGTATAATGTAGCTATATTATATCAAAATTCAATACAGTAGAGGTAGATTTTATGTCAGATTGCATTTTTTGTAAAATTATCGCTGGGGAGATTCCCGCATCAAAGGTTTACGAAGATGATCAAGTTCTTGCCTTCCTTGATATCTCACAAGTAACACCTGGTCACACCTTGGTCGTACCAAAAGAACACTACCGCAATCTTTTAGAAATGGATGCTGCAAGTGCTAGCCAACTTTTCGCCCAAGTACCAAAGATTGCTCAAAAAGTCATGAAAGCTACCAAAGCTGAAGGTATGAATATCATCGCCAACTGCGAAGAAGTTGCTGGACAAACCGTTTTCCATACCCATGTCCACCTTGTCCCTCGCTATAGTGCAGATGACGACCTCAAAATTGACTTTGTCGCACATGAACCAGACTTCGACAAACTTGCCCAAGTCGCTGAAACGATCAAAAATGCTTAAGGAGTCACTATGAAACTATCAAACTTACTACTTTTTGCAGGTTCTGCAGTCGGTTCATACCTCCTCGTTAAGAACCGCCAAGCTATCACTGAAGAGGTTCTAGATACAACTGATCGTGTTGAAGCCATTAAGGATGACTTGGATATCATCCAAGATAGCCTGCAAATTATCGACCAACAAAAAGAACTCATCAAGGAATATCAAAAAGATTTGACCTATAAGTTTAAAGTCTTGGAAAAAGACGTCCAAACGAGACTTGCTGTACTAAAAGAATTGCAGGAAACTGAAGAAAACTAAGGGAAACTCCAATTTTCCTCATTTCCCCTTTTAATCCATTTTGGGTTATCAGATCTTAGTAGACCAGGGAAGGCATGAAAATGAAACAGTTTTTTAAAGTTTTGACGCGTATCATCCTGATCATTTGTGGTGGCCTCTGCCTTCTTGCAGCCCTAGCATTTCTAATACTGGCCAATCTGTTCAAGGCCTCACCGAGTGACATCCGAGAAGGAAATGAAGCCTTAAAACAAATCTTTATCTACCTTGACCTGCCTCCTGAAAAAGTAGAATCAGATGGACACTATGAATTCGAGGGTGGAGGCTTAGATTTTTATGTGACATTCTCTGATGAAGTTATCAATAGCCACCCCGTCCTAAAAGAAAGTCCTAACCTGACTAAAAATCGACTCAAAGTCTATGTCCTAAACACAGGAGATATTTCCTACCATTCAGTAGAGGACAACTTATTCAATCATGGTTTATTCCAATTTTTAGAGGGGGAGAGCAGGAAGTATTTCCAAGAAATAGGAAAAAAATCAAATCCTTCTTTCTTTATTCTCTCTTGGCAGGATTCGGAAAGCATGAAAAAGGGAATCGCATTCTATGAAAAAGCTTTGACCTTGGTGGATATTCAGGATAATTCGGCAATTAAGCACATTGATACCGTCACCGTGAAACCTGGCAAGGAAGCGGAACTCAAGCAACTCATCCAAGACATGGATGCTGCTGGCTTACTCACTCAAAAATATCAATAACAGACCAGTCGAAAAATGATTTCTCCCATGCTAAAAGTCTAAAGATTGCACAAAAAAAGAGCCCTCGGGCTCTTTTTACTTTTTGCTTTATTCACCTTCAAAGGCATCTTTAATATGGTCAAAGAAGCCTTTTTTCTTTGGATTGACTTTTAAATCACCAGCAGCTGCGAATTCTTTCAAGGCTGCTTTTTGGCGGTCGTTTAAGCCTGTCGGTGTTACGACATTAACTGTAACGTATTGGTCACCAAGGGCACCGCCACGAAGGCTCGGAGCTCCCTTACCACGTAGGCGGAATTTCTTACCAGTCTGAGTTCCCTCTGGAATGACTAATTCTACATCACCATGAACTGTAGGGATGTCTACTGTATCACCAAGTGCTGCTTGAACAAAATTGAGGTTCAAATTATAGAAGATAGTAGTTCCTTCACGTTCAAACTTATCACTAGCTTCAACTGAAACCACCACGTACAAGTCACCATAAGGACCACCATTAAAGCCTGCTTCACCCTGACCAGCTAGGCGGATTTGTTGACCTGTTTCCACACCAGCAGGGATTTTTACGTGTACGCTATGGGCTTGTTTTTCATGACCAGTTCCATGACAGGTTGTACATGGATCTTTGATTTCTTGACCACGGCCATGACAGACATCACAGGTTACTTGGCGACGCATCATACCAAGAGGTGTTTGGGTATCAACATTGATCACACCTGAACCATGACAGCGTCCACAAGTAACTGGACTTGTTCCAGGTTTAGCACCAGACCCATTACAAGTACGACAGCTTGCTTCACGATTGTATTTGACTTCCTTTTCTGTACCAAAAATAGCTTCTTCAAAAGTCAAATGAACGCGATACTGGAGGTCGTCACCTTGACGAGGGGCGTTTGGATTACGTGATGCACCGCCACCACCAAAGAAGCTTGAGAAGATATCTTCAAATCCGCCAAAACCACCTGCTCCATCGAAGCCACCGAAACCGCCTGCACCACCAAAACCACCATTGGCACCAGCAGCACCATATTGGTCATAGGCAGCACGTTTCTGTTCATCGCTCAAAGTTTCATAAGCTTCTTGAACTTCCTTGTACTTGTCCTCAGCTCCAGGATCCTTGTTGATATCTGGATGATATTTTTTAGATAATTTCCGATAGGCCTTCTTGATCTCATCTTGAGACGCATTTTTAGAAACGCCCAAACGGTCATAAAATTCAGTATTGTTCATACAAGATACTAAGAGCGAACAGAAAGCGACTGAAATTTAGGAAACCGACAAGAAATCCTGATTTCTTAGGAGGTTTATCTAATTTCCAAGCTTTCCGCTCGAGTTCAATTCCCCGAACGCTCTTTGTTCCTTTCTATAATTTATAAGTAAATCTTTAGAGGATGTTTTCTATACTTCGCTTCACTTGTTCAAATTCTTGGTCTGGTAGAGTAAATATCAAATCCTCTTCAGCGTGCTCGTTCTGTTCTTTAAAATAGTTATCCGTATTCTCTGCCAACCCTAAACTTAGAATCACTTTCCTTGCAAACTCTTGATGCGCAAAACCAATAGCCGTAATGATTTGTTTATCTTGCACAAGAACTTTTGGTTGGAAATTTTCACGTGGCATAAATTCAAAATAGTCAAAGAAGTTTTGCCAAATGCCACCTGTAAATTTCGTGTCCTTCAACAAGCCTGCTTTCGCCAATAAAAGAGGCGCTGAAGAAATGGCTGCAATGAGGATATCTTGCTCACCAAGGTTCCTCAAGAACGAAATCAATTTCTCATCCTGTAGGGCAGGTCCTATGTTTACCATTCCTGGCAAAATCACACAAGAATACTCTTCTATACGGATCTGATCTAGTGTTTTGGTCGGTTGACAGGGCAAACCATCCTCAGAGACCACCATCGAGTGATCTGAAGCGACATAATCAATCGTGATATCAAAAGACAGAGCTAAAGTACTCGTTAAAGTGGTTATCTCATAAAGAGAAAAATTAGGATAAATGATACAAAGTACTTTTTTCATTCGCAACATCCTCTATTTTACCGAAAAACAGAGGCTGGGTTGCAACCTCTGGATTTCTTCCTATCATTACGACGTTCAAAAACAAAGTCGATTATACTTTGTTTTTGAACTAGTAAGGCGTTTAGGCAAGTCGCCATAGCGATTGCCGTAGAATGACAATCACTTTAGTGATTAGTCATTCTTAACGAGTTATTTCTCCGTAAACTCTCCGTCTACGACGTCATCGCCTGCGTTTCCTGTTGCTTGTGCGCCTTCTGCTCCTGCTTGGGCTTGTTGCGCTGCTGCGGCTTGTTCGTAGAGTTTAACGGCAAGTCCTTGAGCTTTTTCGTTCAATGCTTCAAGTTTTGCTTTCATTTCGTCCAAGTTGTTGTCTTCTTGGGCTTTCTTAAGCTCATCGAGGGCAGCTTGGGCAGCATCACGTTCTGCATCGAAGCCTTTACCTTCAGTTTCCTTGATTGTCTTTTCAGTCGCAAAGATAGCTTGGTCTACTTCGTTACGAAGGTCAACTTCTTCTTTACGTTTCTTATCTGCTTCAGCGTTAGCTTCTGCATCTTTCATCATGCGGTCGATTTCTTCATCTGTCAAACCTGAGTTAGATTGGATAACAATTGTTTGTTCTTTTTGAGTTCCAAGGTCTTTGGCCTTAACAGATACGATACCGTTCTTATCGATGTCAAATGTAACTTCGATTTGTGGGATACCACGAGGTGCAGCTGGGATATCTGTCAATTGGAAGCGTCCAAGAGTCTTGTTATCTGCTGCCATTGGGCGTTCCCCTTGAAGAACGTGGATATCAACGGCTGGTTGGTTATCTGCTGCAGTTGAGAAGACTTGTGATTTAGATGTTGGAATAGTAGTGTTGCGGTCGATGAGTTTTGTAAATACTCCACCCATTGTTTCGATACCAAGTGACAATGGAGTTACGTCAAGAAGAACAACGTCTTTGACGTCACCAGTGATGACACCACCTTGGATAGCAGCACCCATAGCCACAACTTCATCAGGGTTTACTGATTTGTTTGGTTCTTTACCAGTTTCAGCTTTAACGGCTTCTACAACGGCAGGAATACGAGTTGAACCACCGACAAGGATCACTTCGTCGATATCTGACAAGCTCAAACCTGCATCTGAAAGGGCTTGACGAACTGGAACTTTTGTACGTTCTACAAGGTCACGAGTCAAATCGTCAAATTTCGCACGAGTCAATGTCATTTCCAAGTGAAGAGGTCCAGCCTCGCCAGCAGTGATGAATGGCAAGCTGATTTGAGTTGAAGTTACACCAGAAAGGTCTTTCTTCGCTTTTTCAGCTGCATCTTTCAAACGTTGAAGGGCCATCTTGTCTGTTGACAAATCAATGCCGTTTTCTTTCTTGAATTCTGCTACCAAGTGGTCGATGATTTTTTGGTCAAAGTCGTCACCACCGAGTTTATTATCCCCTGCAGTTGCCAATACATCAAAGACACCATCACCGAGTTCAAGGATAGATACGTCGAATGTACCACCACCAAGGTCGAATACCAAGATTTTTTCTTCTTTATCAGTCTTGTCCAAACCATAAGCAAGAGCTGCTGCAGTTGGTTCGTTGACGATACGTTCTACTTCAAGACCAGCGATTTTACCAGCGTCTTTTGTTGCTTGACGTTGAGCATCGTTGAAGTAAGCTGGAACTGTGATAACTGCTTTGGTTACTTTTTCACCAAGGTATTCTTCAGCATAACCTTTCAAGTATTGAAGAATCATAGCTGAGATTTCTTGTGGAGTGTATTCTTTACCATTTGCAGAAACTTTTTCAGAAGTACCCATCTTAGATTTGATAGAGATCACTGTATCTGGGTTTGTGACTGCTTGACGTTTTGCAGCGTCACCAACGATGATTTCACCGTTTTTGAATGATACTACAGATGGAGTTGTGCGGTTTCCTTCTGGGTTTGCGATGATTTTTGATTCAGTTCCTTCAAGAACTGCTACTGCTGAGTTTGTTGTACCTAAGTCAATACCGATAATTTTAGACATATGTTTTTCTCCTTAAATTTTATATTCTTTTTTTCTTTTTGATATTTTCCCTAAAGTGGTGGGGACGTGAGCAACTCCCTTCGGGATTTCATCACTTATTTTTGAGCCTACTGTCTCAAAAATCCCCTGTTTCAGTAGCATGAGCTACTGAAACTTTCACCACGGCGGGAAATATCTGCTTTGCAAGCCTCCGGCTTGCTTCTTATCTTTCTTTCATAGTTTATTGTCGTTTCGGACAAGGTTTCTATTATGTTACGACACGAGGAGTCGAAATCGATATTATTTCGACGACGAGTTAGTAAGGAGGCTAGGCAAACGCCATAGCGATTGCCGTTTTCTGACGAGTTGCTTTAGCTACCGTCAGAATTGCCTAGTTATAAACCACTACCATAGCCGGTCTTAGGATGCGGTCATGGAGTTTGTAACCTTTTTGGAAGACTTGTGCGATGGTATCTGCTGGATGTTCGTCATCTGCTGGGACTGTTTGAATTGCCATATGGTAGTTATGGTCAAATTCACCATCCGCTGGAATTTCTTCAATTCCTTCTTCTTTTAGAGCATGTACCAAACTTTCTTGCACCATTTCCAAGCCCTTCTTCACATCATCTGTCAAACCTTCAACGGCAAGGGCACGCTCTAAGTTATCTAGTGATGGTAAGATTGCTTTTGCCAAATCTTGGCTGCGATAGCGTTGCAAGAGTTGACGTTCTTCATTGGCACGGCGCTGAATATTTTGCATCTCTGCATGAGCTCGAAGATATTTGTTTTCAAATTCTTCGGCACGTTCATTTGCCAAGTCCAGTTCAGACTTCTCAGGAGTTGTTTCTTCAGCTGTTTCCACAACTTCCTCTTCTTTTACTTCTTCATTTTTAATATCTTGGGCCATTTTCGCCTCCTTTAATGATTTCAATCTTAATTCACTTCATAGTGATTACTGCTGAGATAGCGGTAAAAATCCGTCAACTTCATAGTCAAAACTCGATTGACAACATTAAGTTGATTAACCAATTGTTGATAATCCAGATTTACCGGACCTATAATCGCAAGAATTCCAAATCCACGATAGGGAATCAGGAACTTACTGCTAATCACTGCTAAGTCAGCAAGACAAGATTCTTGGCTATCCGCAACTCGGACACTTTGCATCTGATCGCCAATCAGATTCTCTCGAATTTCCAAAGCTACCTTTTGTGGCTGATCAAAAAATTGATAGGCCGCTAAATTAGCGAAATTCAGAAGATTGACTTTGCCAGAAACCACGATATTTTCATTGAACATCTCTTTGAAGATATGCTCAATAAGATCCATAACATTATCCGTTGTTGTAAAGTAACGTTGGATAATTTGCGGAATCTCTGTCCGAATCTTGTAGTGAATATCCAAAACAGTCTGATCCAGGAAACGTTCTTGAATCATGGTTTTGAGGCGATTTAAATCCTCCTGCAAGAAATTTCTCGGAATCAAAAACTGACTGGTAACTGTTCTAGACTCATCAAGCGTAAAAACTGCCAGAGCTGTATGTTGTCCGAGGACAACAATATCAAAAGCTGTCAGCTTCTGCCTACTTGGTTCGACATCCAGTGCTACAACCGTACAACCACTCAAGTCTGACAAGATTTTAGTTGCCTCTTGAAGGATATCCTCAAGCTTGAAGAATTCTTGATCAAAGGCTTTTACAATCTCATAAACTTGATTCTCAGCTAAACGGTCGAAGGACAAGGAGTGTTTTACATAGTATTGAAATCCAGCCACACTCGGCATCCGACCACTGGAAGTATGAGCCTTTTCAAGCAAACCTTGCTTTTCTAGAGCTGCCATATCATTTCGAATGGTAGCACTACTAGAGTTGATAGACTCTTGCAAGGCCTTAGATCCAACAGGTTCGTGCGTTTTGGTAAAGATGTCAATAATCAGATTTAAAATATTCTGCTGACGTTCTGTAACCATCTCGCTACCCCTCTCTGATAGATCTTTTAGCACTCGATACATCCAAGTGCTAACTCATGATTCTATTATACACCCTTAAAAGAGAATGTCAAGACAAAAACTCAAAAAATTAGCACTCTTTTATCAAGAGTGCTAAAAATCGGTCTAAGGACCTAGAAACCAATGTCAATCAACCAGATATTTCCGTCTAAGTCTGTAAAAACTATAGATTAGATAAGAAATCATGAGAGCATAAAGGGCAAAAATAAGGAAGAAAGACTGGGAGAGACTTTCGCGAAACAAGCTCATACAAATAACTAGACCGCCAGAGATAGAAACTGTAGATGTACGAAGTCTAGATTTCACATCAGCCCATCGAAGACGATTGTCCATGAAAGATTGATCATTTGAATCTACATCACAAGTCGCTTTTCGAAAAACAGAATAAGAACACCCCTCCACAAATTCCCAGTCTCTATCCTTAACACTTTGTAACTCCATCTCATTTTTTCTAAGGTAGCTAGTATTCCACACACGGTAAATCACATCATCTGATTGGCATTGTTCAAAATAGAAAAAACCAAAACGATTCGATTTATATTTCCAACCTTTCAAATGCATCTCATGCAAATAATCTTCTACCTTATCCAAATCAAAAATGGTAAACATTCGAAATTGTACTTTGCTATTCATTGTCTGACCTCCAAATTAGAAAACATGCTTGATTTTATTTATCGGATAATTCTTTCCACTTTTGAATCAATCTCCAAAAAATATAAGAAATCTGAATCGCAAAAACGATCAATAAAATACAGTCTATGATAACAATCAAAAACATTCCCCAACCGAAAGAACCTCTTCCACTGAGTAACTTTGAGAAAACCGGTAGTAGCACTGAAAAGAGAAGCAAGACAGGAAGCATCCGCATCATTAAAATGCGCTTGACCATAGCTAACTTCCCGGCCACATCGTTATAAATTTCAAACTCTGCATCTGATTCAATTTGAGAATAAGGTTTTCTAAAATAGGAAAAACCATTAAAGTCTGTAATATGCTCCCAGCTACAATCTTTAAACAGCTGTAAATAGGTGCCTCTCTCTGATTTTTTCATAGGATAAAAGTCCAACTGATAAACCACCTGCTCCGGTTGGCACTTTTCAAATGTATACTTAACCGCAACTACTAAGTTAGAGTAACTTGCTTCCTTAAATTTCCAGCCCTGAGCATGCATTTCCCTGAGATAGAGAGCTTCTCTATCATAATCCGCAATGGTACAAATCCTATAAACTTTCTTTTCCATCAAAGCTCCTCCCGACTGTTTCTATAGAGCCGTTCAATACGTTTCAACTCAATGTCTAAAACTTTTCGGCCCAAGTCTGTTATCTGATAGATTTTTCGTTTTTCCTCTTCTCGGACAAAGGAAATCAAACCATCCTTTTCCATCTTTGACAGGGTTCCATACATGGTCCCAGGACTAATTGAAACCTGTGAATCTGTCATCTCTTTGACCTTTTGTGTAATACCATAACCATGGTTCTCCTTTTGCAGACAGAATAGAATATAAAAACCCGTTTCAGTCATGGGAAGGTAGACACGCCTAATCTTATCTGTTAATTCCATTTAACCAGACCTCCTATTTAGTTCGATATATCGCACTTCGTTATACAAAATATATCACACCTCGATACAAAATGCAAGAAAAAAAGATCGTCCTCACGGACAATCTTTCTGATTTATCATTAGTAAAGATCTAGGTAGTTGTCAATTTCCCATTGCGAAACGAAGGTAGCGTAGCTTGCCCACTCGATACGTTTAGCTTCAAGGAAACTAGTATAGATGTGCTCACCTAGAGCTGCTTTAACCACTTCGTCTTCTGTCAAAGCTTTCAAAGCATTGTGAAGAGTTGATGGAAGGTCAGTAATCCCAGCTTCTTTACGCTCTTCAGCAGTCATGATGTAGATATTTTCTTCGATTGGTGCTGGTGCTTCGATTTTGTTTTCGATACCGTTCAAACCAACTTCTAAAAGAACAGCCATAGCAATATATGGGTTCGCCATTGGGTCCACTGAACGCAACTCCAAACGTGTTCCCATTCCGCGTGATGCTGGTACGCGGACAAGTGGTGAACGGTTACGGCCAGCCCAAGCGATGTAAACAGGGGCTTCGTAGCCTGGAACCAAACGTTTGTATGAGTTAACGGTTGGGTTCATGATAGCAGTATAGTTGTAGGCATGTTTGATCAAACCACCAAGGAAGTAGTAAGCAGTTTCTGACAACTGCATGCCTTTTGGATCATTTGGATCAAAGAAGGCATTGTTTCCTTCAGCATCAAACAAAGACATATTACAGTGCATACCTGAACCAGCGATACCAAATTTTGGTTTAGCCATAAAGGTTGCATAGAGACCATGTTTACGGGCAATTGTTTTTACAACGAGTTTAAAGATTTGAATCTTATCACAAGCACGAAGAACTTCATCGTACTTAAAGTCAATCTCATGTTGACCTACAGCAACTTCGTGGTGACTTGCTTCAACTTCAAATCCCATTTTGGTCAAGACGTTAACGATCTCACGACGAGTGTTATCAGCAAGATCTGTAGGTGCCAAATCAAAGTAACCACCCTTGTCATTTACCTCAAGAGTTGGGTCTCCATTTTCATCAAGCTTAAATAGGAAGAATTCTGGCTCTGGTCCAAGGTTGAAAGATTTGAATCCAACTTCTTCCATATGACGAAGAGCACGTTTGAGGTTTCCACGAGGATCTCCCGCAAATGGTTCCCCTTCTGTTGTATAGACATCACAGATCAATCCTGCGACACTACCGTTCTCATCTCCCCAAGGAAAGACTGTCCAAGTGTCCAAGTCAGGGTATAGGTACATATCAGATTCGTTGATACGAACAAACCCTTCAATAGAAGATCCATCAAACATAGCCTTATTTGACAAGACCTTGTCTAGTTGTTCATCTGTAGCAGGAATTTCGACGTTTTTCATAGTTCCCAAAATATCTGAAAACATGAGACGGATAAAGGTTACATTTTTTTCCTTAACTTCACGACGAATATCTGCAGCTGTGATTGGCATGGTTTTTCTCCTTATATATGACGACTTGCGGTTGCCTAACCGCGACCAAAAGGTGATTGTTGAGAAGCGAAGCGACTTTGCTGAAGAACTTCATTCCGAAGCGCTCTACGCACTTCAGTTTGACTCACTGGTTTTTTAGACTTCGCCTCACGTTCAGCATATTTTTTCTTGATGGCAGCAATGTTAAGACCTTCAGAGATATAATCTTTAATCTCAAGCAATCGATCCATGTCATTCAAAGAATACATACGGCGATTGCCCTCGTTACGATCAGGCTTAATCAATTCCTGGTCTTCATAATAACGAATTTGGCGCGCCGAAAGATCGGTCAGTTTCATAACACTACCAATAGGAAAAACTGCCATATTGCGACGAAATTCTTTTTCCTTCATGTACACTTCCTTCTTTCTGTCTATTATAGTCTAAAAAAATTCAATCGTCAATCAATAATGTTATATCTTGTGACATTATTTTGTTTTTTTCAATAAAATGCTCCGTAAACGATCAATATCGTAATTTACAAGAATTGCTACAAAAACACCCATAAATGTTTCAAAAACTCGGGCAAACACGTACAAAACGGTCTCACCGTTTGGAATTGATAAGGTAATAATCAACATAGCCGCAACTCCACCGATAACACCTGCTTTATTGTTCATAGCAACATTTGTCATAATGGTTAACATGGTGCAAATTGGAACAACAAGGAGGGTTACCCAGAAGGCACCGTGAAAAAGATTATTTAAGAGAAAGAAAATCAGGGCATAAAAACCACCGATACTATTTCCGAGAATACGAGAAGTACCAAAATGAACACTCTTGTCAAAGTCTTCTCTTAAACTAAAAACTGCAGTCAAGGCTCCAATCTGAAGTCCTTTCCAACCAAAAAAACCAAAAATCATGAGAACTAAAAAAACAGCAATCCCTGTCTTGAAAGTTCGCATCCCTAACTTAAACTTGGATTTGTCAAATCTATACTTTTTAAAATAACTCATCATTTCAACTTTCTATTTCCATTTTACCATAAATTTACCTATTTTTGGCTCTTTAATATTTGTAGTGGGTAAATCCCCTATGGATCTTATGGAGCCTATTTTTGTGTAGAAAAAAAGTCCCATATGACCTATAATGAAAAGCGATCAAACAACTCATTAGAAAGAATCCTATGGAACAATTACATTTTATCACAAAACTGCTCGATATCAAAGACCCTAATATCCAGATTCTAGACATCATCAATATGAATACCTACAAAGAAATCATCGCTAAACTGGACTACGACGCCCCATCTTGCCCTGATTGCGGAAGTCAAATGAAGAAATATGACTTTCAAAAACATTCTAAGATTCCTTACCTCGAAACGACTGGTATGCCTACCAGAATTCTTCTGAAAAAGCGTCGATTCAAGTGCTATCATTGCTCGAAAATGATGGTCGCCGAAACCTCTCTCGTCAAGAAGAATCATCAAATTCCTCGTATTATCAACCAAAAGATTGCTCAAAAGTTAATTGAAAAGACTTCTATGACTGATATTGCACATCAGCTATCCATTTCAACTTCAACTGTCATTCGTAAGCTCAATGACTTTCACTTTAAGCATGATTTTTCTTGTCTTCCAGAGATTATGTCTTGGGACGAGTATGCCTTTACCAAGGGAAAGATGAGTTTTATCGCACAAGATTTTGATCAGCTCAATATCATTACTGTTCTTGAGGGAAGAACACAAGCTATCATCCGCAATCAC
>NZ_JYOV01000020.1 GCF_000963255.1 Streptococcus infantis | reverse complement strand
GTTACTTCGACTGTTGAACCGGCTTCGGCTGTACCTGTAACTGCTGTAGCGCCTGCTGTAACTGGGCTTACACTTGGTGCTGCTGGTGCTGTTGTATCTGGCACTGTAGCTGATGTCGGTGTTGACTTGTTACCTGCATCGTCGGTTGCTGTTACAGATACTTTATCGCCTTCTTTCAAGGCACTTACTGGTACACTGAAGTTTCCATCTTGATCGGCTTTCGCTGTTGCTTTAGAACCATCTGGAAGAGTAACCTCTACTGTTGAACCGGCTTCGGCTGTACCTGTAACTGCTGTAGCGCCTGCTGTAACTGGGCTTACACTTGGTGCTGCTGGTGCTGTAACGTCCGCTTGACTGACAGTTTGTGCTGGTGTCAATTTAGCTGTTGAGCCATTTGAGTAAGTTAATGTTGTTGAACCATCATTTCCAACTACTACTGTTGTCGCATCTGGGTTCTTTGTTCTTACTGCTGCTTCTACAGCTTGTTTTTCTGGTGTAGTTAACGCTGACGTATTCTTAACTGGTGTTACTGTAGGTGCAGTTGGTTCAATTTTGAAAACTGAGTCCGCGCTTAGGGTATCTGTACTTCCATCCTTATAAGTAACCTTAACATTCGTACCATCTAAAGTAACACTTCCAATCTTGTCACTGAACGTTGGATTGGCATCTTTAATAGCTTTTTCAATAGCACTCGCTTCTGGAACAGTGTTTGATGTAATAGGTGTTGACGGAGCTACTGCAGTATACTTGAATGTTTGTGGTTTCCAAACAAAGCGAATACGTCCAAGAGCACCTTTATCCATGTTTGCACCAACATGCTCGTATGAGGTGTTACCTGCTGCGTCTTCTGCAAATAGATAACGTGTCATACCAGTTCCA
>NZ_JYOV01000019.1 GCF_000963255.1 Streptococcus infantis | reverse complement strand
GTGATTGCGGATGATAGCTTGTGTTCTTCCCTCAAGAACAGTAATGATATTGAGCTGATCAAAATCTTGTGCGATAAAACTCATCTTTCCCTTGGTAAAGGCATACTCGTCCCAAGACATAATCTCTGGAAGACAAGAAAAATCATGCTTAAAGTGAAAGTCATTGAGCTTACGAATGACAGTTGAAGTTGAAATGGATAGCTGATGTGCAATATCAGTCATAGAAGTCTTTTCAATTAACTTTTGAGCAATCTTTTGGTTGATAATACGAGGAATTTGATGATTCTTCTTGACGAGAGAGGTTTCGGCGACCATCATTTTCGAGCAATGATAGCACTTGAATCGACGCTTTTTCAGAAGAATTCTGGTAGGCATACCAGTCGTTTCGAGGTAAGGAATCTTAGAATGTTTTTGAAAGTCATATTTCTTCATTTGACTTCCGCAATCAGGGCAAGATGGGGCGTCGTAGTCCAGTTTAGCGATGATTTCTTTGTAGGTATTCATATTGATGATGTCTAGAATCTGGATATTAGGGTCTTTGATATCGAGCAGTTTTGTGATAAAATGTAATTGTTCCATAGGATTCTTTCTAATGAGTTGTTTGATCGCTTTTCATTATAGGTCATATGGGACTTTTTTTCTACACAAAAATAGGCTCCATAAGATCCATAGGGGATTTACCCACTACAAATATTATAGAGCCGATATTGTAAAGTATCTAGATAGAAAATTCAGAAAATTTGCTCTTTTCCCTTGAAAATTTTTGAAAAAATGGTATCATAGTAACAAGCTATTTTTAAGAGAAGAGAAAGGGGAACGATGGAGAAAATCATTTTAGACTCACCTAAGTCGGGATCGGATCTTGTTTTGGAAACACTTCGTGACTTAGGAATCGATACGATTTTTGGTTATCCTGGTGGAGCGGTACTTCCTTTATATGATGCTATTTATAATTTTAAGGGAATCCGCCATATTCTAGGTCGCCATGAGCAGGGCTGTCTTCACGAAGCTGAAGGTTATGCTAAGTCAACAGGAAAACTGGGTGTTGCAGTCGTCACAAGCGGACCAGGAGCTACAAATGCCATTACAGGGATCGCAGATGCTATGAGCGATAGTGTTCCCCTTTTAGTCTTTACTGGCCAAGTGGCACGTGCTGGAATTGGGAAAGATGCTTTTCAAGAAGCTGATATCGTTGGTATCACCATGCCAATCACTAAGTATAATTATCAGGTTCGAGAAACTGCGGATATTCCACGGATTATTACGGAAGCTGTGCATATTGCGACTACAGGTCGTCCAGGGCCAGTCGTCATTGACCTTCCAAAAGATGTTTCTGCGCTTGAAACAGACTTTATTTACTCTCCAGAGATAGATTTACCAAGTTATCAGCCAACACTTGAGCCAAATGATATGCAAATCAAGAAAATCTTGAAGCAATTGTCTAAGGCTAAAAAGCCAGTCTTGCTAGCTGGGGGTGGTATTAGTTACGCTGAGGCTGCAGCAGAGTTAAATGAATTTGCAGAGCGTTATCAAATTCCTGTTGTGACCAGTCTTTTGGGACAGGGAACAATCGCAACTAGCCATCCACTGTTTTTGGGAATGGGTGGAATGCACGGTTCCTTTGCAGCTAATATTGCCATGACTGAGGCTGACTTTATGATTTCTATTGGTTGTCGTTTTGATGACCGTTTGACTGGAAATCCTAAGACCTTTGCTAAAAATGCAAAAGTAGCGCATATTGATATCGATCCTGCAGAGATTGGTAAGATTATCGCAGTTGATATTCCGGTTGTTGGTGATGCGAAAAAGGCTTTGCAACAATTGCTTGCAGAACCAATTGTTCGTAACAATACTGAAAAGTGGATTGAAAAAGTTACCAAAGATAAGAATCGTGTTCGAGCTTATGATAAGAAAGAACGTGTCGTTCAACCTCAAGCAGTTATTGAACGCATCGGTGAGTTGACCAAGGGTGATGCTATTGTTGTAACAGACGTTGGGCAACACCAAATGTGGACGGCTCAATACTATCCTTACCAAAACGAGCGTCAATTGGTAACATCAGGTGGTCTAGGAACCATGGGCTTCGGAGTTCCTGCAGCTATTGGTGCTAAGATTGCCAATCCAGATAAAGAAGTTGTTCTCTTTGTCGGAGATGGTGGATTCCAGATGACCAATCAGGAATTAGCAATCTTAAACATTTACAAGATTCCAATCAAGGTCATCATGCTTAACAACCACTCACTTGGAATGGTTCGCCAGTGGCAAGAAGCCTTCTATGATGGTCGAACTTCAGAGTCGGTATTTGAAACCTTGCCAGACTTTCAATTGATGGCTCAAGCCTATGGAATTAAGAATTATAAGTTCGATAATCCTGAAACTCTTGAGAAGGATTTGGAAGTCATAATGGAAGATGTACCAATGTTTATTGAAGTAGACATTTCTCGTAAAGAACATGTTTTACCGATGGTACCAGCTGGTAAGAGTAATCATGAGATGTTGGGGGTGAAGTTTAATGCGTAGAATGTTAACAGCCAAACTTCAAAACCGTTCAGGTGTTCTCAATCGCTTCACAGGAGTCTTATCGAGACGTCAAGTCAATATCGAAAGCATTTCTGTTGGCGCAACGGAAAATCCTAATGTATCACGAATTACCATTATCATTGATGTTGCCTCACATGATGAAGTGGAGCAAATCATCAAACAACTTAATCGTCAGATTGATGTGATTCGCATTCGTGATATCACGGATCAACCCCACTTAGAACGAGAAGTGATTCTTATAAAGGTTTCAGCTCCTGCTGAAAAACGTGCAGAAATTTTGGCTATCATCCAACCTTTCCGTGCAACAGTAGTCGATGTAGCTCCAAGTTCCATTACCATTCAGATGACTGGGAATGCAGAAAAGAGTGAAGCCTTAATTCGAGTGATTCGACCATATGGTATTAAGAATATCGCTCGTACGGGTGCAACTGGATTTACCCGCGACTAAAAATCCAACCTCAATTTGTTAAACTAGCCTAATAGGCAATAAAAATAGAAAAGAGAGAAAAAACTATGGCAGTTCAAATGGAATACGAAAAAGATGTAAAAGTAGCAGCACTTGACGGTAAAAAAATCGCCGTTATCGGTTATGGTTCACAAGGTCATGCTCACGCTCAAAACTTGCGTGATTCAGGTCGTGATGTGATCATCGGTGTACGCCCAGGTAAATCTTTTGACAAAGCAAAAGAAGATGGTTTTGATACATACACAGTAGCAGAAGCAACTAAGTTAGCTGATGTTATCATGATCTTGGCTCCAGACGAAATCCAACAAGAATTGTACGAAGCAGAAATTGCACCAAACTTGGAAGCTGGAAATGCAGTTGGTTTTGCACATGGTTTCAACATCCACTTCGAATTCATCAAAGTTCCTGCAGATGTTGATGTCTTCATGTGTGCTCCTAAAGGACCAGGACACTTGGTACGTCGTACTTACGAAGAAGGATTTGGTGTTCCAGCGCTTTACGCTGTCTACCAAGATGCAACAGGAAATGCTAAAGACATCGCTATGGACTGGTGTAAAGGTGTTGGTGCAGCTCGTGTAGGTCTTCTTGAAACAACTTACAAAGAAGAAACTGAAGAAGATTTGTTTGGTGAACAAGCAGTACTTTGTGGTGGTTTGACTGCCCTTATTGAAGCTGGTTTTGAAGTCTTGACAGAAGCTGGTTATGCTCCAGAATTGGCTTACTTTGAAGTTCTTCACGAAATGAAATTGATCGTTGACTTGATCTACGAAGGTGGATTCAAGAAAATGCGTCAATCAATTTCAAACACTGCTGAATATGGTGACTATGTTTCAGGTCCACGTGTAATCACTGAACAAGTCAAAGAAAACATGAAAGCAGTTCTTGCGGACATCCAAAATGGTAAATTTGCCAACGACTTTGTAAATGACTACAAAGCTGGACGTCCAAAATTGACTGCTTACCGTGAACAAGCAGCTAACCTTGAAATTGAAAAAGTTGGTGCAGAATTGCGTAAAGCAATGCCATTTGTCGGTAAAAACGACGATGATGCATTCAAGATCTACAACTAATTTTTAAGAATATAAACAGAAGGCGAGTTGGGGGGAACCTAACTCGCTTTTTATTTTGAAAACTCATCGAGGAGGAGATTATGCTAAGTGCAAAAGATGTGGTGAAAGCCCACAAGGTTTTGAGTGGTGTAGTAGCCAATACGCCACTTGACTACGACCATTATTTATCCGAAAAATACGGAGCGAAAATTTATCTTAAAAAGGAAAATGCTCAACGTGTCCGTTCTTTTAAAATTCGTGGGGCTTATTACGCAATTTCCCAATTGACAAAAGAGGAACGTGAACGTGGTGTAGTGTGTGCTTCAGCGGGAAATCACGCTCAAGGAGTTGCCTACACATGTAATGAGATGAAGATTCCTGCAACAATCTTTATGCCAATTACGACACCTCAACAAAAAATTGGTCAGGTTCGTTTTTTTGGTGGTGATTTTGTAACCATTAAATTAGTAGGGGATACTTTTGATGCTTCAGCCAAGGCTGCTCAAGACTTTACCGTAGCTGAAAATCGTACTTTTATTGATCCCTTTGATGATCCCTATGTTCAAGCTGGTCAGGGGACAGTAGCCTATGAAATTTTAGAAGAAGCTCGTAAAGAATCTATTGAATTTGATACTGTCTTGGTACCTGTTGGAGGCGGAGGTCTCATTTCAGGTGTTTCTACTTATATTAAAGAAACAAATCCTCAGATTGAGGTCATCGGAGTAGAAGCTGAAGGTGCTCGTTCGATGAAGGCTGCCTTTGAAGCTGGAGGACCGGTTAAACTTAAAGAAATTGATAAGTTTGCGGATGGGATTGCAGTGCAAAAAGTAGGACAGTTGACCTATGAAGCAACACGCAAACATGTAGAAACTCTTATCGGAGTGGATGAAGGTTTGATTTCTGAGACCTTAATTGATCTCTACTCTAAACAAGGTATCGTAGCAGAACCTGCGGGTGCTGCTAGTGTTGCAGCCCTAGAAGTATTATCAGACTATATTAAGGGCAAGACCATTTGTTGTATCATTTCTGGAGGGAATAATGACATCAACCGTATGCCAGAGATGGAAGAACGTGCCTTGATTTATGATGGTATTAAGCATTACTTTGTAGTGAATTTCCCACAACGTCCGGGAGCACTTCGAGAGTTTGTAAATGATATCTTAGGACCTCATGATGATATTACTCGTTTTGAATATATCAAACGAGCTAGCAAGGGAACTGGTCCAGTACTAATAGGGATTGCACTTGCTGATAAACATGATTATGCGGGATTGATTCACCGGATGGAAAAATTCGACCCGTCTTATATTAACTTAAATGGGAATGAAACCCTATATAATATGCTTGTTTAATATGCTATGAAATTTTTATCATATTATTTGCCTAACCTATTTACTAGTGCTATAATGTAAGTGAAGAAAGGGGGAGATTCCCATGGTTTTAAAAGTTATACTTGTTCTAATTATTCTAATGCTTATTGTAGGAGCTATACTAATGAGCTCAATCTATGTTGTTCGACAACAATCAGTAGCTATCATTGAACGATTTGGTAAGTATCAAAAATTGAGCAATAGTGGTATTCACCTAAGAGCACCATTTGGGATTGATAAAATTGCAGCTCGTGTACAACTGCGTCTCTTGCAAAGTGAAATCGTTGTGGAAACCAAGACTCAAGATAACGTATTTGTGACGATGAATGTTGCGACACAGTACCGAGTAAATGAACAAAATGTTACAGATGCTTACTATAAACTAATGAGACCTGAGGCTCAAATCAAATCTTATATTGAAGACGCATTGCGCTCATCAGTTCCTAAGTTAACTTTGGATGAATTGTTTGAGAAAAAGGATGAAATTGCATTAGAAGTTCAAAAACAAGTAGCGGAAGAAATGTCAACGTATGGGTACATTATCGTCAAAACGCTCATTACCAAAGTAGAGCCGGATGCGGAAGTCAAGCAATCGATGAATGAAATCAATGCTGCTCAACGTAAGAGAGTAGCAGCACAAGAATTGGCCGAAGCAGATAAAATTAAGATCGTAACAGCGGCCGAAGCAGAGGCAGAAAAGGATCGCTTACATGGTGTGGGGATCGCAGAGCAACGAAAAGCAATTGTTGATGGACTTGCTGATTCTATTAAAGAGTTAAAAGGAGCCAATGTTGAATTAACTGAAGAGCAAATCATGTCAATCTTGTTAACTAACCAGTATTTAGATACATTGAATAATTTTGCAGAAAAACAAGGTAATAATACAATTTTCTTACCAGCAAATCCTAACGGAGTTGAAGATATACGAACCCATATATTATCGGCTTTGAAAGCTAAGTAAATGTAATCTTAACGTCTTATTTGATTGGATATATGTTTTTTTATTGACAAATGCCATAAAAACGTATACAATTAAATATCGTAAAGAATAAAATAGGAGAAAAACATGGCTAAGACTAACTTTGAAAAAGTAGAATCAGTTGTTAGCTGGGTTCGTGATAAGAAGATCACTGGTTATCGTATTTCTAAAGAAACGAATGCACGTGAAATGTCTATCATTGCTCTAGCTCAAGGACGTGCAAAAGTTAAAAATATTTCCTTTGAAACAGCCCTTGGATTAATTGATTTCTATGAAAAAAATCATGAAAAATTTGAAGATTAATCTTTGGATACAAGCAGACTCTAATTAGGGTCTGCTTTTATTTATGGAACGGCGAAATAGCCATGCTATGACCTGCTCAACAAATCTATTTGTTAGAATGAACTAGGTTGACAGGGAGCTGAGTGATCTCATACTCTTCGAAAATCAAATTCAAACCACGTCAGCTTCGCCTTGCCGTACTCAAGTACAGCCTGCGGCTCGCTTCCTAGTTTGCTCTTTGATTTTCATTGAGTATCACTCATGAAAATCAAATAAAAGATTAGGAATATAGCTACAAGCAATACTTGCTCAGGAAACAGAAGAAGGGATAAAGCTGATTTTTAAAGTATATAAAAAGAGGTCGGGATAAAAAACTCCGACCTTGATTTTTATGTTCATGAGCCTTTGACTCAATGTTGATTGGGGTTTGAATAGGAAAACAACTCTTGGTTTAAGAGGTTTATCTAATCGCTTTTATCTTATCCTAAATAGCGTTGTAAAAATTCTCTTGTACGTTCCTCTTTAGGATTTGTAAATAAATCTTCAGGTTTGCCTTCTTCTGCAATCACACCTTTGTCCATAAAGATGACACGGTGTGATACGTCACGAGCAAATTCCATTTCGTGGGTTACAACGATCATTGTCAAGCCTTCTTGAGCTAGTTCTTGCATGATTTTAAGAACTTCACCGACCATTTCAGGGTCAAGGGCTGAAGTAGGCTCGTCAAAGAGAATGGCATCAGGATTCATGGAAAGTGCACGAGCAATGGCTACACGTTGCTTTTGACCACCAGAAAGTTGTTTTGGTTTAGCTTGCCAGTAGCGCTCTCCCATTCCAACTTTTTCAAGGTTTTCTTTAGCAATTTTCTCTGCTTCTGATCGTTCACGTTTGAGGACAGTTGTCTGTGCAACAATCGTATTTTCAAGAACGTTGAGATTTTCAAAGAGGTTAAAGGATTGGAAAACCATGCCTAGTTTTTCACGATAGTGAGTGAGGTTATACCCTTTTTCAAGGACGTTTTCACCGTGATAAAGGATCTCACCTTCAGTTGGTGTTTCGAGAAGGTTGATAGAACGTAGGAAGGTTGATTTACCACTACCGGAACTACCAATGATAGAAATCACTTCTCCTTTATGAATAGTGAGAGAGATGTCTTTTAGGACCTCGTTTTGCCCGTAGGATTTTTTGAGGTGTTTGATTTCAAGGATTGGTTGACTCATTATTTCAAATCCTCCGTTTGCATTTGGTTAGCACCTGTTGTATAAGTATCCATATCCATACGTTTTTCGATGAAGCGTAGGATACGCGTTACTGTGAAGGTGAGGACAAAGTAGATAACTGCGATGATGGTAAAGGTTTGGAAGTACTGGTAGGTTTGTGTTGCTACTGTATTTCCTGAGAAGTAAAGTTCTACAACAGAGATAACGTTCAATACAGAAGTATCCTTGATGTTGATGACGAACTCATTACCAGTTGCTGGTAGAATATTTCGAACAACTTGAGGCAAAACAATCTTACGCATGGTCTGGTTATGAGTCATACCAAGTGCAGTTGCTGCTTCAAATTGTCCCTTATCAACAGCTAGGATACCACCACGGACGATTTCAGTCATGTAGGCACCAGTGTTGATCGAAACGATAAAGATAGCAGCTAGCGTACGGTCTAGGTTGATCCCGAAAGCTTGAGCAGTTCCATAGTAGATAACCATAGATTGTACAATCATAGGAGTTCCACGGAAAATTTCGATATAGATATTGAGAATCCAACCGATTAGTTTTTGAATGCCGAAAATAAATTGATTTTCTGATAGAGGTGCCGTACGGAAGACCCCGATAGCAAGACCGATAGCGAGACCAACGATAGTACCGATAATTGAAATGAGAAGGGTAATACCAGCACCACGCAAGAGTTGTTGCCAGTTTTCAGTTAGAATTTTGGCGACTTGGCCAAAGAAATTACTGTTGCTTTCTTCTGTCGTTGTAGATTCTGCTGGTTGCTCTTTAATCATACGATCCATGAGCGCAACTTGTTCATCTTTAGAAATGGTTTCAATACTGGCGTTGATTTGGCTGATACGGTCATCATCTTTACGAAGTCCAATAGCGATAGATGTATCTTCTTCACCAGTTTTAAAACCAGGTTCAGGCTGAATCATTTTGAACTTAGCGTTTGCTGATTCGGCAGTGAGAGCTTCAGGACGTTCAGAAACATAGGCATCAATGACACCAGCTTCAAGAGCTTGACGCATTTGGGCGAAATCTCCCATGGCAGTTTCCTTCTGAGCGCCTGAGATTTGTGAAATCAAATCATAAAGGTAAACACCTTGTTGAGAAGTGATTTTTGCTCCGCTAAAGTCCTCTAGCGATTTGGCGTTTGCATAGGCAGAATCCTTTTTGACCAAAAGTACTGGTTCGCTAGTATAGTAGCTGCTTGAAAATGCAATTTCTTGTTTGCGTTCAGCAGTTGGGCTCATACCTGCAATGATCATATCAATCTTACCAGAAGTAAGGGCTGGAACAAGTCCTTCCCACTTGGTTTTAACAACCAAGGGCTCTTTGCCTAGGTCCTTAGCAATCTTTTTAGCTATTTGGACATCGTAACCATTAGCATATTGGTTGGTTCCATCGATTTTGACAGCGCCGTTACTGTCGTCATCTTGAGTCCAGTTAAAGGGTGCGTAGGCTGCCTCCATACCGATGCGTAAATATTCATCGGCTTGGACCTGGCTAACTAGTCCTAAAGTAAGGGCTAGGCTAGCAAGGATAGTTAAGCATAATTTTTTCATGATTTCTCCTATTTCTAGTCTAAAATTGCTTCTCTCTATTGTATCGAAAAAGCGGAACTTTTTCAATCTTAGTAAACCCTTACTTGTAAAAAATGATATAATAGTGAAAAAAATTGAAAGGGAGTATACGATGAAAAAAAGATGGCTATTTACTTTGGTGTTTGCCTGTTTGCTATTGGTACCGCGCCTGGTTTTTGCTGTAGACTTTGATATTCTATCTTATAAGGGAGATTTGAATATTCATGCAGATAACACAGCAGTTTTCCAACAAACAATCACCTATCGTTTTAAAGATGATTTTAATGGTCAATCGGTTGGACTAGGAAAAGCAGGGAAAATGCCAGAAGGATTTGAGATTGATGATGATCCAACTGTGCTAGTATCAAAGAATGGAGAAATTATAGAAGATGCCCTTTCTTATACAAAGGAAAATGGGAAAGGCTATCAAGTAATAATTTTAAATCCAGGAAAAGCTGGAGATACTGTACGTGTAACCATTACCTGGCAATTGAAAAATCTTCTTTTCTTATATCAGGATATTGCTGAGCTGAATTGGCAACCACTGACAGATAGTTCAGGAGACATCAAAGACTTAGAATTTCGAGTAACTTCAGATAGTCCGGCAGAGAAAGTTTTTTTTCATACTGGAAAACTCCTCAATGAGGGTAGTGTCGAAAAAGTAAATGATATTTATCGGGTGAAGATGAAAAATCTTCCTAGAAAACGTCAAGTTGAGCTACATGCCTATTGGCCCAGAGAGGCTTTCTCGGTAGCTCCAAGCCAAGGGCTGGAAGAAGAGCGTTTAAGAGATTTTAAAAAAATTGAGATAGAAATAAAAGCTAGCAAAGTGCAAGCTAGTCTCATGATAAAGTGGATTTTCCCAATAGTCTTTATCGTGTTATTGATGATGACCATCATGTATTATCGAGCATTTCGTAAACATACGGCCCTCAAAAAGGTATATCCAAAGGATCATCGACTCTACGAACCCCCAATGGATCTACCTCCAATGGTTTTGGCGGAGGCTATTTACTCTACCTCCTTGGAGGAAATCAGTCCCTTGAATAAGAAGAAGTTTGGCAAATTCTCTTTTGAACGATTGATTCAGGCGACCTTGCTAGACTTAGTTGATCGAGGGCATTTATCTATTTTTCAGGGTGAGGAGGAACCCTGTTTGAAAATCAATAGTGAAAAAGGCTTGTCGAATTTTGAAAAAGAATGCTTGCGAATGACTCTCTCAACTAATAAAGAACTGGCTCTTTCAGACCTTTTTCCAGAGTATCAAGTTTCTTCAGGACTATTCCATGGAGCTAAGGAAGCTGATGAGCAGCATATTCGCGAATTCGGTTTGCATCTCAAGCGTTCCTTCGAGAGACGACTTCAACGCATGCAAAGTTGTGTTCGAGACAAGGTAAAAATTCTACGTCTTCCAAGCTATTATCGTCCTTTGACTGATAAAGAAAGTGGTCTTGTGAATGGTATGAAAGTCTGTTCAGCTATAACAGGTTTAATAGGTCTTCTTGTCTTTTATTATAGTCTGCGAACACGTGGTTATTTTTCACTTCCTTTACTTTCCCTAGGTTTAATAGGCTTACTTGCCAGTGCCTTAGTTTATTTTGTGACTCGAGGTCCATCTCGTGATGGAGTCTTAAACGAAGAAGGGGCAGAAGCCTATTACCTTTGGACAAGTTTTGAAAATATGCTTCGTGATATTGCTCATCTTGATAAGGCTGAACTAGAGAGCATTGTACTTTGGAATCGTCTTTTGGTTTATGCAACTCTGTATGGATACGCAAAGAAAGTGAATAAGATCATGAAGCTCCACAATATTCAACTTGAAAACGAAACTATGAATCTTTATGTATCTTGTGGATGGGATAAACAGTTTCATATATCTGCTGCTCACATTAATCAATACACTTCGGTCGCAAATACAGCAAGTACCTTCTCTGTATCATCTGGAAGCGGTAGCTCTGGTGGAGGTTTCTCAGGCGGTGGCGGTGGTGGAAGTATCGGCGCTTTCTAAAGAAAACTCAACACAGTCTTTAAAAGTATGATATAATGGAGGGTAGAAAAAGGAGTAATCTATGTATTTTTTTGAAATTTTAAAATCAATCTTTTTTGGGATTGTTGAAGGAATTACGGAATGGTTGCCGATTTCAAGTACTGGTCACTTGATTTTGGCAGAAGAGTTTATCCAGTATAAAGATCAAAATGAAGCTTTTATGTCTATGTTTAACGTAGTCATTCAACTGGGTGCTATCCTAGCCGTTATGGTTATCTACTTTAACAAACTGAATCCTTTCAAACCAGGCAAGGATAAAGTCGAAGTTCGTAGAACTTGGCAATTATGGTCCAAAGTATTTGTTGCGACCCTCCCTCTTCTTTTAGTCTTTAAGTTTGATGATTGGTTTGATACTCATTTCCATAATATGGTTTCAGTAGCTATTATGCTGATTGTTTATGGGGTTGCCTTTATCTATCTTGAAAAACGTAACAAAGCGCAAGCGATTGAGCCAACAGTAACTGAACTAGATAAGTTGCCTTATAAAACAGCCCTCTATATCGGACTTTTCCAAGTCTTGGCCCTTTTACCAGGGACTAGCCGTTCAGGTGCGACTATCGTCGGTGGTTTGTTAAATGGAACCAGTCGTTCAGTGGTGACAGAATTCACCTTCTATCTAGGAATTCCTGTTATGTTTGGAGCTAGTGCCTTGAAGATTTTTAAATTCATCAAGGCAGGAGAAGTTTTGAGTTTTGGTCAATTCTTCTTACTCTTAGTAGCCATGGTAGTCGCTTTTGCAGTCAGCATGGTTGCCATTCGTTTCTTGACCAGCTATGTTAAAAAACACGACTTTACGATGTTTGGTAAATACCGTATCGTCCTTGGTAGTGTCTTGCTACTTTATAGCTTTGTACGATTATTTGTATAAGAAAAAAACCTTGAGGGAAGATTCCTTCAAGGTTTTAAAATCCAGTTACAATGACACCCAATAAGCGAACGTCTTTATCTTTATCTGTCAGAGATTCGTAAAGTTGGATAGCCATTTGTGAAATAGTTTCAGCATCTTGGCTCTTTTGAGATAAGCTTTTCCGTTTAGTCATTGTAGAAAAGTCAGCATAGCGGATTTTTAAAATAACAATCTTTCCAGATTTTTTATGTTTTTGAAGACTTAGGGCAACTCTTTCCGAAAGGAGGGTTAGCTCTTTTTTGATATCCTCATCTAGATTGAGAATCTTACTATAAGTTTTTTCTTTTCCGATAGATTTACGAATGCGATTGGATTTGACGGGAGAATTATCAATGCCACGAGCCTTGCGATACAGGTCAAAACCGAGTCGACCAAAACGGTCAATGAGACTAATTTCAGAAATTTTTAAAAGATCAGCACCTGTAAATACCCCCATTTGATGCAATTTCTCAACTGTTTTCTTACCTACACCGTGGAATTTAGCGATATCCATTTGTTTGAGAAAATCTTCAGCCTCATCAGGAAGAATAACTGTCAGGCCTCGAGGTTTTTGGTAATCGCTGGCTATTTTAGCTAAAAACTTATTATAAGACACACCAGCAGAAGCAGTCAAATGAAGTTCTTGCCAAATATCTTGTTGAATTAGTCGAGCGATTTTAACAGCGGACTTGATACCGAGTTTATTTTCAGTCACGTCTAGATAAGCTTCATCGATACTCATAGGCTCGATCTTATCCGTATAACGTTTGAAAATAGCTCGAATCTGTTGACCGACCGTAGTATATTTTTCGTAGTTTCCAGAAATGAAAACGGCTTGCGGGCAACGTTCATAGGCTTCTTTAGAACTCATAGCTGAGTGGATGCCAAAGACTCGCGCTTCATAGCTACAGGTAGAAACAACTCCTCGACCACCAGTTTTTCTAGGATCACTACCAATCACAACTGGCTTCCCTTTAAGTTTGGGATTGTCTCGAATTTCAACAGCAGCAAAAAAGGCATCCATGTCAATATGGATGATTTTACGAGATAAATCATTCATTAGTGGAAAAATTAACATGGAAAAACCTCTCAGTACTAGTTTGTTTAATTTTATTATACTCTTTTTCTGAAAAAATGAAAATCAAATAACCTCTTTCAAAAATATAATACAGTTCGCGGGATATTTTGGACTGTATTAGAAAAGAAAGTATTAAAAAAGTGAGTTTTTAGTTGTTGAAATCGTTTACTGTGTGTTATACTGAATACATGAATGTAACAGATGACTGTTACTAGAAAGAAAAAAGAGGAATTAACATGGTTGTTAAGACAGTTGTTGAAGCACAGGACATTTTTGACAAAGCTTGGGAAGGCTTTAAAGGTGTTGACTGGAAAGAAAAAGCAAGTGTATCACGCTTTGTACAAGCAAACTACACTCCTTATGATGGAGATGAAAGCTTCCTTGCAGGACCAACAGAACGTTCACTCCACATCAAAAAAATCGTAGAAGAAACTAAAGCACACTATGAAGCTACTCGTTTCCCATACGATAACCGTCCAACTTCTATCGCAGGAATTGATGCTGGATACATTGATAAAGAAAATGAATTGATTTATGGTATTCAAAATGATGAACTCTTCAAATTGAACTTCATGCCAAAAGGTGGTATCCGTATGGCTGAAACTACTTTGAAAGAAAATGGTTTTGAACCAGACCCAGCAGTTCATGAAATCTTTACAAAATATGTAACAACTGTAAATGATGGTATCTTCCGTGCCTACACTACAAATATTCGTCGTGCTCGTCACGCTCACACAGTAACTGGTCTTCCAGATGCATATTCACGTGGACGTATCATCGGGGTTTATGCTCGTTTGGCTCTTTATGGTGCTGATTATTTGATGGCTGAAAAAGTAAGTGACTGGAATGCTATCACTGAAATCGATGAAGAATCTATCCGCCTTCGTGAAGAAATCAACCTTCAATATCAAGCATTAAAACAAGTTGTTGAATTAGGTGACCTTTATGGTGTAGATGTACGTCGTCCAGCATTTGACACAAAAGAAGCTATCCAATGGACTAACATTGCATTCATGGCAGTTTGTCGTGTTATCAATGGTGCCGCTACATCTCTAGGACGTGTACCAATCGTGTTGGACATCTACGCAGAACGTGACTTGGCTCGCGGTACTTATACAGAATCTGAAATTCAAGAATTTGTTGATGATTTCGTAATGAAACTTCGTACAGTTAAATTTGCTCGTACAAAAGCTTACGACGAATTGTACTCAGGTGACCCAACCTTCATCACAACTTCTATGGCTGGTATGGGTAACGACGGTCGTCACCGTGTTACTAAGATGGACTACCGTTTCTTGAACACTCTTGACAATATCGGTAACTCTCCAGAACCAAACTTGACAGTACTTTGGACTGACAAATTACCTTATAGCTTCCGTCGTTACTGTATGCACATGAGCCACAAACACTCTTCAATCCAATACGAAGGTGTAACAACAATGGCTAAAGATGGATATGGTGAAATGAGCTGTATCTCATGTTGTGTATCTCCACTTGACCCAGAAAACGAAGAACAACGTCACAACATCCAGTACTTCGGTGCTCGCGTTAACGTTCTTAAAGCTCTTCTTACTGGTTTGAACGGTGGTTACGACGATGTTCATAAAGACTACAAAGTATTTGACATCGAACCAATCCGTGATGAAGTTCTTGAATTCGAATCAGTTAAAGCTAACTTTGAAAAATCTCTTGACTGGTTGACAGACACGTACGTAGATGCTTTGAACATCATCCACTACATGACTGATAAGTACAACTACGAAGCTGTTCAAATGGCCTTCTTGCCAACTAAACAACGTGCTAACATGGGATTCGGTATCTGTGGATTCGCTAACACTGTTGACACATTGTCAGCTATCAAATACGCTACAGTTAAACCAATCCGTGATGAAAATGGCTACATCTACGATTACGAAACAATCGGTGAATACCCACGTTGGGGTGAAGATGACCCACGCTCAAACGAATTGGCAGAATGGTTGATCGAAGCTTATACAACTCGTCTACGTAGCCACAAACTATACAAAGATGCAGAAGCTACAGTATCACTTTTGACAATCACATCTAACGTTGCTTACTCTAAACAAACTGGTAACTCACCAGTCCACAAAGGTGTATACCTCAACGAAGATGGTTCTGTGAACTTGTCTAAACTTGAATTCTTCTCACCAGGTGCTAATCCATCTAACAAAGCTAAAGGTGGATGGTTGCAAAACTTGAACTCACTTGCTAGCCTTGACTTTGGTTATGCAGCTGATGGTATCTCATTGACAACTCAAGTTTCACCACGTGCCCTTGGTAAGACTCGTGACGAACAAGTTGATAACTTGGTAACAATTCTTGATGGTTACTTTGAAAATGGTGGTCAACACTGTAACTTGAACGTTATGGACTTGAACGATGTTTATGATAAAATCATGGCAGGTGAAGATGTTATCGTTCGTATCTCTGGATACTGTGTAAATACTAAATACCTCACTCCAGAACAAAAAACTGAATTGACACAACGTGTCTTCCACGAAGTTCTTTCAATGGACGATGCTTTGAGCTAAGATTCATAAATAATAAATTAAAAACCAGTCACTTTGACTGGTTTTTTTGCTATAAAAAAATATTTTAAAAAATTTGATCAAATTTGGTCAAATATCTTGACTATTACTGACCAAAGTGATAAACTAAGAACATAAGGATAAGGAAATCCTTAGAAAATCTTGATTTTAAGGTGATTATGTATTTCATCTTAAGATCAAAGTATGGGTAAAACCTAGAAAAGAGGTGCAACCTATGTTTAACATTAGTATTTTTAGAAGTCCAATCAGAAATTCTGTATTGGAAAAAGAAAAACCTGAAATTATACGTAGAGTAGCAAATTGCTAGTCTAAAATTTTTAAAACAAAGGTCAGAGAAAGTCAAAGTAATTTGACTAACTAATTTTGAAATTAAACGAGGTATAAAATATGAATAACAACTTTAACAATATGGATGATTTATTTAACCAATTGATGGGCGGTATGCGTGGATATAGTTCTGAAAATCGTCGTTACTTGATTAACGGTCGTGAGGTAACTCCGGAAGAGTTCGCGATTTACCGTCAAACTGGTCAACTTCCTAGTGAAGGAAGTGACCAAGCTCAATATGTTCAAGGTAAAGCTATGAAACAAGATGGTATTCTTGCGAAACTTGGACGTAACTTAACAGCTGAAGCGCGTGAAGGTAAGCTGGATCCGGTTATTGGACGTAATAAGGAAATTCAAGAAACATCTGAAATCCTTTCTCGTCGTACAAAGAATAACCCAGTTCTTGTCGGTGATGCTGGTGTTGGTAAAACTGCTGTAGTAGAAGGCCTTGCACAAGCTATTGTGAATGGTGACGTTCCAGCAGCAATCAAGAACAAAGAAATCATTTCTATTGATATTTCTGGACTTGAAGCTGGTACTCAATATCGTGGTAGCTTTGAAGAAAATATTCAGAACTTGGTAAAAGAAGTTAAAGAAGCTGGAAATATTATCCTCTTCTTCGATGAAATCCACCAAATCCTTGGTGCAGGTAGCACAGGGGATGGTCAAGGATCTAAAGGTCTTGCTGATATCTTGAAACCAGCTCTTTCACGTGGTGAATTGACAGTAATTGGCGCGACAACTCAAGATGAGTATCGCAACACTATTTTGAAAAATGCTGCTCTTGCTCGTCGTTTCAACGAAGTAAAAGTTAATGCACCATCTGCTGAAGATACTTTCAAGATTCTCCAAGGGATCCGTGATCTTTATCAACAACACCACAATGTTATTTTGCCAGATGAAGTTTTGAAAGCGGCTGTTGATTACTCTGTTCAATACATTCCACAACGTAGCTTGCCAGATAAGGCTATCGACCTTGTCGATGTGACAGCTGCTCACTTGGCAGCACAACACCCAGTGACAGATGTACATGCTGTGGAACATGAAATTGAAGAAGAAAAAGCTAAACAAGAAGCTGCAGCTGCTAAAGAAGATTACGAAGCAGCCCTTAATGCAAAAATTCGTATCGAAGAACTTGAAAAACAAATTGCCAACCATACTGAAGATCACAAGGTGACAGCGACTGTCAATGACGTAGCTGAGTCTGTAGAACGTATGACAGGTATTCCTGTTTCACAAATGGGTGCGACTGATATTGAACGTTTGAAAGACATGGGTCACCGTTTGCAAACTAAGGTTATCGGTCAAGATAAAGCCGTTGAAGCAGTGGCACGTGCTATCCGTCGTAACCGTGCAGGTTTTGATGAAGGAAATCGCCCAATCGGTAGCTTCCTCTTTGTAGGACCTACTGGCGTTGGTAAGACTGAGTTGGCTAAACAATTAGCTCTTGATATGTTCGGAACGAAAGATGCTATCATCCGTTTGGATATGTCTGAATACAGCGACCGTACAGCCGTTTCTAAATTGATTGGTACAACAGCTGGTTATGTTGGTTACGATGACAATAACAATACCTTGACTGAACGTGTTCGCCGTAATCCTTACTCAATTGTCCTTCTCGACGAAATTGAAAAGGCTGACCCTCAAGTGATTACTCTTCTTCTTCAAGTCTTGGATGATGGTCGTTTGACAGACGGTCAAGGTAATACTGTAAACTTCAAGAACACTGTTATTATCGCAACTTCAAACGCTGGTTTTGGTTATGAAGCAAACTTGACAGAAGATGCAGACAAACCAGAATTGATGGATCGTTTGAAACCTTACTTCCGTCCAGAATTCTTGAACCGTTTCAACGCTGTGATTGAATTCTCACACTTGAGTAAGGAAGATCTTTCTAAGATTGTTGATTTGATGTTGATTGATGTCAATAAGACACTTGCTAAGAAAGAAATCGACTTGGCAGTGAGCGATGCAGCTAAAGAATACATGACTGAAGAAGGTTATGATGAAGTCATGGGTGTTCGTCCACTACGTCGAGTAGTTGAACAACAAATTCGTGACAAAGTAACAGACTTCCACTTAGATAATTTGGATGCTAAACACCTTGAAGCCGACATGGAAGATGGTGTCTTGGTCATTCGTGAAAAAGCCTAAATCAAAGTTTTGCGAATCAAAAAAGGAACCAGCTGAAAAGCCGGTTCTTTTGTGTTAAATGACATGACGTTCAAAGGCATCATCTGAAATTCCTTGTTCAAGAATCAATTTTGCCCATTCCTTAGCTGAAAATAGGCTGTGATCCTTGTAGTTACCACAAGACTCAATGGTAGTCCCTGGGACATCTTCCCAAGTTGTTGACTCTGCAATTTCCTTGAGAGAATCCTTGATGACAGCAGCGATTTCAGCGCTAGTATGACGACCCCACATAATCATATGGAAACCTGTACGACAACCAAATGGTGAACAATCAATCATACCATCAATGCGAGTACGGATAAGCTTAGCCAAGAGGTGTTCAATCGTATGAAGTCCAGCTGTTGGGATAGAGTCCTCATTTGGTTGAACCAAGCGGATATCAAAGTTAGAAATGATATCTCCCTTAGGACCTGTTTCTTCCCCAATTAAACGGACATAAGGTGCTTTGACAATGGTGTGATCCAGTTCAAAACTTTCAACAATAACTTCTTTTGACATGGTATTTCCTTTCAACTTTCTCCTTTCATTATATCATAAAGATTTACTTGAAAACTGCTAATAAAGAGATTTTTCAAATATGAATGCCATAAAATTGACTGATTGTAAAAAAATAATTTTAAAATAGCAATTGTTTTCAATTCAATTTGAAAAATTCTGAAAATTGTATTGACACTTGGCAAAAAAGGGACTATAATGTATAAAAAGTCATAAAGGAGTTTATTATGAAATTTTCAAAAGTAATGGCCCTAGCAGGGGTGACTCTGTTAGCATCAGGTGTTTTGGCAGCTTGTTCGGGTTCAGGCTCTAGTGCAAAAGGTGAGAAAACTTTTTCTTACGTTTATGAAACTGACCCAGACAGCCTCAACTATTTGACAACTGGTAAGGCTGCAGTTGCTAATATCACAAGTAATGTCGTTGACGGTTTGATGGAAAATGACCGTTACGGAAACTTCGTACCATCAATGGCAGAAGATTGGTCAGTATCTCAAGACGGTTTGACTTACACTTACACAATCCGTAAAGATGCTAAATGGTATACTTCTGAAGGAGAAGAGTATGCGCCAGTGAAAGCGCAAGACTTTGTAACAGGTCTTAAGTATGCAGCTGACAATAAGTCAGAAGCCCTTTATCTCGTCCAAGATTCTATTAAGGGTCTTGATGCTTATGTGAAAGGTGAAGTAAAAGACTTTTCTGAAGTTGGAATTAAGGCAATTGATGATCAGACAGTTCAATACACTTTGAACAAACCAGAAAGCTTCTGGAACTCTAAAACAACTATGGGTGTTCTCGCACCAGTAAATGAAGAATTCCTTACTTCTAAAGGAAGTGACTTTGCCAAAGCAACTGATCCAAGCAGTATCCTTTATAATGGTCCTTTCTTATTGAAATCATTGGTAGCTAAATCTTCAGTAGAATTTGAAAAAAATCCAAACTACTGGGATAAGGACAATGTTCATATTGATAAAGTAAAACTATCATTCTGGGATGGTCAAGACAATAACAAACTTGCAGAAAACTTCAAAGATGGAAGCTTTTCAATGGCTCGTCTCTTTCCAACAAGTGCAAGTTATCCTGAACTCGAAAAAGAGTTTAAAGACAACATCGTTTATACACCACAAGATTCTTCAACGTACTTGATTGGTACCAATATTGATCGTCAATCTTACAAGTACACTTCTAAGACTACAGATGAGCAAAAGACATCAACTAAGAAAGCTCTCCTTAACAAAGATTTCCGTCAAGCTCTTGCCTTTGGTTTTGATAGAACTGCTTATGCTTCTCAAGTAAATGGAGAAAGTGGAGCAAGCAAACTTCTTCGTAACTTGTTTGTGCCACCAACATTTGTTCAAGCAGATGGTAAAAACTTTGGTGATTTAGTCAAAGAAAAATTGGTAACCTATGGTGACGAGTGGAAAGATGTCAATCTGGATGACGCTCAAGACGGTCTTTACAACCCTGAAAAAGCAAAAGCAGAATTTGCTAAAGCTAAGACAGCTCTCCAAGCAGATGGTGTTCAATTCCCAATTCACTTGGATATGCCTGTTGACCAAACAAGTACTACAAAAGTACAACGTGTTCAATCATTGAAACAATCACTTGAAGCAACATTAGGAGCTGACAACGTAGTTGTTGATATCCAACAACTTCAAAAAGATGAAGTTCTCAATGTTACCTACTTTGCTGAAACAGCTGCTGGAGAAGATTGGGATCTCTCAGATAACGTTGGTTGGTCACCAGACTATATCGACCCATCTACTTACCTTGATATCATCAAACCGTCTGTAGGTGAAAATACTAAGACTTATCTAGGATTTGATTCTGGTACAAACAACGCCGCTGCCAAACAAGTTGGTTTGGAAGATTACGAAAAGATGGTTGTTGAAGCCGGAAATGAAAACACTGACGTTTCAAAACGTTATGATAAATATGCTGCAGCTCAAGCTTGGTTGACAGATAGTGCATTGATTATTCCAACAACTTCTCAAACTGGACGTCCAATGTTGTCTAAGATGGTGCCATACACACTTCCATTTGCTTACTCAGGTAACAAAGGAACAAGTGAAGCCCTCTTGTACAAGTACCTTGAACTTCAAGATAAACCAGTAACTGCTGATGAATATCAAAAAGCTCAAGATAAATGGAAGAAAGAAAAAGAAGAATCTAATAAAAAAGCGCAAGAAGATCTTGCAAAACATGTCAAATAAGAAAAAAGAGGCCGGACAAAAAGTCTGGCCTTTTGATATCATTCCTGAGACATCAGTTTGAAATTTTGGTTATTGGTTTAAGCTCTGCATTGAAGTAGTAGAACAGACTTTCTAAGTCACGCCCCAGTTCATAGATAAACTACATAAACACAAGGTAACTTTTATCTATAATTTTAAACAGATTTCCCGACTATTTAACTTGTATTTGGGATAAGGTTGCGATTGAGATAGCTTTGACAGTTTTTTAGTCTGTTCAGTTGTTTCTCTTCCTAATTTTAAAAGTTTGGCTTTATAAAAATTAAGATTCCACCATAAAAAACTGCATATAAAAAACTGAGAATAAATCCTCAGTTTTTTTATATATTTTATTGTTGTCTTCGTGGATTTTGTTGGGGTTGATTTTGTTGTTGAGAATTTGCAGATGAGTTTGGTTGCGTTGCATTTGGATTAGTAGTGCCATTTGTATTTTCATTTGAAGAGCTTTCACTTTCAGTTGTTGAAGTTGAACTTGAGCTAGAGCTCTCTGTAGTCGAACTTTCTTGAGTTGACTGTGGAATCCAGTTGCTACGTGCCCCATTCTTGAAGATGTAATCACCACTTCTATGAAGTCCTTCTGGCATTGTCCAATCACCAGGGTGATCGTCCTCTGCTAGATACTGCATCATAGAACGATAGATACTAGTGGCAACAGTAAAGCCATCACCAACGATTGGAGTAAGGCGGTTTGAGTAACCAGTCCAGACCGCCATTGAATATTTACGGGTATAACCAACAAACATTTCGTCTGGAGCAACAAATTGACTTGTTTTAATGTGGTTTTCAATCTCTTCATCAGTGTAGTTTGATGTACCAGTTTTACCTGCTTGTGGAAGCCATGAAATATAAGCGTCTCGACCTGTACCAGAGTATAATACTGTTTTCATCATTTCTGTCATCATATAGGCGGTTGTTTCTTTCATAGCACGAGTACCTTGATCAGAAAACTCTTTTGAACTACCGTCGCTAAAGACAACTTTATTGATATACATTGGTTTGTGATAGATACCACCGTTAGCAAATGCAGCATAGGCGGCAGCCATTTTTTCACTACTTGCACCGTACTGTTTACCTGATTCAGTCGTATTACTTGAAATTGCGTTTGCATATACCATGGTTGGATAATCAATGCCAAGTCCGTTTAAGAATTTTTTGGCTTTATCGAGTCCAACTCTATCAAGAGTTTCAACTGCTGGTACGTTACGAGATTGTTGGATAGCAGTTTGAAGAGTGATGTTACCATAATAGCCACGATCCCAGTTGTAGACTGGAGTGCTAGTACCTGGGAAGTTATATGGTACATCCTTAAGCATATAAGCAGTTGAGTCATAGATATCGTACTCAAGTGCAGGTGCATAGTCCGTAATTGGTTTCATAGTTGAACCCCAGTCACGGTTTGTTTCCACTGCTTGGTTAGTACCAAAGGATACATTGCTAGCTTGGTGACGAGATCCGAGTTGGGCAATAACTTTACCATTTGATACATCAATGATAGTAGAGGCTGCTTGGATATCATCATCAGGATAGTTTACGTATTGATCAGTATTATAGACGTCCCAAAGGTGTTTTTGTACCTCTTGGTCGACGTTGGTATAGACTTCCATACCTGTTGTTAATAGATTATAACCTGTCTCTTGTTCTACTTGGTCAATAACCTCTTTAAGATAGTTATCCATGTACTGTGGATAGCTATTAATAGATTTTAGACTTTGAAGTCCATCTGTGATTGGAGTATTGATAGCTGTTTCATATTGTTCGGCTGTAAGGTAACCTTGTTTTTGCATTTCTGACAAAACGAGGTTCCGTCTTTCAAGGGCTGCTTCAGGGTTAGAATAAGGATCGTATTGATTTGGAGCCTGTGGCATACCTGCTAAGAGTGCTAGCTGAGGAATGGATAAGTCTTTGAGGTCCTTACCATAATAGTTTTCCGCAGCTGTCTGCATACCATAGTTACCATTTGACATGTAGACTTTATTGATGTAATAAGTTAAGATTTCTTGCTTAGTTGCAGTTCGCTCTAGCTGGATAGCTAACCAAGCCTCTTGAACTTTACGGGATAGAGTTTGATCAGCTGTTGATGTTGAAAAGTAAGTTAATTTAATTAACTGCTGAGTCAAAGTTGATCCACCTTGAAGACCACTATTGCTTCGAAGGTTACGAAGGAATGCTCCTGCTATACGAATGCTATCAATTCCTCTGTGGTTAAAGAAACGGTGATCCTCGATAGAGACAATCGCATTGACAAGATCAGTAGGAATATCACTACTTTGAGCATTAACACGACGTTCCGAACCTAAATCTGCGATTAGTTCATTTTTGCTATCATAAATTTTACTTGATGTAGTTGCAACAAGTTTACTCTCGGAAAGTTCAGGAGCTTTGTTTGCATAGTAAAGAAAGACACCACCACCAAGCAGGAAAGCTGCGATAAATAAGCTAATCACACCAATGCCGAGGTATTTAGCGATGCGTAAGATAGTTTGTTTGTTCATATTGTTTTACCACCTAGTAAATGTTGTTTGACTGTATCAAGGTAAGGAATTTGTGGAAAAGCAGACTGCTCAATCACATAACCGAATTCTTTGATATAGTCAAGCGGCATTGACTTTTTACCCATATCCTGATGATAAAAACGGATGAGGTCAAGTGCCGGTAATAAATACGTTTCTTGATAAGAAGAAAAATGAAGAAGGACAAAGCAAATCCCTTTTTGATCAAGGACTTGTTCCATATGCCGAATCTGATGAGGATGGAAGTTCTTCATCGGAATCGCATGTTTTTGCTTGGTTTCCTTGGCTTCGAAATCGATGTAAAACCCTTCATAAACTCCAGAATAATCGGTAGTTGATGCTTGTCTAAAATAAGCTTCAACAATCTTAGCACGACTACGCTGAGGATAGTCTACGCGGACAATCTGAACAGGAGTTGGTTTTTTATGGATAACAGCCAAACCGTGTGTCAGATAATACTCGTTTGTAGCATTGATCATCTTCTCAAAGGTCATCCCACGATTTGCGAAATTTTTAGTTTGTGAGGTGATTTGATGTTTTTTTTTCGATGAAAGTTTATGAGGATAGTTGACCATAATTCTCCTTATTGGTACAATAACATCACTCTATTATACCATAAAGGTGCACAGAAAGGGTGAAAAAATGCATACAGCCTTGATTTTAGGCTATTCTAGCTTTGATTTAGGATTGTTTAATGAAAAAGATATTCGTTTAAAAATTATTAAAAAAGCCATTCGTAGAGATTTGGAAAAAATGGCAGACGAAGGATTGAAATGGTTGGTATTTACGGGAACTCTGGGATTTGAACACTGGGTTTTAGAGGTGGCCAGAGATATGAAAGATGACTTTGGTTTCCAACTTGCAACTATCTTTGATTTTGAGACTCATGGGGAAAACTGGAATGAGGGAAATCAGGTTAAACTTAGTGAATTTAAACAAGTTGATTTTGTAAAATACGCCTATCCGAACTATGAACACAAGGGTCAATTACGAGACTATCAACTTTTCTTACTTGAAAATACAGATGGAGCTTATCTTTTTTATGATGAAGAAAATGAAACAAAACTGAAGTATTTTTACGAACTGATGAAAAAGAAAGACAACTATATTACAAAAAGATTAACATTTGAGGAATTAAACGAAGTAGCTGAAAATTTTTCCGAAAATTGAGCCTTTGACCTTGCTTTTTGTTTGCCTTTTTTTATATAATAATACTAGCAACTGAGAATGGAGAGAGACATGGCAAGTATTATTTTTACAGCAAAAGATATTTTTGAGCAGGATTTTGGAAGAGAAGTACGTGGATATAGTAAAGCAGAGGTTGATGAATTCTTGGATGATGTCATCAAGGATTATGAAACTTATGCAGCATTAGTAAAGTCACTCCGTTTAGAAATTGCAGAGTTGAAAGAGGAATTGGCGAAAAAACCTCAAGTGACTCCAGTAGCTTCTGAACCAGCAGAGCTTGGAAGTACAACTTCTATGACAAACTTTGATATTTTGAAACGTTTGAATCGTCTTGAAAAAGAAGTATTTGGCAAACAAATCATGGATAATTCTGATTTCTAAGAATACTTCTGTTGTGCAATTTTTGGATAATCGCGTGAAGAGAGTTTCTTTTCATGAGGAAAGTCCATGCTAGCACAGGCTGTGATGCCTGTAGTGTTTGTGCTAGGCGAAACCATAAGCCTAGGGACGAGAAATCGTTACGGCAGTTGAAATGGCTAAGTCTTAGGATATGTCAGAGTAGACTTGAAAGTGCCACAGTGACGGAGTCTCTCTGGAAACAGAGAGAGTGGAACGCGGTAAACCCCTCAAGCTAGCAACCCAAATTTTGGTCGGGGCATGGAGTGCGCGGAAACGAACGTAGTACTCTGACTGCTAGCAGCTAGAGCTGCTAGTGGTAGACAGATGATTATCGAAGGAAGTGGTCCTAGTCACTTCTGGAACAAAACATGGCTTATAGAAAATTGCATATAGGTTGGGGCTGAGATATATTTCTCAACCTCATTTTTTAAAGTGAATAAAGAAAGGTCTATAAAAGACTGAAATGAAAACAACATTTAATTTAATTGCGACTGTTGCTGCGGGTTTGGAAGCTGTAGTTGGGCGTGAAGTGAGAGATTTGGGTTATGATTGTCAAGTTGAAAATGGGCGTGTTCGTTTTCAAGGTGATGTTAAAGCGATTATCCAAACCAACCTGTGGCTAAGAGCTGCGGATAGAATCAAAATCGTTGTGGGAACTTTTCCTGCAAAAACATTTGAAGAACTCTTCCAAGGAGTTTTTGCTCTAGATTGGGAGAACTATCTCCCACTTGGAGCACGTTTCCCAATTGCCAAGGCTAAGTGTGTTAAGTCAAAATTACACAATGAGCCAAGTGTGCAGGCAATTTCTAAAAAGGCAGTTGTTAAGAAACTACAAAAACACTATGCACGACCAGAAGGTGTTCCCCTGATGGAGAATGGTCCAGAGTTCAAGATTGAAGTTTCTATTTTGAAAGACATAGCGACTGTTATGATTGATACAACTGGCTCAAGTCTCTTTAAACGTGGTTATCGTACTGAAAAAGGTGGTGCTCCAATCAAGGAGAATATGGCAGCTGCGATTTTGCAACTGTCAAACTGGTACCCTGATAAGCCTTTGATTGATCCAACCTGTGGTTCGGGAACCTTCTGTATTGAGGCGGCTATGATTGCGCGCAAGATGGCACCAGGTTTGCGTCGTTCATTTGCCTTTGAAGAGTGGAACTGGGTTAGTGACCGCTTGATTCAAGAAGTCAGAACTGAGGCAAGTAAGCAGATAGATCGAGAGATTGAACTGGATATTATGGGTTGTGATATCGATGGTCGTATGGTAGAAATTGCCAAGGCCAATGCCCAGGCAGCAGGAGTATCTGGAGATATTCTCTTTAAACAGATGCGCGTACAGGATTTGCGTACGGATAAGATTAATGGAGTTATTATTTCTAACCCACCTTATGGGGAACGTCTATCAGATGATGCAGGAGTAACTAAACTTTATGCTGAAATGGGTGAGGTTTTTGAGCCTCTTAAGACTTGGAGTAAGTTTATTCTGACAAGTGATGAAGCCTTTGAAAGTAAGTATGGTAGTCAGGCAGATAAAAAACGAAAACTCTATAATGGTACTTTGAAAGTTGATTTGTATCAATATTTTGGTCAACGTGTCAAAAGAAATTTAACAGATTAGAAAGGAGCTGCCATGGATCAGAAGGATAAAAAAGAAGAATTGTTAGAACCTGAGAAAACATCTCAGGAACCTCAGTTTGACTTTGAGGAAGCTAAGGATCTAACAGTTGGACAAGTTATTCGAAAAAATGAAGAAATCGAAGCAGGAGTAACTCCTGATGATACGATTTTGGACAAATACATTAAACAACACCGTGAAGAAATCGAAGCTGATAAATTTACAAACATTCAGGCGAAGGAAGAGGAACTTCAGAGCCTAGATGATTTGATCCAAGATGCTAAAGAAACGATTGAAGAAGAGGTGAAACCAGTAGAAGAAGTCTCTGAATCAGAAAAGTTTGCTGAAGAAGAGGGAGTAGCAACTGAAGAAGTTCTCCTTTCGCCACTAGAAGAAACTTTAGTTATGGATAAAAATTTTGTAGAGGAAGTATTTGAATCAGAACAGGTAGAAAATGAGGAAACTTTACAAGAAGAAACCCCAATTCTAGCTCGCTCTCTTCAAGAAGATGATGAGCCACGACGCAAAAAACTGTGGGTCATCTTGTCAGCTCTTTTAGCGATTATTGTCTTGATTATTGGGGGTAGCTACTACGTTTATCGTCAAATTACGCGTTCTTCCCAAGAAATTCAGTCTCAGTCATCTGATGCAGGTTTGGTAAGTAATCAAGCAATTCTCGATCAATTTAACAGTCTCTATGACACTTTTTATACTGACGAGAATAAAACTGCCCTAAAAAATAGTCAGTTTAGTCAACTGAATCAACTCAAAGAACTTTTAGATAAACTTGAGGGAGCTAGAGAGCATACTCTTGCTAAATCAAAATACGATAGTCTTGAAACACAAATCAAGGCAGTTCAAGACGTTAATGCTCAATTTGAAACGCCAGCTATTACAGATGGTGTTCTAGATACAAATGCTAAAGTAAAGGCAGATGCTAAATTTACCGAAGTTAAGACTGGGAATACTGAAATTGATAAACTGCTAGATAAGGCTATTAGTCTCGGTAAGAGTCAACTTTCAAGTTCTACAAGCTCAAGCAGTAGTCAGTCAAGTTCATCAAGCCAAACAGAGTCAAGCTCAGCAACTGAAAGCAATGCTAGCAGTTCTGCTAATGCATCAACTTCAGCGGGTGAAACAGCCTCAGCAAATAATATCCTAAATAGTGGACTAGCAAGCAATGGTGTGAACCTACAAAGAAGTGTCAGTCGAGTACCGTACAATCAAGCCGCTGTAAGTGATAGTAGTAATCCTGCTTGGACATTCGCTGATGGTGTCCTTGAACGCATTCTTGAGACTTCGCGTGCGCGTGGCTACATTACAGGTAACCAATACATTTTAGAACCTGTGAATATTGTTAATGGTAATGGCTACTATAATCTTTATAAACCAGATGGTACCTATCTCTTTACCCTTAATTGTAAGACAGGTTACTTTGTAGGGAATGGTTCTGGACATGCGGATGATTTAGACTACTAGTCAAATTGTTACAAAATTCTTTCTTTTCACAGATAAACATGATAAAATAAAACATATTAAACAAGAGGAGTGTCACATGACAAAAGCTAACTTTGGTGTTGTTGGTATGGCCGTAATGGGTCGTAACCTTGCCCTTAATATTGAATCTCGTGGTTATACAGTTGCTATTTATAACCGTAGTAAAGAAAAAACTGAAGATGTGATTGCTTGCCATCCTGATAAAAACTTCGTGCCAAGCTATGATATCGAAAGCTTCGTAAATTCAATTGAAAAACCACGTCGTATCATGCTTATGGTTCAAGCAGGACCTGGTACAGATGCGACCATTCAAGCCCTTCTTCCACACTTGGATAAAGGTGATATCTTGATCGATGGAGGGAATACTTTCTACAAAGATACTATTCGTCGTAATGAAGAGTTGGCTAACTCAGGTATCAACTTTATCGGTACAGGTGTTTCTGGTGGTGAAAAGGGTGCCCTTGAAGGTCCCTCTATCATGCCTGGTGGACAAAAAGAAGCTTATGACTTGGTAGCAGATGTTCTTGAAGAAATCTCTGCTAAAGCTCCAGAAGATGGTAAACCATGTGTAACTTACATCGGTCCTGATGGAGCTGGTCACTATGTAAAAATGGTCCACAATGGTATCGAGTACGGTGATATGCAATTGATCGCAGAAAGCTACGATCTTATGCAACACTTGCTTGGCCTTTCTGCAGAAGACATGGCTGAAATCTTTACTGAGTGGAACAAGGGTGAATTGGACAGCTACTTGATTGAAATCACAGCTGATATCCTTGGGCGCAAAGACGACGAAGGTCAAGACGGACCAATCGTAGACTATATCTTGGATGCTGCAGGAAACAAAGGAACTGGTAAATGGACTAGCCAATCAGCTCTTGATCTTGGTGTACCATTGTCACTTATCACTGAGTCAGTATTTGCCCGTTACATCTCTACTTACAAAGAAGAACGTGTTCATGCCAGCAAGGTGCTTCCTAAACCAGCTGCTTTCAAATTTGAAGGCGACAAGGCTGAATTGATTGAAAAAATCCGTCAAGCCCTTTACTTCTCAAAAATCATCTCATACGCACAAGGTTTTGCGCAATTGCGTGTAGCTTCTAAAGAAAATAATTGGAACTTGCCATTTGCAGATATCGCTTCTATCTGGCGTGATGGATGTATCATCCGTTCTCGTTTCTTGCAAAAGATTACAGATGCTTACAACCGTGATGCAGATCTTGCTAACCTTCTTTTGGATGAGTACTTCTTGGACGTAACTGCTAAGTACCAACAATCAGTTCGTGATATCGTAGCTCTTGCTGTACAAGCAGGTGTACCAGTACCAACATTCTCAGCAGCCATTACTTACTTTGATAGCTACCGTTCAGCTGATCTTCCAGCGAACTTGATCCAAGCACAACGTGACTACTTTGGTGCCCACACTTACCAACGTAAGGATAAAGAAGGAACATTCCACTACTCTTGGTATGACGAAAAATAAGTAGGTCAGCCATGGGGAAACGGATTTTATTACTTGAGAAAGAAAGAAATCTAGCTCATTTTTTAAGTCTGGAACTCCAAAAAGAGCAATACCGAGTTGATCAGGTAGAAGAGGGACAAAAAGCCCTCTCCATGGCTCTTCAGACAGACTATGACTTGATTTTACTGAATGCTCATCTAGGGGATATGACAGCCCAGGATTTTGCAGATAAGTTGAGTCGAACCAAGCCAGCTGCGGTTATCATGGTCTTGGACCATCGAGAAGAATTGCAAGACCAACTTGAAACAATCCAGCGTTTCGCTGTTTCATACATCTATAAACCAATCATTATTGATGATTTGGTCAGTCGTATTTCAGCTATCTTCCGAGGTCGAGATTTCATCGATCAACACTGTAGTCAGATGAAAGTTCCGACAGCTTATCGCAATCTGCGTATGGATGTTGAACATCATACCGTCTATCGTGGCGAGGAGATGATTGCTCTGACACGTCGTGAATATGACCTCTTAGCTACACTCATGGGTAGTAAAAAAGTCTTAACTCGTGAACAATTGATAGAGAGTGTCTGGAAGTATGAAAGTGCGACCGAAACCAATATTGTGGACGTTTATATCCGTTATCTACGTAGCAAACTTGACGTGAAAGGTCAAAAGAGCTACATTAAAACCGTGCGTGGTGTTGGTTACACCATGCAAGAATAGAAAAGCAGTTGCAGTTTTGTAACTGCTTTTTTTGAAGTCGTTGAAATGTTGACATATGATTTGATTTTTGCTACAATCATTTTGGAGGAAACAAGAATGAAATTTTTGAAAAAAATGATGCAAGTTGGACTAGCAGTATTCTTTTTTGGTCTGTTAGCAACAAGTACAGTATTTGCGGATGATTCGGATTCTGAAGGCTGGAAATTTGTTCAAGAAAATGGTAGAACCTACTACAAGAAGGGGGAACTCAAAGAAACCTACTGGCGAGTGATTGATGGTAAGTACTATTATTTTGACTATAATGGTGAAATGGTTATTGGATGGCAGTATATTCCCATGCCAGATAAAGGTAGTACAATTGGTCCTTACCCAAATGGTATCAGATTAGAATATATGCCAATGTCAAAATGGTATTACTTTAACCAAGATGGCGTACTACAAGAATTTGTTGGCTGGCAACAATTAGAGTTAAAAGATTCCTTAACCGTTGGGAAAAAACATGGTGAAGGCTGGGAAGGTCCAGAAGTTCTTAAATTAGCATACTACTACTTTGATCAAGATCATTCTTTAAAGACAGGTTGGCTTTATGATCAATCTAACTGGTATTACCTAGCAAAAACAGGAAATTCTGGGAATAAGAATCTTGGTGGTGAGAAAAGTTCTGGTTGGATTCAAGATGCTTCCACTTGGTACTATTTAGATCCAACAACTGGCATTATGCAAACTGGTTGGCAGTATCTTGGTAACAAGTGGTACTATCTCCGTTCATCAGGTGCTATGGCGACAGGTTGGTATCAAGAAGGTTCAACTTGGTATTACCTAGATGCTCAAAACGGTGACATGAAAACTGGCTGGATTTATGTCGATAATACTTGGTATTACCTCCGTTCGTCAGGAGCTATGGTGACAGGTTGGTTCCAAGTTAATGGTAAATGGTACTATGCTTATAGTTCAGGTGCCTTAGCTGTGAATACCACTGTAGGTGGCTACTACGTCAACTACAATGGTGAGTGGGTACAATAATGAAAACAAGCGATTGTGAAAGGAAACAATCGCTTTTTTTGTGAAAATATAATAAAATAGAAAGGAATAAAGTTCTAAAATTTTATCTAGAAACAGATGATTTTCATCTGATAGTAGGATTAAATGACAAAAGAAGTTGGTGTCGGTCAGGCACATAGTAAAATTATTTTAATAGGAGAGCATGCAGTGGTTTATGGCTACCCAGCCATCTCTTTACCTCTTTTAGAGGTAGAGGTGACTTGTCGGGTGGTTCCAGCAGCGACACCATGGCGTCTTTTTGAAGAGGATACCTTGTCCATGGCAGTTTATGCTTCTCTCGAGTATCTAAATATCCAGGATGCTTGCATTCGTTGTCAAATTGACTCGGCTATTCCTGAAAAACGTGGGATGGGTTCTTCAGCAGCCATAAGTATTGCGGCCATTCGTGCAGTATTTGATTATTACCAAGCAGAACTCCCACATGATGTTTTAGAAATTTTGGTCAATCGAGCTGAAATGATTGCCCATATGAATCCTAGTGGTTTAGATGCCAAGACCTGTCTTAGTGACCAACCTATCCGTTTTATCAAGAATGTTGGTTTTGAAGAATTAGCTATGGATTTGTCAGCTTATCTGGTCATTGCTGATACAGGAGTCTATGGGCATACTCGTGAAGCTATCCAAGTTGTTGAGAGCAAGGGTAAGAATGCTTTACCATTCTTGCATGCGCTAGGAGAGTTGACCCAAGAAGCAGAAGAAGCGATAAAAACAAAAGATGCCGTGAAGCTGGGAGAAATTCTAACCAAAGCTCATGGAAATCTAAAGGAAATCGGAGTTAGTAGCCCTGAGGCAGATGCCTTGGTTGAAACTGCCATTGAACATGGTGCTCTAGGTGCTAAGATGAGTGGTGGTGGTCTAGGTGGCTGTATCATTGCCTTGGTTGCTAATGTCAGTCAAGCACAAGAACTCGCAGAAAGATTAGAAGAGAAAGGAGCTGTTCAGACATGGATCGAAAGCCTGTAACAGTACGTTCCTATGCCAATATTGCTATTATCAAATATTGGGGTAAGAAAAAAGAAAAAGAGATGGTTCCCGCGACTAGCAGTATCTCTCTGACTTTAGAAAATATGTATACGGAGACGACACTTTCACCTTTGCCAGCAGATGCTAGGGCAGATGAGTTTTACATAAATGGTCAGTTGCAAAATGAAGCTGAACATATCAAGATGCGTAAAATCATTGACCGCTACCGTCCTGAAGGAGCAGGTTTTGTTCGTATCGATACCAAGAACAATATGCCAACAGCGGCAGGTCTTTCTTCAAGTTCCAGTGGCTTATCTGCCCTGGTCAAAGCCTGTAATGCCTATTTCCAATTAGGATTAGATCGTAAAGAGTTGGCCTTAGAAGCTAAATTTGCATCGGGTTCTTCATCTCGTAGTTTTTATGGCCCCTTAGCAGCTTGGGACAAGGATAGTGGAGAAATCTATCCTGTCGAAACTGACTTGAAGCTAGCTATGATCATGTTGGTCTTGGAAGACCAGAAAAAACCAATCTCTAGTCGGGATGGTATGAAACTCTGTGTGGAAACTTCGACAACATTTGAGGACTGGATTCGTCAGTCTGAACAAGACTACAAGGATATGCTGGTCTACCTCAAGGAAAACGACTTTGAGAAGGTTGGAGCTTTAACAGAAAAGAACGCTCTTGCAATGCATGCTACGACAAAAACTGCAAATCCGCCGTTCTCTTATCTGACAGATGCGAGTTATGAGGCTATGGATTTCGTTCGTCAGCTTAGAGAACAAGGAGAATCTTGTTACTTCACCATGGATGCGGGGCCTAATGTAAAGGTTCTTTGTTTAGAAAAAGACTTGGAACATCTATCAGAACTCTTAGGTCAACGCTATCGTTTAATCGTTTCAAAGACAAAGGATTTGAGCCAAGATGACGATTGTTAAAACTTGTGGAAAGCTCTACTGGGCTGGTGAGTATGCCATTTTAGAACCAGGGCAGTTGGCACTAATAAAAGCTATTCCCATCTATATGACAGCTGAGATTGAGTCCTCAGAAGTTTATCGACTCTACTCGGATATGTTTACTTATGTTGTGGACATGCGACCGGATTCTTCCTATGCCTTGATTCAAGAAACAGTTGCCTTGGTGGAGGAATATTTGACTGCCCAAGGAGTTGACTTGCGTCCTTTTTCCCTAGATGTTCGTGGAAAAATGGAACGTGAAGGTAAGAAGTTTGGTCTGGGTTCTAGTGGTAGTGTCGTTGTTTTGGTTATCAAGGCTATGCTTGCTTTCTATGAAAGAACAGCTGAAAGAGACCTCTTGTTTAAACTGGCGAGTGCAGTCCTTCTCAAACGTGGAGACAATGGTTCCATGGGGGATATTGCCTGTATCGTTTCAGAAGACCTAGTCCTCTATCAGTCGTTTGATCGTGAGAAAGTGTCACAATGGCTAGAAAAGGAAGACTTGCCAACTGTATTGGCACGTGATTGGGGCTTTTCTATTAGGAATGTTGAACCGGTCTTGGCATTTGATTTTCTGGTGGGTTGGACCAAGGAAGTGGCTGTCTCTAGTCACATGGTTAAGCAAATCAAGAAGAATATGAATGCTAGCTTTTTGCAGGCTTCAAAAGAAACAGTAACTAACTTGGTAAAGGCTTTGGAGGCAGGTCAAGAAGAAACCATTATTGACTTACTAGAACAAGCCAGCCAACTTTTAGAAGGTTTGAGTTCAGATATTTACACCCCTTCGCTCAGACAATTAAAAGATGCCAGCAGAAACTTAAAAGCTGTCGCTAAAAGTAGTGGTGCTGGTGGTGGAGACTGTGGAATAGCCCTCAGTTTTGATCAAGATTCGACCACATTACTGAAAAAACGCTGGGCTGATCTTGGGATTGAGCTCTTGTATCAAGAAAGGATAGGACATGACGACAAATCGGAAGGATGAACACATCCGCTATGCCCTTGAACAAAAAAGTACTTATAATAGTTTTGATGAGGTTGAATTGATTCATTCTTCGCTACCCTTATATGATATAGATGAGATTGATCTTTCGACAGAATTTGCAGGGCGCAAATGGGATTTTCCTTTTTATATTAACGCCATGACAGGTGGGAGTGACAAGGGCAGAGAAATTAATCAAAAATTGGCTCAGGTGGCAGAGACTTGTGGAATTTTATTTGTGACGGGTTCTTACAGTGCTGCTCTTAAGGATTCATCGGATGATTCTTTCTCAGTCAAAGCTAGTCACCCTAATCTTCTACTTGGAACCAATATTGGCTTAGACAAGCCTGTTGAATTGGGGATACAAACGGTAAAAGAGATGAATCCTCTTCTCTTGCAAGTTCATGTGAATGTTATGCAAGAATTACTCATGCCAGAAGGTGAGCGTCAATTTAGATTGTGGCAAAGCAATCTGAAAGATTATGCTGAGCAAATCTCAGTTCCTCTTGTTTTAAAAGAAGTCGGCTTTGGCATGGATGTGAAGACTATTGCTAAGGCGTACGAAATGGGGATACGTACGGTTGATTTGTCTGGTCGTGGGGGGACTAGTTTTGCCTATATCGAAAATCGTCGTAGTGGTCAACGGGACTACCTCAATGATTGGGGGCAATCGACCATGCAGGCTCTTATCAATGCCCAGGACTGGAAAGATAAGATGGAGCTTCTGGTAAGTGGAGGAGTTCGCAATCCACTAGATATCATCAAATGCTTGGTCTTTGGAGCAAAGGCAGTTGGGCTTTCACGCACCATGTTAGAGTTGGTTGAAAACTACCCGGTGGATGTCGTTATCTCTATTGTTGAAGGCTGGAAGGAAGACCTACGCTTGATTATGTGTGCCCTTAATTGTTCAAAAATTGAGGATTTACAAGAGGTCGACTATCTCCTTTACGGAAAATTAAAAGAAGCAAAAGACCAAATGTGAGGAGGTCGGGATTTTGGTCCCGATCTCTTTATCATTCCTCAGACTGATGTGACTTTTTGGTTTTGTGATACAATAAAATAGAGAGGACGGATACATGCGAAAATTTCAAATTTTTCTATTTATTGAAGCTTGTTTATTAACAGGAGCTCTGATTATGATGGTATCAGAGCATTTTTCCCGTTTTCTGCTGATATTGCTCTTGTTTTTACTGCTGATTCGATACTATACTGGAAGACAGGGAAATAACCTCATATTAGTGGCAGTGAGCATCCTATTTTTCTTTATCATCATGCTCAATCCTTTTGTTATTATGGCAATCTTTGTGGCTTTGATATACAGCCTGTTCTTACTTTATCCTATGATGAACCAGGAAAGAGAAGATACCAATCTGATTTTTGAAGAAGTAGTGACAGTAAAGAGGGAGAAAAATCGCTGGTTTGGGAATCTTCACCACTTTTCAAGCTACCAGACTTGCCGCTTTGATGATATCAACTTTTTTCGTCTCATGGGGAAGGATACCGTTCATCTAGAACATGTGATTTTGAGCAATCATGATAATGTCATCATCTTGAGAAAACTAGTCGGCACGACTAGAATTATCGTACCAGTGGATGTAGAAGTCAGTCTAAGTGTCAATTCTTTGTATGGAGATTTAACCTTCTTTGACCAGCCTAAGCGAGCTTTGCGCAATGAGCAATTTCATCAAGAAACCAAGGATTATCTCAAGAGTCCTAAGAGTGTTAAGATTTTTTTGACAACTATGGTTGGAGATGTTGAGGTGGTGCGAGGATGAAAAAACAACCCTATATTTTAATCGGTCTTACCTCGTTTCTCTTTGTTGCTTTTCTATTTCGAAGCATTTTTAAGGTTCTGGATTTAGAGTGGACTTCTCTCTTCCAAGATTTAGAAAAGACAGAAAAAGTCCTATTTCTAGCTCTGATGTTTAGTCTTGCTCTAGCTTTTTTATTAGTCCTATTCTGGACAATTGTTGATGAAATTTCAAGAAGAAGAATCCAAGCAAATCTCAAACGCCTCCTAGCTGGTAAAGATATTGAAAGTCTGGGAGATGCTGACTTAGACGCAAGTTTTAGAAACTTGTCAGGAAAGCTCGGTTTGTTAACAGAAGCTATTCAAAAAGCAGACAATCAGGCCTTGGTCAAAGAAGAAGAAATTGTTGAAAAGGAACGCAAGCGAATCGCACGTGACTTGCATGATACAGTCAGCCAAGAAATTTTTGCTGCCCATATGATTTTATCGGGGCTCAGCCAACAAGCTTCCAAATTAGACAGAGAGAAGATGCAAACACAACTCCAAAGTGTGACTGCCATTTTAGAGACAGCTCAAAGAGACTTGCGTATTCTTCTTTTGCATTTACGACCAATTGAACTGGAACAAAAAAGCTTGGTGGAGGGGATTCAGCTACTCCTCAAAGAGCTAGAAGAAAAAAGTGAGCTGAAGGTAAGCTTTAAATATCAGGTAACTTCATTACCTAAAAAGATTGAGGAGCATGTCTTCCGAATTGTCCAAGAATTGATTAGTAATACCCTTCGGCATGCGCAAGCTTCATGTCTAGATGTTTACCTTTATCAAACGGAAACGGAATTACAGTTGAAGGTCGCAGACAATGGGCGTGGTTTTCAGCTAGATGATGTTGATGAATTAAGCTATGGTTTACGCAATATCAAAGAACGAGTGGAAGATATGGCTGGGACTATACAATTATTAACAGCTCCCAAGCAAGGTTTGGCAGTGGATATCCGCATTCCCTTGCTTGATTTGGATAGATAAGAGGAAGTAAGATGAAACTATTATTGGTAGATGACCACCAAATGGTGCGTCTGGGTTTGAAAAGTTATTTTGAATTACAAGATGATGTAGAGGTTGTAGGAGAAGCAACCAATGGCGCGGAGGGAATTTCTATGGCCTTGGAGCTTCGGCCAGATGTGATTGTCATGGATATTGTTATGCCTGAAGTCAATGGGATTGATGCAACACTAGCTATTCTCAAAGAATGGCCAGAGGCTAAAATCTTGATTGTAACATCTTACCTAGATAATGAAAAAATCATGCCGGTCTTAAATGCTGGAGCTAAAGGCTATATGCTTAAGACTTCAAGCGCAGATGAGTTGCTACACGCTGTTCGTAAGGTAGCGGCTGGAGAGCTAGCTATTGAACAAGAGGTGAGTAAGAAGGTAGAATACAACCGTAATCATATTGAACTTCATGAAGACTTGACTGCGCGTGAACGGGATGTCCTTCAACTAATTGCTAAGGGTTATGAAAATCAGCGGATCGCAGATGAATTGTTTATCTCCCTCAAAACTGTAAAAACTCATGTTTCAAACATCCTTGCTAAACTTCAGGTTAGCGACCGCACCCAAGCAGCAGTCTATGCCTTTCAGCATCACTTGGTAGGCCATGAGGATTTTTAGATGAGTTTAGCAGATTTACTTGTGGAGCTAGAAGCGGCAAAAGATCCGAAAAAGGCAGGGCCTATGGAAGCCTATATGCGCCAGCAATTTTCCTTTCTAGGTATTGCGGCACCTGAAAGAAATGCGCTCTATAGAAAATACTTTCCAAGCGAGAAAAAAACAAAGATCATCGATTGGGATTTTGTGGACACTTGTTGGGAAAAGGAGCCAAGAGAATACCAGTATGTGGGGGCCAACTATTTGAAAGCTATGCAATCTTATCTAACAGAGAGCGATTTGCCTAAGCTTGAGCGTCTAGTCGTGACCAAGTCTTGGTGGGATACGATAGATATTCTAGATCGAGTAGTAGGGAGTTTGGTGTATGACAAGCCAGAACTGGAGAAAATAATCCTCCAATGGAGCCTATCAGACAATATCTGGCTGAGACGAGTCGCTATCGATCACCAGTTATTAAGAAAAGAAAAAACGAATGTCCGACTGATGGAAAAAATCCTACTAAACAATCTGGACCAGACAGAATTTTTTATCAATAAAGCCATCGGCTGGGCTCTAAGAGACTACTCTAAGACTAATCCAGAATGGGTAGCAAGTTTCATCGAAAAAAACAAGGAAAGAATGGCTGAACTTAGTATCAAAGAAGCAAGCAAGTATCTCAAGCAGTCCTGAAAACTCGGTTCTGACTTGAAAAAAGTTACTAGTATATGATATAATAGACTGTATTTAAAAAAATTTTAAGGAGAAATGACAGAATGTCTGTATCATTTGAAAACAAAGAAACAAACCGTGGTGTCTTGACTTTCACTATCTCTCAAGATCAAATCAAACCAGAATTGGATCGTGTATTTAACTCAGTAAAGAAATCTCTTAACGTTCCTGGTTTCCGTAAGGGTCATCTTCCACGTCCTATCTTCGACCAAAAATTTGGTGAAGAGTCACTTTACCAAGACGTTATGAACGCTCTTTTGCCAAACGCTTATGAAGCAGCTGTAAAAGAAGCTGGTCTTGAAGTCGTTGCACAACCAAAAATTGACGTAACTTCAATGGAAAAAGATCAAGACTGGGTTATCACTGCTGAAGTTGTTACAAAACCTGAAGTTAAATTGGGTGACTACAAAAACCTTGAAGTATCAGTAGATGTAGAAAAAGAAGTAACTGACGCTGACGTTGAAGAACGTATCGAACGTGAACGCAACAACTTGGCTGAATTGGTGATTAAAGAAGGTGCTGCTGAAAACGGCGACACTGTTGTTATCGACTTTGTTGGTTCTATTGACGGTGTTGAATTTGACGGTGGAAAAGGTGAAAACTTCTCACTTGGACTTGGTTCAGGTCAATTCATCCCTGGATTTGAAGACCAATTGGTAGGTCACTCAGCTGGTGAAACTGTAGACGTTATTGTAACATTCCCAGAAGACTACCAAGCAGAAGATCTTGCAGGTAAAGAAGCTAAATTCGTGACAACTATCCACGAAGTAAAAGCTAAAGAAGTTCCAGCTCTTGACGATGAACTTGCAAAAGACATCGATGAAGAAGTTGAAACACTTGCTGAATTGAAAGAAAAATACCGCAACGAATTGGCTGCTGCTAAAGAAGAAGCATACAAGGATGCAGTTGAAGGTGCAGCAATTGATAAAGCTGTAGAAAACGCTGAAATCGTTGAACTTCCAGAAGAAATGATCCATGAAGAAGTTCACCGTTCAGTAAATGAATTCCTTGGAAACTTGCAACGTCAAGGTATTAACCCTGACATGTACTTCCAAATCACTGGAACTACTCAAGAAGACCTTCACAAACAATACGAAGCAGAAGCTGAGTCACGTACGAAGACTAACCTTGTTATCGAAGCAGTTGCGAAAGCTGAAGGATTTGACGCTTCAGAAGAAGAAATCCAAAAAGAAATCGAGCAATTGGCTGCAGACTACAACATGGAAGTTGCACAAGTACAAAGCTTGCTTTCAGCTGAAATGTTGAAACACGATATCGCAGTGAAGAAAGCTGTTGAATTGATCACAAGCACTGCAACAGTAAAATAATCTTTACAAGATAAAAGCCCACCGAATCGGTGGGTTTTCTTATACTTTATTTTCCGAAAATCTCCTGCAGGTCTTCTTCAGTAATCCCAATCATGGCTGGGATATTAGACCAGTTGTCTTCGGTTAGAATGTAGGATTGTTCAGTATCTGTAATTGGTGTAGCTTCAGTAGCTGATTTACTAGTTCCATCAGTTGATTCTATTAAGTCAGCGAAACGTTCAATTAGATAGGTCTTACGAGCCGTTCCGATGTGCTGAGTTGCATAGTCAAAGGCCTGTAATTCACCTAGTAAAATGAGCTTACTTTTTGCACGAGTGATGGCAGTGTAGATGAGATTACGCTCTAACATGCGCTTACTTGCGCTGGTGATAGGCAGGATAACAACAGGAAACTCGCTCCCCTGAGATTTATGGATGCTCATGGCATAGGCTAAGCGAATCTTGTACCATTCATTTCGAGGATAGGAGACCTCATTACCGTCAAAATCAATCATTATTTCATCTTGCTTGGATTCAGTGTATTTTCCTGGAATCAAGTCTGTGATATAGCCTAAGTCTCCGTTAAAGACATTAACCTCTGCATCGTTAACTAGGTGGATAACCTTATCTCCTGTTCGATAGTGACACTGAGGAGCTTCAAAGCTAAGCTGGTCTTTTTGTGGAGGGTTGAGTAGGTCTTGCATGAGCTGGTTGATAGCATCAATACCAGCAGTTCCACGGTACATAGGGGCAAGAACCTGAATATCACGAGCAGGGATGCCACTTCTGATAGCAGCACCTAGGATTTTTTCAATGCTAGCAGGGATATGGTTACTAGCGATTTCAAAGTAGGAGCGATCTGCTTTTTTCTGGGTAAAATCTGCAGGCAATATTCCTTGACGAATCTGACTTGCAAGAGTGACGATGGTTGATTCTTCGCTCTGACGGTAGATTCTTTCTAAACGTGTTTGAGGTATGGTTGGTATCTGGAGTAAATCTGCTAGGACTTGACCAGGACTGACAGAAGGTAACTGATCGCTATCACCAACGATAAGGATTTTACTGTTAGAGGAGATATTGGAGAAGAGCTGGTTAGCTAGCCAAGTATCTACCATGGAAAACTCGTCAACAATGATAAAGTCAGCATCCAGATAATCTTCCAGATGGCTGGTATCGTCGTCTCCAGTCATACCTAGGTGGCGGTGAATAGTTGCACTTGGTAGTCCTGTCAATTCATTCATGCGCCGGGCTGCACGACCAGTTGGAGCGGCTAGGAGAATGGGCAGATTGCTCTTTTTTTTGAGATCCAGTCCTTCTAAGAGAGCATAGACAGCGATAATGCCGTTGATAACAGTAGTCTTACCTGTACCAGGTCCACCTGTAAGGATAAAGACCTTGTTCTGGATAGCATCGCAGATGGCCTGTTTTTGAATACTATCATACTCAATCCCCAGTTCTTCCTCAATAGTTGTGATATGGTCTTGGATGGTTTCTAGATCCTGTTTTTTACTCTGACCTTTTTCGAGGATTCTGATGAGATGGCTACGAATGCCTTCTTCTGCAAAAAAGAGGCTATTATCAAAGATTTTGGTATCAATCTGCTGGACCTTATCTTCTTCAATCAGATAAGCAAGTTCTTGGGCAACTTGACTCGGCTCTAGTTCGACTGGACGGGAGGATTCAAGAAGGTTGAGGGTTTGCTCCAACAAATCTCTAGCTTCCATATAGGTATCTCCCGTTTCCATGCAACCTTGAAAGAGACTATGGACGAGACCAGCACGGAAGCGCTCGGGAGCCTGGCTCTCAATCCCCAATTCTTGGGCCAATTGGTCAGCAATGGTAAATCCCAAGCCCTTGATATCCTCAACCAGTTGATAGGGATAATTCTCGACAATCTCTAGCGTTTCTTCCTTGTAAAAGTCTTGAATCTGAAAGGCTAGTTTATTTGGGATGCCGTAATTAGCCAGTTTGGCTAAGACCATCTCTGTTCCGTAATTAAGACGAAGAGTTGAGACGAAGGCTTCACGGTTTTTAGCAGAGAGTCCAGAGATAGACTGGAGTTTGTCTGGTTTTTCTAAGATTTTGTCAATAGTGTTATCTCCGTAAATATCCACAATTTTCTGAGCTGTTTTGAGTCCAATTCCCTTAAAATGGCTGCTGGAGAAATACTTGACCAAGCCCTTACTAGTCGGCTTGGCTCTCTCATAGCGAGTCATTTGTAACTGTTCACCATACTTTGAGTGTTGGACAATTTGTCCCCAAAAGGTGTATTCCTCTCCTTCAATGATATCAGCCATAGTACCTGTGACAATGATTTCATAATCATCAAAGTCTTCAGCATTGGTATCCTCAATGTCTAGGAGTAAAATACGGAAAAAATTGCTGACATTTTCAAAGATAATGCGCTCAATGGTGCCTGAAAAATAAACTTCCATAAAATTCCTTACAATAGTGTCTGAGAAAATGTATCTCAGATTTAGTCAAAATAGAATGAGAAGAGGCTGAGATAGATAATTCTCGGCCTCTTCCTTGTTTTTAAAATGTTCCGATACGACTGAGTGGCCAGAAGCGGAATTTGGCTTCACCAGTGATATCTTTTGCTTTAAAGGTGCCAACATGTCGACTGTCGCTAGATACCAGACGGTCATCGCCTAGGAGGAGATATTCTCCTTCCGGAACAGTGAAGGTAAAGCTAGTGTTGTAATTAACATCTAGGGTAAAGGCCTGAGCCTTTTGAGCCAAACTTCTAAAGTATTCGCCCTTTTTGCCGTCCCAACCAGTTCCAGTATAAGTGCTTTGGAGTTTATCTTCCTTGAAACGTTTTAGGTATTCTGCTAAATAGGGCTCATCAGTTTCTTGACCATTAATATAGAGTTTATCGTTGTCATAACGGATGGTATCTCCCGGCATACCAATGACCCGCTTAACGATGTCCTTGTTGCCGTCGTCCTCATGAGCAACCACGATATCAAAGCGGTTGATTGGGAGGTGTTTAACCACGAAAAGGATTTCTCCATCAGCTAGGGTAGGGTCCATAGAATGTCCTTCTACGCGGACATTGCTCCAGAGAAAGAGACGGCTAAGGGCGACAAGAGAAAGAATCAGGAAAAAAGTTCCCCACTCTTTTAAAAACGATTTAAAATATTTCATAATTTACCTTTCTAGCAATTTTTTTGCTTTTTCAGTATTTTTAAAGTGTAGTTTAGCGCAGAAGTTGAGCCCCTGCATACCATAAGCTTGGAGGATTTGGCTAGCTACCTTATCAGAAGTCGCTCCAGCCCCACTTGGAAGTTGATAACCCAGTTCTCGTCCCAGATTTTCTAAATTTTCCAGAAAGAGATCACGCGCAATGATAGAGCTTACTGCGACAGCCAAGTATTTACCTTCAGCTTTTTCCTCCAGACTGACTGGATTGGAAAAATGATTGGCTTCATTTTTTAAGTACTTCTCATAGTTTTGGGAACTGGTAAAAGCATCGATGACTATTTTCTCAGGATGAACTCCTTTTTGGAGAAGGAGAAAAATGGCTTGATTGTGTAAGGCCACCTTAACAGAAACGGCATTGTAGCGCTCACCGATGACTTCATTATACTTGCTTGGAGAAAGTAGCAGAGCTTGGTGCTGGATTTTTTCTTTAAGAATAGGCGTAATCTGTCGAATCTTTTGGTCTGTCAGAGTCTTAGAATCCCCTACACCTAGTTTTCGTAGAAAGTCATGCTGGTCAGGTGTTACAAAGGATGCTACTACAGCTAGACCACCGAAGTAGGAACCATTTCCTACTTCGTCAGTTCCAATCATCGGAAAGTTTTGTTCACTAGTTCCTTGACTGACTTGATAACCAAAAAAACTGGCATAGTTTTCAGCCATTTCTCCCTGAAGTAAGACTTTTCCAGAAGTGTAGATGGAAACACTTGCCTGCGGAAGCTTGAAAAAGTAGCGAATATATGGGTTTTTACTTGGAGCGAGATTTTTTTCATGCTTTTGAACAAAGGCTTGGATTTCCTTTTCGCTCGGGGTTAATGTAATACTTGCCATAGTTCTTATTGTACCATAAAAGCCGTAGAATTGGTAAAAACTGACAAACTTAGTGAAATTTGGTATAATATCGTGAGGTGAATTTTATGGCAAATTTAAATCGATACAAGTTTACATTCGGAAAAAAAACATTGACCCTAACAACTGAGCATGACAACCTTTTTATGGAGGAAATTGCCAAGGTTGCAACTGAAAAATATGAAGCAATTAAAGAGCAAATGCCTGGAGCGGATGATGAGACAATCGCTATTTTATTAGCAGTCAATAGCTTGTCGACCCAACTCAGCCGTGAGATTGAATTTGATGATAAGGAACAAGAATTAGACGCCCTCCGTCATCAAGTTGTAGCGGCTAAACAAGAACAGAGCAAGATTGAGGATTCCCTATGATTTCTGTCCTTCTCTTATTGGTTCTTGCATGGAGCTTTTATATCGGTTATCGTAGAGGTTTAGTTCTACAAATTTTCTATTTTGTAGCAACTGTGATTTCAGCCCTTCTTGCAGGAAATTTTTATCAATCTTTAGGGAAACAATTTGATTTGTTGATACCATATGCAAGTCCACAGGAAGGGCAGGGAACCTTCTTTTTCCCATCCAATCAACTTTTCCAACTGGACAAGGTCTTTTATGCAGGGATTGGTTACCTATTGGCCTTTACTGTATTTTACTGTATTGGTCGATTGCTTGGTCTCTTTCTTAATCTTCTACCGACTAAAAAGCTAGCGGGTCAATATTTCCGTATAGTTGCAGGAGTTTTATCTCTGGCTGTGACTTTGTTTGTCCTCCAGATGATCCTAACCATTCTTGCGACTGTTCCCTTGCAAATTGTTCAAAATTCACTTGAAAACAGTTTTGTAGCTAAACATATTATCCAAAGTGTTCCAATCACTAGTCATGTGATTAAACAACTCTGGGTAACAAAAATAATCGGATAAAAAGGGCGGGAAATATTCCTAGCCTTTTGTTTACAATTTCAATAGTTTAGGAGCCTTTTTAAAAGAGTGAGAATTTAAAAAATTCGTTCGCTCATTACGAAGGAAAAGAAAATGAATAAAAAAATACTAGAAACATTAGAATTTAATAAGGTCAAGGCTTTATTTGAGCCATATCTTTTGACCGAACAAGGACTAGAGCAGTTAAAAGAACTTGCTCCAACAGATAAAGGGGATAAGATTAGACAAGCTTTTGCAGAGATGGAAGAAATGCAAGAGCTCTTTGTTGAGCATCCTCACTTCAGTATCTCAGGAACAAAAGACATTGCTGCAACCTGCAAACGTTTAGAAATGGGAGCAGATCTCAACATCGAGGAATTTCTCCTTCTCAAACGTGTCATATTTGCCAGTCGTGAATTGCAGAATTTTTATGACAATCTTGAAAATGTACGTTTAGACCACCTAGCTAACTGGTTTGAGAAACTTCATGATTTTCCACATTTACAGGGAAATCTACAAGCCATCAACGAAGCTGGATTTATTGAGAACTTTGCTAGTGAAGATTTGGCACGAATCCGTCGAAAAATCCATGATAGTGAAAGTCAAGTCCGTGATGTCCTGCAAGACCTTCTCAAACAAAAAGCTCAGATGCTGACAGAAGGTATCATCGCAAGTAGAAATGGTCGCCAAGTTCTTCCAGTTAAGAATACCTATCGTAACAAGATTGCTGGTGTGGTACATGATATTTCTGCCAGCGGTAACACTGTCTATATCGAACCGCGTAAAGTAGTCAAGTTGAGTGAGGAAATCGCAAGTCTTCGTGCAGACGAACGCTATGAGATGATGCGTATCCTCCAAGAACTCTCTGAAAGAGTAAGACCTCATGCAGCTGAAATCGCCAATGATGCTTGGATTATCGGACATTTGGACCTGATTCGAGCTAAGGTTCGCTTTATCCAAGAAACGGAAGCAGTAGTTCCTCAAGTCTCTGAGGGACAGGAGATTCAACTCCTTCACGTTCGTCATCCACTAGTTAAAAATGCTGTGGCAAACGATGTGCATTTTGGCAAAGAACTAACAGCTATCGTCATCACTGGTCCAAATACGGGTGGTAAGACCATCATGCTCAAGACCTTAGGTTTGACGCAATTGATGGCTCAGTCAGGTTTGCCAATTTTGGCGGATAAGGGAAGTCGTGTGGGGATTTTCGAGGAGGTTTTTGCGGATATTGGAGACGAACAATCCATCGAACAAAGTCTCTCAACCTTCTCCAGCCATATGACCAATATTGTTGATATTCTTGGTAAGGTTAACCAAAACTCGCTCTTGCTACTAGATGAGCTTGGAGCAGGTACAGATCCCCAGGAAGGAGCTGCCCTTGCCATGTCTATCTTAGAGGACTTGCGCTTGCGTCAGGTCAAGACTATGGCAACCACTCACTATCCTGAACTCAAGGCCTATGGGATTGAAACGGCTTATGTTCAGAATGCTAGTATGGAGTTTGATACAGCTAGCCTGCGCCCAACCTATCGCTTTATGCAGGGAGTTCCAGGTCGAAGCAATGCCTTTGAAATTGCCAAACGTCTAGGCTTGTCAGATGTCATCGTAGGTGATGCTAGCAAGCAGATTAATCAAGACAATGATGTCAATCGTATCATTGAGCAATTGGAAGAACAAACACTTGAAAGTCGTAAACGTCTTGAGAATATTCGCCAAGTCGAGCAAGAAAACCTCAAGATGAATCGCGCCCTTAAAAAACTTTATAACGAGCTCAACCGTGAAAAGGAAACTGAACTCAATAAGGCGCGAGAACAAGCTGCTGAGATTGTTGACTTAGCACTAGCTGAGAGTGATGATATACTTAAAAATCTTCACAGTAAATCTCAACTAAAACCACATGAGATTATTGAAGCCAAAGCTAAGCTCAAAAAATTAGCCCCTGAAAAAGTTGACCTTTCTAAAAACAAGGTTCTTCAGAAGGCCAAGAAAAAACGAGCTCCAAAAGTTGGAGATGATATTATCGTTTTAAGCTATGGTCAACGTGGTACCTTGACCAATCAACTCAAGGATGGACGTTGGGAAGCACAGGTTGGCTTGATTAAGATGACACTTGAGGAAAAAGAGTTTGACTTGGTTCAAGCCCAGAAAGAAGCGCCAGTCAAGAAGAAACAAGTTAACGTCGTCAAACGTGCAGCAGGAAAAGGTCCACAAGCTCGACTAGACCTTCGTGGCAAACGCTACGAGGAGGCTATGGAAGCCTTGGATGCCTTTATCGACCAAGCACTGCTCAACAATATGGCCCAAGTCGACATCATCCATGGTATTGGTACAGGAGTCATCCGTGAAGGGGTGACTAAGTACCTACAAAGAAATAAACAAGTCAAGAGCTTTGGCTATGCACCACAAAATGCAGGCGGATCTGGCGCAACCATTGTAACCTTTAAGGGATAAAGCGAAACGAATGAAAATTATAATAAAATTTTCTGAAAATAATTGACAAGAGCTAAATTTTCTTGTAAAATAAATAAAAATTAAATACAACACCGAATGAAGTTTAATAGAAGTGGAAAATCGTTTGATTTTTCATGACTGTAAATGGACGGAACTCTGGAGAGACCGTAAAGGCACCGAAGGGGCAAGGCAGGCAACTGCTCAAACTCTCAGGTAAAAGGACAGAGCAATGATAGAGCGCTTTTTGGCATTTATCGATGCATTCCAGAGTACATGTTTTTAACATGTGCTCTTTCTTTTGGGGTTGAATAGATAGGAGAATGGTATGTTAAATTTGCTAAAAGAGCTAGATGCTCTAGTATGGGGCCCACCCCTTTTAATTTTATTGGTTGGTACAGGGATTTACTTGACTCTTCGTTTAGGACTTTTACAAATCTTACGTCTTCCTAAGGCCTTCCAGCTTATTTTTACCAAGGATAAAGGACATGGTGATGTTTCGAGCTTTGCTGCCTTGTGTACTGCCCTAGCAGCAACTGTTGGTACAGGAAATATTATCGGAGTTGCAACGGCTATCAAGGTTGGTGGACCAGGTGCTCTTTTTTGGATGTGGGTGGCTGCTTTCTTTGGAATGGCAACCAAGTATGCAGAAGGACTACTTGCTATCAAATATCGAACCAAGGATGATCATGGTGCGGTAGCAGGAGGACCGATGCACTATATCCTTCTAGGGATGGGCGAAAAATGGCGCCCTCTTGCAATCTTCTTTGCTATAGCTGGAGTATTGGTTGCACTTTTGGGAATCGGTACTTTTACCCAAGTGAATTCTATTACAGAATCCGTGCAAAATACAGCTAGTATTGATCCGACAATTACTGCACTTGTTTTATCTATTTTTGTAGGGATTGCAGTCTTTGGTGGACTTAAGTCTATTTCTAAGGTGTCAACTACAGTTGTTCCTTTCATGGCTATTGTCTACATCTTGGGAACCTTGACAGTCATTTTCTTTAATATCGATAAAGTACCGGCAACTCTTTCACTGGTTCTCACATCAGCTTTTAGTCCCATAGCTGCAGTGGGAGGATTGGCAGGAGCTAGTGTTCGAATGGCTATTCAAAATGGTGTGGCGCGTGGTGTCTTCTCGAATGAATCTGGCTTGGGTTCAGCACCCATTGCGGCTGCGGCAGCTAAGACCAACGAACCGGTGGAGCAAGGTTTAATTTCCATGACAGGAACCTTTATTGATACCTTGATCATCTGTACCTTGACTGGTTTGACAATCTTGGTGACTGGGGTTTGGAATGGTAATTTAGATGGTGTTGCTCTAACTCAGTCAGCTTTTTCTACAGTATTTTCTTTCTTTGGACCTGCTCTTTTAACGGTCTTCTTGGTACTCTTTGCCTTTACTACGATTTTGGGATGGAACTATTACGGAGAGCGTTGTTTTGAATTTCTCTTTGGCGTTCGCTTTATCTGGCTTTATCGTGTGGTCTTTGTACTCATGGTCTTGCTGGGAGGATTTATCGAGCTGGATATGGTCTGGGTCATTGCGGATATTGTTAATGCCCTCATGGCTCTACCAAACTTGATTGCACTCTTAGCCTTATCACCAGTCGTTATCGCTGAGACGAAGAAGTATTTTGATAAATAATGTAAGATTGATATTACCATTTATAGATAAGACTAGCATCTGTTTGTGAGATACTAGTTTTTTCACTTCTAGAGCTAGTCTTTTATTTTATACTCAATGAAAATCAAAGAGCAAACTAGGAAACTAGCCGTAGGTTGCTCAAAGCACTGCTTTGAGGTTGTAGATAAAACTGACGAAGTCAGTCACATATATAATCCAAGGCGACGTTGACGCGGTTTGAAGAGATTTTCGAAGAGTATTCTGTCATAAGATGAATGAAATTCAATAGTACCTCTTTTATGATATCCTTTATTTGCACTTTTATTTATTGTATAATAGTCAGCATAAATCTGTTTTTATACTCAATGAAAATCAAAGAGCAAACTAGGAAGCTAGCCGCAGGCTGTACTTGAGTACGGCAAGGCGAAGCTGACGTGGTTTGAATTTGATTTTCGAAGAGTATTAGTCTGATATGTCTTGTTTCATCTATGTGCGAAAGAGAAATAAACTGGAGGTATTTATGTCAAAAGATATTCGAAAATTAGTGACTTCACAGGGAATAGCGAATCTAGCAGATGTCTTTTTTAGAGTCATTGTGATTGCAAATGTGTTTGTCTTATCTGGTTCGGTCATTTCAACCTCCCTAGTACCAATTCTGATAGGTCTATCCTCCTTTTTAGCCAGTTTCTTAGTCCCGTTAGTAACAAAGAGATTAGCTTTAAATCGTGTTCTTTTCTTGACTCAATTTGGTAAGACGATTCTGTTAGCGATTTTGGTTTTTCTACTCAAGCAATCTGAAACTATTTCCCTCCCTCTCTTATATGCTATTGTCACTTTTATCTCCGTTTTGGATGGTTTTGCAGCACCTGTTTCCTATGCGATTGTTCCACGCTATGCAAGTGATTTAGCTAAAGCGAATGCAGCCATTTCTATGAGTGGTGAAAGTGTACAACTAGTTGGTTGGGGTTTAGGAGGTTTCTTATTTGCGAGTCTGGGAATGAATCCTAGCCTGCTCATTGTGTTAGCCTTGTTTACAATTTCGACGATTTTGATGGTCGGTTTGCCACTTGTCGAAAAAGAAGAGTTATCCTCTGAAACAAGCCTTGAGACGCTAACAAAGGGTTGGCGATTGGTGGCTAAAGAATCAAGATTAGGCTTTATTGTCCAAGCCAATCTTTTAGAAATTTTAGCTAATGCTATCTGGGTATCATCTGTTTTACTTGTTTTTGTGACTGAAATTTTACACCAGTCAGAAAGCTATTGGGGCTACGTCAATACAGCCTATTCCTTGGGGATTATCTTGGGAGGTGCTATTGTCTTCCGTCTAGCAGAGAAAGTTGTTACCTATAAATATCAAACTATGACCTTTTCTTTGTTAGCTACAGCACTAGTAACTCTGTTGATAGTGTTATTTCCAAATCCACCTATTTTTCTATTCCTATCTCTAGTAATTGGTTTTCTATCTCAGATTAAGGAAGTTCCTGAGAGCGTATTTTTACAGGAATCGGTTGATGAGAAGGAACTTGTGAATGTTTACTCCGTTATCGAAGTTGTCTCTACATTGGCCTTTTCTGCTTCTGTTTTTCTAATGAGTTCTATCACAGAATATTTTGGAGTATTTACTGGCTTTGGCTTGGCTATCTTCTGCTTACTAGTAGAGTCCATCTTAGTTTTAAGAAACAAGCATCAGATAAATTAACAGTATGATCACACATCTGGTGTGATTTTTTTGTTTTCATAAAAATTTTTTATCAGTGTAATTTAAAATATATATTATGCAAGGTATAGATTCTGTGTTAGACTTATTGTCAACGAAAAGCTAATGAGTCATCAATCAAGGCAAGGATTTGTTCAATAGGCTGATGAGATTTCGTAAGATTTTCGCAGAAACTATTTAATTACAAAATGAAAAGAGGTCCCCTTATGACAACATTTACTATCCACACAGTAGAATCAGCACCAGCAGAAGTGAAAGAAGTTCTTGAAACGGTACAAAAGGACAACAATGGTTATATCCCAAATCTTATCGGTCTTTTGGCCAATGCCCCTACAGCCCTAGAGGCTTATCGCACTGTTGGAGCTATTAACCGTCGTAATAGTCTAACACCTGTAGAGCGCGAAGTGGTGCAAATCACTGCAGCCGTAACTAACGGTTGTGCCTTCTGCGTCGCTGGCCATACAGCCTTTTCTATTAAGCAAATCCAGATGAACGATGACCTACTTCAAGCCCTTCGCAATCGTACTCCAATCGAAAGCGATCCTAAGCTGGATACCCTAGCTAAGTTCACCTTGGCAGTTATCAATACCAAAGGGCGCGTAGGAGATGAAGCTCTTGGAGAATTTCTTGAAGCAGGCTATACACAAGAAAATGCCTTGGATGTTGTTCTCGGTGTCAGTCTAGCAAGTCTTTGTAACTACGCCAACAATCTAGCTAACACACCGATTAATCCAGAATTACAACCTTATGCATAAGAGGAGGGCAGAGTATGGGATTTTTTTCAGAAGAATTTTTAAGCTGGTTAGACCAGCACGCTGATGAAATTGACAAAAAATCATGTCAAGCTGGAGAAGAGTTGATTGAGAAAATTGCTGCAGAAGGTGCCTTTCGTGTAGGAGTACCAAAAGTTCTTGGAGGGCTAGGTGGAAGTGATCAAGATGTTATCGATATCCTTGCAGAACTCGCTCAACATTCCTTAACAGCTTCCTTTATCTCATGGGGGCAACGAACTTTAATAGACAATATTCTTCATACTGATAATGCTTATTTCAAAGAAGTTTACTTGGAAAAACTCTTATCGGGAGAATATGCAGGTGCTACGGCTTTATCTAATGCGGTCAAGTATCTATCTGACTTAGAGGAACTAAATGTTCGTATCCTTGAAGAAAATGGAAATTATTATCTTAAAGGACGACTTCCTTGGGTAACCAATGCTCGTAAGGATCGCTTCCTCACTATTTTTGTAGCAGGATTTGCAGATGATCCGAGTACAAGTTATGTAGTAGCCGTACCATCGGACGCAGAAAACTTTAGTCGTTCCGAAGATTTGGAATTTGTTTCTCTCCAAGGAGGTAATACAGCAGCCCTGACTTTCAACAAGGTCCCTTTAAAGGAAGAGTGGATTCTATCCAAGGATGCTCATCAATTTTTAGCGCAAAATCGTCCAGCCTTTTTAGGCTACCAATTTGGCCTAGCCTTTGGTTTGGCTGAACGTTCACTCTCAGAAGTCGAAAAAGAATTGGGGAAACGAGGTGTCTTGAAAGAAGAATGGCAGCATCAGGTCGAACAGTTAGATGATATTCGACATTCTCTCTATCAAGGACTATCTGAAGAGTCCTATTTCGTTAAAAATCCGCGTGAACTATTCCAGTTACGAATCGATATTGTTGATGTTGTTGCCCAAAGTCTCTTATTAGAACTACAAGCTGGTGGCGGTAGAGGATACTTTAGTAAATCGACATCCGGTTTCATACGTCGTTGGAATGAAGGTGCCTTTTTACCAATTGTTTCTCCTAGTGCTGTGCAATTGCGACATATTCTAGCGACAAACTAAAAATAAAGAAAATAAAAACGAGGTTTATCTTTTTAAACTTCGTTTTTTAATTCTCCATTTAAGCGCTTTTATGCTATACTGATAATAACATGACTATTGGAGGTTCACATGAAAAAACTCCCCTTGGCCTTTTCAGGGTGCTTATTGGGATTGGCTGGAGCAGGCAATCTCATCCTGGATATTTTTCCACTATTATCTCACATCTTTAGTTTGTCAGGCTTGATTTTATGGTTTTATTTTTTATACAGTCATCTTAGTGATTGGCAAGAAAGCCAGCAAGAACTTAAGAAAGCTCCGCTATTATCGGGAATGGCAACCTTTCCCATGGCAGGGATGATTCTATCAACCTACTTACTGCGAATCTTACCTGCGAGTATGAGTATCATAGCGCAAGCTCTCTGGTGGTTTGCTTTTCTTCTAGATGTAGGTTTAATCATCTACTTCACTAAAAATTATGTGCAGACTAAACCAAGAACGAGCGCAACGCCAAGTTGGACAGTTCTCTATGTAGGGATAGCAGTAGCAAGCTTGACCTACCCAGTGGTGGGTATAGTCGAGATTGCCTATGGCGCTTGGATTTTTGGCTTTACCTTAACCCTTTACCTTTATCCTCTGATTTATCAGGATTTGAAAAGTAATCCATTGCCACGGGCTTTACTGGGGCAAGAAGGAATCTATTGTGCTCCCTTTTCTCTATTGTTAGCAGCACTCGTTCGGATCGGAGGTTCAGGACTTCATGTCTGGATTTTGCTAGTCATGATCCTTGCTTCACAGACTTTCTTTTTCTTTGTCCTCAGTCGTTTGCCAAATATTTTAAAACAGGGATTTCAACCAGCTTTTTCAGCTCTAACCTTCCCAACTATCATCACAGCAACTTCATTGAAAATGGCCCAAGGCATCCTGCAGTTTCCAGTCCTAAACCTTCTCGTTTTGCTCGAAACGATCATTTGTTTAACAATCCTTGTCTATGTATTAGTAGAGTATATGCGGTATTTAAGGAACTAAAAAAGCCCCTAGCACTGAGAAGTGTTAGGGTTTCTTCTATCGCGAACGTGTAAATTAATTAGTTCAGCTTATACCTACTGTTCTTCATGTTCGGATAAAAAATAATAAGTCATGGTACCAAAGATTGATCCTACTCCAAGTCCTACTAGTAGGAAAAGTGCGATCATTTTGAGTTCTAGAAACTGCAAAAAGAAATCTGTAATCGAGTGATTTTCAAGGATTACTTTTTTGGAAAATAGGATAAATAAGTAGAGAGTTGGGATGCTAGTTCCAACTAACCAACTTCTTAACTTGATTTGGCGCTTGCTGTAAGTGATTTGTGGAATCTCGGATTGATCATCATCTTCTAAGTGGAGCCCTCTAGTAGTATATCTTGCCTTGAGACTGAGGGCAAAAATCATCAAGAAGTAGAGATAGGGCATAGCTATTCGAACTATCTCTATAAAGCGCCCAAACAAAAGATAGAACAGGAAGAGAAAGAAGGAAGAGTAAAAGATTTGGACCATGGAACGGGCGCAAGCCTTGTAGATGACCTCTTGACGGCATTCATCAAAGGGTCCTTGGATATGAAAGAAATTTCGAACTAAGCGAGTTGTTAAGTCTTCTTTTTTCATGGTAGTGACCTCTTAATAATCTTGTTTTTGATTAGCTTCTTTAAAGAGTTGATAGAGAGTATAGAAGTAGACTAGACTAAAAACGATACAGATGGTTAGAAATAATAGATATCTCCAATCCATAGAATTCGTTAACAGTTGTGGGAAAGATACGAGGATAAAGCAGAGAGATGCGTTTAAGATGCGTATTTTTTTTGATGTGATTTTCTGAAATCTTTGTCCTTTGTTCAAGACAGGAAGGGCTATGAGGAAGATGATCAGAAAAGGACGCGTAATTTGGCCATAAACTAGGAAAACTGTCATAAAGATACTGACCAAAATATGACTGACAATTAAAGTTTGTAGTGATTTCATAAGCTTCCTCCTATTCGTCGTCTTGATCTTCCTTGGCTTTTTGAATCCGAAGTGTTACGACAATATGCACTGTTAATCCGAAAAAGAAGGCTGCAACGATGGTTGACAAGATACTTCTTGTATTCAAGAGAGCGGTAAGATAGCTTTTGCTATCATCCATTAGGATATTGAGAAGTGGCATTCCAAAGAACATGGCTATTCCATAGATCAGACCAGCTTTAAGTCCAGGATTACGTAACTGTTTCTTTTCCTTCTGGCTCAACATATCAGGATCGATAGCAGCAATACCAGTTTTTTTAGTTTGAGTAGTGACATAAAGAGCACAAACCATGGAAATTAGAAAGATAATGATTGGATATCCGAAAGCGACCATTTGGGGATATTTATAAGCAAGAACAAAGGGGATGAAATTGCCTAGAGTCATGAGGTAAAATAGAATCATAAAGACTTTATTCCCGATGTGGTCAGCCTCGCGTCGTTTGTGTTCATCAAGTGGCCCTGAAATGCCATAGATACGTTTGATTAGTTTTTCATAGAGGGTTTCTTTTTTCATTTTTCTTCTCCTTTTTAAAAATCATCCTCCCAAAAGAGACTGTTGAGGTCAGTTTGGAGGCTTCGAGCGAGATTGAGACAAAGTTCCAGGGTAGGATTGTACTTGTCGTTTTCAATCATGTTGATAGTTTGCCTAGAGACACCGATATCCTTGGCGAGCTCAAGCTGGGATATGCCCAGTTTCTTGCGGAATTCTTTTACGCGATTCATGCTTCCTCCTTTTTAGTTTATGTCACATATATTTGACTATAGTATATTCTTTTAAGAACATAATGTCAACTATTTTTGACATATTTTTAAAAGAATCTTGGTGATAATATTTCTATGTGAAAATCTTCTAGCTATTTTATGCTATAATAAAGAAAAGTAAAAAATATAAGAGTGGATTGAATAAACCGAAAGCTATCCACTAAAGAAAGAGCAGAAAATGAACCATAAGATTGCAATTTTATCAGACATACATGGCAACACGACGGCCTTAGCTGGAGTACTTGAGGACGCTAAAAATTTGGGAGCGACTGAATATTGGCTTTTGGGAGATATTTTTCTTCCTGGGCCGGGAGCAAATGACTTGGTGGCTCTTTTGAAAGGCCTACCCATTACAGCATCCGTTCGAGGAAACTGGGATGATTGTGTTTTAGAGGCTTTAGATGGGCAATATGGTTTAGAGGATCCTCAAGAAATTCAGCTTCTCAGGATGACTCAGTATTTGATGGAGCGCCTAAACCCAGAGCAAATTGATTGGTTGAGGAATCTACCTATGGTAGCCAAGAAAGAAGTTGAAGGCTTGCGTTTTTCTCTTTCTCATAATTTACCTGAGAAAAATTACGGTGGTGATTTGCTGGTCGAAAATGGTACAGAAAAATTTGACCAGCTACTTGATGAAGCTACAGATGTAGCCGTCTATGGACATGTCCATAAACAGCTTTTGCGTTATGGTAGTCAAGGTCAACAAATCATCAATCCAGGTTCGATTGGTATGCCTTATTTTGACTGGAATGGGCTGAAAAATCACCGAGCTCAGTATGCCTTACTTGAAGTTGAAAATGGTGAATTAGTCAATATCCAATTTCGAAAAGTTGCTTATGATTATGAAGCAGAGCTAGAATCAGCCAAGACCAAAGGTCTTCCTTTTATCGAAATGTATGAAGAATTACGACGTGAGGACAACTATCAAGGACATAATAGGGAATTACTTGCTATCCTAAATGAAAAGCATGGCTATGTGGAGGATGTGAAGAATTATTTTGATTTTTTGTAAGAGTTGCTTTAACGAACAGATACTAAATAAACGATTGGACGAGCCAATCGTTTTTAGTATTTCTTATTGCAATTGTGACTGATCTGGTAGGTAAGAACCACCGAGATAGGTTTTGCTGAGTTTTTCAAGGTTTCCATCTTGGTAGAGTTCTTTAAGGACCTTGTCAAATTGGTCTTTAAATTCTTTTTGGTCACTTGAAAAGATGATGTAGTTGTTTGGATTGTCATTGCTTTCCAAGTCAACTACGTTCAAGTCTAAACCTCGGTCTTGGATAATTTTTTGAACATTTTCGATAGATTTAATATAGATTTTAAAAATAGTGAACTCAAAGATCTTTTTAGCTTCAATAATTCGGTAAATGTTTGACAATGAAATTATTTTATTTTAAAATATAGGTATCATAAAACTATTTAAAGGAGATAGTCATGAAAAAACTTCTTACTGTGGGCCTTGTGCTCTTATCAGTTGCAACTTTAGCAGCTTGTGGAAATAAATCTTCTGATTCTGCAAGTAAAGCTTCAAGCTCGACTGAACAAACATCTGCTTCATCAAAAACAGATAACTCAAAGACAAACACATCTGAAGTTACTCTTTTAACAGATGAAGAAATCGACAACGCTAAAACAATTGGAGATATGAAAACTCTTTTTGGTAAGTTGATTGACAGCTATAAGAAATATGTTGAAGAAATCGGTGACAAAGTTCCAGAAGCTCAAAAAGATGCTTTTAAACAACAAGTGGAACCTGCTCTTAACTCACTAGAAACTTCAAGAAAGGCATTTAATGATGGATTGTCAAGCGCTGGTTCTGATGATACAGAAATGCCAGAAGAAGCACGCACTGTTTTCCTTCAACAATTGAAGACTGCACGTGATGCTATGAAACAAGCGATTGAGTCTGCAAGTAAAATTGTTTCAGCGCAATAATATGAGTAAAGTAGGCGAGTAATCGTCTACTTTTTCTTATGCAAAAAATTTTTACTATAGCTAGCAACTAAATCGAAAAGTATGTAATTCCTGATTAAGAGTTGGAATAAAGATCTCTACATTATGAAAAATCTCTGCAAGCTCTTTCAGAATGTGGTAAAATGGAAGCAATAGAAATAGAAAAGGAAATCAATTATGAAATTTCTTGAGTTAAATAAAAAATGTCATGCGACTAAGCATTTTATTGATAAACCAGTTGATCCCAAGGATGTTCGAACAGCTATTGAAATCGCAACCTTGGCACCAAGCGCTCACAACAGTCAGCCTTGGAAATTCGTCGTGGTTCGTGAAAGAAATGCTGAACTAGCAAAATTGGCTTACGGTTCAAACTTTGAGCAAGTAGCATCTGCACCTGTAACCATTGCCTTGTTTACAGATACAGACTTAGCTAAACGTGCTCGCAAGATTGCCCGTACTGGTGGTGCCAACAATTTCTCAGAAGAGCAACTGCAATACTTCTTGAAAAATCTTCCAGCTGAGTTTGCGCGTTACAGCGACCAACAAGTTAGTGACTACTTGGCTCTTAATGCTGGACTTGTTGCTATGAACTTGGTCCTTGCTTTGACTGACCAAGGAATCGGATCAAACATTATCCTTGGTTTTGACAAATCAAAAGTCAATGAAGTCTTGGAAATCGAAGAACGCTTCCGTCCAGAGCTCTTGATTACAGTGGGATACACAGATGAGAAGTTGGAACCAAGCTACCGCTTGCCAGTAGATGAAATTATCGAAAAAAGATAGGAAGAAAAAATGACAGTTATTGATTTTACAGCAGAAGTAGAAAAACGTAAAGAAGACCTCTTGGCTGACTTGTTTAGCCTTTTGGAAATCAACTCAGAACGTGATGACAGCAAGGCAGATGCGCAGCATCCATTTGGACCTGGGCCAGTAAAAGCCTTGGAAAAATTCCTTGAAATCGCAGACCGTGATGGCTACCCAACAAAAAATGTCGACAATTATGCTGGACATTTCGAGTTTGGTGAAGGAGAAGAAGTTCTTGGAATCTTTGCCCACATGGACGTAGTGCCAGCGGGTAGCGGTTGGGACACTGAACCTTACACACCAACTATCAAAGATGGTCGTCTCTATGCGCGTGGTGCTTCTGACGATAAGGGACCAACTACAGCTTGTTACTATGGTTTGAAAATCATCAAAGAATTGGGACTTCCAACTTCTAAGAAAGTTCGTTTTATCGTTGGAACTGATGAAGAATCAGGTTGGGCAGACATGGACTACTACTTTGAGCATGTAGGACTTGCGAAGCCAGACTTTGGTTTCTCTCCAGATGCTGAATTCCCTATTATCAATGGTGAAAAAGGAAACATCACAGAATACCTTCACTTTGCCGGTGAAAATACTGGTGCAGCTCGTCTTCACAGCTTCACAGGTGGTTTGCGTGAAAACATGGTTCCTGAATCAGCAACAGCAGTCGTTTCAGGTGACTTGGCTGACTTGCAAGCTAAACTAGATGCCTTTGTTGCAGAGCACAAACTCAGAGGAGACATCCAAGAAGAGAACGGTCAGTACAAGGTGACTGTAATTGGTAAATCAGCTCATGGTGCTATGCCTGCTTCAGGTGTCAATGGTGCGACTTACCTTGCTCTCTTCCTCAGCCAATTTGCTTTTGAAGGACCTGCAAAAGACTACCTCGATATTGCTGGTAAGATTCTCTTGAATGACCACGAAGGGAAGAACTTGAAAGTAGCTCATGTGGACGAAAAGATGGGTGCCCTTTCTATGAATGCGGGTGTTTTCCGCTTCGACGAATCAAGTGCTGACAATACTATTGCCCTTAACTTCCGTTATCCAAAAGGAACAAGCCCAGAGCAAATCAAGTCAGTTCTTGAAAACTTGCCAGTTGCTTCAGTTAGCCTTTCTGAGCATGGTCACACTCCTCACTATGTGCCAATGGAAGATCCACTCGTTCAAACCTTGTTGAATGTTTATGAAAAACAAACTGGACTTAAAGGTCATGAACAAGTCATCGGTGGTGGAACCTTTGGACGTTTGTTAGAGCGTGGTGTAGCCTACGGTGCTATGTTCCCAGATTCTATCGATACCATGCACCAAGCCAACGAATTTATCGCCTTGGATGATCTTTTCCGTGCAGCAGCCATCTACGCTGAAGCTATTTACGAATTGATCAAATAATGCTATAGAAGTCTGAGATTTAATGCTTAGACTTCTTTTTGGAGGAGAAAATGTCTCAAATCGAAAGAATCAAGCAAGCTATCATAGAGGATCCACAGAATGCCAGCTATACTGAGCAAGGCATCGAGCCACTCTTTGCAGCACCAAAAACAGCTCGTATCAATATCATTGGCCAGGCACCTGGTCTCAAAACCCAGGAAGCAGGGCTATACTGGAAGGATAAAAGTGGCGACCGCTTGCGAGAGTGGCTAGGTGTGGATGAAGACACCTTTTACAATTCAGGTTACTTTGCAGTCATGCCCATGGATTTCTACTTTCCAGGTCATGGGAAATCGGGTGACCTACCACCTCGTCCAGGTTTTGCAGAAAAATGGCATCCAACACTCTTGAAGGAGTTACCAGATATTCAATTAACACTCTTGATTGGGCAGTATGCCCAAGCCTACTACCTACATGAGAAAGTTAGTGGCAAGGTGACAGACCGTGTGCATCGGTTCAAGGATTATTTACCTGATTATTTCCCTCTGGTGCATCCTTCACCCCGTAATCAAATCTGGATGAAAAAAAATCCTTGGTTTGAAGAAGAAGTCTTGCCTGACTTAAAAGATAGAATACAAAAAATTCTCGGAGAAGAAAAATGAAAGAAATTACTTTTAACGATTTTTACCAACTTTACCAGAATAGCTCACTTTCTGTATTGGATGTGAGAGAAGTAGAGGAATTTGAGGCTCTTCATCTAGAAGGTGCTCGTAATTTCCCTCTCAGTCAACTGGCTGATACTTATGAACAATTAGACAAAGATAATCTTTACTACGTGATTTGCAAGTCTGGTATCCGTTCAGCACGTGCTTGTCAATTTTTATCAGAACAAGGATATGAGGTTATCAATGTCCAAGGTGGCATGGATGCCTTAGAATAAGAAAAATTTCCTTCGAAACCTTTAAAAAATTGGAAGGGTTCGAAGGATTGTTTTGCATTAAAATTCGGAAAATTGAAAACATTTTAGAATTATTTCGTGACAGCCTTTTCTAGCCTTTAATCATGTTATACTAAGAAAGTATTTTATTTTTAATAAGGAGAGTTTATGGCTAAAAAAGGTGCTTTAACAGGATTACTCCTGTTTGGAATATTTTTTGGAGCAGGTAACTTGATTTTCCCTCCAACTCTAGGCGCACAGTCTGGAGAAAACTTCCTTCCTGCCATTGCAGGATTTGTATTTTCGGGTGTTGGGATTGCCGTCCTAACCTTGATCATTGGTACCCTTAATCCGAAGGGTTATATCTATGAAATTTCTAAGAAAATTTCTCCATGGTTTGCGACGATTTATCTTGCAGTTTTGTACTTGTCGATTGGCCCATTCTTTGCCATCCCTCGCACAGCAACGACATCGTTTGAGGTCGGTATTAGTCCCCTTCTAGCTGAAGCAGATAAGGGTTTAGGTTTGATTGTCTTTACCATTCTCTACTTTGTTGCAGCCTATTTAATCGCCCTTAATCCTTCAAAAATCTTGGATCGGATCGGTCGAATCTTGACTCCAGTTTTTGCCATCTTAATTGTTATTCTGGTTATCCTTGGAGCTTTCAAGTATGGTGGGAATGCACCACAAGCAGCTTCAGGAGCTTATCAGGCTTCCGCCTTTGGTGCAGGTTTCCTTGAAGGATACAATACACTTGATGCGCTTGCATCGGTTGCCTTCAGTGTTATTGCAGTACAAACCTTGAAACAACTTGGTTTCTCAAGTAAGAAAGAGTATATTTCAACCATTTGGGTAGTTGGAATCGTTGTAGCACTCGGATTTAGTGCTCTCTACATCGGTCTAGGTTTCTTGGGCAATCATTTCCCAGTAACAGAAGAAGCAATGAAGAGTGGAACTCCTGGAGTTTATATCTTGTCTCAAGCGACTCAAGAAATCTTTGGTTCTACTGCTCAACTTTTCCTTGCGGCTATGGTAACCGTTACTTGCTTCACAACGACTGTAGGGTTGATTGTATCAACTGCCGAGTTCTTTAACGGACGTTTCCCACAAGTCAGCTACAAGGTTTATGCGACAGTCTTTACCTTGATTGGTTTTGCTATTGCAAATCTTGGTTTGAGTGCTATTATTAAGTACTCTGTACCAGTTCTCGTTATTTTGTACCCAATTACGATTGCCATTGTCATGATTGTGATTGTGAACAAGTTTGTTGCTCTTTCTAAACCAGGAATGCAATTAACGGTTGGCATTGTCACAGCCATTGCTATTGCAAGTGTTTTAGGATCTACTTTTAAAGTTGAGATCCTTGCAAATATCGTGAACGCTCTACCATTTGCGGAGGCTTCTCTGCCATGGTTGGTACCAGCTATTATCGGTATTCTACTTTCTCTTGTTCTTCCAAATAAACAAGAAAGTGAAGCTTTTGAAATGGAATAATCACTAAAATCACTTTTGTAGCTAAGTCTACAGGAGTGATTTTCTTTTTTTATCCGATGATAAATGTGTTATAATAGGTAGCAAAAGAGGTGAAAAAATGAATCAAACTGTAGAATATATCAAAGAACTAACTGCTATCGCGTCACCAACAGGTTTTACGCGTGAAATTACGAATTATCTAGTTGAGACGCTTGAAAAACTAGGTTATCAACCAATCCGTACTGCTAAAGGTGGAGTGAATGTTACCATTAAAGGTAAAAATAATGAGCAACATCGCTATGTAACTGCCCATGTGGATACCCTGGGAGCTATCGTTCGTGCTGTTAAACCAGATGGTCGACTCAAAATGGACCGTATTGGTGGCTATCCTTGGAACATGATTGAAGGAGAAAACTGTACGGTCTATGTGGCTAGCACAGGTAAAACCGTATCAGGTACGATTTTGATCCACCAAACTTCTTGTCACGTTTACAAAGATGCTGGAACTGCTGAACGCACGCAGGACAATATGGAAGTGCGTTTGGATGAAAAAGTGACTAATGAAAAAGAAACACGCGCACTCGGTATCGAGGTTGGTGATTTTATCAGCTTTGACCCACGAACTGTCGTGACTGAGACAGGCTTTATCAAGTCTCGTCATTTGGATGACAAGGTCAGCGCAGCTATTCTCCTTAATCTCCTCAAAGTCTACAAAGAAGAAGGGATTGAACTTCCTGTCACTACGCATTTTGCCTTTTCAGTCTTTGAAGAAGTGGGGCATGGTGCTAACTCAAGTATCCCTAGTCAAGTTGTCGAATATCTAGCTGTGGATATGGGAGCAATGGGAGATGATCAGCAGACAGATGAGTACACAGTATCTATCTGTGTTAAAGATGCTTCTGGTCCTTACCACTATGAATTCCGTCAACACTTAGTAGCTCTCGCAAAAGAGCAAGACATTCCGTTTAAATTAGACATCTATCCATTTTATGGTTCAGATGCCTCTGCAGCTATGTCAGCTGGAGCAGAGGTTAAGCACGCTCTTCTAGGAGCAGGTATTGAGTCTAGTCACTCTTATGAGCGAACTCATATTGATTCTGTAGTGGCTACTGAGCGTATGGTGGATGCTTATCTCAAGAGTGAGTTGGTGGACTGAGATGTGCTTGATTTGTGATCGAATTGAACTCATCAAGTCTGGAGACAATCCCTACTTTGTCAAGGAATTAGAAACAGGATATGTTGTCATTGGTGACCACCAGTATTTTGAAGGTTACACTCTATTCTTAGCCAAGGAACATGTCACAGAACTACATCATCTAGATCCAAGTGTCAGACTTCAATTTTTAGAGGAAATGAGTCTGGTGCAGGAAGCTGTCTCTAAAGCTTTTTCTGCTGAAAAGATGAATATAGAGTTGTTGGGAAATGGAGATGCCCATGTCCACTGGCATATTTTTCCTAGACGAGCTGGTGATATGAAGGGACACGGTCTTAATGGTCGTGGTCCAGTCTGGTGGGTTCCATGGGAAGAAATGATTGCTGAAGAATATCAGGTTAAGGGAAGTAAATTAGAAGACTTGATTGCAAGATTATCTGAGACTTTAAACCAGATGATTAAATGAAAGGATAACAGATGAAAAAAAGATACCTTATCTTATCAGGATTATTAGCCTTGACATTGGCAGCTTGTTCACAAGAAAAATCAGCGACTTCTGACGCAAAAACTTCTTCAGAGCAATCAACTGTACAAGAAGGAACCGCGGGAAGTAAGTCTCGGGAAGCTAGTCAAAAGAAAGCAGAAGTGGTTAACAAAGGAGACCACTACAGCATTCAAGGCAAGTACGATGAGATTGTTGTAGCTAATAAGCATTATCCTATGTCAAAAGAATACAATCCTGGAGAAAATCCTACCGCAAAGGCAGAACTGTTAAAACTCATTGCAGCTATGCAGCAAGCAGGTTTCCCGATTAGCGACCACTATAGTGGATTTAGAAGTTATGAAACTCAGGTTAAACTGTATCAGGATTATGTCAACCAAGATGGCAAGGCTGAGGCTGACCGTTATTCTGCAAGACCTGGTTATAGTGAACACCAAACTGGCTTAGCTTTTGATCTGATTGGAACAAATGGAGACCTAGTCACTGAAGAAAAGGCAGCCCAATGGCTATTGGACCATGCTGCAGACTATGGCTTTGTTGTTCGTTATCTAAAAGGTAAGGAAAAGGAGACGGGTTATATGGCTGAGGAATGGCACCTTCGCTATGTTGGCAAAGAAGCCAAAGAAATTGCAGCAAGTGGACTCAGTTTGGAAGAGTATTACGGCTTTGAAGGTGGAGACTATGTTGATTAGTCGCAAAACATCTTGCAAGATTACTTAAAATTTGATAAAATGAATAATAATTAAATAGGAATCTGCAAGACTAGTATCTCAGGGGAAGTATATCAGAGAGGAGAGCCGTGACTGAAAGCTCTCTATATGAAAGCTGGGTGAATTCACTTGCCTATGGATTCAGAAATAAAGGTCTGACTTGTCAGATGAAAACGGATGGTACCGCGTGTCAACGCTCCGAATGGAGTTTTTGGCATGTGGTTTTCTTTTTATCTACGAGAGACTGATGGAGGAATTATGTCAACTATTGAAGAACAATTAAAAGCGCTTCGTGAAGAAACGCTAGCTAGCTTGAAGCAGATTACTGCTGAAAATGAAAAAGAGATGCAAGAATTGCGTGTCTCAGTCCTTGGTAAAAAAGGGTCACTGACTGAAATCCTTAAAGGGATGAAAGACGTTTCTGCTGAAATGCGCCCTGTTATCGGAAAACACGTCAATGAGGCTCGTGATGTCCTAACAGCTGCCTTTGAAGAAACAGCTAAGCTCTTGGAAGAAAAGAAAGTGGAAGCTCAACTAGCAAGTGAAAGCATTGATGTGACACTTCCAGGTCGTCCAGTTGCGACTGGTCACCGTCACGTTTTGACACAAACTAGTGAAGAAATCGAAGATATCTTTATCGGTATGGGTTACCAAGTCGTGGATGGATTTGAAGTTGAGCAAGACTACTACAACTTCGAACGTATGAACCTTCCAAAAGACCACCCAGCCCGTGATATGCAGGACACTTTCTACATCACAGAAGAAATCTTGCTCCGTACCCACACGTCTCCAGTTCAGGCGCGTGCGATGGATGCCCATGACTTCTCTAAAGGGCCTTTGAAGATGATCTCACCAGGGCGAGTATTCCGTCGTGATACAGACGATGCAACCCACAGTCACCAATTCCACCAAATCGAAGGATTGGTTGTTGGGAAAAACATCTCTATGGCCGATCTTCAAGGAACTCTTCAGTTGATTGTACAAAAAATGTTTGGTGAAGAGCGTCAAATTCGTTTGCGCCCATCTTACTTCCCATTCACAGAGCCATCTGTTGAAGTTGACGTTTCATGCTTCAAGTGTGGAGGAGACGGCTGTAACGTATGTAAGAAAACTGGTTGGATTGAGATTATGGGTGCCGGCATGGTTCACCCACGTGTCCTTGAGATGAGTGGTATCGATGCGACCGTTTACTCTGGCTTTGCCTTTGGTCTTGGCCAAGAACGTGTAGCTATGCTTCGTTACGGAATCAACGATATCCGTGGATTCTACCAAGGAGATGTCCGCTTCTCAGAACAGTTTAAATAAGTTTGAAACCTGAAACACAGTCCTATACAGTTCTAGTCATTTCCTCTTGGTGAGAAATGGCAAGAGTTAACTCGAAGAAAAAGAAAGGAATTGAAAAGGTCTCGATTGATGAGATCTTACGATCAGAATTATGTTAGTATCATACAAATGGTTAAAAGAATTGGTGGACATTGATGTGCCATCACAAGAGTTGGCTGAGAAAATGTCAACTACAGGGATTGAGGTAGAAGGTGTGGAATCACCAGCTGCTGGTCTCTCAAAAATTGTTGTCGGTGAGGTCTTGTCTTGTGAAGATGTGCCAGAAACTCACCTCCATGTTTGTCAGGTTAACGTTGGCGAAGAAGAAGCCCGTCAAATCGTCTGTGGAGCACCAAATGTGCGTGCAGGCATCAAGGTCATGGTGGCTCTTCCAGGTGCTCGTATTGCTGACAACTACAAGATCAAAAAAGGGAAAATCCGTGGCTTAGAGTCACTTGGAATGATCTGTTCCCTTGGTGAATTGGGAATTTCTGACTCAGTTGTACCAAAGGAATTTGCAGATGGAATTCAAATCTTGCCTCAAGATGCTGTTCCTGGAGACGAAGTCTTCTCATACCTAGACTTGGATGATGAAATTATCGAACTTTCTATCACACCAAACCGTGCAGACGCTCTTTCTATGCGTGGAGTAGCGCACGAAGTAGCAGCTATCTATGACAAGGCAGTCAACTTTAAAGAATTCAGTTTAACAGAAACCAATGAATCTGCAGCAGACGCTCTTTCTGTCAGCATTGACACAGATAAGGCTCCTTACTATGCGGCTCGGATCTTGGATAATGTGACCATCGCGCCAAGTCCACAATGGTTGCAAAATCTTCTTATGAACGAAGGTATCCGTCCAATCAATAACGTAGTGGACGTGACTAACTACATCCTACTTTACTTTGGCCAGCCTATGCATGCCTTTGACTTGGATACCTTTGAAGGAAGCGAGATCCGTGTGCGTGAAGCACGTGCTGGTGAAAAATTGGTAACCTTGGACGGTGAAGAGCGTGAGTTGGAAACAAATGACTTAGTGATCACTGTCGCAGACAAACCAGTTGCTCTTGCAGGTGTTATGGGTGGTCAGGCTACAGAAATCTCTGAAAGCTCTACTCGTGTAGTCCTTGAAGCTGCTGTTTTCAATGGCAAATCAATCCGTAAGACTAGTGGTCGCCTCAACCTTCGTTCTGAATCTTCTTCTCGCTTTGAAAAAGGCATCAACGTGGCAACTGTCAATGAAGCCCTTGATGCGGCAGCGAGCATGATTGCAGAGCTTGCAGGTGCAACAGTACGTAAGGGGATCGTTTCAGCAGGTGAGCTCGACACTTCTGATGTGGAAGTTTCTTCAACCCTTGCAGACGTCAACCGTGTTCTCGGTACAGAACTTTCATACGCTGATGTAAAAGATGTCTTCCGTCGCCTTGGCTTCGGTCTTTCTGGAAATGCAGAAGCTTTCACTGTCAGCGTTCCTCGTCGCCGTTGGGATATCACCATTGAAGCGGACCTCTTTGAAGAAATCGCTCGGATCTATGGCTATGATCGCTTGCCAACTAGTCTTCCAAAAGACGATGGTACCGCTGGTGAATTGACTGCGACACAAAAACTTCGTCGTCAGGTTCGTACCATTGCTGAAGGTGCTGGATTGACAGAAATCATCACTTATGCTCTTACAACTCCTGAAAAAGCGGTTGAATTTACGATTCAGCCAAGTCATTTGACAGAATTGATGTGGCCAATGACCGTGGATCGTTCAGTTCTCCGTCAAAATATGGTTTCAGGTATTTTGGATACAGTTGCCTACAACGTAGCACGTAAGAATAAAAACTTGGCTCTTTATGAGATTGGAAAAGTCTTCGAGCAAACTGGTAATCCAAAAGAAGAATTGCCAAACGAAATCAATAGCTTTGCCTTTGCCTTGACTGGCTTAGTTGCTGAAAAAGACTTCCAAACTGCGGCAGTTCCTGTTGACTTCTTCTATGCTAAGGGAATTTTGGAAGCTCTCTTTGCTCGCTTGGGTCTTGAAGTGACTTATACAGCAACTTCTGAAATTGCTAGTCTTCACCCAGGACGTACAGCCTTGATCTCACTCGGTGACCAAGTCCTTGGTTTCCTCGGTCAAGTACATCCTGTTACAGCTAAGGCTTATGATATTCCAGAAACTTATGTAGCAGAGCTCAACCTTTCAGCTATTGAGACAGCTCTTCAACCAGCCGCTCCATTTGTGGAAATTACGAAGTTCCCTGCAGTCAGCCGTGATATCGCCCTTCTCCTCAAGGCAGAAGTCACTCACCAAGAAGTTGTAGACGCTATCCAAGCTGCAGGCGTGAAACGTTTGACAGATATCAAACTCTTTGATGTCTTCTCAGGCGAAAAACTAGGACTAGGTATGAAGTCAATGGCTTATAGCTTGACCTTCCAAAATCCAGAAGATAGTCTAACCGACGAAGAAGTCGCACGCTACATGGAAAAAATCCAGGCATCACTTGAAGAAAAAGTGAATGCAGAAGTGCGTTAAAAATTTTCAATCCATCCCTAGGGATGGATTTTTTAGTAGAAAAAATCATCAAGCTTTAGCCTGATGATTGAATCAAATTGACGGGGAAACAACTCCTTTTTAATACTGTTACAAGATGATCAGACATCGGTATTTTTTGTCATCCAATCAGCTATGAAGTGATAGGTATCGTTTCGATTATTCTCGTTTAGAATTTCGTGACGAGCCTCTTCAACTAATCGGAGGCTTACTTTCGAATGTGAAGCCTTTAGGAGTTTTACAAATCTCTCTATACCTTTGCCATTTTCACCTAGAGGGTCTTCTTGTCCCGAAATAACGAGAATAGGAAGTTGGGCTGGGATCTCATCAATCACTTGTTTACTAGCTACTTGGTTAGAAAAGTAAAAAATAGATCTGTACATAGGAATAGTAGGTATGAATTGACAGAATGGATCCTTCAGATAAGCTTGGTTGGATTCTTCATTTTTTGAGAGCCAATCGACAGATGTTTTAGGATTTTTAATAGTTCGATTAAAGCTATCAGTTGATAGATAAGTCAAGAGTTTACTACGGTGTTTATTCCCTTTTATAAGTCGGATGTATTCTGTTAGGATGAGAGCGAATCGAGTCAGAAATTGAGGTTGTTGACCAGTCGCCATGATAATTAAGGCATTGATAGGTGGTTTTCGTTTAGCTACATAATAGCGACACATAAGAGACCCCATAGAATGCCCTAGAAGGACGATTGGAAGTTCTGGATAGCTTTCTTGAATGAAGGAGGTCACTCTTTCAATATCATCGATGAGTTCCTCGGGAGATTCAGGAAAGACTCCGAGTTGACTTGGATTTTGAGCAGTATAACCGTGGCCGAGATGATCATGGCCGATAACAGTAAAGCCTTCGTTATTCATGGCTAGAGCAAATTCTTCATATCGTTCTACGTATTCTACCATGCCATGTACAATCTGAAGAATGGCTTTTGGTTGTTCAGCTTCCCAAATGATTAAGTTATTGTTGTTTGGTTCGAGTTTAAGTCTTTTTTTCATATCAGATTCCTTGCTTATGATAATCTATAGTCTATCAAAAATATACCATAAAATAGCACGATAAGCTAGGCAGAATGATGAAGTTTAGTAGCAACAATTCAGGACTAAAAATGGACATTTGAGGATATAGTCAACGGATTTATCAAGAGATTAGTATAATATATTTATCACTTAAAATCTGGAGGACTAAAATGCTTGGTGATGAGCCAATAAAGTCCTTATCCAGTAAACTCCCTTCTTAAGAGTCATGATTTAAAAATGTACATAAATCATTGTAAATGCTATCAAAAAGGAGTATAATGAGTGCAATAAATTTCGGAGGTGGATGATGCTCGAAGTAAGAAATCTAGAGAAAAGTTTTGGGCCTAAGCAAGTTTTGTTTGGTGTTGACTTTCAAGCACGACCAGGGCGTATTTTAGGGCTGGTCGGGAAAAATGGAGCTGGGAAAACAACTATTTTTCACAGTATTTTGAAATTTTTAGACTATCAAGGGGAGATTGAGCTTGATGGTCAAGACATTCGTCAGGAGACCTATGCTCGCATTGGTTATCTACCTGAAGAACGCAGTCTTATGCCTAAATTGACAGTCCTTGAACAAGTTCGTTATTTGGCGACTCTAAAAGGCATGGACGCTAAGGAAATCAAAGAAAAACTCCCTCAATGGATGGAAAAACTGGAAGTCAAGGGGAAACTGACGGATAAGATCAAAAGTCTCTCAAAAGGAAATCAACAGAAGATTCAGTTGATTATCACTTTGATTCATGAACCAGATTTGATTATCCTAGATGAGCCTTTTAGTGGCTTGGATCCAGTTAATACCGAACTTCTTAAGCGGGTTATCTTGAAAGAAAAAGAACGCGGCGCGACCATTATCTTTTCTGACCATGTCATGACCAATGTCGAAGAACTTTGTGATGATATCCTCATGATTCGTGATGGGCGTGTGGTCTTGCATGGACCGGTTCAAGAGGTCCGCAATCAATACGGCAAAACACGACTTTTTGTTTCAAGTGAACGAAGCAAGGAAGAACTGGAGAGCCTTCCTCATGTCAAACAGGTTAGCTTGACCAAGCAAGGTAGCTGGAAGTTGATTTTAGATGATGAAAGTGCAGGTAGAGAACTCTTCCCAATCTTGACTCAAGGTCAATATATCGCGACTTTTGATCAACAAGCTCCAACAATCGATGAAATCTTTAAATTAGAATCAGGGGTGGAAGTATGAGAAATATGTGGGTTGTAATCAAAGAAACCTATCTAAGACATGTCAAGTCTTGGAGTTTCTTCTTTATGGTGATTTCGCCTTTCCTCTTTTTAGGTCTATCTGGAGGAATTGGTGTTCTCCAAGGTTCTTCCTTGGCTCAAAATAGTAAGGTAGCAGTAGTTAGTTCTGTTCCTCTTGTTACAGAAGAACTTAAATCGACCAATGGTCTTAACTTTGACTATAAGGATGAAGCAAGTGCCCAAGAAGCCATCAAGGATGAAAAAATAAAAGGTTATCTAACCATTGACCAGGAGAATAGTGTCCTCAAGGCAGTCTATCATGGTGAGACTTCACTAGAGAGTGGCATTAAGTTAGCAGTGACCGCTAAGTTGAATGAACTCCAATCCCAACTCAACCGTTCAGAAGCAAATTTGTCTCAGGAACAGGAAAAACGCTTGGCTCAAACAATTCAATTCACAGAACAGATTGATGAAGCCATGGAAAATAAAAAGATGGTCCAAACCTTTGCGGCTGCAGGACTAGGTTTCTTCCTCTATATGATTTTGATTACTTATGCTAGTGTCACTGCTCAAGAGGTAGCTAGTGAAAAAGGAACCAAAATCATGGAAGTGGTCTTCTCAAGCATTCGTGCTAGCCATTATTTCTACGCCCGCATGATTGCCTTACTTCTAGTCATTTTGACTCATATTGGTATTTATGTTGTAGGTGGACTTGGAGCTATTTTCTTCTTTAAGGATATGCCTATCTTGGCAAATTCAGGTATTCTAAATCACTTGGGAGAAGCATTTTCGATCAATACCTTGTTGTTTGTCTTGGTTAGTCTCTTTATGTATGTGGTCTTGGCTGCCTTCTTAGGTTCTATGGTTTCTCGACCAGAAGATTCTGGTAAGGCCTTATCGCCTTTGATGCTTTTGATTATGGTAGGTTTCATTGGGGTAACAGTATTAGGAACTTCTGGTGATAATTTAATCTTGAAAATCGGTTCTTACATTCCATTCGTCTCAACCTTCTTTATGCCTTTCAGAGCTATCAATGGTTATGCAAATGGACTAGAAGCTTGGATTTCGCTTGCTATAACGGTTATTTTTGCAGTTACTGCAACAGCTTTTATTGGACGTATGTATGCTAGTTTGGTTCTTCAAACGGATGATTTGGGGATCTGGAAAACCTTTAAACGAGCTTTAAGCTATCACTAAAAGAGACACCTTCAGTGAATACTGGAGGTGTTTTTGATTTGCGAATTCATTGCTGTCTGGTCTTCTTTACTTTATAATGAAAGAAGAATGAAAAGGAGGAGGACATGAACTATATTGATGTTGCTGAAAATGAGTGTTTATTAATCATTGTCCTTGGGATAATGCTGATCAGCCAGATGAGTGAAGATGAGGTGGGGGTGGCCTTGTCGATTGGTATCAACACCTTTGACCTAGCGGATATCTATGTCTAGTGTGAGGTCCTGATGGGTAAAGTTTTCAAGCACCGTTCGAATCTTCGGGACTAGATTTAGTAGACCAGACGTTACTTATATCAGTGGGCTGGTTTTATTGTTCTATGCTTTACAGGTTTTTCTTGACAAGTTTTCTTTGTTATGGTATTCTTTTGGGTGACAAATGTTGCGCAACAAATGTTGCGTCAAAGGAGTATTATGCCACCAAAGGTTAAATTTAGTAAAGAGACTATGATTGGGACAGCTTTACAATTGGTTAGAGAAGAGGGAATGTCTAGTTTGACGGCTAGAGCATTAGCAGAGAAACTGGGCGCCACACCAAGAGTCATTTTTGGGCAATTTGCTAATATGTCTGAGTTACAAGCAGAGGTTATTATTGCTGCTGAAATGGTCGTGGTGGAGTATATACGCAAGGCTTTAGAAGATGAGAAGCCTTTTCGATCTGTCGGGGTTGCTTATATCCTTTTTGCCTCAAAAGATCCCCAACTTTTTCAATTGCTTTTCCAAAATCCTAGCAAAGATCCGATTCGTCGCTTTCAAGATTTTCTTCCCATGAAGGATCATAGTTACCAATTGGTTCTGGATTCGATTGTCGCAGACTATCCTTTGACGTTAGAGGAGGCTAGTCGCCTGTACCAGCATCTATTTATCTACTCGCACGGCATGGCCTCTATGGTTGCTTCTGGTATTTATCAGTTCAGCATGGAAGAAGTGATTGGTTTATTGACAGAAGTTTGTCAATCTCTCATCAAAGAAATGGTAGGAAAGAAATGATTCAACTAGAAAATGTTCACAAAGGCTACGGCCAAACCAAGGTCTTAAAAGGGATTGATCTGCAGATTCAAGATCAGGATGATGTGGTTATCCTAGGTCCTTCTGGATCAGGAAAGTCAACCCTCTTAAACGTGTTATCCGGATTAGAAAAGGTAGATGAGGGGCATATTCTCATTCAAGGACAGGATTTATCGCAGCTCACGGATGCTCAATTGACGGCCTTTAGACGTGAAAAAATTGCCTTTATTTTCCAACAGTATTATTTATTACCTAATCTGACAGTAAGACAGAATGTTAAGATGGGAGCTGACCTGGCAAACAATCATGATTTTTTGCAGATTATTGAGGATTTGGGGCTTGGCGATAAGCTGGACAAGTATCCGAGTGAATTGTCTGGAGGCGAACAGCAGAGAGTATCTATTGCTCGTGCCTTAGCCAAAAAGCCAGAGATTCTTTTCTTAGATGAGCCGACGGGGGCCCTGGATGAAGAAACAGGGCGCAAGATTCTCGACTATATCTGGAAGTTGAAGGAAAAGCTAGGCTTTACCCTAATCATGGTGACACACAACCAAAATATTGCGGATATGGCCAGAACCATCATTCGCGTCAATAGTGGCAAAATTACTGAAGTTGTGACCAATGATCAGCCACAGACTGCTTATGAGATTGGATGGTAAGCCATGTTTTCAGTAAAAGATATTCGAAAATTAGTTGTCGTCAGTATCATTGGGGCTTGTGCGGTATTTGTGGCCAATCTCTTCTTGAATTTTTACTTGGATATCGAGCAGTTGGAGATTTCTAAAACCAATCCGATGATTCAGACCTACTATGATGCCCAGGTTTCGCTTTCCTGGATGGTGGCAATGGTCAGTGGAGTTGTCTTGTCCTTAACATCAATCCTTCTCATGTGTTTTTATATCAAACAATTTGTCGATGACCACAAGGAACAATTAGGAATTTTAAAGGCTTTGGGTTATAGCAATGTCCAGTTGGCTAAACGATTTTGGGCTTTTGGACTCAGTTTTGGAATTGGGGCACTTCTTGGCTATTTCGCTTCTTTTCTTATGATGGGGCATTTTTATGACTTTCGTAATGAGAAGGGGATCCTGCCAGAAATCTCCATTCATTTTCATTGGCAGCTCTTGCTTGCTTTGGTGATCCTGCCAACGGTATTTTTTATGCTTCTCGCGATTGGCTATGCTAGAAGACAATTACAAACGCCGGCACTTCGCTTATTGAAAAAATCTCCAACACCAATCAAGGCTCAAAGGAGAAAGAGGGCTCCTAAGAAAGAGAAGGCCTTCCTAAAAGAGCTGTCCTCATCACTGATTTGGGGGAGAAAATCTATACTGTTTTTTGTAGTCTTTGGCTCTATGTGTTTTGCGGCCATGGTTCAATTGTCCTTTGGCCTCAGGGATTACACAGATGATATCATCCAAACCATGATGATCATGATTGGCTTGATCCTTTCTTTCTCGATACTCTTTTTGTCATTGGGGATTGTGGTCTCTGAAAGTCGCGAAACCTTGGCTCTTATGAAGGCTTTTGGCTACACCGATCGTGAATGCCAAGGTCATATTCTCGCTCCTTATCGTTTTTGGGCTTATCTAGGATTTGTTTTAGGGACGGCTTATCAATACGGTATCATGGAAATCTTGATTGGTATAATCAAAGATACGGTTCCTGAAAAGATTGAGCATCACTTTGATGGGAATGTGTGCTTTTGGACCTTGATAGGTTTTGCTTTGATTTATGAAAGCCTCTTTTATCTATCCAACAGAAAACTCCAAAAACAAACCATCAAAGAAGTGCTCTTAGCTGAATAGTGTGAAAATGGCTGGTTTTCCCAGCCTTTTTTCTTTGTGATAAATGATTGACAGAGAGAGGCTTTTCCACTATTCTAGGGGAATGATAGAATGGAAGTGAGACATTATGAAACGGAACTACTGGCAGGACCTGAAAGGGGCCTTTTACTTAATCTGGCGCAACAAATGATCCTTTATCTAGGTAGGAATCCTCTTGCAGTTTGTGGTTGACATTGGAGCTGCATTTTTGAGTCATAAATAAATCAAAAGACCTGTGAGTGTATCTCCCAGGTCTTTTATACTCTTCGAAAATCTCTTTAAACCACGTCAGCTTCCATCTGCAACCTCAAAACAGTGTTTTGAGCAGCCTGTGGCTAGCTTCCTAGTTTGCTCTTTGATTTTCATTGTGTATTAATTAGATGAAATATTTCATATTTATTTCTCCTAAACCTTTGACTATTAGGCAAAATTATCGTACAATAAAGAGTACATGATAAAATGAGATCAGAGTTTATCCACTCTGGCGTTAGTAGTAAAAAATGAGGAGAAACGCTTTGGAATTAGAAGTATTTGCTGGGCAAGAAAAAAGTGAACTATCTATGATTGAGGTGGCTCGTGCCATCTTGGAACTCCGTGGTCGTGATCACGAAATGCATTTTAGTGATTTGGTTAATGAAATCCAAAACTATCTCGGTACCTCTAATAGCGATATTCGTGAAGCTTTGCCTTTGTTCTACACAGAGTTGAACTTTGACGGTAGCTTTATCTCACTTGGAGATAACAAATGGGGTCTTCGTTCATGGTATGGAGTTGATGAAATCGATGAGGAAATCATTGCTCTTGAAGAAAGTGATGATGAAGAAGTAGCACCTAAGGCTAAGAAAAAACGTGTCAACGCCTTCATGGATGGTGATGCAGATGCTATTGATTACAGTGCAGATGATCCAGAAGATGAGGATGCATACGAAGAAGATCCAGCTCTTTCTTATGATGATGAAAATCCAGATGATGAGAAGAATGAAGTGGAAGCCTACGATGCTGAAATCAATGAAATCGCCCCAGATGATCTAGATGAAGAAGTCGATCTTAATGAAGAAGACGACGAAGACTCTGAAGAAGAGGAAGAATAAAAATAAAAAGGAGCTGGAACAGGTATCGGTCGCTTAAGTCTCGATTTCCTAGATCCAGCCTCTTTTTACTTTTTAGTTTGAATGAGTTATGCAAGATGGAATGCCAAGTCAACGATTTGTTCTATTTGACAAATGCTTCATTTTGAGGTAATATATTGTTCGGGCACCTCTTTTAGAGGTCGGAGCTCCCTAGTTCTTAGGGAGCTATTTTTGTTTTTTCCAGGAAGCTTTTCTTCTTGGGGTGTAGTTATTGATGAAGGTCTTGTTTTCTCAATCCCCTGTTAGTAAACAAGACCTTGAGCATTTTAGAAAGAGGAATCTATGTCTACGAAATATATTTTTGTCACTGGTGGTGTGGTATCGTCTATTGGGAAAGGGATCGTTGCAGCGAGCCTTGGGCGTCTTTTGAAAAACCGTGGTTTGAAGGTGACCATTCAAAAATTTGACCCTTATATCAATATTGACCCAGGAACCATGAGCCCTTACCAGCACGGAGAAGTATTTGTAACAGATGATGGGGCTGAGACAGATTTGGACCTAGGCCACTATGAGCGTTTCATCGATATTAACCTTAATAAATACTCAAACGTGACAACTGGTAAAATCTACAGCGAAGTTCTTCGTAAGGAACGCCGTGGAGAGTACCTTGGAGCAACTGTCCAGGTTATTCCTCATATTACAGATGCTTTGAAAGAAAAAATCAAGCGTGCTGCTCTTACGACAGACTCTGATGTCATTATTACAGAGGTTGGTGGAACAGTCGGGGATATCGAGTCCCTTCCATTCTTAGAAGCTCTTCGTCAGATGAAGGCAGATGTGGGTGCAGATAATGTCATGTATATCCATACGACCTTGCTTCCTTACCTCAAGGCAGCTGGTGAAATGAAGACAAAACCAACTCAACACTCTGTCAAAGAATTGCGTGGTTTGGGAATCCAGCCTAATATGTTAGTCATCCGTACTGAAAAGCCAGCTGGACAAGGAATTAAAAATAAACTGGCCCAGTTCTGTGATGTGGCACCAGAAGCAGTTATCGAGTCCTTGGATGTGGATCATCTTTACCAAATCCCACTTAACCTGCAAGCACAAGGTATGGATCAAATCGTTTGTGACCATTTGAAAATTGATGCACCTGCAGCAGATATGACAGAGTGGTCAGCTATGGTTGATAAGGTCATGAACCTCAAAAAACAAGTCAAGATTGCTCTTGTTGGTAAGTATGTTGAGTTGCAAGATGCCTACATTTCTGTCGTAGAGGCCTTGAAACACTCAGGTTATGCCAATGATGCAGAAGTCAAGATTGATTGGGTCAATGCTAACGATGTGACAGCTGACAATGTGGAAGAACTCCTATCGGATGCTGACGGAATCATCGTTCCAGGTGGTTTTGGTCAACGTGGAACTGAAGGTAAGATTGAAGCGATTCGCTATGCGCGTGAAAATGATGTACCAATGCTGGGAGTCTGCTTGGGTATGCAGTTGACCTGTATCGAGTTTGCCCGTAATGTCTTAGGTCTTGAAGGAGCTAATTCAGCAGAGCTAAATCCTGATACCAAATACCCTATCATCGATATCATGCGTGATCAGATTGATGTTGAGGACATGGGTGGTACCCTTCGTTTGGGACTTTATCCTTCTAAGTTAAAACGTGGTTCTAAGGCAGCGGCAGCTTATCATAACAAAGAGGTGGTGCAACGCCGTCACCGTCACCGTTATGAGTTTAACAATGCCTTCCGTGAACAGTTTGAAGGAGCAGGTTTTGTCTTTTCAGGTGTTTCACCAGACAACCGCTTGGTCGAAATTGTGGAGATTCCAGAAAACAAATTCTTTGTGGCTTGTCAGTACCACCCAGAGCTTTCAAGTCGTCCAAACCGCCCAGAAGAACTCTACACTGCTTTTGTAACAGCAGCTGTCGAAAATAGTAAATAGTCATGATTAAACCTTTGAGAGTCATCTCAGAGGTTTTTCCTATATAAATTTAGGATATCACTTGCAAAAAAATATCATAGTGATATAATTAACATGGATAAAAACAGGAGGAAATCTCATGAAAAAAATTACACTATTTAGTTTGTCTTTAGCAGGTTTAGCTTTACTAGCTTTTCCTCAATCTGCCAAGGCTTTTGAGTTACAAGAGGTATGGCCTATTAAAGGTGGTATTCGATACGAAAATGGGAAAGTTAGCAAAATTAATAATGGATATGAAGTAAATATTAAAGTGTTAGATCTACCTAGTACTAGCGAAATCGAATGGACAGTTAGTTTAAATGGAGAAAAGCAAAATACTAACTTCTTAGCTGAGGAAAGAACAGTATCTAAAACTGAAGATAAGGGGCGTTTTCTACACTTTTATATCCCTTATGGATACCGTGGAGATATTGTAGTAGAGGCTAAGAGTGGAAACGAAGTGAAGACTTGGTCTACTAAAGTAGTTGATGATGTTTATTCAGATGACGCTAAGAGTGGTTACTTCGTTATCGATGGGGACCAAATCTTAGAAAGTTCATGGGATTCTCTAAATGAATCTTATATTGCAACGCTTCCAACTGTAACATCAGGAAAATCTGTTGTTGCCTGGCGTGAAGGAGGAACTCTTAATTTAATTAAACCAGGAAGAATTGTTCGGAAATATAATAGTGGTGGATCGTATGTAGAACTTTCTCCAATCTTTGAAACTGCTAGCTGGCTAAAATCTAAACAAAACTGGTACTATCAAAAACAAGGACAACTAGTTAAAGATGCTTGGATTAAGGATCAGGGAAGCTGGTATTTTATGGATGATAAAGGGGTTATGTTTAATCAAACATGGCTTCATCAAGGTGGTAGCTGGTATGCCTTTAAATCATCAGGAGCTATGATTTCAGCTGATTGGTTATATGATAACGGCTCTTGGTATTACCTAAAAGACTCAGGTTCCATGGCGACAGGCTGGCTTAATGATGGTGGTACTTGGTATTATCTAAAAGACTCAGGTTCCATGGCAACAGGCTGGGTGAAAGATAATGGCTCTTGGTATTACCTAAAAGATTCAGGTGCGATGGCAACAGGTTGGATCAAAGATAATGGTAAGTGGTACTATCTGGCTTCATCTGGTAATATGCTTAGCAATACACGCACGCCAGATGGCTATTATGTAGATGCCAGTGGCGCTTGGAAATAAATGTTAAACAGAGAAAGTCTACTGAGGAGGTAGATTTTCTTTTTTTCATTTTCACAATTATGAAAATCTGGAAAAAGGACATTATTTTTGGTAAGATAAGGGTATGGATTTTGAAAAAATTGAACAAGCATATACCTATTTACTAGAAAATGTCCAAATCATTCAAAATGATTTGACGACAAATTTTTACGATGCCTTGATTGAGCAAAATGGAATCTATCTAGATGGTCAGACAAATCTGGAAGATGTCAAGAAAAACAATCAAGCATTAAAACGATTGGCTCTTCGAAAAGAAGAGTGGTTACGAACCTACCAATTCTTGTTAATGAAGGCAGCGCAAACAGAACCTCTCCAAGCAAATCACCAGTTTACACCAGATGCCATTGGTCACTTGATGATTTTTCTGATAGAGCAACTGTGGCCTGCTGAGAATCTAAGTTTATTAGAGTTGGGGTCTGGGATGGGAATTCTAGGTGCTAGCTTCTTAACGTCCATGAACAAAAAGGTAGATTACCTTGGGATTGAGCTAGATGACCTCTTGATCGATCTGGCTGCAAGCATGGCAGAAGTTATGGATCTGCAAATGGGCTTTGTCCAAGGAGATGCAGTACGTCCACAAGTATTAAAAGAAAGTGATTTTATTGTGAGCGACCTCCCGATTGGCTACTACCCAGACGATCAGATTGCCTCACGTTATCAAGTGGCAGCAAAGGATGAACATACTTATGCTCATCATCTATTAATGGAGCAATCTCTCAAATATCTTAAGACGGGAGGCTATGCTATTTTCCTTGCTCCAACAGATCTTTTGACGAGTTCCCAGAGTGACCTCTTGAAAACCTGGCTGACTGACCAGGCTCAACTAGTAGCTATCGTAGCTTTACCAGAGGATCTCTTCGCTCAAGGAGCACAGTCTAAGAGCATTTTTGTTCTACAAAAGAAAGTGGTAGAAGGCTTTGAGCCCTTCGTTTATCCACTTGCTAGTCTTCGTGATCCTGAAATTTTGTTGGAATTTAAGGAAAATTTTCAAAATTGGTGTCAAGAACATGAAATCTAGTATAAATTTTGATATAATAGTTGAAAACGCTTAAAAAGGGGAAACATTATGACAAAAACCATTGCAATTAACGCTGGAAGCTCAAGTTTGAAATGGCAACTCTATCAAATGCCAGAAGAAAAAGTATTAGCAAAAGGGTTGATTGAGCGAATTGGATTGAAAGATTCTATTTCTACAGTTAAATTTGATGGTCGTTCAGAACAACAAGTCCTTGACATTGACAACCATACTTTGGCAGTTAAGATTTTGCTTGATGACTTGATTCGTTTTGATATTATTAAATCTTATGATGAAATTACTGGTGTTGGACACCGTGTCGTTGCAGGTGGAGAGTACTTCAAAGAGTCTACAGTCGTGGAAGGTGATGTAATTGAAAAAGTTGAAGAGTTAGGTCTCCTTGCTCCATTGCACAATCCTGCAAATGCTGCGGGTATTCGTGCCTTCAAAGAATTGTTGCCAGATATTACGAGTGTCGTTGTTTTTGATACTTCCTTCCATACAACAATGCCAGAGAAAGCTTATCGCTATCCTCTACCAACAAAATATTACACAGAAAACAAGGTTCGTAAGTACGGAGCCCATGGAACTAGCCATCAGTACGTTGCTCAAGAGGCAGCAAAACTCTTGGGTCGTCCACTTGAAGAGTTGAAGTTAATCACTTGTCACATCGGTAATGGTGCTTCTATTACAGCTGTTAAGGGTGGGAAATCTGTTGATACCTCAATGGGATTCACTCCACTTGGTGGTGTAATGATGGGAACTCGTACAGGGGATATTGACCCAGCCATCATTCCTTATTTAATGCAATATACAGAGGACTTTAACAAGCCTGAGGACATCAGTCGTATCCTCAATCGTGAGTCAGGGTTGATGGGTGTTTCAGGTAAGTCTAGTGATATGCGTGATGTAATTGCTGCTATGGATGCAGGAGATCACGATGCTACTTTGGCTTATGAAATGTATGTTGACCGTATCCAAAAACATATTGGTCAATACCTTGCAGTCCTAAATGGAGCAGATGCTATTATTTTCACAGCAGGTATCGGTGAAAATTCTACTAATGTACGTGAAGATGTTATTTCAGGGATTTCTTGGTTCGGTTGTGATGTAGATCCAGAGAAAAATGTCTTTGGTGCAACCGGAGATATTTCGACAGATGCAGCAAGTGTACGTGTACTGGTTATTCCAACGGATGAAGAACTCGTTATCGCGCGTGACGTTGAACGTTTGAAAAAATAACAGATCAAAAAAATCGACCTTCAATAATAAAGGTCGATTTTTTTGATTTAGTAGATTTACCATTTAGTCAGTGAAACTTCGCCACTATTGAGCCAAATCTTTTCACCGTTTGCTAATTCTATCAGCAGTTGTCCTTGGTCAGAGATGTCACAGGCTTTTCCTGTGAATATTTCTTGATCCTTCTTGAAGGAAATCTCTTTTCCTAAAACGATTGAGCGATTTTTATAGAGATAGAGGAGTTCATCGGTCTCTGTTTCGTAGAAACATTTCCAAATTTCAGCAATCAATTCATTGCGAGTAATGGGAGTATTTTGAGAAAATAAGCTTCCAGCTTTAGTTTGTAGATTCTTGGGAAAATCAGCGATAGAAAAGTTGATCCCGATCCCAATGATAACATCTGTAACGAGTCCAGTTTCGACAGAGGTAATGGCTTCTGTTAGAATACCAGCAATTTTTTTCTGGTTCAGATAAATGTCATTGACCCACTTGATATCCACATCAATCAAACTAAGATTCTTGATAGCCTTGTAGATAGCCCCAGCTGTTAGAAGTGTATAGGCGGGAAGCTTCTGGTAAGGGAGATTGGGTTGTAGGTGAAGAGACATGTAAATTCCCCCCTTATCTGGAGAATAATAGGGACGTTGAAAACGACCGCGTCCCATAGTTTGGCTAGTGGAAAGGTAGAGTTTGTCCCCTTTAGCACCAGCTTCCATAGCCTCTTTAGCATCGGTTTGGGTAGATTTTGTTGAGGGTTTAAACTGGACAGTAATGGGACTATTCGCTTCGATTTCCTGAGGCAAGATAAGGTCTCCGTCCAGAAGTTTATACCCACGATTTTTGATACTGTCAATCTCCAGACCCTCTTGTTGGAGACGTTGGATCGCCTTCCATACGGAAGTTCGAGATAGGTTTAATCTCTCTGCTATTTTTTCTCCGCTTAGATAATCAGTTTCAGTAGCTAGTATTTTATAGACTTCTTGGTAGGATTTCATGCTAGACCCTTTCTGGAATAATTAGACTTATTGTACCATATTTTTAAAAAAGGGATAGCGATTTTCAAGTAATCTTAGCTAACTATAAAATTTTACCCAGTTTTAGTTAGGAGTATAGAGGCAAAGAGGTTTTCAAATCGCTTGAAAAATGGTAAAATGTTTTAATAACTTATTTATCTGAATGTGATATTCAGAAGGAAAGGATCTGTTGTGAAATCAATAGGTGTCATTGAAAAGTTAAAAAGTTTATCGAAACAAGAAGGACTTCTTTTAGGAGTTATTCTGAGTATTTTTCTCCCTTTTTATCTTTTTGTTGTTATTTTTATCTCTTACTTACTTTGGTTAGTATATACCGGGGAGATGAAGGGAATCTTGAAACGTTTGTCTCAACACCCTATCTTGCTCTTTTTTATTGCTTATAGCACAGCAATTTCTCTTCTAGCACAAAATGTGATGGGAGTAGTTTCTTCGGTGGCCATGTTTCTGTTTGCCATCTTCTTTTACTATTACCAAGCTCAATTGACTCCTAAATTTTTTAGGTTGACGATTGAAGGAGTTTTAGCTTCAAGTGTCTTGGCAGCAGTCTTTGCAGCCTTGGAACATTTCCAAATTGTAAAGAAATTTGATTATACCTTCCTCTCACCACGGATGCAGGTTTGGCATCAAAACCGAGCGGAGGTTGCCTTCTTTAACCCTAATTACTATGGAATTATCTGTTGTTTCTGTATCATGATTGGTTTTTATCTGATTAGCACAACGAAGTTAAGGTGGTTACGAATCTTTTCTATGATTGCCATCTTTGCTAATTTATTCGGTTTAAACTTTACGCAGAATCGTACAGCTTTTCCAGCCATTATCTTTGGAGCGATTATTTATCTCTTCACAACTATTAAGAACTGGCGTGCTTTCTGGCTTAGTATTGGAGTTTTTGGGGTTGGTTTGGCCTTTCTATTTTCTAGTGATTTGGGTGTTCGAATGGGAACCTTAGATTCATCTATGGAAGAGCGTGTTTCTATCTGGAATGCTGGAATGGCCTTGTTTAAGCAAAATCCATTCTGGGGTGAAGGACCGCTAACCTACATGCACTCTTTCCCTCGTATTGGAGCACCTTATCATGAACATGCTCATAGTATTTATATAGATACGATTTTGAGTTATGGAGTTGTTGGTACCGTTCTCTTGGGGATTGCTTCTGCCACTCCGGTACGAATGTTGATTGATATGAGTCAAGTACCTAGTAAGCGTCCTATCCTTGGACTTTACCTCTCTTTCTTGACAGTAGTAGCTGTGCACGGAATTTTTGATTTGGCTCTCTTTTGGCTTCAATCATCCTTTATTTTCCTTTTAGTGATGTGTAGTTTACCACTAAAACATAGTATGATTGATGAATTAGTTGATTAAGAAAAAGATAGTAGAAACTAACATTTTCTACTATCTTTTTTTCATTATGTGACTATTAGTCCGTCTCGCTCCGTGAGGTGCGAGACAAATAAACCACCCGCTATGCGGGTGCGCGTCGAAGGTTATACCAAAAAACTCCAAACGCGATACAATAAAGGTGTTCAAGCCAATTGTAAAGCGAAAGGAGAAAAATATGGCACAAAAGGCACATAGTTTATCACACACAAAGTGGATGGTGTTCTATCACATTGTGTTCACCCCTAAGTATAGACGAAAAGTGATCTATAATCAATATCGAAGTAGTTTAGGTGAAATATTTCATTGCTTGTGTGGTTATGAAGGTATTGAAATTATCGAAGGACACTTGATGCCTGATCAGTTGGTAAGTATTCCACCGAGGATAAATATTTCAAGTTTCATGGGGTATTTAAAAGGCAAAAGTGCACTCATGATGTTTGACAAACACGCCAACCTCAAGTACAATTTTGGGAATCGGCATTTCTGGGCAGAAGGTTACTATGTGAGTACAGTAGGTCTCAATGAAGCCACGATAAGGAAATACATACAAGATCAGGAAAAGCATGATATAGTACTAGATAAATTAAGTGTAAAAGAATATGAGGATCCCTTTAGGGATAGTGGTAAGTAATACTCACGCCTCTTTAAGAGGCAAGTGACGAGTCAAGAGCAATGAGGCTTGAACAACGTGAAAGCCAGCGTCTTTAGGCGCTGGCTGGTAATTTGGGCTTATAGCCCTGGTGCAAACCACCCGTTAGACGGGTGGTTATGATTCAATTATTGAATAGCTTGAACCAAGTCTTCAGCTTGTTGTTTTAGTGAAGTAGCAACACTGTCTTCAAGGACTAATTTGCCATCTCCCCAAGCAGAATCATTGATACGAGCAGCAGTGAATTCACCTACAACTTGTGTACGGATGAATGGCAAGAGGTCTTTGTAGATTGCAAAGAGTTGTTCATGACCTGCATTTGCTACTGAAGACACAGTAACGATTTTATCTTGAAGGGCAGATGCTCCGCGTGTATCAGATAAGTCAAGAGCGCGTGAAAGCCAGTCAAGCAAGTTTTTCACTGTTCCAGGAATTGAGAAGTTGTAGACTGGAGAGAAAATCCAGATAGCATCAGCAGCAAGAACTGCTTCACGAGCTGCTGTTACAGCTGGAAGAGTTGGAACTTCAAGATCTTGACTAAATAGTGGAATAGCTGAGTAGTCAAGGTAGCTAATCTCAGCTTTTCCTGCAAGAGCTTTTTCGGCTTCTAGCGCCATTTGGTGGTTGAAGGAACCTTCACGAATTGAACCAACGATAAATAATACTTTTTTAGACATAGGGAGTATCCTTTATATTTTAATCAGAGTTATCTCTGTTGTTATAAACAATGTTACAACAAAAGGAAATCATTTGCAAGAAATCTGCTCAGAAAATAAAAATCGATGATAGTCAAGATTATTTTTAGGAGTAGAGATTATGAAAAGTCTGTGAAATCAATGATTCAAGCGTCATATACTCCTGTCATAAGAGAAGTTCCGAGCCAAATCCTCCTCCTTTATTCACTTGTAATTCACTTGGATAGATGGTAAAATAGACGAGTGAAAATGAGACAGAAAAAAGAAAAAAATTCCTTATTATTTCAGTACAGCATTGGCTTGACCCTGTTGGCTCTAGTTGTGACTTCTTCCTTTCTCTATTTGGTGTGGCTTAGCATGAAGCCTTATCAGACAGCGAAGGTGGAAGGGGAAAAACTGGCTAAGCAGTATGCGAATCTAGAAACGGTCAGCCAGGTTGATATCTTTAATGGCTTAGAAAGCTATTATAGTGTTCTTGGTCAAGATAAGAATCAGAAACCAGTTGCTGTTTTAATAGAGAAAAGTAATAACAATATTTACGTATATCAACTAGAAAATGGTACTTCACAAGAAAAAGCAGAAGCAGTTGTTAGAGAAAAAGGAGCAACTGAAATTGATACGGTTACCTTTGGACGCTATGCTGAAAAGCCTGTTTGGGAAATCAAGTCTGGAGGAGACTATTATCTAGTAGATTTTGAAACTGGTGCCCTAATCGAAAAGGAGAAGCTATGAAATTATCTAAACGTGTCTTAGAAATGGAAGAAAGTGTCACTCTGGCTAGTGATGCAAGAGCAAAGAAGTTAAAAGCTGAAGGAAAAGATGTTCTCTTCTTAACTTTAGGTCAGCCCGATTTTCATACTCCTGAAAATATTCAAGATGCCGCTGTTGCAGCCATTCGAGATGGACGTGCTTCTTTCTATACAGTAGCTTCAGGTTTGCCTGAATTAAAAGCAGCGGTCAATACCTATTTTGAACGTTATTATGGTTATTCTGTAGCGGCTAATGAGGTCACTTTTGCGACAGGTGCAAAATTCTCACTCTACACTTTCTTTATGGCTGTGGTTAATCCAGGAGATGAGGTCATTATTCCAACCCCTTATTGGGTCAGCTATGGTGACCAAGTTAAAATGGCTGGTGGTGTTCCAGTCTTTGTTCAAGCCAAGGAAGACAATCACTTTAAAGTAACTGTGGAGCAATTAGAAGCAGCTCGCACAGATAAGACCAAAGTCTTGGTTCTTAATTCGCCATCTAATCCGACCGGTATGATCTATTCTCGCGAGGAACTCTTGGCCATTGGAAATTGGGCTGTTGAACATGATATTCTCATCCTAGCAGATGATATTTATGGACGCTTGGTCTATAACGGTAATGAGTTTGTGCCAATCTCTAGTCTATCAGAAGCGATTCGCAAACAAACCATTGTTATCAATGGTGTGTCTAAGGCCTATGCTATGACAGGTTGGCGGGTAGGTTATGCAGTGGGTGATCCAGAAATCATCGCTGCCATGAGTAAACTAACAGGTCAAACGACTTCAAACCTGACTGCGGTATCTCAATATGCAACGATTGAAGCGTTAACTGGACCTCAAGACTCTGTAGAAACCATGCGTCAGGCTTTCGAGGAACGTTTGAATACCATCTATCCACTCTTGTGTGAGGTCCCTGGTTTTGAGGTTGTCAAACCTCAAGGAGCCTTCTATCTCTTCCCAAATGTCAAAAAAGCTATGGAGATGAAAGGTTATAGCGATGTAACAGCATTTACAACGGCTATTCTTGAAGAAGTTGGTCTGGCCTTGATTACAGGAGCCGGATTTGGAGCACCAGAAAATGTTCGTCTCAGCTATGCGACAGACTTGGATACCCTTAAAGAAGCCATTCGTCGTTTGCACCAATTTATGGAAAAATAAGAAGTTAAACCTCCGTCCTTTTGGCGGAGGTTTTTGTAGCTAAAAACTTATGAATTTCTATCAAACAAGCTAGCTATCAGCCATTATTTGTGGTACAATAATGAGTAATAATGTCTTTGGACAAGTTAAACGAAAAAAGGAAGATAAATGATGACAAAACGTGTAACAATTATCGAAGTAAAAGATTACGTTGGTCAAGAAGTCACTATTGGTGCTTGGGTTGCCAACAAATCAGGAAAAGGGAAAATTGCCTTCTTACAATTGCGTGACGGAACAGCCTTTTTCCAAGGTGTGGCTTTTAAACCAAACTTTATCGAAAAATTTGGAGAAGAAGTAGGTCTTGAAAAATTTGACACCATCAAACGCCTAAGCCAAGAAACTTCTGTTTTCGTGACAGGGATTGTCAAAGAAGACGAGCGTTCTAAATTTGGTTACGAATTGGATATTACAGACATCGAAGTTATCGGTGAATCTCAAGATTACCCAATCACTCCAAAAGAGCACGGAACAGACTTCTTGATGGACAACCGTCACTTGTGGCTTCGTTCACGCAAACAAGTAGCTGTCATGCAAATCCGTAATGCTATCATCTATGCAACTTATGAGTTCTTTGATAAAAATGGCTTCATGAAGTTTGATAGCCCAATTCTTTCAGGAAATGCTGCAGAAGATTCAACTGAATTGTTTGAAACAGACTACTTTGGTACTCCAGCCTACTTGAGCCAATCTGGTCAACTTTATCTTGAAGCTGGTGCTATGGCTCTTGGTCGTGTCTTTGACTTTGGTCCAGTATTCCGTGCTGAAAAATCAAAAACTCGCCGTCACTTGACTGAGTTCTGGATGATGGATGCTGAGTATTCATACTTGACACATGATGAGTCACTTGACTTGCAAGAAGCTTATGTCAAAGCTCTTCTTCAAGGTGTTCTTGACCGTGCTCCACAAGCATTGGAAACATTGGAACGTGATACTGAGCTTTTGAAACGCTACATTGCAGAGCCATTCAAACGCATCACTTACGATCAAGCCATTGACCTCTTGCAAGAGCATGAAAATGATGAAGACGCTGACTATGAGCATCTTGAACATGGTGATGACTTCGGTTCGCCACATGAAACTTGGATTTCAAACCACTTTGGTGTACCAACCTTCGTGATTAACTACCCAGCAGACATCAAGGCCTTCTACATGAAACCAGTTCCTGGTAACCCAGATCGCGTACTTTGTGCAGACTTGCTCGCACCAGAAGGTTACGGAGAAATCATCGGTGGTTCAATGCGTGAGGAAGACTATGATGCCCTTGTAGCGAAGATGGAATCACTAGGTATGGATCGTACAGAATATGAATTCTACCTTGACCTTCGTAAATACGGTACAGTTCCACACGGTGGATTTGGTATCGGTATCGAGCGTATGGTAACCTTCGCAGCTGGTACAAAACACATCCGTGAAGCCATTCCGTTCCCACGTATGTTGCACCGTATCAAACCTTAATAGCCATAAAAACGCCGTCTGGCGTTTTTATGCTCTTCGAAAATCAAATTCAAACTACGTCAGCTTCACCTTGCCGTACTCAAGTACAGCCTGCGGCTAGCTTCCTAGTTTGCTCTTTGATTTTCATTGAGTATTACTTTAAATGAAAGAGGTGGAGAAAATGTAGGCAACTCTAAGTAAGTCTTTTAGAAAAACTCATATTATATATTGAAAGAGAGAAAACGATGTTTAAAAGAACTTACAAACGCAATATTCCACTCCTGGCAGGTCTGGAATTCACTTCTTATTTTGGAATCACCAGTTTTTGGATTTTATTTTTTATCCAAAATGGTCTTTCCTTACTTCAAATCGGTCTATTAGAAAGTATCTTTCACGGTACAAGTCTCTTGTGTGAAATCCCGTCAGGTATGTTGGCCGATCGATTTAGCTACAAAACCAATCTCTATTTGGCTCGCTTGGCTAGTATTGTATCCTCTATCTTGATTTTGTTTGGTCAGGGGAATTTTTGGATTTATGCTTTTGCTATGATGGTCAACGCTTGGTCTTATAATTTTGATTCGGGGACCAGTACCGCTTTCTTATATGATTCAACAGTTGAAGCAGGTCAAAAGGACCGCTATCTTCAGATTTCTAGTTTTTTGTCTGGTGTGGCAGAAGTCACCCGAACCTTAGGTACAGTTGTGGCAGGCTTCTTTATTCACGGAGCATTGGCTTGGACCTATCTGATTGCTATTGGATTTTCATTTATTTCTATAATCTTGGTTTATTTGATGAAAGAACCAATGGCTAAGAGAGAAAAAAATGAAGCCTTAACCTTTAAAACGATTGTCCTGCAAGTTCGAAAAGAATGGCATGAAAAACCAGTACTCTTTTACTGGATGATGACTTATCAGCTAGTCGGAACACTCATGTGTATGTTTTACTTTTACTATCAGCAGAAAATAAGTGACTTAGCAGGGTGGCAGGTATCGCTGGTCATGCTGATTGGTAGTGGCTTAAATCTTATAGCAGTTTATGTAGCTAGTCAAATTGGAAAAAAATGGAATAGCAATCGAGTTTTTCCGACTCTTGTTGCACTAACGGGTTTAGCCTTGCTATTGGTGTTTTTTGGAACTCCCTTTGCTTTTCTTCTCGTATATCTTTTGACCGATACACTCTATGCAGTTTATCAGCCGATCTATTTCAATGACTTACAAGGTTATTTACCGTCCAGTGTAAGAGCAACTATGCTTAGTATCAATTCCATGCTTTTTAGTCTTTCCATGATTGTCATATTTCCACTGACAGGCTGGATGATTGATCGTTGCGGACTTGTAGCTGTCTTTTTAGTTTTAGGTCTTATCTTGATTTTAACCTGTCCTATATTAATAATCAGTCTGACAAGGATGGGAAAGCTATTAGATAAGGACTTAAAAACTGAGTAAAGCACGAAAACCTATTTGCTCAAAGAATCATCCTGTGGTACAATAGCAAGAGGAAAAGGAGAAGAGTATGATTGATGTAGAAGAAATTCTAAGTAAGATGAATCCCAATCAAAAGATCAACTATGACCGTGTCATGCAAAAGATGGTTCAAGTTTGGGAAAAAAATGAAGAGAGACCAACCATTCTCATGCACGTCTGTTGTGCTCCTTGTAGCACCTATACTTTAGAGTATTTGACCAAGTATGCAGATGTAACCATTTATTTTGCTAATTCAAATATCCATCCTAAAGCTGAGTATCACAAGCGTGCTTATGTGACCAAAAAATTTGTCAGTGATTTCAATGAGCGAACAGGAAATAATGTTCAATATCTAGAAGCACCTTATGAACCCAACGAATACCGTCAACTGGTCCGAGGTTTGGAAGAAGAACCTGAAGGTGGGGATCGTTGCAAGGTTTGTTTTGACTATCGCTTGGACAAGACAGCGCAAGTGGCTATGGACTTAGGATTTGATTACTTCGGTTCAGCCCTAACCATCAGCCCTCACAAAAATTCACAAACCATCAATAGTATCGGGATTGATGTGCAGAAAATCTACACCACTCATTATCTTCCGAGTGATTTTAAGAAAAATCAAGGCTACAAACGTTCTGTAGAAATGTGTGAAGAGTATGACATCTATCGCCAGTGTTATTGTGGCTGTGTCTATGCCGCTCAAGCTCAAAATATTGACTTGGTACAGGTCAAGAAGGATGCAACAGCCTTTATGGTAGATAAGGATATCGAAAAAGACTATTCGCATATCAAGTTCACTGTTACGAAGTTAGATATTTAGACGAAAACCTGCCTCAAGGCAGGTTTTTTACTAGGGAAAAGTGATAGCCAGAAATTGATGGACTAATCTATGAATTCCTAGTCCTAGAATCTCAATCCTTTAATAAATCAGTGCCTCTTAAAACTTGTGGATGAAAAATGAAGTTTTGTTTAAAAGAGTTTTTTGGAATTTAGAAGACCAAAAAATAGTTCAATACTGTGGTAAAATTATTCTTTTTTGCATTTATACAACTTATTTTACACTACCTTTATTCTTGTGATATAATGTCAAATTATAGAGTGGAGGTCATTTAGAATGATTGATAAAGTAATTGAACAATATAAAAATCATAATAATCTTGATATTCGAGTAGAATTGCATAAGAAGTATTCTAAAAATAGATTGGGATTTAACAATTGGATTTTTTCTAACTACCAACTCACTGGTGAGTTAAAGATACTAGAATTGGGATGTGGTACAGGAGAACTGTGGAAAAGTAATCTTGATTCTATAGACAAGATGAAGCAATTGATTATAACGGATTTTTCTAATGACATGGTAGAAACTACGAAGTTAGTGATTGGAAATAGAGATAATGTCAACTATGAAAGAATGGATATCCAAAATATTTCTTTTAAAAATGAAACTTTTGATATTGTTATTGCTAATATGCTTCTACATCATGTAAATGACATTGATAAAGCTATCTCTGAAGTGAATAGAGTATTAAAAAAAGGAGGAATTTTTTATTGTGCTACATTTGGTGAAAATGGAGTTGTAGATTATTTGGCAAGCTTATTTAAAGATGTAGTTAATCAAAATTTGGAAAATAAAACTTTTACTTTACAAAATGGGAAAGCTTTTTTAAATAGGTATTTTGACACTGTGGAAAAATTAATTTATGATGATGAGCTACAGGTGACAAGTATAGACGATCTAGTTCAATATATTCAATCCTTGAAAGGAATTTCCGAAATAGGTTCACTAGAAGAGGAAATAATTCGTAATAGATTGGAAAGTGAGTTTAATAATGGTATGTTGATTATTCCTAAAGAATATGGTATGTTTATCGCTCGAAAAGAGAGTTAAGGGAACGAAATTGTGAAAAATTACGGAGAAGCTTTTAGATATTTTAGAAAATTAAACGGATATTCTTTAGAGTATGCTGCAGCTGATTCTATATCAAAATCTCAACTCTCTAGATTTGAAAGGGGAGAAAATGAAATTTCTCTTTCAACGTTTTTTGAATTATTATCAAATATCAATGTTTCGATCGAGAATTTTTGTAATTATCTAGAACATTATAAAAGATCGGAGCTTGATGATTTTTTGGTTAATTTATCTCCAAATTTTTATAGTTTGAATACTAAAGGATTGGAGGAAATAAAAAATGAGCAACAAAAACTTTTTGAGAAGAGTGGAGAAAAAACTTATAGAATAAATACAATTATGGTTCAGGGACTATTAAATCAGATAGATTGTAATTATGTAGTTAGTAGAGATGATCTAAATTTAGTATATGACTATTTATTCCAGAAGGAACGCTGGGAGTCCTATGAGATAGCGCTGATTGGTAATTTATATCATCTTTTTGAAATAGATTATATCTACAGGGTCGGAAAAGAAATACTAGAGCGTACACATTATTACGAAAAAATCGGTAAGAATAGAAATTTAGTTGTGTCAGCTTGTTTAAATTTTTGGTTCTGTTGCCTTGAAAATTCACATCTATCATATGCAGACTACTTTGAAATGAAATTAAGAAAATTATTAAAAGATGACACAAAAGTCTTTGAAAAATCTACATTCAAGTTTGTAGAAGGATATAAAATCTACCTGATAGAATCTAAAGAATCTGGAATTAAACAAATGCAAAATGTCATTAAATATTTTGAGTTTATTGAATCTAAAAATATTGCTTTATATTTTCAAAAACGATTAAATGATCTGGTAGATTAAATAGCATTTTATCGGTCAAATTATTATTTTCAAAATGTCGTACTAAATGATTGATGCTATGTGGAAATACAATAACTAAATTTTTGATACGAAGGTGATCTGAATTCTTTTATAGCAATCATCTTCGTATTTTTGTATTAAACAATATAAGGTTGTTGTAAACTTACAAGGAACAAAGAAATTAAAAAAGTATTAGTCTATCCATTTATTTTGTATATCTCACGAATTCTATCATAATGGATTTATTTCTTTTTGTGTTTACACAGCTTATTTTATACTACCAAAAAACGAGGTCAGGATTTTAATCCTGACCTCTGACAACTTTACCGATTCTTTAGTTCTACGTAGCGTTTGTACCAAATGTTGACATAGGCTTCTGAGAAAGGACCTCGCTCATTGTTAATCCAATCAACAAGAATCTTTACATGCTCTTTCAGAATATAGTCTAGATCAGAAGAATACTTCATTTTTCGCTTGTGTCGTTCATACTCCTCAACGTCCAAGAGGCGTTTTTCACCATCTGTAAAAACTTTAACATCCAAATCATAGTCAATGTATTTTAAAGCTTCTTCATCCAAATAGTAAGGACTTGCCATATTGCAGTAGTAGGAGATACCATTTTCACGAATCATAGCGATAATATTAAACCAATATTTCTTGTGAAAGTAAACAATAGCCGGTTCTCGAGTCACCCAACGACGACCGTCACTTTCGGTAACAAGTGTGTGGTCGTTGACGCCGATAATAGCGTTCTCTGTTGTTTTTAGTACCATGGTGTCTCGCCAAGTACGGTGGAGACTCCCATCATGCTTATAACTTTGAATTGTAATAAAGTCGCCTTCTTTTGGAAGTTTCATAACTAACCAACTTTCTACAATTTATAAGTTTATCGTTTACTATTGTATCACATTTTTGTTTAAAGTTCTTAGTTTTTTCATGAAAAAATTAAAGATATTCTCTGAGAGCGCTGGCTATATCCGAAAAATCATAACCTTTTCTAGCTAAAACTTGGGTCAAACGTTGTTTCAGTTCGTATCCTTCATACTTTCGTGAATATTTCCGATACTGCTTGTCTAACTCTTTAAAAATAAGTTCCTGAACGGTTTCTTCTTCGACCTGGCTGTCCAATTGGTCAAAGGCTGTTTTGGCTTCTGTGTAGGAAAATCCTTTATTGGTTAGGCTTTGGATAATCTTATCCTGTAGAGCGCGGGCAGGTAATTTACCCTGGTATTTTTTCAATAGTTTTTCCGCTGTGCGCTCTGCGACTTCCGTCATATCAAATTCTTGTATGACTTCTTGGATAATGGATTTAGCAACGCCTTTTTGAGAAATCTTCTGCATCAGCATATAGCTTCCCTTATCTCCTGAAAGCTGATTGGAATTGATGATGGCATAAGCATATTGGCGATCATTGATCCAATTATCATCTTTTAAAGACTGGATAACTTTGGGGATGATGTTCTCATTAACTTCATGTTTGGCAAGATAATCTTTAACTTCTTTTTCAGTGCGAGCCTTGAAGGATAAGTGGTAGAGAGCTAGATTTTTACTGTAGGAAAATTGCGCAAATGATTTAATCTCAGTTAGTTCTTCAGCTGAGATCTCTTTCCCTTTTGTCAACATAAAGCGCACAATGGTATCCTCTGTAATGTAGCAGGTTTGGTCGCTATCAAGCTCAAGTAGAAAGAGTCTTTTTTTCTTTTCAAGTTTTGTGATTTTCATGGTTTACCTCTTATCCAAATGCTTCGAAGGCAGCAACGAGTCGAAGTTTATTGCTATCAACCAGTTCCCTCCCGTAATAGTCGAGAAATAGTTCAGCATATTTGGGATCTTTTAAGTTGTAATTGAGGGACCAAATAGCCCAAAAGAGATCGATATGCCGATCACTGAAATCAGCCGAACCAAGGTCAATAAAACAAGAGAAATGGCTGGCATCTTTAAGAATAAAGTTCGGTAGACAGGCATCCCCGTGAATAAAGGCATCTGTTTTTAAAAGGTGCCCTTGTTCTTGGATGAGTTGGAAGGCCTCTTCGCGACTGTTAATCTGGAATTGGGGTAGGAGCGCCTTGGCATAGAACTCCCCTTTTTCATAGTTTTTAAAGGCTCTTTCTTTATAGGCTTTTAAATGATTTTCTGATGGAAAATTTTGTGGGTTTAAGTTGTGAAGCTTTTTAAGAGCCTCTGCCATGGTTCGGCAGATTTTTTCTGGCTGGTCTAAAAAAGCGAGAGCATCATGACCAATAGCCTCTTTAGTCAGGAGGTAGTCTTTATCTGTAGATAGATAGTGGATGACTGGAGTTCCTATTCCCTCTTGTTCAAACCAACTCGCAATGCTAGTTTCTCGCTCTAAACTTCCCTTTTGATCAATTTTTAAATAGTAACCTGAATCAAGATAGAGAACTCTTGCGCCTGAATGAGAAGAGCTGTCCGATAGGTTTGCCTCCTCTATATAAGTTCGTAATTGCTCAGGAAAATCCAATGAGGAAAAAGATATCTTTGTATTCATGGTTTTATTGTAACATATTCTTAACCATTGAGAAACTACGTGGTATAATAGACTTATGAATCTAAAAGTCAAACAAAAAATTCCATTAAAAATCAAGCGCATGGGGATTAACGGGGAAGGAATCGGATTTTACCAGAAAACCCTCGTTTTTGTTCCAGGAGCCCTCAAGGGAGAAGATATCTATTGTCAGGTGACTTCGGTTAAGCGTAACTACGTTGAGGCTAAGCTGCTTGAGGTCAATAAAAAATCTAAGTTTCGAGTGGTTCCAGACTGTACTATTTATAATGAGTGTGGTGGTTGTCAGATCATGCATCTACATTATGATAAGCAGCTGGAGTTCAAGACAGATCTTCTCCATCAAGCTCTGAAGAAATTTGCCCCTGCTGGCTATGAAAACTTTGAGATTAGACCAACTATTGGCATGCAGAAACCAAAGTATTATAGGGCTAAACTGCAATTTCAAACACGAAAGTTTAAAGGTCAAGTCAAGGCAGGTTTGTATGCTCAGAATTCCCATTATTTGGTCGAGTTAAAGGACTGCCTGGTTCAAGATAAGGAGACACAAGCTATTGCCAATCGCATTGCTGAACTCTTGACTTACCATCAAATTCCGATTACGGATGAACGGAAAATCCTTGGGGTTCGAACCATCATGGTTCGTCGAGCACGGAAAACTGGGCAAGTTCAGATTATCATTGTGACCAATCGCCAATTGAATTTGACTCAATTTGTGAAAGACCTAGTCAAGGATTATCCTGAAGTAGTGACTGTCGCAGTCAATACCAATACTGCTAAAACTAGTGAAATTTATGGGGACAAGACGGAGATTATTTGGGGGCAGGATAGTATACGCGAGGGTATTCTAGATTATGAATTCTCTCTTTCACCTCGAGCATTTTATCAGCTTAATCCTGAACAGACTGAAATTCTCTATAGTGAAGCCGTTAAGGCCTTGGACATTACTGAGAACGACCATCTGATTGATGCTTATTGTGGTGTTGGGACCATTGGTTTTGCCTTTGCGAAAAAAGTCAAAAGTTTGAGAGGAATGGATATTATTCCAGAAGCTATTGAGGATGCCAAAGAAAATGCTAAGCGTATGGGGTATACCAATACCCACTATGAAGCAGGAACTGCAGAAGAAATTATCCCTCGTTGGTACAAGGAAGGCTATCGTGCTGATGCCTTGATTGTGGACCCGCCACGTACAGGTTTAGATGACAAACTCTTGGATACCATCGTCACATACGCTCCTGAAAAGATGGTCTACGTTTCCTGCAATGTGTCTACCTTGGCGCGTGATTTAGTCCGATTGCTAGAGGTTTATGACCTGCATTATATCCAGTCCGTTGACATGTTTCCACACACGGCTAGAACAGAAGCAGTGGTCAAATTAACGAGGCGCAAGCCAGCTTTTAAATAGAAATGGCAACTGGAAAGTTTTTGAAAAGAAGACTTCTAGTTACAGAGTAAGATTTGCAAGCTATCTATAAATATGATAAAATAAGTAGAAAATAAAATGAAAAAAGAGGTATGTGAAATGTCACGTAAACCATTTATCGCTGGTAACTGGAAAATGAACAAAAACCCAGAAGAAGCAAAAGCATTCGTTGAAGCTGTAGCATCAAAACTTCCTTCATCAGACCTTGTTGAAGCTGGTATCGCAGCTCCTGCTCTTGACTTGACAACTGTTCTTGCTGCTGCTAAAGGTTCAAACCTTAAAGTTGCTGCTCAAAACTGCTACTTTGAAAATGCTGGTGCTTTCACTGGTGAAACTAGCCCTCAAGTTTTGAAAGAAATCGGTACTGACTACGTTGTTATCGGTCACTCAGAACGTCGTGACTACTTCCACGAAACAGACGAAGACATCAACAAAAAAGCAAAAGCAATCTTCGCTAACGGTATGCTTCCAATCATCTGTTGTGGTGAGTCACTTGAAACTTACGAAGCTGGTAAAGCAGCAGAATTCGTAGGTGCTCAAGTTTCAGCTGCTCTTGCTGGATTGACTGCAGAACAAGTAGCTTCAACAGTTATCGCTTATGAGCCAATCTGGGCTATCGGTACTGGTAAATCTGCTTCACAAGATGACGCACAAAAAATGTGTAAAGTTGTTCGTGACGTTGTAGCTGCTGACTTCGGTCAAGAAGTAGCTGACAAAGTACGTGTTCAATACGGTGGTTCAGTTAAACCTGAAAACGTTGCTGAATACATGGCTTGTCCAGACGTTGACGGAGCTCTTGTTGGTGGTGCATCACTTGACCCAGAAAGCTTCTTGGCATTGCTTGACTTTGTAAAATAAGCCTTAAATATCTGAGACAGACAGTTCCCTCTCTTGAGGTTTTGGCTGCCTGTCTTCTTTTTAGTAAAATGGCGTGCGAAAGCACGCTCTTTTCTGCATTTTAGAAGAAAAAGAAAGGAGAATTATGCTGTATATTTGGTCTTATCTCAAACGCTATCCCAAGTGGTTAGTGTTAGACTTTCTCGGGGCAATTTTCTTTGTCATTGTCAATCTAGGTTTACCAACAGTTTTAGCCCGCATGATTGACCAGGGAATCAACCAAGGTGATCAGGATAAACTCTATTTTTGGGCCGTAATCATGTTGGTTATTATCGTCTTGGGAACATTTGGACGGGTTGTTCTGGCTTATGCGGCTAGTAAATTGACCACCAATATGGTCAAGGATATGCGAAATGATGTTTATGCTAAGTTACAAGAGTATTCTCATCACGAATATGAACAAATCGGTGTGTCTTCACTAGTTACTCGTATCACCAGTGATGCCTTTGTCCTCATGCAGTTTGCGGAACAAACGCTTAAGTTGGGTGTTATCACACCCATGATGATGCTATCAAGTATTCTCATGATTTTCTTGACGAGTCCTTCACTAGCCTGGATTGTCGCTTTTTCCGTTCCTTTTCTAGCTGTAGTAGTCATTTATGTGGCGGTCAAAACGCGTCCCTTATCTGAAAAACAACAGAAAACACTGGATAAGATTAACCAGTATGTCCGTGAAAATTTGATGGGGCTACGAGTGATTCGTGCCTTTGCTCGTGAAGATTTCCAAGAAAAACGTTTTGAAGAGAAAAATGCAATCTATGCAGACAATTCGAATCGCTTGTTCAAATTGACTGGTTTGACGGAACCACTTTTTGTGCAAATCATTATTGCCATGATTGTAGCTATCGTTTGGTTTGCTTTGGATCCTCTCAAGCACGGCAGTTTGCAGATTGGGGATTTAGTAGCCTTCATCGAGTATAGTTTCCACGCCCTCTTGTCCTTCCTCTTCTTGTCAAACCTCTTTACCATGTATCCACGTACTGCTGTATCTAGCGAGCGTTTGAAGGAAATCATGGACATGCCCATTTCCATTGATCCAAACGAGGATGGAGTTCAAGAAACAGAAACACATGGTTACTTAGAATTTGATAATGTGACCTTTGCTTATCCTGGGGAAACAGAAAGCCCTGTTTTGCATAACATTTCCTTTACTGCTAAACCGGGAGAAACCATTGCATTTATCGGCTCAACTGGTTCAGGTAAGTCTACTCTGGTTCAATTGATTCCTCGTTTTTACGATGTTACGCTAGGGAAAATTAAGGTCGATGGTGTTGATGTACGGGATTACCGTCTCAAATCACTCCGTCAGAAGATTGGATTTATTCCACAAAAAGCCTTGCTCTTTACTGGGACTATCGCAGACAATCTCCGCTATGGGAAAGAAGATGCCAGTCATGAGGACTTGCACCAAGCAGCTGATGTAGCCCAAGCCAAAGACTTTATCGAAAGTCGAGAAGAAGGTTTTGCAACGCATCTGGCCGAAGGGGGAAGCAACCTATCAGGTGGTCAGAAACAACGCTTGTCGATTGCCCGCGCAGTCATCAAGGGTCCAGACATCTACATCTTTGACGATTCCTTCTCAGCCTTGGACTATCGTACAGATGCTATTTTACGCCGTCGTCTCAAGGAAGTGACGCAAGATGCTACGGTATTGATTGTCGCGCAACGTGTTGGAACCATTATGGATGCTGACCAGATCATTGTCCTTGATAAGGGTGAAATCGTTGGTCGTGGCCGTCATGAAGAATTGATGGAAACCAATGACATCTATCGAGAAATTGCTGAGTCGCAGCTGAAAAATGCGTCTCTGACAGAAGAATAGGAGGTAAAGGATGAAACAACAATCTAGTCTAGCTCGTCTATGGAGCTATTTAAAAGCCTATCGATTTTCTGTTTTCTTTGCAGTCTTCTTGAAAATAGTCAGCGTCATTATGAGTGTTATCGAGCCTTTCGTATTAGGGCTTGCCATCACAGAATTAACCAGCAATCTCCTTGCCATGGCAAATGGTGTTGCAGGAGCGGGTATCAATACCAGCTATATCGCAGTGATTCTAGTGATCTATCTCTTGCGTGGGCTTCTCTATGAGTTGGGTTCTTATTACTCAAACTACTTTATGACCAATGCGGTACAGTCCATGATACAGGATTTGCGAAATGAAATGAGTGAAAAAATCAACCGCATCCCTGTGTCCTACTTTGATAAGCATCAGTTTGGAGATTTGTTAGGTCGTTTTACAAGTGACGTTGAGACTGTTTCGAACGCTCTACAACAATCTTTCTTACAGATTGTCAATGCAGTCTTTACCATTCTTTTTGTTATGGGAATGGTCCTCTATCTAAATCTTCAGTTAGCTATCATTGTTATCTTGTCGATTCCGATAACTTATTTTGGGGCTAAAACAATTCTGAATCGTTCGCAACCATACTTTAAACAGCAAGCAGCCATTCTAGGACGTATGAATGGATTTGTACAAGAAAACTTGACAGGTTTCAATGTCCTCAAACTTTTTGGCCGTGAAGAAAACTCTCAAGAGAGGTTTGAAAAGATTACGGATGAATTGCAACAGGTCGGATTTAAGGCGAGCTTTATTTCAGGATTGATGATGCCTGCCCTTCATATCGTGTCTGATTTAACATACTTAATTGTTGCAGTATTAGGTGGTTTGCAAGTTATTGCAGGCCGCTTAACCATCGGTAATATGCAGGCTTTCGTTCAGTATGTGTGGCAGGTCAGTCAACCAATTCAAAACATCACTCAATTAGCAGGACAAATGCAAAGTGCTAAATCTTCGCTTGACCGTGTCTTTGAAGTTTTGGATGAAGAGGAAGAAGTTCAAACTGCTAAAGTAAAAGAACTGGCACCGTTGACAGGTCAAGTTAGCTTCAAGAATGTTGATTTCCAATATGTGGAAAATAAACCATTGATTCGCAATTTTAACCTAGATGTTGAACCAGGAGAGATGGTAGCCATTGTTGGTCCTACTGGAGCAGGAAAAACAACCTTAATTAACCTTCTCATGCGTTTTTATGATGTAACTGCTGGAGCTATTTTAGTGGACGGTCAAGATATTCGTGACCTGTCTCGTCAGGACTATCGTCGCCAGTTTGGTATGGTCTTACAGGATGCCTGGCTCTATGAAGGCAGTATCAAGGAAAATCTTCGATTTGGGAACCTTGAAGCAACAGATGAGGAAATCATTGAAGCAGCTAAGGCTGCTAATGTAGACCACTTTATCCGCACTCTTCCTGGGGGCTATAACATGGAGATGAACCAAGAGTCAAGTAATATTTCTCTTGGTCAGAAACAGCTTTTAACCATTGCGCGTGCCCTCTTAGCCAATCCAAAAATTCTAATCCTTGATGAAGCGACATCATCAGTTGACACCCGTTTAGAACTCTTGATTCAAAAGGCTATGAAGCGTTTGATGAAGGGAAGAACAAGCTTTGTCATTGCTCACCGTCTTTCGACAATTCAGGAAGCTGATAAGATTTTGGTACTTAAAGATGGACAGATAATTGAACAGGGAAATCATGAAAGCCTCTTGGCTGCAAAAGGATTTTATTATGACCTTTATCAAAGCCAATTCTCTCGGAAAGATACTGAAAATAACTAAAAAGATATCTGCTCATTTTCTTAAATTATCAGTCTATTACAACTTTTTTAATATGGGTTAATTTTCTTGCTTTTGTCTACTAGGTGTAGTATACTGAGATAGTAATCAATAAATATGGTTGCAAAAATAATATTATGAGGTGAGAAAAATGGTAGAATTGAAAAAAGATGCATTAAAAGACGTAGCAACATTATCTAAACCAGCGGCAGAAGCGCTAGTAAATACAAAGGAAGTTTTGAATCAAGCAGTAGCAGACTTGTATGTAGCCCATATTGCTCTACATCAAGTACACTGGTACATGCGTGGACGTGGTTTTATGGTATGGCATCCTAAGATGGATGAATACATGGATAGCCTTGATGGTTACCTTGATGAAATCAGCGAACGCTTGATCACTCTTGGTGGCAAACCTTACTCTACTTTGACAGAATTCCTTCAACACAGTGAAATCGAAGAAGAAGTTGGAGAGTTCCGTAACGTAGAAGAAAGCTTGGAACGTGTCCTTGAAATTTATCGTTACCTTATCACTCTTTTCCAAAAAGCTTTGGATGTAACAGATGAAGAAGGTGATGATGTAACCAATGATATCTTCGTTGGTGCTAAGGCAGACCTTGAAAAAACAGTCTGGATGCTTGCAGCAGAATTAGGACAAGCACCTGGTTTGTAAGATACTCTATTTTGTCAAAAATCCGTAGAAAGTTTCTACGGATTTTTTCTATTTCGGAGGGCGTTCCAAAACAGTCTTTTTTCAAGATTTTTGATAAAATAGAACTATCAATAAAAAGGATGAAAGCATGACAAAGAAAATCGTAGCCATCTGGGCTCAAGATGAAAAGGGTGTAATCGGAAAAGAGGATCGCTTACCATGGCATTTGCCAGCAGAGTTAAAACATTTTAAAGAAACAACCTTGAATCATGCCATCTTGATGGGACGTGTCACCTTTGATGGAATGGGACGACGATTGCTTCCAGGACGTGAGACTCTGATTTTGACGCGCAATCCTGAAGAGTCAATTGAGGGTGCTCTGGTTTTCCAAAATGTTGAGGACGTTTTAGACTGGTATCAGAACCAGGATAAAAATCTCTATATCATTGGGGGCAAGCAGATTTTTCAGCTTTTTGAACCTTATCTCGATGAGATTATTGTGACACAAATTCATGCTCAAGTTGAAGGGGATACTTATTTCCCAGCAGATTTTGACTTGACGGTTTTTGAGACTCTTGCAAGCAAATCTTATTCCAAAGATGAGAAAAATGCCTATGATTTCACCATCGAATATAGAAAGAGAAAGGAAGTCTAATGGAGCGCAGTATTTTTGGATTTTTTACAGCTCTTTTGTGTGCTGTTTGTCTTGTAGCTGGAACACACGCTTTTCGTAAAAAGCGCTTTGGACTTGCTACTCTACTTTGGCTTAATGCTTTTACAAACTTGGTGAATAGCATTCATGCTTTTTATATGACCTTATTTTAGATAGAAAAATCATTTAGAACGGAAGGGAATCATGCCTACAAATAGGAAAAATGATATGATGGTTTATTGCTCATTTTGTGGCAAAAGCCAAGAAGAAGTTAAAAAAATAATCGCTGGGAACAACGCTTTTATCTGTAATGAGTGTGTGGAGTTAGCCCAGGAAATCATTCGTGAGGAGTTGGCAGAGGAAGTCCTGGCAGACTTGTCTGAAGTACCAAAACCAATCGAACTCTTAAACATCTTGAACCACTATGTGATTGGTCAAGATCGTGCCAAACGTGCCTTGGCAGTGGCTGTATATAACCACTACAAACGCATCAATTTCCATGACACTCGTGAAGAGTCAGAAGATGTGGATTTGCAAAAATCAAACATTTTGATGATTGGCCCAACTGGTTCAGGGAAGACTTTCCTTGCTCAAACTCTTGCTAGAAGTTTGAATGTACCATTTGCCATTGCAGATGCAACAGCTCTTACTGAGGCTGGTTATGTTGGTGAGGACGTGGAGAATATCCTCCTCAAACTCTTGCAAGCAGCTGACTTTAACATCGAACGTGCAGAACGTGGGATTATCTACGTGGATGAAATTGACAAGATTGCCAAGAAGAGCGAGAACGTGTCTATCACACGTGACGTTTCTGGTGAAGGGGTGCAACAAGCCCTCCTCAAGATTATTGAAGGTACAGTAGCAAGTGTTCCTCCACAAGGTGGACGCAAACATCCACAACAAGAGATGATTCAAGTAGATACTAAGAATATTCTCTTCATTGTTGGTGGAGCCTTCGATGGCATCGAAGAGATTGTCAAACAGCGTCTTGGTGAAAAAGTTATCGGTTTTGGACAAAACAACAAGGCCATTGACGAAAACAGCTCATACATGCAAGAAATCATCGCAGAAGATATTCAAAAATTCGGAATTATTCCTGAGTTGATTGGGCGTTTGCCTGTCTTTGCAGCCTTGGAGCAGTTGACCGTAGATGATTTGGTTCGCATCTTGAAGGAGCCAAGAAATGCCTTGGTCAAACAATACCAGACCTTACTTTCTTATGATGATGTTGAGCTTGAATTTGACGACGAAGCCCTCCAGGAAATTGCCAACAAAGCTATCGAACGCAAAACTGGTGCGCGTGGTCTTCGCTCAATCATTGAAGAAACCATGCTAGACGTTATGTTTGAAGTTCCAAGCCAAGAAAATGTGAAAACAGTTCGTATCACAAAAGAAGCGGTTGACGGAACGGCTAAGCCAATTCTAGAGACAGCCTAGAGGTGACTATGGAAATCAATACACAAAATGCTGAGATTTTGCTGAGTGCAGCCAACAAGTCCCACTATCCGCAGGATGAACTTCCTGAAATTGCTCTTGCAGGTCGCTCAAATGTTGGGAAGTCAAGCTTCATCAACACCATGCTTAATCGTAAGAATCTAGCTCGTACTTCTGGAAAACCAGGAAAAACACAACTACTCAATTTCTTTAATATTGATGACAAGATGCGTTTTGTGGATGTGCCTGGTTATGGTTATGCCCGTGTTTCCAAAAAGGAACGTGAAAAATGGGGTCGTATGATTGAAGAGTACTTGACTACTCGAGAAAATCTTCGAGCGGTTGTTAGTCTTGTAGACCTTCGCCATGATCCGACGGCTGATGATGTACAGATGTACGAATTTCTTAAATATTACGAAATTCCTGTCATCATTGTGGCGACTAAAGCAGATAAGATTCCGCGTGGTAAATGGAATAAGCACGAATCAGCTATTAAAAAGAAATTAAACTTTGATCCAAGTGATGATTTCATCCTCTTTTCTTCAGTGACAAAAGCAGGAATGGACCAAGCTTGGGATGCTATTTTAGAAAAATTGTGAGGAATACAAATGGCAAAAACAATTCATACAGATAAAGCTCCAAAGGCAATTGGACCTTACGTTCAAGGAAAAATCGTTGGCAACCTTTTGTTTGCTAGCGGTCAAGTACCTCTATCTCCTGAAACTGGAGAAATCGTAGGAGAAACGATCCAAGAACAGACTGAACAAGTTTTGAAAAACATTGGAGCTATTTTGGCAGAAGCGGGAACGGATTTTGACCATGTTGTTAAAACAACTTGCTTCTTGAGTGATATGAACGACTTTGTACCTTTCAATGAGGTATACCAAACAGCCTTTAACAAGGAATTTCCAGCTCGTTCAGCTGTAGAAGTAGCTCGTCTTCCTCGCGATGTAAAAGTCGAAATTGAAGTCATCGCAGAGATTGGATAAGCGAGTTGAAGTTTGGTTCTTCCAAACTTCTTTTGATATAAGGAGACAAAGATGACAAAGAAACAACTTCACCTGGTGATTGTTACAGGGATGAGTGGTGCAGGGAAAACTGTAGCCATTCAATCTTTTGAAGATTTAGGATATTTTACGATTGATAATATGCCGCCTGCCCTCTTACCAAAGTTTTTGCAGTTGGTTGAGACCAAGGATGATGATCATAAGTTGGCCCTAGTAGTGGATATGCGTAGTCGTTCCTTCTTCTCAGAGATTCAGGCTGTCTTGGATGAATTGGAAAACCAAGATGATTTAGACTTTAAAATCCTCTTTTTGGATGCGGCAGATAAGGAATTGGTGGCACGCTATAAGGAAACTAGAAGAAGCCACCCTCTGGCAGCAGATGGTCGTATTTTGGACGGAATTAAGCTGGAACGTGAACTCTTGGCACCATTAAAAAATATGAGTCAAAACGTGGTAGACACGACAGAGTTAACTCCACGTGAACTTCGTAAGACCATTGCAGAGCAGTTTTCGGACCAAGAACAGGCTCAGTCCTTCCGTATTGAGGTTATGTCTTTCGGGTTTAAATATGGCATTCCTATTGATGCTGACTTGGTATTTGATGTCCGTTTCCTCCCAAATCCCTACTATCTACCAGAACTCCGTAATCAGACAGGTGAGGACCAGGCAGTTTATGATTATGTTATGAATCATGAGGAATCTGAAGATTTCTACCGTCATTTGTTAGCCTTAATTGAACCAATTCTACCAGGTTATAAAAAAGAAGGAAAATCTGTTTTAACCATTGCAGTGGGTTGTACAGGTGGGCAACACCGAAGCGTTGCCTTCGCTAAACGATTAGCCAATGATTTGGCGAAAAATTGGCCTGTAAACGAAAGCCATCGTGATAAAGACCGAAGAAAGGAAACGGTAAACCGTTCATGAGAAAACCAAAAATTACGGTGATTGGTGGAGGAACTGGAATCCCTGTTATTTTAAAAAGTTTACGGGAAAGAGATGTGGACATTGCAGCCATTGTAACTGTTGCTGATGACGGAGGTTCTTCAGGTGAGCTGCGTAAAAATATGCAGCAGTTGACACCACCTGGAGATTTACGCAATGTGCTTGTTGCCATGTCAGATATGCCAAAGTTCTATGAGAAGGTTTTTCAATACCGCTTTTCGGAAGATGCAGGTGCCTTTGCTGGACATCCGCTGGGGAATATTCTCATAGCAGGGCTTTCTGAAATGCAGGGTTCAACCTATAACGCCATGCAATTGCTGAGTAAATTTTTCCATACGACAGGTAAGATTTATCCATCTAGTGATCATCCCTTGACCTTGCATGCAGTCTTTAAAGATGGTTCAGAAGTAGCTGGGGAAAGTCATATTGCAGACCATCCAGGCATGATTGACCATGTTTATGTTACCAATACCCTGAATGATGAAAAACCGCAGGCTAGCCGTCGAGTTGTCAATACCATTCTTGAGAGTGATATGATTGTCTTAGGGCCTGGTTCACTCTTTACCTCCATTTTGCCGAATATTGTCATTGAAGAGATTGGACAAGCCCTTCTTGAAACCAAAGCAGAGGTGGCTTATGTTTGCAATATCATGACCCAACGTGGTGAGACTGAGCATTTTACAGATAGTGATCATGTGGAAGTCTTGCATCGTCATCTTGGTCGCCCCTTTATTGATACCGTACTTGTTAATATCGAAAAGGTTCCAAGAGACTATATGGACACCAACCGTTTCGATGAGTATCTAGTTCAGGTTGAGCATGATTTCGATGGTTTGCATCAACAAGTCCCCCGTGTCATTTCATCCAACTTCCTACGCTTGGAAAATGGTGGTGCCTTCCATGATGGGGATTTAATCGTGGATGAATTAATGCGCATCATACAGGTGAGAAAATGAGTTTCACAGTAGCAGTAAAAGAAGAAATCCTAGGTCAACACCACCTGAGTCGCTATGAGTTATCAGCCATTATCAAGATGTCTGGAAGCGTAGGTTTGTCTAGTTCTGGCTTGACCTTGTCCGTTGTTACAGAGAGTGCCAAGCTTGCCCGCCATCTCTATGAATCGTTCTTGCACTTTTATGGTATCAAGTCGGAGATTCGTCATCATCAGAGAAGTAATCTTCGAAAAAATCGGGTCTATACTGTGTTTACAGATGAGCAAGTTCAAGAACTTTTAGCGGATTTGCGTCTGGCTGATTCTTTCTTTGGTCTGGAGACGGGAATTGATCCAGATATTTTAGGAGATGAAGAAGCAGGTCGTGCCTATCTCTGTGGTGCATTTTTAGCAAATGGGAGTATTCGGGATCCCGAGTCAGGCAAGTATCAGCTGGAAATTAGTTCAGTTTATCTAGATCATGCCCAAGGGATCGTTTCGCTCTTACAGCAGTTCTTGTTAGATGCCAAGGTGATTGAACGAAAAAAAGGTGCAGTGACCTATCTCCAGCGAGCAGAAGATATTATGGATTTCCTGATTTTAGTAGGAGCTATGCAGGCACGTGATACTTTTGAAGGTGTTAAGATTCTCCGAGAAACTCGAAATGACCTCAATCGTGCCAATAATGCAGAGACAGCTAATATTGCTCGTACGGTTTCAGCGAGTATGAAAACCATCAACAATATCAGTAAAATCAAAGATAGAATTGGTTTGGATAATCTGCCAGCAGACTTGCAGGAAGTTGCCCGTCTGCGTATCCAGCATCCAGACTATTCTATTCAAAAGTTGGCAGATAGTCTGACCAATCCCTTAACCAAAAGTGGTGTCAATCATCGCCTGAGAAAGATCAACAAAATCGCAGAGGAACTGTAAAATATAATATATTGATGTTCAAAAAAGATATATCGAGATTGATGTTTAAAAATTTTTAAAATAACCTCAAATTTAAAAAATTCTACTGAAGTTTCATTCAGTAGAATTTTCATTTTCATAGGATTCGTTGTTTTAAGAGATTAAGGTTCTAGATAGAATACTAAAAATTTCAAATTTTTTTTTTAATCTTCATTAAATTGCGTAGTTATAGTTTTCTTAAAAATTAATAGATAATTATGTATTTTCTTTATAAAATCTTTAAATTTATATTTTATTATTGAAGTGTAAATTTAAGGAGGATCAAAATGGGAAAAAATATTTTAGAGACACGGAATTTGTCAAAGAAATTTGGGAATCAACTTGTAGTGAATAATATTTCATTACAAGTGAAAGAGAATTGTATCTACGGATTACTTGGTCCAAATGGGGCTGGGAAATCAACTACACTAAAGATGATAACAGGAATGCTCCACAAATCGTCCGGAGATATTATCTTTAATGATCATATATGGAGTAGAAAGGATCTCGAACAAATTGGTGCTTTGATAGAGTTACCTCCGTTGTATGAGAACTTAAGTGCAAAAGAAAATTTAAAAGTAAGAACAATGTTACTTGGATTACCTGAATCAAGAATTGATGAAGTTCTACAAATCGTTGGTCTATCAAATACAGGTAAAAAAAGAAGTGGAAAATTTTCTTTGGGAATGAAACAACGATTAGGAATTGCAATAGCACTGTTAAATAATCCTAAATTATTAATTTTAGATGAACCAACCAATGGCTTAGATCCATTGGGAATTCAAGAATTAAGGGAGATGATTCTTGGCTTCCCAAAACAAGGCATTACAGTAATTCTATCCAGCCATAATATTTCCGAAGTTGAGCAAGTTGCAGATTATATCGGGATAATATGTGAAGGTGAATTAAAATACCAAGATATAAAAGACTCTCAAGAAAGTTTAGAAAATTTATTTTTGGAAGTAGTAAAGAAGGAGAATTAAAAAATGATGAATTATATTCTTGGTGATTATTTAAAATATAAAAGAACTTTTTTAAAAAAAATAATCTATATAATACCTATATCTTTGATAATTTTATCTTATTTACTGGTACCACCATATTTTACAATAGATTCATATAATTGGTGGTATACTATAATTATGCCAATCACTTATGCACTGATTCCTGCTTTAATGAATCGATACGAAGATAAAAAAATAAAATATAGGGCAGTTTATCCTCTCAGTATTGATTTGCGAAAGATTTGGATATCAAAAATTATAGTGGCAAGCTGTTTGATTCTGATGGCCAGTTTGGTTCATTTGATAGCAGTTTTAATTGTACAATTTATTTTTGGAGATCAAATATTTTTAAGCTATAGCTTTAGTACTTTATTAGTCTCAAGTATATTATTAGTGGTATCAAGCATATGGCAAATTCCATTTTGTCTACTATTAGCTAAAAAGTTTGGTTTTTCTACTAGTCTTATGATAAATGGTTTATTAGGTGTTGCACTTGGAATTGTGTTTTCTGCTGGAAATTATTGGCTGTTATCTCCATATAGTTGGAGTATAAGAACGATGGTTCCAATGCTGAAAATTATGCCAAATGGACTACCAGCAGATGGAGGAAATATGATGTTAAACACATCAATTTTTCCTCCATGTATCTTCTCAATTCTGTTATTTCTTCTATTATCTTACTTATCATCTATTTGGTTTGCAAAACAGGAGGTAAGATAGTGATAAATATTTTAAAATCTGAGTTATATAAGATAAAACATACTTGGTTACCCTGGTTATATCTGTTACTCCCAATACTATTTGTGATTATGATATATGCTGGTTTTAAATTTACGGGCCTAAGTAGGTATTCAATAGAGGATGTCACATTAAATTATTTGATTACATTAGGTGCATTGTTCCCGATTGTTATTGGTTTCATTACTGCAAAGGTAATAGAAATGGAAGCAGAAGCTGGTTGCTTTCAAATAATGTTAACTGGTTCGCAATCAAGAACTAGTATGTATATTGGTAAGTTATTATCTTTATTGTTGTGTGCATCACTATCACTTATTTTACTCCAAAGTAGTTTTTTGATGCTTTTTAATTATAAAGAATTTTATGATTTGGTATTGGAATCAGTCTTAATGATTATAGGAGTTGTTCCGTTATATTTAATACATCTGGTTATTAGCCTCAGATTTGGGAGTGGAGCCTCTATTGGTCTTGGTTTCTTTGAAACTTTGATAGCTCTACTTGCTGTTACAAGTATGGGGGATAATATTTGGTATTACTTACCAAGTTCATGGCCTTCAAGGCTTTGTGGTCTTTATTTTGTAGATAAAATTTCAGGTGAAAACTCATTTTATTTTGAATTTTTTAAATGGTCTTTAGTTGCAACACCAATAATAGTTGTAATGTTATTTGGAAGTTTGATTTGGTTTAATAAATGGAACGGCAGAACTAATATGGAATAGAAATGAAGGTGGTAATAAGATGGTGAAAATATTAGCTATAGATGATGAAATGGATCTTTTGGTTTTAATCAAAAATATTTTAACACAAAAATTATATCATGTAGATATTTTTCAAAATCCAACAGAAGTACCTATTTCTAAATTATCAGAGTATGATTTAATCTTGTTAGATATAATGATGCCAAAAATCGATGGTATATCTTATTGTAAATCTATTAGAGATAGAGTAGACTGTCCCATCTTATTTTTAACTGCAAAATCTTTGGAAAGTGACATTGTTTCGGGTTTTTCAACAGGAGCTGATGATTACATTTTAAAACCTTTTGGAGTAAATGAATTAATTGCGAGAGTTGATGCCCATTTACGTCGAGAAAACCGAGAGAGACATTTAAGTTTAAATCTTGGAGAAATTAGATTTGATTTATCAGCGAATATAATTTATGTGAATGATAAGAAAATTCCTTTTACAAAATCTGAGTATCGAATTTGTGAACTTCTAGCACGTAGACGTGGACAAGTATTTTCAAAGGAACAGATTTATGAGATGATATTTGGATATGATGGAATAGGTAATTCTTCAGCTATTTCAGAACATATTAAAAATATTCGCGCAAAATTACAGAAGGAAGGTGTATCTCCAGTAGTAACTGTATGGGGGATTGGATATAAATGGGAATAAAATTAAAAGGGCAATCGCTAAAAATAATATTTTTAGAATATCTAATAAGTGTAGGAATTGTATTGTTTCTTTCATTTGGTTTAGTAATTCTGATGTTCACCACCATGTATTCATTAGGATTTATTTTACCTGCTGATTACACAGAAAATCAGATTTATGAGAGGAAGAATGCGATAGCCAATACAGAGACCTTTGATAAAAATCTTATACCAGATAATGCCTCATATCTATTAATTTCAAAGGATGGAAATATCATTACTAGTTCAATGAGTAAAGATGAAGAAGATCGAGCAATTCGATACTATAATAATGAGAGAGTATATAATACCCCATCTTATAGCTATATAGAAATTTTACGAAATGACGGTTATTGTATTATTCAATATTCAGTAAAACCCTATTTTACAAATAAATTCATGGCAAAATATTTTCCTAATGTCAATGTAGTGTATGTCAGTATTCTTATTTTAGTTAGTTTACTAAATACATTGGTTGTTACAATAGTATGGGCTAAATATCTTGTGAAACAACTCTCACCTATATTTGCTGCTTCCGAAAAAATATCAGAACAAACTTTAGATTTTGACCTGCATTATTCAAGAGTCAAAGAATTTAATGAAGTTCTATTTAGTTTAGAGAAAATGAGAAATGCTTTGCAAGAGTCATTAATCAAAGAGTGGATACAGGAAGAAAATAAGCAAAAACAGATTTCTGCTTTGATACATGACTTGAAAACCCCAGTATCTATTGTTCAAGGAAATGCTGAGTTGCTTAAAAAGACATCTGTGACAGAGGACCAGAGTATTTATATAGATTATATACTGAGGAATAGCAATAGAATATCTGAATATATAAAAACACTTCTAATCATGAATAAGAATTCTAATGCCACTGAATACCAGCCACAATCGTTGGCAGTAAAAACTGTATCAGAACAATTGGTAACAGTTTCTAAAGAACTAATGTCAATTAATTCTAACAATCTAAAAACTAATGTAGTAGTTGAAGATGGTATAATGAGTGTAGACTTGAAACTCTTAGAGAGAGCATTGCAAAATGTCTTAGCGAATTCAATTGAAAATAATAATGGAATAGTTACATTGGAATTGAATCTAAAAACTGTAGATGACTTTTTAGAAATATCAGTATTAGATAACGGGAAAGGTTTTTCTGATATCGATTTAATTCACGCAAAAGAACAGTTCTATCGTGGAGATTATAGCAGGCATTCTGCAACTAATTATGGTATTGGACTATTTATTACTGAACAAATAATCAAATTACATGGTGGATCAGTAATCTTGAAAAATAGAGAAGCTTGTCGTGGTGCTGAAGTTAAATTTATATTACCGATACAGAATGATAAATGAGCCATATTAACACTTAACTTATGTAATAATTAATCTAACAGCTCTAACATCAAACTTTATAACATGTTCATAACTGTATTTAACGTCAATTTGTAAATTTTAACTTCGAACTTTCACTACAAATTACACTAAGATAGAATATTATCTAGTATTACTCATACGGTGCACAGAGTTTGTTAGTCTGAATATGTCGGAATGAGGGGCAATATTAAAAAACTAATCAATAAGTATTAAACTTTCTATAAAAAGCAAATAAAGGTGGTTAGTGGAAAAGTTTTTAAAATCATAAAAACGCATAATAGCAAGTTCTTTAGATACTTGTTATTATGCGTTTTATCATGAAATTTCACTTGATTTTTTAATAAAGTTGTAATTTTGACATTATAGACTTGTAGAGTGTTTTGGTTGTACTTTTTGTTCGGGGTCAATATAGTTGATTGCATTGTTGACAGCAGTTGGTGCTTCACCAAGACCTGTTGCAATCAAGTCAATCTTACCTTCGTAGTAGCAGCAGTCACCGATAGCATAAATTCCAGCTTGGCTTGACTCTTGCTTGCTATTGACGATAATCTTGTGGCGGTTCAGTTCTAATCCCCATTTTTTAAGATTACCTACAGAAGATTTAAAGCCATAGTTGACAAAGAGGTGGTCCAATTCAATGGTTTCGGTTTCATCGGATTTGACTTTTGTGATTTCAAGCTTGTCAAGAGTTTGGCCGTCACCAAGAAGTTGACTCGGCACAAATGGTGTTTTGATAGTTACAGAAGACTCTTGCAAGGCTTGTACGCTATGCTCAAGTGCACGGAAGTTATCGCGACGGTGAACAAGTGTAGTTGGAGCAATCTTTTCAAAAGCTAAAGCCCAGTCAACGGCTGAGTCACCACCACCCAGGATGGTTACCTTCTGACCAGCATATTGTTGAATATTAGAAACGTGGTAGTGGATATTGTCATAGCCTTCAACACCTTCTAATTCGAGTGGACGTGGTTTAAAAGCACCGCCTCCCATAGCAATAATAACGGTTTTAGAAGTATGATTTCCCTTATTAGTTGTAATCTTAAAAACATCATCCTCTTTTTCAATCTCAAGAACAGTTTCATTGAGGTGAACAGGTGTCTCAAACCCTTCAAGTTGTTCCAAAAGGCGGTTAGTCAATTCTTCCCCTGTGAGGTTTGGAAAACCTGGAACATCGAGAATTTGTTTTTCAGGATATAGGATGGCAGGTTGACCACCTAGTTGAGGAAGAGAATCGATGATTTGTACTTTGGCTTGACGAAGGTGAGCATAAAAGGCTGCGAAAAGACCGACAGGTCCACCTCCTACAATGGTAATATCATATAGTTCAGACATGGTTTCTCCTTAATTCATTTCTATCATTTTATTCTATCATATTTTCTACCAATTTAAAATGAAGTAGGGGGAAGAAAATTTTCATATAAAATGATATAATGAAGAGTAGCTTTTTTATGGAGAGGAGGCCTAGAATGAATTTTCAGCAATTATCTAATCTTCAATACTGGTCTAGTTTATTTTCCAGTCCTTGGAGTATTCTGATAAATGTGATTGATATTCTTATCGTTGCCTATATCTTATACCAATTTACAAAATCAATTGCAGGAACCAAGATTATGATCCTGGTTCGAGGTGTTTTAGTGTTTATCTTAGCTCAGATAGCAGCAAATACCCTAGGCTTAACAACTATTTCCTGGTTGATCAATCAATTGATTACTTACGGTGTTATCGCAGCGGTGGTTATTTTCTCTCCAGAAATTCGGACAGGTTTAGAGCGATTAGGACGTGCGACTGATTTCTTTTCAAGTACACCAATGAGTTCAGAAGAACAGATGATTCAGGCCTTTGTTAAAGCAGTTGAATATATGAGCCCGCGAAAAATTGGAGCACTTGTATCAGTTCAGCGTGTCAGAACCTTGCAGGAATATATTTCCACGGGGATTCCTTTAGATGCTAAGATTTCTGCAGAACTCTTAATCAATATCTTCATTCCAAACACACCTTTACATGATGGTGCAGTCATTATAAAAGGTGATCGAATAGCTGTAACATCTGCTTATCTTCCACTTACTGAAGACACTGGTATTTCTAAGGAGTTTGGAACGCGACACCGTGCAGCCATTGGTTTATCTGAGGTTTCTGATGCTCTCACTTTTGTGGTATCAGAGGAAACTGGAGGTATTTCCATTACCTATAATGGTGTCTTTAAGCATGATTTAACGATGGAGGAGTTTGAGGAAGAACTACGTCGTATACTGATTCCGGAAAATTCACAAGAGCCAAGCTTAACAGAGCGTATATTAGGAGGCTGGAAGAATGAAAAAAAATAGTTTATATATCATCTCCTCACTCCTCTTTGCTTGCGTTTTATTTATTTACGCTACCTCTATTAATTATCAAAATAATAATAATGCAAGACCGGCTCGAACAGAAACCTATACCAATACGGTCGTAAATGTACCAATTGATATTCAGTACGATAGTGAGCAGTATTTTATTAGTGGTTTTAGTTCAGAAGTAACGGTATTTTTAACTGGATCCAATCGAGTGACCTTGGCTAGTGAGATGCAAGAAAGCACTCGTAAATTTAAGGTTACTGCAGATTTAACACAGGCGACAGAAGGAACCGTTGAAGTTCCCTTGACCATTGAGAATCTACCAAGTGGTTTAACAGCCCTAGCAACACCGCAGAAAATCACCGTTAAAATTGGGAAGAAAGCAACACGGGATAATTTACCAGTCACTCCACAGATTGACTCTGGTAAGGTTGATGAACGAATTCTTATCGATAGTGTGACTGTTTCAGATGAACGCGTTTCGGTTACTAGTGATGTTGATACCTTGTCTAAGATTGATAAGATTGTGGCTATTTTACCAACTAGTGAAAAAATTACAGGAAATTATACAGGTTCAGTTCCTCTACAAGCTATTGATAAGAATGGAACAGTTTTACCAACGGTGATTACACCGTATGAAACAACCATGAAGATAACAACGAAACAAGCTAGATCAGCAAGTAGTTCTAGCTCAGCAACGACAAGCTCATCTTTGGGCAGTTCGTCTTCAACTAGTTCTGAAACCAAGTCAGACTCTTCAAAAAAAGATTAATAAAACAATAGAAAAGGATAAAAAAATGGGTAAATATTTTGGAACGGACGGAGTCCGTGGAGAAGCAAACGTAGAACTTACGCCAGAATTAGCTTTTAAATTGGGACGTTTTGGAGGTTATGTTCTCAGTCAACATACGACTGAAGCACCAAAAGTTTTTGTAGGACGTGACACTCGTATCTCAGGTCAAATGCTAGAAGCGGCTTTGATTGCTGGTCTCCTTTCAGTCGGAATTCACGTTTATAAACTAGGCGTTCTTGCAACACCAGCAGTAGCTTATCTTGTTAAAACTGAAGGTGCAAGCGCAGGTGTTATGATTTCAGCAAGTCATAACCCAGCCCTTGATAACGGAATTAAATTCTTTGGTGGTGACGGCTTTAAACTAGACGATGACAAAGAAGCAGAAATCGAAGCCTTGCTAGATGCCAGTGAAGATACTCTCCCACGTCCAAGTGCAGAGGGATTAGGTACGGTTGTTGACTACCCAGAAGGTTTACGTAAGTATGAATCCTATCTTGTTTCAACTGGAACTCCTCTTGAAGGGATGAAGGTTGCCTTGGACACTGCTAACGGAGCAGCTGCAACCAGTGCTCGTCAAATTTTTGCAGATCTAGGTGCTCAATTAACAGTTATCGGTGAAACACCAGATGGCCTTAACATCAACTTGAACGTTGGTTCAACTCATCCAGAAGCCTTGCAAGAAGTTGTAAAAGAAAGCAAATCTGCCATTGGTTTAGCCTTTGATGGGGATAGTGACCGTTTGATTGCTGTTGATGAAAATGGCGAAATTGTCGATGGTGACAAGATTATGTACATCATTGGGAAATATCTTTCTGAAAAAGGTCAATTGGCTCAAAACACGATTGTGACAACAGTTATGTCCAACCTCGGTTTCCATAAGGCCTTGGATCGTGAAGGGATCAATAAGGCAGTCACTGCTGTTGGAGACCGCTATGTAGTTGAAGAAATGAGAAAATCTGGCTACAATCTCGGTGGTGAGCAGTCAGGTCACGTTATCTTGATGGACTATAATACTACTGGTGATGGTCAGCTTTCAGCAGTTCAATTGACGAAGATCATGCAAGAAACAGGTAAGAGTTTGTCTCAATTGGCCTCAGAAGTGACAATTTATCCACAAAAATTGGTCAATATCCGTGTGGAAAATGCCATGAAAGAAAAAGCTATGGAAGTGCCAGCTATCAAGGCTATTATCGAGAAGATGGAAGCAGAAATGGCAGGCAATGGTCGCATCCTCGTTCGCCCAAGTGGAACGGAGCCACTCTTGCGTGTCATGGCTGAAGCCCCAACCACTGAGGAAGTAGACTACTATGTAGACACTATTGCTGAAGTTGTTAAAACTGAGATTGGTATTTAGTAAATCTAGCAGAAAATAAAAAAATATGGTACAATGGCAACTATATTGTACCAATGGAGATGAAAATGAATTTAAAACGTGAACAAGAATTTGTTAGTCAGTATCACTTCGATGCGCGTAACTTTGAATGGGAAAATGAAAATGGAGCACCTGAAACTAAGGTTGATGTAAACTTCCAGTTGCTTCAGCATGATCAAGAAAATCAAGTTACCTCTTTAGTAGTTGTTTTGAGCTTTATGATTGTCTTTGATAGATTTGTCATTAGTGGAACGATTTCTCAAGTCAATCATGTTGAAGGTCGGATTGTCGACCAACCAAGTGATTTCAGCCAAGAAGAGGTTGAGACACTAGCTCGTCCATGTTTGGATATGCTTAATCGTTTGACTTATGAAGTAACAGAAATTGCCCTTGATTTACCGGGAATTAATTTGGAGTTTTAAGAAATGAAATTAGCGGTCATAACAGACTCATCTGCTTTTCTACAAGCGGAAACCTTGCGGAAAGAAGATTTATTTGTGCTAGACATTCCTGTGAATATCGATGGACAGGAGTATGTTGAAGGTGTAAATCTAACCGCTCAAGAATTTTATGAAAAAATGGCTTCAGCAAGCGAATTGCCAAAAACGAGTCAACCAAGTATTGCCAAGTTGGATGAAATTTTATCATCATTGAAAGATAAAGGCTATACACATGCTTTGGGGCTTTTCCTATCTTCTGGAATTTCAGGATTTCACCAAAATATCCAGTATATGAAGGATGAATATGAAGGGTTAACCATTGCCTTTCCTGATACCCGTATTACAAGCGCTCCCCTAGGCTATATGGTTGAGAGTGTCTTTAGATGGGCAGAGCAAGGAGAAGAGTTTACTACCATTTTAGATCAGTTGGAAAATCAAATCCAGAAAACTTCAGCCTTTATCATGGTGGATGATCTTGACCATCTAGTTAAGGGGGGACGACTCTCTAATGGTGCAGCCATTTTGGGGAATCTCCTTAGTATCAAGCCAATCCTATATTTCAATGACCAAGGTGTGATAGAAGTATACGAAAAGGTTCGTACAGAGAAAAAGGCTACAAAACGCTTGGTTGAAATTGTTAAAGAAGCAACAGCTAATGGGAATTACCAGATTACTGTCATTCACGGGAACGCTCCTCAAAAAGCAGCAGATTTGCGCCAGCTTTTAATCGATGGTGGAGTGGCTACAGATGTTTCAATTGCAACCTTCGGTAGTGTTATTGGGACTCACCTGGGAGAAGGAAGTATTGCTCTGGGCTATACACCCATAATCTAGACTATTTTTCATGGACAGCTAAGGTCCTTTGTATCTTAGAATTGAACACGCCTGGAACTCTGTGTGAAAAAGATAGTTCTTTTAAGGAGTAGACACTCCTTGATCAGAACTCCTATTTTCACTTTGAGTTCTTACAGGCTTTGTATCTTAAAAATTGAACACGGACTACCTACCTCTTGAAAAAAGATGCCTGTCTTGCCTTTCGTGTATAGTCAGCGCCATTCCTTATTTTTCATGGGCAGCTAGGGTCCTTTGTATCTTAAACAGGAGTAGAGATTGAGATGAGTATTCGAGTAATTATTGCTGGTTTTAAGGGGAGAATGGGACAATCTGCTTGTCAGATGGTTTTGTCTGATCCTGAACTTGAACTAGTTGCAGTATTGGATCCTTTCGAAACTGCAACAGAATGGCAGGGAATTCCAGTATTCAATGATAAGAATGACTTGGCAGGCTTTGAAGCAGATGTGTGGGTGGACTTTACAACACCAGCTGTTGCCTATGAGAATACCCGTTTTGCGCTTGAAAATGGTTTTGCTCCTGTCGTTGGAACAACAGGTTTCACTAGTCAAGAGATTGAAGAACTAAAAGAATTTTCTCGTTCTAAAAACTTGGGTGGCTTGATTGCTCCTAACTTTGCCTTGGGTGCTGTCTTACTCATGCAATTTGCGACACAAGCTGCAAAATACTTCCCAAATGTAGAGATTATTGAGCTTCACCATGACAAGAAAAAAGATGCTCCTAGTGGAACAGCTATCAAAACAGCTGAGTTGATGGCAGAGGTTCGTGAGTCTATCCAACAAGGTGCTAGCGATGAGGAAGAACTCATTGCAGGTGCACGTGGAGCTAACTTTGATGGTATGCGAATCCACTCAGTCCGTTTACCAGGTTTGGTAGCTCATCAGGAAGTTATATTTGGAAATCAGGGAGAAGGATTGACCCTACGTCATGACTCCTATGATCGTAGCTCCTTCATGACAGGGGTGAATTTGGGAATCAAAGAAGTTGTCAAGCGTCATGAGCTTGTCTATGGATTAGAACACTTATTATGAGATTAACACAAATGCCTTCTGAATTTCAGAAGGCTTTACCAGTATTAGAAAAAATTAAAGAGGCAGGCTTTGAAGCCTATTTTGTTGGAGGCTCTGTTAGGGATGCCCTACTCAATCGTCCCATCCATGATGTAGATATCGCGACGTCATCTTATCCAGAGGAGACCAAGCAGATTTTCCCTCGTACAGCTGACATTGGCATTGAGCATGGAACAGTTTTGGTTTTAGACGGAGATGAAGAGTACGAAGTAACCACTTTTCGAACAGAAGATGTCTATGTAGACTACCGTAGACCAAGTTCAGTTTCTTTTGTTCGTTCGCTAGAAGAGGACCTCAAACGACGTGATTTCACAGTTAATGCCTTTGCCTTAGATGAGATGGGCGAAATCATTGATTTGTTTGATGGTTTGAGAGATCTAGAAAATCAAGTCCTGCGAGCAGTTGGTGTAGCTAGTGAGCGTTTTAATGAAGATGCTCTACGCATCATGCGTGGATTTCGTTTCCAAGCCAGTCTTGGTTTTGAACTCGAGCAAGAAACCTTTGAAGCGATGAAGACCTTAACGCCACTCTTAGAGAAAATTTCTGTGGAACGTACTTTTGTTGAATTTGATAAACTTCTACTAGCTCCTCATTGGCGAGTAGGTCTGTCTTCTATGATTGCAAGTAAAGCTTATGATTATCTTCCAGATATGGCTGGTAGTCAGGACAAACTCCAATCTTTGTTTGACTTAGAGGCTGATTTTACCTTTGAATCTTCTGAGCAAGCCTGGGCAGCACTTTTATGGGTTTTAGAAGTGGAAGATGCTCAACAATTTTTGAAACATTGGAAAACTTCGCGTCAATTTGCCAAGCAAGTTCAAGATTTGCTAACAATCTTAGAACTTCGTGAAGAAGGAGAACTAAGCAAGCGCGATTGTTACCGCTTTGATCTAGATTTGCTTTTACAGGCTGAAAATCTTCGCCGAGCTCAAGGGAAAGAAGTCAATCCGCAAGCTATCACAGAAACCTATGAGAGTTTGACCATTCATGATAAGAAAGAAATGCAAATCAATGGTGGGATTTTGATCAAAGAATATGGCTATCAACCAGGACCAGAAATGGGAGAAATTTTAGCAGAAATTGAGTATGCTATTGTGGATGGAGATTTGGAAAATAACCTGGAAGCCATCCATGCCTACTTGAGGGAGAAAAAATGAGTGATTTTATTGTTGAAAAACTAAGTAAATCTGTAGGAGACAAGACTGTCTTTAAGGATATTTCCTTTATCATTCATGACTTGGACAGAATCGGTCTTATCGGTGTCAACGGAACTGGAAAAACAACCCTTTTAGATGTGCTTTCAGGAGTTTCTGGTTTTGATGGTGATGTTAGCCCATTTTTAGCAAAGAATGATTACAAAATTGGCTACTTGACTCAGGACCCAGATTTTGATGATAGCAAGACTGTCTTGGATACTGTTCTATCGAGCGATTTGAAAGAAATCCAGTTGATTCGTGAGTATGAATTACTCATGCTCAACTACAGTGAGGACAAGCAGGCCCGTTTGGAAAGGGTTATGGCGGAGATGGATTCCCTCCAAGCTTGGGAAATCGAAAGTCAGGTCAAGACCGTTCTCAGCAAGTTGGGTATTCAGGATTTATCAACTCCCGTTGGAGCACTATCAGGTGGTTTGCGAAGACGGGTTCAGTTGGCGCAAGTCCTTCTGGGCAATCATGATCTTTTGCTTCTTGATGAGCCTACCAACCACTTGGATATTGCCACCATTGAGTGGCTGACCCTCTTTTTGAAAAATTCTAAGAAGACGGTTCTCTTTATCACCCACGATCGTTACTTCCTAGATGCTCTTTCTACGCGAATCTTTGAGTTGGACCGAGCTGGTTTGACAGAATATCAAGGAAATTACCAAGACTATGTTCGTCTCAAGGCTGAACAGGATGAGCGCGACGCAGCACTTCTTCACAAAAAGGAACAGCTTTACAAGCAAGAATTGGCATGGATGCGTAGACAACCACAAGCTCGTGCAACCAAGCAGCAAGCACGTATCAATCGATTCCATGACTTGAAAAAGGAGGTTTCTGATACTAGTGTTGAGACAGACTTGAGCATGAATTTTGAAACTAGCCGTATCGGTAAAAAGGTCATCGAGTTTAAGGATGTTTCCTTTGCCTATGACGACAAACAGATTCTGCAACATTTTAACCTTTTGGTTCAAGCCAAAGACCGTATCGGAATCGTTGGGGACAATGGTGTTGGTAAGTCAACTCTTCTCAATCTCATTGCGGGAAGTCTCGAGCCAACTGAAGGAGAGGTTATCATCGGTGAGACAGTTCGCATCGCCTATTTCTCTCAACAAATCGAAGGTCTGGATGAAAGCAAGCGAGTTATCAATTACCTACAAGAAGTGGCAGAAGAGGTTAAGACTAGTGGTGGCTCTACGACCTCTATCGCTGAATTGCTAGAACAGTTCCTCTTTCCGCGTTCAACACATGGGACCTTGATTGAAAAGTTATCTGGTGGAGAGAAAAAACGCTTGTATCTCCTCAAGTTGCTCTTGGAAAAACCCAATGTGCTTCTTTTGGACGAGCCAACAAATGACCTTGACATTGCGACTTTAACTGTTCTAGAAAATTTCTTACAAGGTTTTGCAGGTCCTGTCTTAACAGTTAGTCACGACCGCTATTTCCTTGATAAAGTTGCGACTAAGATTCTTGCTTTTGAGAATGGTAGCATTCGTCCTTTCTTTGGGCATTATACCGACTACCTAGATGAAAAAGCCTTCGAAGCAGAAGCGACAAGTCAAGTTCAAAAGGCTGAGAAGGAAAAAGTCGTCAAAGTCCGTGAAGAAAAGAAACGCATGACCTACCAAGAAAAGCAAGAGTGGGCAAGTATTGAAGGTGACATCGAAGCCTTGGAAAACCGTATCTCAGTCATTGAAGAGGAAATGCAGGCCAATGGCTCGGACTTTGGGAAGCTAGCTACTCTTCAAAAAGAGTTAGATGAGAAGAATGAAGCCTTGCTTGAAAAATATGAACGCTATGAATATTTAAGTGAGTTGGCGTAATGGAAGAAAAAATTATCAAATGGAGCAGTAAGAAAATCATTTGGACTATTGTTCTCTGCTTCCTTGAGTTAGCTTTTCTTCTTTGGATCCTATCTTTTATGATGACCTATCCCAAGGAGGCACCTGTGGGATTGGTGGCATTAAGACTCTTTGTCTTATTCTTAATCATCATTGTTGGATGGATTTTGTATGAACGTTTGCGACTTCTTTTTTCAGATAAAGAGTATTTGAAATGTACGGCCCAAGGTTTTTCCTATAAGCCACATCCTAAAAAAGATTGGCAGTTTTATTCCTGGGGGCAAGTAGAAACATTTTCTCTAATGAGAATCAAGGGTGGTAGAAGTTCAAGGGATTTTTATACTATTGAAGTTCATTTTTATGACAAGGATTTTATAAAATCCAACTCTTTATGGAATTGTCTACGAAGTAGATTTTTGACTGCAAAGCAATCAAATGTTTTGAAAATCCCAATCTATTTGCTGGATGTTGGTTTACCACGCAGAGTATTTGAAACCATGTCCTACTTTGAGCGAGAGTGGCGCATCGAACAAAATCGTCAACGCAATCAAAACTCTAAAAGCAAAAAGAAGAAATGATTTTATTAAGCGAGCAATAGTTATAGATCTGATTAGAAGCCTTGGACTCAGTTTCCAGGGTTTCTTTCTATTTCTCTTTTCTAAGATTTATGGTATAATAGGGAGTAAAAACTTAAAAAGAAAGAAATGCTATGAACTTAAAAGATTACATTGCAAGTATTGAAAATTATCCACAAGAAGGAATTACATTCCGTGATATAAGCCCTTTGATGGCCAACGGCAATGCCTACAGCTATGCTGTTCGTGAAATTGTTCAATATGCTACTGATAAAAAGATCGATATGATCGTAGGACCAGAAGCGCGTGGATTTATCGTTGGATGTCCAGTCGCTTTTGAGTTGGGAATTGGTTTTGCACCTGTGCGTAAACCAGGAAAATTGCCACGCGAAGTCATTTCAGCTGACTACGAAAAAGAATATGGTGTTGATACTTTGACTATGCACGCAGATGCTATCAAACCAGGTCAACGTGTTCTCATCGTAGATGACCTTTTGGCAACAGGTGGTACTGTGAAAGCAACCATCGAAATGATTGAAAAACTTGGTGGTATCGTAGCTGGTTGTGCCTTCTTGATTGAGCTTGATGAGCTTAAAGGTCGCGAAGCTATCGGAGATTACGATTATAAAGTGCTTATGCATTATTAATGAAAAACAGTCCCTAGGGCTGTTTTCTCTTCATCTGATATAAAAAAAGGCTATATCTAGTTAGAGAAAAACTATAATTGAAAACTATATCTTCTTACAGTATAATAAAGGGAAGGACTTTCGTCAGCTGATTTTTCATTTGACGACTGTATGTTCGTTTGAGCCTAGAATTGATACAGTAAGGAGATTTCCATGCCGATTCGAATTGATAAAAAATTACCAGCAGTTGAGATTTTACGAACGGAAAATATTTTCGTCATGGATGACCAGAGGGCGGCTCATCAGGATATTCGACCACTGAAAATTCTGATTTTAAACTTGATGCCACAGAAGATGGTTACAGAGACTCAGCTTTTACGACATTTAGCTAATACTCCTTTGCAGTTAGATATTGATTTCTTATATATGGAAAGTCATCAGTCGAAAACAACTCGTTCTGAGCATATGGAGACTTTTTATAAGACCTTCTCGGAAGTTCAAGACCAGTATTTTGATGGCTTGATTATCACAGGAGCGCCGGTTGAGCATCTTCCTTTTGAAGAAGTGGACTATTGGGAGGAATTTACTCAGGTCATCGATTGGTCAAAGACACATGTCTTTTCAACCCTGCATATTTGCTGGGGAGCACAGGCTGGCCTCTACTATCGTTACGGCGTAGATAAACACCAGATGGCTCAAAAGCTTTCGGGAATTTATCCTCAGGATGTTTTAAAAGAAGGTCATCTTTTGTTGAGAGGTTTTGATGACTTGTATGTGTCTCCTCATTCTCGTCACACAGAAATTCTCAAAGAAGACATTGTAAATAAAACCAATCTAGAGATTTTAGCATCTGGAAAAGAGGTGGGAATCTCTATCCTTGCAAGCCGAGATTTAAGAGAAGTTTATAGCTTTGGGCATTTGGAGTATGATCGTGATACGCTAGCCAAGGAATATTTTAGAGATCTAGATGCTGGTTTAGATCCCCATATACCAGAAAATTATTTCAAAAATGATGACATCCATGAACTTCCTTGTATGCGTTGGAGTTCCTCAGCAGCTCTCTTTTTCAGTAACTGGGTAAATTATGCAGTTTACCAAGAAACGCCTTTTGAGTGGAAGAGTGCAGAAGAAGATGTGTCTCATTTTGGATATTTATAAGAGGAATTATGACATATTTAGATGCTTTCAAATCAGGGAACTTGGTGCTACCAAGTGCTCTGCTCTTAAACTACAATCAACTGTTTTCATCAAGCGATGATTTCTTAGTTTGGCAATTCTTTTACCTACAAAATACAACAGCTTTAGGGGAATTGTCCCCAAGCCAGATTGCTGAGAAAATTGGAAAGCAAGTCTTTGAAGTCAATCAAGCGATTTCGCGCTTGACAGAAAAAGGCTTACTTCAATACCGAACCATTGAACTCAATGGTGAGATAGAAGTGATTTTTGATGCGACTTTAGCTTTAGAGCGCTTAGACCAACTTTTTGAAAAGCAAGAACCAAATCAAGTGGTACCTGCTAAAAATGATTTGAAAGACTTGGTGGAAACCTTCCAACAAGAGTTAGGTCGTCTATTAAGTCCTTTTGAAATCGAAGATTTAGAAAAGAGTTTGAAAGAAGACGGAACCAGTGCGGACCTGATCAAAGAGGCCCTACGTGAGGCTGTTTTGAATGGAAAACCAAATTGGAAGTACATCCAAGCTATCCTAAGAAACTGGCGTCATGAAGGTATTAAGAGTGTAGTCCAGGTAGAGGCTAAGCGTCAGGAGAGAGAAGCGACTAATCCTCAAAATGTTCAAGTTTCTGCAGATTTTCAAAATGCTATGGATCTTTGGAAAGACTAATTTTAAGTATTGATAATAGAAAAAAATGCCTACAGGCTAGAAAGAAAATCTAGCTTGTGGGCATTTTTTGTGTGTTTTATACTCAATGAAAATCAAAGAGCAAACTAGGAAGCGAGCCGCAGGTTGCTCAAAACACCGTTTTGAGGTTGTGGATAGAACTGACGAAGTCAGTAACACATATACGGCAAGGAGAAGCTGACGTGGTTTGAAGAGATTTTCGAAGAGTATTAATTGATTAGTTAGCCAGTCCCCAGACGCTAAGAGAGCGTTCTGTAACTGGGAAATCTCCATAGCCTTCAGCATTGATGGTTACTTGGTCAGGATGGTTACCAAGCAAATCAACAAAGGTTTGGTCAGCCCATTCTTGACCGACAAACATGGTTTTGCAGTTTTCTTTAGCATTAGAAATCACGATGGCAAGTGGCGATTGATTTTCAGCTCCTGAACGGACCCAACCGATACAATTAGGGTCATCAAAGTAGTCCGTTTGCTCTCCATAAGCCAACTCTTTTCGAATAGCTAGCAAACGGTCAAGAACATCTTTGAAATCTTGCTGAGCATATTGACCAGAAATACCGTAGTAGTCTCCATAAAAGACACATGGGAGCCCCTGCTCTCGCAAAAGAATGAGGGCGTAGGCTGCTGGTTTAAACCATTCTTCAACAGTGGATTCAAGAGCCTGGCCACGTTGAGTATCATGGTTATCGACAAAGGTTACAGCTCTTTCTGGATTGATTTGCACCAGACTATCTTCAAAGATGGTTGTCAAATTATAGTCTTCTCCAGCCTTGCTTGCTTCAAAGAGATTTTGGTGAAGGCGAACATCGACAAGATCAAAGCGTTCTTCAATCTTTTCAAGGTAATCCAGATTTGCTTCCTTGTCTGGATTCCAGAATTCTCCAAAGACATAGAAATCTTGGCCATATTTTTCTTTGATATCGCGAATGAAGTTGCGCATAAAGAAAGAGTCAATGTGTTTAACTGCATCCAAACGGAAACCTGTTACGCCAGTCGTTTCCATAAACCAATCAGCCCAGTCGTAAATATTTTGTATCACTTCAGGATGTTTGAAATCTAGATCGGCATACATAAGATAGTCGTAATTGCCATTCTCATTGTCGACTAATTCCTCATGAGCCCAGCCTTTATTATCACCTTGTATCAGATAGATACCAGACTTACGGCGTTTAGCATCGTAGTCAGTTCCAGTAAAGTGGTACCAGTGCCAGTGGAAGTCATTGTAGGTGTTTTGTCGTCCATCAAAGGTAAAACCAGTCCAGCCATTGATGGTAAAAGGTTCTCCTAGTTCCACAGTTCGATCTTCTGGATCCACTTCTATTACTTGGAAAGATTCTAAATGGTCAGCGGCTGCCTTATGATTTAAGACGATATCAGCCATTGGTTGAATCCCATGAGATTTTAAAGTTTGGATGGCATGAAGATAGTCTTCTTTAAAGCCATACTTGGTACGTACAGTACCCTTCTGATTAAATTCTCCAAGGTCAAACAAGTCATAGACGCCATAACCAACATCCTTTTCATTTGTTGCTTTAAAAGCAGGTGGCATCCAAATGTGACTAATACCTAAGTTGGCTAGGTGTTCAGCGTCGTCAGCTAGGCGTGTCCAGTGCTGACCGTCGTGGGGCAGATACCACTCAAAATATTGCATTAGGGTTTGATTCTTCATAGTTGATCCTCTTACTTACAGTGATGAGAATTATTGTAGCATAAAGCTAATGAATACGCAAACGTTTGCGTTGTAATTAAACTCTTTGAATTTTATGTCTATTTTTCAACTGGAAGTGTTGAAATACTATAAAAGAAAAATAGTAGGACTAATGGGAGGAAAAATTCTCTCAGATAGGGCAAGATGATGGATGAATCAATAGTTTCTATTTTGTGAATTGTCACAAAATTTGTTATAATAGTATTTATGAATAAAGTATTCGTCAGTAGACGTGTTGAAAAAAAACTAAACCAAGGTCTAGTACTTTTGGAGGAAATTGATTTTCCAGAACTATCTGAAACTGATCAAGAAGTTGAGTTATTTAGTCAAAACAAGCAGTTTTTGGGCATGGCTTATTTATCTCGTCAAAATAAGGGGATTGGTTGGTTTGTAACGAACCAGAATCTTTCTTTTGACCAATCCTTCTTTGAAAGTTTGTTTGAAAAAGCCAAACAAAAACGTTCTTCTTACTATCAAGATGAGTTGACAACTGCCTTTCGTTTGTTTAATCAAGAAGGCGATGGCTTTGGTGGAATGACTTTGGATCTCTATGGAGATTATGTTGTTTTCTCCTGGTATAACTCCTATGTCTATGGGCTTCGCCAACAGATCCTAGCAGCCTTTGCTCAGGTTTTCCCAGAAGTCTTAGGTGCCTATGAAAAGATTCGTTTTAAAGGTCTAGACTATGAGTCTGCCCATATCTATGGTCAAGAAGCACCAGAAAATTTTACAGTTCTTGAGAATGGCGTCCTCTATCAAGTTTTTATGAATGACGGTCTTATGACAGGCATCTTCTTGGACCAACATGAAGTGCGTGGTAGCTTGGTTGATGGTTTAGCTATGGGAAAATCCTTGCTTAATATGTTTTCCTACACAGCAGCATTCTCAGTTGCTGCAGCAATGGGAGGCGCTAATGAAACAACCTCTGTAGATCTAGCCAAACGTTCGAGAGAACTGTCAGAAGCTCATTTTCATGCCAATGGACTCAGTCTTGACAATCATCGTTTCATTGTTATGGATGTCTTTGAATACTTTAAATACGCTAAACGTAAGGGCTTGTCTTATGATGTGATCGTTCTAGATCCACCTAGCTTTGCCCGTAATAAAAAGCAAACTTTCTCTGTAGCTAAGGACTATCACAAGTTGATTTCCCAGAGTTTAGAGATTTTAAATCCGGGAGGTATGATCATTGCTAGCACCAATGCTGCCAATGTTTCCCGTCAAAAATTTATAGAACAAATCGACAAAGGATTTGCAGGAAGAAAGTACCAGGTTCTTAATAAATATGGACTTCCAGCAGACTTTGTCTACAATGAAAAAGATGAAAGTAGTAATTACCTTAAGGTGATTAGCATGAAGGTAACTAAATGAAATTAGTCGTTTCAGTAATGCCAAAGAGTTTAGAAGAGGCGCAAGGAATCGATGCCATGCGGTATATCGATGCTGATATCATTGAGTGGCGTGCCGACTTCCTACCAAAGGAAGCTATTTTACAGGTAGCTCCAGCTATTTTTGAAAAATTTGCAGGTCGCGAACTCCTCTTCACCCTACGTACTCGTGCTGAGGGAGGCGAGATCGATTTGGATTCGGCAGAGTATGTACAAATTATCAAAGATGTAGCTCAACTCTATCAACCAGAATACATTGATTTTGAGTATTTCTCCCATAAGGATGTTTTTGAAGAAATGCTTGATTTTCCAAATCTAGTCTTGAGTTATCATAATTTCCAAGAAACTCCAGAGAATATGATGGAAATCTTATCCGAGCTAACCAGCCTAACGCCAAAAGTGGTTAAAGTATCGGTTATGGCTCATACAGAACAAGATGTATTGGACCTTATGAACTTTACACGTGGCTTTAAAACACTGAACCCAGAACAAGAATATGTGACGATTTCTATGGGGAAAGTGGGCAAGGTTTCTCGTATTACTTCAGATGTGACGGGTTCTAGCTGGTCTTTTGCATGTCTGGACGAAGCCAGTGCTCCAGGACAGATTTCACTTTCTAGCATGAAAAAAATTCGGGAGATACTAAATGAAGATTGATGGCTACACACGTTTAGCAGCTGTAGTCGCCAATCCTATCAGACACTCCATTTCACCCTTCATTCACAATCAAGCTTTTGAGGCAACCAATACCAATGGGGTTTATCTTGCTTGGGAGGTAGAAGAAACTGACTTGGCAGAAACAGTTGCCAACATTCGTCGTTTCCAGATGTTTGGAATCAATCTTTCTATGCCCTACAAGGAACAGGTGATTCCTTATTTGGATCAATTGAGTGAAGAAGCTCGTTTGATTGGTGCTGTCAATACAGTGGTGAATCGAGAGGGAACTTTAATTGGATATAACACAGATGGCAAGGGATTCTTTAAGAGCTTGCCTTCTTTTAAAATATCTGGGAAAAGAATGGTCTTGTTGGGAGCAGGCGGTGCAGCCAAGGCAATTTTGGCACAGGCAATCTTGGATGGAGTCAGTCAGGTTTCTGTCTTTGTACGTTCGACTTCAATAGAAAAAACAAGACCTTACTTAGAAAAACTACAAAATGAAACAGGGTTTAAAGTAGATTTATTTGCTTTAGAAGATGTTTCTGAACTGCAAGCAAGGATAACTGATTCGGATTTACTGGCAAATGCGACTAGTGTTGGTATGGATGGAGTGTCTCTGCCAATCTCAACAAGTGTCCTTTTGCCAGAGAAGCTCTTGGTCGCTGATGTGATTTATCAACCCTTTGAGACACCATTTTTAAAGTGGGCAAGAAACCAGGGAAACCAAGCTATTAACGGCCTTGGTATGTTGCTCTACCAAGCAGCTGAAGCTTTTCAGTTATGGACAGGCAAGGAAATGCCAACCACTCAAATCTGGGAATTACTAAAACAAAAGTATCAAAAATGAAAAAAGGAGAACTGCTATGAAAATCAAAATAGACCTTCCCCACCATCCTTATGATATTCAGATTGAAAAAGGATGCCTGTCTCAAGCAGGAAAATGGTTGCGGGAACTTTGGCAACCGCAAAAAGTCGTTATCATTACCGATAACCATGTGGCTTCTCTCTATGCAGAAAAAGTTAAATTGAGCCTAGAGGATGCTGGTTTTCAAGTGGCAGTTTTTGACTTTCTAGAGGGTGAAGAGCGAAAAAATCTAACCACAGTTCAAAAGGCTTATGAATTTCTAGTTAAGCAAGACTTGACTCGCAGTGACGGCATCGTAGCTTTAGGTGGTGGTGTCGTTGGTGATTTGGCTGGCTTTGTAGCCTCAACCTATATGCGAGGTATTCACTTTGTTCAAATTCCGACCAGTTTGACTGCTCAAGTGGACTCTTCAATCGGTGGTAAGACAGGAGTAAATACTCCTTTTGCCAAGAATATGGTGGGAACTTTTGCCCAACCAGACGGCGTTTTGATTGATCCAACCGTTCTTGAAACCTTAGGTAAGAGAGAGTTGATTGAAGGAATGGGTGAAGTCATCAAGTATGGCTTAATTGAAGATCCAGAACTCTGGGACTTATTATCTAAAATGGATGGTTCTGTGGAAAGCATATTGGAACATTCCGAGAGTTTGATTGAGCATTCTTGCCAGGTCAAGCGCAAGATGGTAGTCGAAGATGAATTGGACAATGGTATTCGTCTGTATCTCAATTTTGGTCATACAATTGGCCATGCTATCGAAGCGACTGCTGGTTATGGACGTGTTATGCATGGTGAGGCAGTAGCGATGGGAATGGTTCAGGTTTCTAAGGTAGCCGAACAAAAAGGCCTTATGCCAGCTGGAATCACTCAGTCTATCCGAGAAATGTGTCAGAAATTTGGACTTCCTGTGGATTATGAAAACTGGGATGTTGAAAAGCTCTATCAGGCTTTAACCCATGACAAAAAAGCGCGTGGCAACACTATGAAATTAGTCTTGGTACCAGAACTTGGTTCAGCAAGGATTCACCCAGTTTCTCTCGAAGAAATGAAAGATTACTTGGTAAAATAAGGAGAATGTATGAGATATTTAACAGCAGGAGAATCACACGGTCCTCGTCTGACAGCAATTATTGAAGGAATCCCAGCAGGTCTTCCTTTGACTGCCGATGATATCAATGAGGATCTCAAACGTCGCCAGGGTGGTTACGGTCGTGGTGGACGCATGAAGATCGAGAGCGACCAAGTTGTCTTTACTTCTGGTGTTCGCCACGGGAAGACGACAGGGGCTCCCATTACCATGGATGTCATTAACAAAGACCATCAAAAATGGCTAGATATTATGTCTGCCGAGGATATTGAAGACAAACTTAAAAGTAAACGAAAAATCACTCATCCTCGCCCAGGTCACGCTGACTTGGTAGGCGGTATCAAATACCGCTTTAATGATTTGCGAAATTCCCTGGAACGTTCATCTGCCCGTGAAACAACCATGCGAGTAGCAGTTGGGGCCGTGGCTAAACGTCTATTGGCTGAGCTTGATATCGAAATTGCCAACCATGTTGTTGTCTTTGGTGGCAAGGAAATCGATGTTCCAGAAAACTTAACAGTCGCAGAGATCAAAAAACTAGCTGCCCAGTCAGAAGTTTCTATCGTTAACCAAGAACGTGAGCAGGAAATCAAGGACTATATTGACCAAATCAAACGTGATGGAGATACCATCGGTGGAGTTGTAGAAACGGTTGTCGGTGGCGTTCCAGTTGGTCTGGGATCCTATGTCCAATGGGATAGAAAGCTAGATGCAAGATTAGCTCAAGCAGTTGTTTCAATCAATGCTTTTAAGGGTGTGGAATTTGGACTTGGTTTTAAAGCAGGTTATCTCAAGGGCAGCCAAGTCATGGATGAAATTCTCTGGTCACCAGAAGATGGCTATACTCGTCGTACTAATAATCTCGGAGGTTTCGAAGGTGGTATGACCAATGGCCAACCGATTCTTGTCCGTGGGGTTATGAAACCAATTCCGACTCTCTACAAGCCGTTGATGAGTGTCGATATTGAAACTCATGAGCCTTATAAGGCAACGGTGGAGAGAAGTGATCCTACTGCTCTTCCAGCAGCAGGTGTCGTTATGGAGGCAGTCGTAGCAACAGTTTTGGCTCAAGAAATCCTTGAGAAATTCTCCTCTGATAATCTGGAAGAATTAAAAGAAGCTGTTGCTAAACATCGGGAGTATACAAAGAATTATTAAGGAGCTCTTATGGCAAAAACCATCTATATCGCAGGACTAGGTTTGATTGGTGCTTCCATGGCACTCGGAATCAAGCGGGATCATCCTGATTATGAAATTTTAGGATACAATCGTAGTCAAGCGTCTAGAGATATTGCTTTGGAGCGAGGAATGATTGATCGTGCGACGGATGATTTTGCTAGTTTTGCTCCACTTGCAGATGTTATTATCCTCAGCTTACCAATCAAGCAAACCATTGCCTTTATTAAGGAATTGGCCAACTTGGACTTGAAAGAAGGTGTTATTATTTCCGATGCTGGATCGACCAAGTCAGCTATCGTGGCTACAGCTGAGAAGTGTTTTGCTGATAAGTCCGTTCGCTTTGTTGGAGCTCATCCCATGGCAGGGAGTCATAAGACAGGGGCGGCTTCTGCCGATGTTAATCTTTTTGAAAATGCCTACTATATCTTTACGCCTTCGAGCCTAACGACTCCAGATACGCTTGAAGAAATGAAAGACTTGCTGTCGGGTCTTCATGCTCGTTTCATTGAAATCGATGCTGAAGAGCATGACCGAGTGACATCTCAGATTAGTCATTTTCCTCATATTTTAGCATCAGGTTTAATGGAACAAACTGCCAACTATGCTGAAGAGCATGAGATGGCACGACGGTTTGCGGCCGGTGGTTTTCGTGATATGACTCGAATCGCCGAAAGTGAGCCAGGCATGTGGACGTCTATCCTCCTATCCAATAGAGAGACTATTATTGAACGCATCGAGGACTTCAAAGGTCGTTTGGACGAGATTGAGCAAGCAATCAGTAAGGGTGATGAAAACCAAATCTGGAACTTTTTCAATCAAGCGCGTGAACAACGTCAAGCTATGGAAATCCATAAACGTGGAGGAGTAGATAGCTCATTTGATCTTTATGTAGATGTTCCCGATGAGGAAGATGTGATCTTGCGCATCTTGGAATTGCTAAGAGGAACTTCCTTGGTCAATATCCATATCAATGAGGAAAACCGTGAAGATATTCACGGGATTCTGCAAATTTCCTTTAAGAATGCTCAGGATTTAAAACGTGCTGAGCAAGTCATTACAGAAAATACGAATTACACAGTCGTTATTAAATAAGGAGGACAATCATGTCAAATATTTATGATAGTGCAAACGAACTAAGTCGCGGACTACGCGAATTGCCTGAATACAAGGCGGTTAAGGAAGCTAGAGATGCTATCCAAGCCGATGCAGAAGCTAGCAAGATTTTTGCAGATTATATTGCTTTTCAACATGAAATCCAAGTCATGGCCCAAACTGGTCAAATGCCAGACGCTTCTTTCCAAGAAAAAATGGAATCTTTTGGCAAGCAGATTCAAGGCAACTCTCTTTTATCAGCTTTCTTTGCCAAACAGCAACAACTTTCTATTTATCTATCTGATATTGAAAAAATTGTTTTTGAACCAATTTCAGAGCTTTTAAAATAAGAATTTACCTCATAAAGTCAGGAATTTTTAAGAAATTTCTGACTTTTTATGATAAAATAAGAAAAAGTATTGTCAGTATGAGGTCTAGTATGAAGTTAAAAACAAACATTAACCATTTGAATGGTAGTATTCGAGTGCCAGGGGATAAGTCCATCAGTCATCGCTCTATTATTTTTGGGAGCTTGGCTGAGGGTGAGACTAAAGTTTATGATATCCTGCGTGGTGAAGATGTCCTATCAACTATGCAAGTTTTTCGTGACCTTGGTGTTGAGATTGAGGATAAAGACGGCGTCGTTACCATTCAAGGTGTTGGGATGGATGGATTGAAAGTCCCTAAGAACGCTCTCGATATGGGGAATTCTGGGACATCAATTCGTTTAATTTCGGGCGTCCTTGCTGGTGCAGAATTTGAAGTGGAGATGTTTGGAGATGATAGTCTTTCCAAACGCCCTATGGACCGTGTGACCCTTCCTTTGAAAAAAATGGGAGTTAGTATTTCTGGTCAAACAGAGAGAGACTTGCCCCCCTTGCACTTAAAAGGTACAAAAAACTTAACACCTATTCATTATGAGTTGCCCATTGCCTCTGCTCAAGTTAAGTCAGCCTTGATTTTTGCGGCATTGCAGGCTCAAGGCCAGTCTGTCATCATTGAAAAGGAGTGCACTCGTAATCATACCGAAGATATGCTGCGTCAATTTGGCGGAGACTTGAGTGTCGATGGTAAGAAAATCACTGTCCAGGGACCACAGAAACTAAATGGACAAACGGTTGTCGTACCTGGAGATATTTCTAGTGCAGCCTTTTGGTTGGTCGCAGGTCTGATTGTGCCGAATTCTCGTGTGGTACTTAAGAATGTCGGTATTAATGAAACTCGTACAGGGATTATTGATGTTATCCGTGCTATGGGTGGCAAATTAGAGATTACTGATATTGATCCAATTGCTAAGTCTGCAACCTTGACTGTCGAAACTTCAGGCCTAAAAGGAACAGAGATTGGTGGAGCCTTGATTCCGCGCTTAATTGATGAATTACCAATTATCGCTCTCCTTGCTACCCAAGCTCAAGGGCAAACGGTTATCAAAGATGCTGAAGAACTTAAAGTCAAAGAGACAGACCGTATTCAAGTTGTCGCAGACGCTTTAAATAGCATGGGAGCAGCTATTACTCCTACAGCAGACGGCATGATTATCAAAGGGAAATCTGCCCTCCATGGAGCCAGAGTCAATACCTTTGGGGACCACCGTATCGGCATGATGACAGCCATTGCAGCGCTTTTAGTGGCAGATGGAGAGGTCGAATTGGATCGTGCAGAAGCCATTAATACTAGCTACCCAAGCTTCTTTGATGATTTGGAGACTTTGATTCATGGCTAAGGTTTTACTAGGTTTTATGGGTGCAGGAAAATCAACTATTGCTAGAGGATTAGATCCTGACTTTGTAGACATGGATGCCTTGCTTGAAGACCGACTGGGGATGCCAATTGCTCGTTTCTTTGAAGAAAAAGGAGAAGCAGCCTTCCGTCAGATAGAAGAAGAAGTTTTGGCTGACCTACTAAAAACGGACCAAGTCGTGTCTACTGGTGGTGGAGTAGTCATTTCTCAGAAAAATCGTGACTTACTCAAGCAAAATCCAGACAACATCTATCTTAAAGCAGATTTTGAGACCCTTTACCAGCGAATTTCAGCTGATAAGGAAAATAAACGCCCGCTATTTCTAAAAAATAGTAAGGAAGATTTGGCAGGGATTTTTAATGAAAGACAGGCTTGGTATGAGGAAGTGGCTAGTAAAGTTATCGATGTGTCTAAGCTAAGCCCAGAGGAAATTATAGAGGAATTGATATGAAAATTGCCTATCTAGGTCCCAAAGGATCTTTTTCGCACCATGTGGTGCAAACGGCTTTTCCTCATGAGGAACTGGAGCCATTTTCAAATATTACAGACGTTATCAAGGCCTATGAACAGGGATTGGTAGACTATTCAGTAGTGCCGGTTGAAAATTCCATTGAAGGTAGTGTCCATGAGACTCTGGACTATCTTTTCCATCAGGCTCGCATTCAAGCTGTGGCAGAGATTGTTCAGCCAATCCACCAACAATTGATGGCAGTACCAGGACAGTCTAAAATAGAGAAAATCTTTTCTCACCCACAAGCATTGGCACAAGGGAAGAAATTTATTGACGAGCATTATCCAGATGCGCAACTAGAAGTCACTGCCAGTACAGCCTACGCTGCGCGCTATGTTTCTGAGCATCCTGATCAACCATTTGCGGCCATTGCCCCAAGAAGTTCTGCAGAGGAATATGGTTTAAAGCTGATCGCTCAAGATATTCAAGAAATGGAAGCCAATTTTACTCGTTTTTGGGTTTTGGGACTTAAATTACCACAAATCCCCTTGAGTCCAGGTTCTGAAAAGATGAGTCTAGCTTTGACCTTGCCAGATAATCTTCCAGGTGCATTATACAAAGCACTTTCTACCTTTGCATGGCGCGGGATTGACTTGACTAAAATTGAGAGTCGTCCCCTAAAAACAGCCTTGGGCGAATACTTTTTTATCATTGATGTCGCTTATACTGATAAAGAACTGGTCCATTTTGCTCAAAAAGAACTAGAAACGATTGGAATCCAGTATAAAGTACTAGGTGCTTATCCTATCTATACCATACAGGATAAAGGAAAGGAGAAGGAATGACTAGAGAGAATCCTTTGACACACCATGAAAAACTGAGATATGACTATCTTTTGAAAAATATTCATTATTTGAATGAAAAAGAAAAGAGAGAATTTGACTTTTTACATGCTAAGTTAGAAGGTCAAAAAGGTTTAGCGGAAGTTTTCAATCCAGAAGCCAAAGAACAACTTCTTTCAGACTCTGGTATCGACCTACCAACCTATGCTAATCGTAGCCGTTCTAGCCGCCGTAGTGGTGGGGCTCAACTGGAAACAAAGGTTCCAAAAGCTAAGAAGCAAAAGAAAAAAAGAGGTTTTCGTTTTAAACGCTTATTTGCTTGGTTAGGGATGTTATTCCTTTGTGTAGCAGTTGGAATGATCGTCATGTTCTTAAAGGGATTCCAATCGGCGAATCCTAATAGCTCAAATGGGCCCAAAGATGCCAAAGCTGCTCAGGTTGAAGTCTTCAATGGACAAGATACGCGTGATGGGGTTAATATTCTTATTTTGGGTACGGATGGACGTATCGGACAGAATAGTGCAGAAACACGGACAGATTCCATTATGGTTCTGAATGTAAGTGGCAAAGATAAAAAATTGAAGCTCGTTAGCTTTATGCGTGATAACTTGGTCTATATTGATGGATATAGCCAAGTCATCAATGGTCAAAAACAGACCGACCATAAATTAAACTTAGCCTACGAATTAGGGGAACAAGAAGGTAAACAAGGAGCTGAAATGGTCCGCAAGGTCCTCAAGGATAATTTTGATCTAGACATCAAATATTATGCCCTTGTCGATTTCCAAGCCTTTGCGACAGCCATTGATACGCTTTTCCCTGATGGTGTGACCATTGATGCTCAGTTTTCAACTCTAAACGGGGTCCCAGTTACAGAAGCGACTGTAGGAGATGACTTGCACGCAACGGAAACTGAGTCACCGACTCAAACCATTCGAGCTGGGAAACAACAGATGAATGGTTCGACTCTTCTCAACTATGCACGTTTCCGTGATGATGATGAAGGGGACTATGGCCGTACTCGTAGACAGCAACAAGTCATGACTGCTGTTTTACAACAAATTAAAGATCCGACAAAACTTTTCACTGGTTCGAAAGCTCTTGGTAAAGTATTCGCCATGACCTCTACAAACCTTCCATATACTTTCTTATTGACCAATGGCTTATCAGTCCTTGAAGGTGCGCAGAATGGTATTGAAAGATTGACAGTTCCAGAACTTGGAGACTGGGTAGACGACTTTGATGTATACGGTGGTCAATCCCTTCGAGTGGACCAAAAAGCCTATCAAAATAAATTGGCCCAAATGGGATTTAGATAAAATGTAAAATGAATCAGAGCTTAAGATACCTATGAAAATAGGTATCTTGGGCTTTGATTTTTCACATGGTCAGATGTATTTATAAGCTATTTTTATGGTATAATAGAATGATGTATTCTATAGAAGAGGAAGAGAATAAGATGAGTGATTTAAAGGCAATTCAAGCTCGTAGCCTAGAGATGGCTGAATATTTTGTCGCCTTTTGTAAAGAACACGATTTGCTCTGTTATTTGTGTGGTGGAGGAGCTATTGGAGCTCTACGAAATAAAGGTTTTATTCCTTGGGATGATGATTTAGACTTCTTTATGCCCCGCAAGGATTATGAAAAATTAGCAGAGTTATGGCCTCGTTATGCGGATGAGCGTTACTTCTTATCAAAAAGTGATAGAGACTTTGTTGATCGCAACCTCTTTATCACTATTCGAGACAAGGCAACAACTTGCATCAAGCCTTACCAACAGGACTTGGATCTTCCACATGGCTTAGCCTTGGATGTTCTTCCCTTGGACTACTATCCTAAAAACCCAGCAGAACGTAAGAAACAGGTACGTTGGGCTTTGATTTATTCTCTCTTTTGTGCCCAAACCATTCCAGAAAATCATGGAGCTCTCATGAAATGGGGCAGTACGATTTTACTAGGATTAACTCCTAAAGCCCTTCGTTATCGTATCTGGAAAAAGGCTGAGAAAGAAATGACCAAATATGGACCAGCTGAAAGTGATGGCATCACAGAATTATGCTCAGGTCCAGGCTACATGAAGAAGAAGTATCCAATTCAGGCCTTTGAAGATAGCATTTTCTTACCCTTCGAAGGGACAGAAATGCCTATTCCAGTTGGTTATGATGCCTATCTAAGCACAGCTTTTGGTGATTACATGACACCACCACCAGCTGACAAGCAAGTGCCTCACCACGATGCCCTTATAGCAGATATGGATAAGAGTTACACTGAATATAAGGGAGAATATGGTGGATAAGAAGAAAATTTTATTTTTTATGTGGTCCTTCTCTCTAGGCGGAGGTGCAGAAAAAATCCTTTCTACGATTGTTTCAAACTTGGATCCGGAAAAGTATGATATTGATATCCTTGAAATGGAACATTTTGATAAAGGATACGAACCTGTGCCTGAAAATGTGAGAATTTTAAAAGCTTTTCAAGACTACCGTCAACCAAGATGGTTAAGAGCGCTTTTATGGAGATTGAGAATTTATTTCCCAAGACTCACCAGACGTTTACTAGTAAAAGATCAATATGATGTAGAGGTTTCCTTTACCATTATGAATCCTCCTCTTTTATTTTCTAAACGCAAGGAAGTGAAGAAGATTTCTTGGATTCATGGAAGTATTGAAGAATTTTTAACAGATAGTTCTAAGCGTGATTCTCATAGACGACAATTGGATGATGCTGATAGGATAGTAGGAATTTCAAAAAAAACCAGCAATTCTATCAAAGAAGTTTATCCAGATTACTCACAGAAATTAGTAACAGTCTATAATGGTTATGATTTTGCAAGCATTTTGGAAAAATCAAAAGAGAAGGTGGCTATTGAGATAGCTCCTCAGAGCATCTGTACCATTGGACGTATTGAAGAAAATAAAGGTTCTGACCGAGTAGTAGAAGTTATACGACTGTTGCACCAGCAAGGCAAGAAATATCACCTCTACTTTATAGGTGCTGGTGACATGGAAGAGGAGCTGAAAAAACGAGTCAAAGAGTATCAACTTGAGGATTACGTTCATTTCCTTGGGTATCAAAAGAATCCGTATCAGTATCTTTCTAAGATGCAAGTTCTTTTATCTATGTCCAAACAGGAAGGTTTTCCTGGAGTCTATGTTGAGGCCTTGAGTTTGGGAGTTCCCTTTGTATCTACTGAAGTAGGCGGTGCTGAGGAATTATCTCAGGAAGGACGATTTGGTAAAATCATTAAAAGCAATCAAGAAGCAGCTCAAGCAATTGATAACTACATGACAGCTGCATCAAGCTTTAATGTCGATGAAGCCAGTCAATTTATTCAGCAATTTACGATTGCTAAACAAATTGAACAAGTAGAAAAACTAATAGAGGAGTAGCATGGAAACTGCATTAATTAGTGTCATTGTTCCAGTCTATAATGTGGCGCAATACCTTGAAAAATCAATAGCATCCATTCAGCAACAAACCTATCAAAACCTCGAAATCATTCTCGTTGATGATGGGGCGACAGATGAAAGTGGTCGCTTGTGTGAACAAATTGCTGAACAAGATGAACGAGTTTTGGTTTATCACAAGGAAAATGAAGGCTTGTCTCAAGCTCGAAATGATGGATTGAAGCAAGCCCACGGAGACTATGTTATTTTTATAGATTCGGATGATTATATACATCCTGAAATGATTGCTAGCTTACACCAACAATTAGTCAATGAAGATGCGGATGTTTCCAGCTGTGGGGTTATGAATGTCTATGCCAATAGTGAGAGTCCGCAAACTGAAAACCAGGATGATTATTTTGTATGTGATACTGAAACATTCCTCAGAGAATATTTAATTGGTGAGAAAATACCTGGTACTATTTGTAACAAACTCATCAAAAAGGAAATTGCAGCACAGTTAACTTTTCCAAAAGGCTTGATTTATGAAGATGCCTATTATCATTTTGATCTCATTAAAGTAGCTAAAAAGTATGTTGTGAATACCAAACCGTACTATTATTATTTCCACCGAGGAGATAGTATTACTACCAAACCATATGCGGAAAAAGACTTAGCTTACATTGATATTTATCAAAAATTTTATACTCAAGTCGTTAAGGAATATCCAAACTTAACAGAAGTAGCTTTCTTTAGACTGGCATATGCACATTTCTTTATCTTGGATAAAATGCTTCTAGATGATAAATTCAAAGAGTTTAAAGACTATCCAAGGATTTATGGCTACTTGAAAAAACATGCCTTTGCTATTTTCAAAAATACCATTTTTAGAAAAGGAAGACGTATTAGTGCTTTAGCCTTATTTGTAAATGTAAGATTGTATAGAATATTATTGTTTAAAAATATTGAGCAATCGAAAAAAATTAATTAGAAAAGGAGGGCTGAGATGGTTGATGGCAAACGAATGTTGCTAACGGTTACGATTCTAAGCTATATCGTAACCATAATAAGCGGAATCACTTATTTGTTTACCAGTAACAACGTAGGACTTCTGACAACTTTGCTTTTGCTCTTAATTAGCAGTCTGCTACTTTGCTGGAATAATATCAAATACTATTTGATTCACTTTATATTCTTTATCACAATTTTTATATTTTTGGTATCCAGACCCACCATTGATTATTTTAGAGATGGAGCGCTAGACACCTACCAACCAATTGCCTATCGATTTGCTTTCCTAGTTGTCATTGTTTCTATTTTAGGACTGACAATAGGTGGTTTTATAGCCAATTATTATCTTGTTCGAAAAAGCAAAGCTCCTGTAAAAGTAGAAAAAACAGTGAATGTCAATTATATAAACAAATTACGTTTTGTTTCATTGAGTGTATTTCTACTCACCTATCCATTTTATTTCCTTAGACTGTTTGAGCGCTTGCTATACCGTTTGCAAACTTCTTATTACAATTATTATGCAAATTTTGAAAGTCAATTGCCCTACTTTACCTATATCTTATCGACTTTCACGGTTTATGCCATGTGTGTTTACTTAGCAACCAAACCTAAAAAGTCACATGCGACAATGGTTTTAGTTGCCTATATCGCGGCTAACTTGATTCACTTAGTAATTGGTACCAGAAATCCCTTTATTCTGAGTTTGATTTTCGCCTTTGTTTACTACTTTATGCGTGAACAAACGGAGAAAGGGAAATGGATTGGTTTCAAAGAAAAATTGGCTATTTATCTTGGAACACCTGTTCTCATGCTTGCGATGGGAGCACTAAACTATGTTCGTGATAACGCTCAAGTATCCCATAGTGGAGTTTTTGATTTATTACTCGATTTCATTTATAAACAAGGAACGAGTTTTGGAGTTCTAGCGAGAGGATTCTTATACAATAGTAGTCTTCCTTATAGAGACTTCCGGAATTTCACTTTTGGTCCGATTGCCGACTATTTTGCAAGAGGTAGTATCGGAATCATCTTCGGTGCTAAACCATTTGAACATACAACAAATAGTATTGAACTAGCGATTGACAGTAATAGTTATGCTCATAATCTGTCCTATCTCGTTTTAAATAAAGAATACTTAAAAGGGCATGGGATTGGAAGTAGTTATATCATGGAATTGTATACTGATTATGGTATGTTGGGACTATTTCTACTAAGTATCTTACTTGGTATGCTATTTATAGCCATGCTGCAAGTAGCTTATCGCTCAAGAACAATCTTATTTGCATTATCTTTGCTAATCTTGAATAATTTATTCTTTATGCCTAGAAGTAGCTTCTCAGAAAGTTTCTTTAATCTTTTTACAATGCAATTCTGGGGAATTGTTCTTATTATCATTTTCGTGGCAAAAATGCTTACAAAAGAAAATCATCACTTAATCAAAAAAGGGGAAATACATGTTTGAACATTATTCTGTAGCTGATTTGTTTGCAAATCTTTATAAAAAACGTAAAGTGAATTTGCTAGCTTTACTAGCTTTATTCGCTCTCATAGCTGTACCATTTACTTTAAAAGCTGTTAAAAATAAAAATACAGTCAAAGATTCTACTAGTTATTCTACTTATATCACCTATAAGATAACTGCTCCAGAAACATCATCAAAAACAATTTTGAATCATCAAGTTGGTGGTTATAGTGACTTCTATGCAAAACTAATTGATGGTAATCTAAACGGTGCCTTTCTTTTCAATGATGTTGATTCTGATAAAATGAAAGAAATCGCTAAAGATTTAGATACAACAGAAACAGCATTGAAGAATTCTGCAAGTGACTATTGGACAAAAAAATTAACGATTAACCCATTGATTGATGATGCAGGTGTAACTGTTAAAATTTTAACTCCAAGTAAGGAAGTAAATGATTTCCTTGAAAGCAAATTTGATTCATTGATTGACAAGTTCAAGTCTACCTATACAGACGTTAAGATTGAAAAACTTGGAACAGTTAACTCTAAAGAATTGACTCCGAATGGAGAAGTTGCTCTTGGCTTTAACTTGAAAAATCTTATTTTGCGCTTAGTGATTATTGGTATTCTCTGTGTCATCCTAGTGATCATGGCGAATGTTCTAGTATACCTCTTCAACCCAACTATTAATCGTGCAGGCGATTTCTCTGCTTATCAAGTAGACTTCGTTTCAACTATTACAACTCTTGAAAATCTTTATGAACTATTGAGTTACAAGTGTCAAGGTCAACCACTAGCAATCGTAAGTTCAGATAATCGTATTTTGAATAAATTACAAGCAGAATACAAATTGAATCTTGAGGGTGTTCAGTTTGTTAACTTGCAAAATGTCAAAGATCTTTTAGCATTTGAGAATGTACTTTTCGTAGAAGAATATGGTGTCACTCGCTATAAGAAATTTGAAGAAAGTATGCAAGAAGTGAGAAATCTAAACCGTTCAGTTTTAGGTGTGATTACTTTTGCACTATAATTCATATAAATAAGGGATAATTATCCAAGACAAAGGAGGACTCGAATGGTCCTCCTTTATCTTTTGGAAAAATTCAGATTTGACAAAATACTGTAGAAAAGATTTCCTAGAGGATTGGGATAAGATTTCGCCAGGGATGACAAACATGGCTTGAGGAACAGATTTCCCAGTCAAATAGGTTTTTTAACTAACTTTATGATATAATAAATCAACGAGGTAAATTGAATGAAAAGTATAAAATTAAATGCCCTGGCTTATATGGGGATTCGTGTTTTAAATATTATTTTCCCAATTTTGACGGGTACCTATGTTGCGCGTGTTCTAGATCGAACAGACTATGGTTATTTCAACTCTGTTGATACCATTCTGTCTTTTTTCTTGCCCTTTGCAACCTATGGAGTCTATAATTACGGACTTCGAGCTATTAGTAATGTAAAAGATAATAAGAAGGAATTAAATAAAGTCTTTTCAAGTCTTTTTTATTTGTGTGTAGCTTGTACGATTATTACAAGTGCCGTCTATCTTTTATCGTATCCTTTGTTCTTTAATAGTAATCCTGTTATTAAGAAAATCTTCTTGGTAATGGGGGTTCAACTCATAGCTCAGATTTTCTCAATCGAATGGGTGAATGAAGCGCTTGAGAATTATAGCTTTTTATTTTATAAAACAGCCTTCATCCGCATTCTCATGCTGGTATCCATATTTTTATTTGTGAAAAATGAGCATGATATTGTTATCTATACACTGATTATGAGTCTTTCAACTCTCATCAATTATCTCATTAGTTATTTTTGGATTAAAAGAGATATTCAGTTTGTTAAGGTTACATTAGAAGAATTTAAACCTCTTTTTCTTCCTTTGACAGCCATGCTGATCTTTGCCAATGCCAATATGCTATTTACCTTCCTGGATCGTCTCTTTTTGGTAAAAACTGGAGTTGATGTGAATGTCAGTTACTATACGATGGCACAACGGATTGTGACTGTCATCGCTGGTGTTGTTACGGGAGCGATTGGAGTCAGTGTTCCTCGCTTGAGTTACTATCTAGGTATCGGAAAAAAAGAAGAGTATGTAAATTTGGTGAATCGAGGAAGTCGTATTTTCAACTTCTTCATCATTCCACTTAGTTTTGGATTGATGATTTTAGGGCCAAATGCAATCCTTTTGTACGGTAGTGAAAAATATATTGGTGGTGGCATCTTAACATCTCTCTTTGCTTTTCGTACCATTATTCTTGCCCTAGATACTATTCTAGGATCACAGATTCTTTTTACAAATGGATTTGAAAAAAGAATTACAGTCTATACCTTATTTGCTGGTGGACTGAACCTAGTGCTTGATAGTCTCCTCTACTTTAATAATATTATTACACCGGAGTATTATTTGATTACGACGATGTTATCGGAAAGTTTTCTCCTAGTACTCTACGTTATCTTTATTCATAAGACCAAGCTCATTAATCTAGGACATATCTTCAAATATACGGTGCGTTATTCTCTTTTCGCATTGACATTTGTTCCGATCTACTTTTTAGTTAATCTTGTTTATCCGGTCAAAATGGTTATCAACCTACCTTTCTTAATCAATATGTTGATTATCATGGTCTTATCAGCTCTTAGCTATATTGGTTTACTCGTTTGGACCAAAGATAGTATCTTTTATGAATTTTTAGGTCATGTCATCTCGCTCAAAAAACGTATTAAAAAATCTTAGGAGGAATAGATGAGAAGATTAAGTATCGAAGAGGCTAAACAAATTGAACTTGATATTTTAGCTTTTATTGACTCGTTTTGTAAAAAGCATGATATTGATTATTTTATCAATTATGGCACCTTGATTGGAGCTATTCGTCACAAGGGTTTTATCCCCTGGGATGATGATATAGACCTCTCGATGACCCGTGAAAACTACGAACGTTTTATCCAGTTATTTCATCAAGAACAATCTAAATATAAGATTTTAGCTTTGGAAACCGATGATCACTACTATAATAATTTTATAAAGGTTGTAGATTCGACAACGAGAATAGTGGATACACGAAATACAAAAACGTATGATTCTGGAATTTTCATTGATATTTTTCCAATGGATTCTTTCAACGATACTAAGGTTATCGATGTTTGCTATAAGTTGGAAAGCTTTAAGTTATTGTCCTTCAGTAAGCATAAGAATATTGTTTATGGAGATAGTAAGTTAAAAGACTTAATTCGTTCCTTCTTCTGGTTTATCTTTCGTCCGATTTCTCCCCGTTATTTTGCGAGTCGAATTGAACAGCAAATTCAAAAGTATAGGGTAAAAGATGGGAAATATATCGCTTTTATTCCTTCCAAGTTTAAGGAAAAAGAAGTCTTTGCCAAAGAAGTTTTTGAAGATTTAATTGAAGTTCCTTTTGAACATCTGATGCTTTCAGCACCGAAACAATATGATGCTATTTTGAAGCAGTATTATGGTGATTATATGACTCTCCCACCAAAAGAAAAACAGTTTTATAGTCACGAATTTGAAGCCTATAAATTGGAGGATTAAATGCAGTACTTAGAAAAAAATGAGATTAAAGAAATTCAACTAGGTATTTTGGACTATGTTGATAAAATTTGTAAGAAAAATGACATTCCTTATTTCCTCAGCTATGGAACCATGCTGGGAGCTGTTCGTCATAAGGGAATGATTCCCTGGGATGATGATATCGATATTTCACTGTATAGAAAAGACTATGAGCGTCTATTAAAAGCAATTGAGGAGGACAAACATCCTGTTTATCGTGTTCTTTCTTACGATACCTCTTCATGGTATTTCCATAATTTTGCAGCTATTTTAGATACATCAACTGTAATTGAAGATAACGTAAAATATAAGCGCCATGACACTAGTTTGTTCATTGATGTCTTTCCAATCGATCAATTTTCAGATTTAAGTATTGTTGATAAGAGCTATAAATATGTTGCCTTGCGTCAGCTTGCCTATATCAAAAAAGAACGTGCGGTTCACGGAGATAGCAAATTAAAAGATTTCCTTCGCTTGTGTACTTGGTATCCTCTCAGACTAGTTAATCCGAGATATTTCTATAAGAAAATAGATGAGTTAGTTAAAAATAGTGTGACAGACAATCCTGCTTATGAAGGAGCCATTGGAGTTGGAAAAGAAAAAATGAAAGAAGTCTTTCCGGCAGGAACCCTTAAAGAACTGATTTTAACAGAGTTTGAAGGTCGCATGGTGCCTATTCCAAAGAACTACGATGCCTTTTTAACCCAGATGTATGGAGATTATATGACTCCGCCATCAAAAGAAATGCAGGAGTGGTATAGCCATAGTATAAAGGCTTATCGAAAGTAAGTGTGAATGTATTGCAAATGAAAAATTCAATGTATTGAAATAAATTGCGATTAGTGGAGCTATGGTTCCTTATTGAGAAATGCTACAAGACCTGATGGCTACAAGGTCAATCAAGATGGCATTTGGAGCTTGAATCCTGATAAAGTAGAAGTTCAGGGAAGTCAAGAAAAGCCTAAGAAGGATTCTGATAAGCCAGTAGAGAAGGAAGAAAAATCGGCAGAAGTCAATGAAAAAGATGAAGCTGCTGAAACAAAACCGATTTTGAAGGCAGATAAAGAATGATCTTAATTGCTTTGTTAGAAAGTTGATTAGGTGCTGTATTCAGACCTGTCAGATACTTCTCTTTTAAAATAGTATTTATATACATCTCAGAGAATCGATCAATGTTTTTTGGATAAGAAACTTGATCTGCTCTGAGATGTTTTTCGATTTCTCACACACTAAATGATCGAGAATAGCCTTCTCGTCTTTAAATCGAAATATTTTGATAAGAAATTTTAAAAAACACCGATTAGATAAATAAGAAAAATTATGGTATAATAAAACGATACAAAAAAGGAGTATATATGGACATTTCAGAAATTCGTCAAAAAATTGACGCCAATCGTGAAAAATTAGCTTCTTTTAGGGGGTCTCTTTGACCTCGAAGGGTTAGAAGAAGAAATTGCCATTTTGGAAAACAAAATGACAGAACCTGATTTTTGGAACGATAATATTGCGGCCCAAAAAACGTCGCAAGAATTAAATGAACTAAAAAACACCTACAATACTTTCCATAAGATGGAGGAGTTGCAGGATGAAGCTGAAATCTTACTAGACTTTTTAGCAGAGGATGAGTCTGTTAAAGATGAGTTGGTGGAGAAGTTAGCTGAGCTAGATCAGATGATGACTAGCTACGAGATGACTCTGCTCTTGTCAGAGCCCTATGATCATAACAATGCTATTTTAGAGATTCACCCAGGTTCTGGTGGAACAGAAGCCCAAGACTGGGGCGATATGCTTCTTCGTATGTATACTCGTTATGGTAACGCCAAAGGTTTCAAGGTTGAAGTCTTGAATTATCAAGCTGGTGATGAAGCAGGTATTAAGTCAGTGACCTTGTCTTTTGAAGGGCCAAATGCTTATGGACTTCTCAAGTCAGAGATGGGAGTTCACCGTCTGGTACGTATCTCGCCATTTGACTCAGCTAAGCGTCGTCACACCTCCTTTACTTCTGTAGAAGTTATGCCAGAGTTGGATGATACTATTGAAGTTGACATCCGAGAAGATGATATCAAGATGGATACTTTCCGCTCAGGTGGAGCAGGTGGACAAAACGTCAACAAGGTTTCAACAGGTGTCCGTTTGACCCACATTCCGACAGGGATTGTCGTTGCATCAACCGTTGACCGTACTCAGTACGGAAACCGTGATCGTGCGATGAAGATGCTCCAGGCAAAACTCTATCAAATGGAGCAGGAAAAGAAAGCTGCTGAGGTAGATGCCCTTAAGGGGGATAAGAAAGAAATCACATGGGGAAGCCAGATTCGCTCCTATGTATTCACCCCTTATACCATGGTGAAAGATCACCGTACCAGTTTTGAAGTTGCGCAGGTAGATAAGGTTATGGATGGGGACTTAGATGGTTTCATCGATGCCTATCTAAAATGGCGTATTAGTTAAAAGAAAGGAAGTCACATGTCGATCATTGAAATGAGAGATGTTGTCAAAAAGTATGACAACGGGACAACAGCCCTACGTGGCGTCTCTGTGAACATTGAACCAGGAGAGTTTGCCTATATCGTAGGTCCTTCAGGTGCAGGTAAGTCAACTTTTATCCGTGCCTTGTACCGTGAAGTTAAAGTTGAAAAAGGAAGTTTGCAGGTTGCAGGTTTTAATCTTGTTAAGATTAAAAAGAGAGATATCCCGCTTTTGCGTAGAAACGTAGGCGTCGTCTTTCAGGATTACAAACTCTTGCCAAAGAAAACTGTTTATGAGAACATTGCTTACGCAATGGAGGTTGTCGGTGAAAGCCGTCGCAATATCAAAAAACGTGTTATGGAAGTTTTGGATCTTGTTGGTTTAAAACACAAGGTTCGTTCATTCCCTAATGAATTGTCAGGTGGTGAGCAGCAACGTATCGCCATTGCTCGCGCTATCGTAAACAATCCTAAAGTTTTGATTGCCGACGAACCAACAGGTAACTTGGACCCAGATAATTCATGGGAAATCATGAACCTTTTGGAGCGCATCAATCTTCAAGGGACAACTGTTTTGATGGCCACTCACAACAGCCAAATCGTAAATACCTTGCGCCACCGTGTCATTGCCATCGAGAATGGTCGTGTGGTTCGTGACGAAGCGAAAGGAGAGTACGGATACGATGATTAGTAGATTTTTCCGCCACCTATTCGAAGCTTTAAAGAGTTTAAAGCGTAATGGGTGGATGACCATTGCTGCTGTCAGTTCAGTAATGATTACCTTGACCTTGGTTGCTATTTTTGCCTCAGTTATCTTTAATACTGCAAAATTGGCAACGGATATCGAAAACAACGTACGCGTCATGGTTTATGTCCGTAAAGACGTTGAAGACAATAGTGAAACCATCGTCAAAGAAGGCCAGACAGTCACTAACAATGACTACCACAAGGTTTATGATGCCCTCAAGGCTATGCCAGCCGTTAAAAATGTAACCTTCTCAAGTAAAGAAGAGCAGTACCAAAAGTTGACTGAAACCATGGGTGACGAGTGGAAGGTTTTTGAAGGAGATGCCAATCCACTTCATGATGCCTACATTGTCGATACCAATTCACCAAGTGATGTGAAACCAGTCGCTGAAGAAGCTAAGAAAATCGAAGGAGTTTCTGAGGTTCAAGACGGTGGTGCCAATACGGAGCGTCTCTTCAAGTTGGCTTCCTTCATCCGTGTTTGGGGATTGTTCATTGCAGGACTCTTGATTTTCATCGCGGTCTTCTTGATCTCAAATACCATTCGTATCACTATCATTTCACGTAGTCGTGAAATCCAAATCATGCGTTTGGTTGGTGCTAAAAACAGCTACATCCGTGGCCCATTCTTGTTAGAAGGTGCCTTTATTGGTTTGTTGGGAGCAGCTCTTCCATCAGTTTTGGTTTACTTTATCTATAACCGAGTATTCCAATCTGTCAACCCATCTTTGGTTGGACAAAACCTATCCTTGATTACCCCAGATACCTTTATTCCACTGATGATCGGTCTTTTGTTCCTCATCGGAATCTGTATCGGTTCACTTGGTTCAGGAATCTCAATGCGTCGATTCTTGAAAATCTAAGTAAGATAGTTTACTAAAATCTATAAAAGTAGGATTCAACAGGCTTCACCGAGTCTGATGGTCCTACTTTTTATGTTGAACTTATAAATCATACTCTTCAAAAATCTCTTCAAACCACGTCAGCTTCGTCTTGGCGTATATTTGTTACTGACTTCGTCAGTTCTATCCACAACCTCAAAACAGTGTTTTGAGCAACCTGCGGATCGCTTCCTAGTTTGCTCTTTGATTTTCATTGAGTATCAGTTGCTTGCCAATTTTTGGGAAACAGTGTATGATAGGAAAGGACCTTTTTGCTAAAAGAGTGATAGGGACTAGATGAAAGAAATCTTTGATCTCTACAGTAATATCTAGCTCTTTTGACTTAACATAAATAATGAATGAGGATAAAATGAAACAATTTTTGGAAAAAGTGAGTATACTTTCTCTATCGTTAGTATTGATCACATCATTTTCTATATCAAGTGCCCTACCAGCCATGTTTGACTATTATCAGGGCTACTCGACAGGTCAGGTTGAACTTCTAGTTAGTCTCCCATCCTTTGGGATTATGGCCATGCTCCTCTTAAATGGAGTTTTAGAACGGATTTTTCCTGAACGTCTCCAGTTAACCCTAGGACTTTTGATTTTATCAATCAGCGGAATAGCTCCCTTCTGGTATCAGGGATACTACTTTGTCTTTGCTACTCGTCTTCTGTTTGGGATTGGTGTGGGGATGCTAAACGCCAAGGCCATCTCGATCATCAGTGAACGGTACCACGGTAAAACTCGTATCCAAATGCTTGGTTTTCGTGGATCAGCTGAGGTAGTGGGAGCCTCTATCTTGACTCTGGCAGTTGGTCAGCTTTTGGCCTTTGGATGGACTGCAACCTTCCTAGCCTATGCAGCAGGTTTAGTGGTTCTTGTACTCTTCCTTCTCTTTGTCCCTTATAACAAAGAAGAAGTTCATGAGTCTAAGCAAAAGACAGAAGAAGCAGCGAAACTAACTCGCTCCATGAAACAGTTGATTTTCTTTCTAGCTATCGGTGCTGCAGTCATTGTATGTACCAATACAGCTATTACCTTCCGTATTCCTAGTCTCATGATTGAGGCAGGCTTTGGAGATGCTCAGTTGTCTAGTCTGGTACTCAGTGCCATGCAGTTGATTGGGATTCTGGCGGGAATTAGCTTTTCTTTCCTCATCTCTGCCTTTAAGGAAAAATTGTTATTGGTTGCGGGTGTAACCTTTGGTATTGGGCAAATCATCATTGCTCTTTCACCTTCTCTTTGGGTTGTCGTTGCAGGTTCTGTCTTAGGAGGATTTGCCTATAGCATTGCTCTGACGACAGTCTTTCAATTGATATCTGAAAGAATCCCAGCAAAGCTCCTTAACAAAGCAACTTCCTATGCTGTCTTGGGATGTAGTTTTGGTGCCTCGTTAACACCTTTTGTTCTTTCAGGAATTGGCTTGGTGACTACAGATGGTCGAATGACCTTTATCATTCTAGGAGCATGGGTGATTGCGACATCAGTCCTTGTTTCTCTCCTATTGAAAAAAGAAGCTTAACAAAAAGAGGCTGGGCAAAAAGTTTTTATAATCAGAAAACGCATACTATCAGGTGTTGAAAAACCTTGATACTATGCGTTTTATTTTTTTCATTTTCTGATAATACTCTTCGAAAATCTCTTCAAACTGCGTCAATGTCGCCTTGCCGTATATATGTTACTGACTTCGTCAGTTCTATCCACAACCTCAAAGCAGTGCTTTGAGCAACCTGCGGCTAGTTTCCTAGTTTGCTCTTTGATTTTCATTGAGTATAAAATTGAGTTTTTGATCAACTTTTTTTAGTGATCAGGCGAACATTTGCCAAAAGTAATCAATGATGTAGGTCAAGCCGTATGTGTAAACGACCAGGGTAAAGGGCTTGGTCAGGATGATAATGGTCATGTAACGCTTGAAGCTCATCTTGGTTAGAGCTGCCAGCATACAGAGAAAGTCCGCTGGGCTAACTGGCCAAATCATCATAAAAATAAAGAAACGGTCAAAACGATTGCCCTTATCCAACCAGCCAATGTACTTATCATAGGTGCGCTTACTGACGACAGACTGAACAAAGGGGGCTCCGTAGAGACGCACCAAGTAAAAGATAATGGCGCAACCAATAACAATACCAATATAGTTGTAAATCGTCCCCACGATATGCCCGTAGATAAAGACACCGGCAACGGATGTCAGAGCACCAGGAATGATAGGAACAACCGTCTGCAAAATCTGTAAAAAGATAAAGAGTGGTGGCCCCCAGATACCGGCCTGTTGGATAAAGGCAGATAGGGTTTCCTTGGAATGCAAGACTCCAGCCTGATAGGCCCAGATACAGAAAATCAAAGTACCAACTCCACCGATGATGGAAGAAATATTAATTGCTTGCTGTAGAAGGGGAGAAACAGCTTTCATTTCTTTATCGTGTGACATGTAAACTCCTCTTGAGTAGTATGATTCTACTATACCATATTTTAAGGAGAAAGGGGGAATGAGTCTTTTTGACGTTGAATAGATAGGGAGATAGGCATTCAAGACTTAAAATAGGTCTGTTCCCTAAGGTTTATATGTATTATAGCTTTAGAACAATCGTCATTCTATAAACTTACAGGTGCTCTAAGCTTCGAATGGCTTATCTGAGAAAGTTTTGAGGTCTTTGAGTTTTCGAATAGTTGTTTTTCCTAAAGTTTAGGTGTATTCTAAAGCTAGAAAAGTTAAAATCTAAAAATAGTAAGAGTCTCTATCTGATGGACGGAGTATATGTCTAGTATGAATCCTTTGAATCGTTAGTTAATTTTAAGATTAATCAGTTCTGAAATAATTACTAAATATAGTTAGATAGTGAATTAATTATTACTTGACTTCGTTTTTTAAAATGGTAAAATAAAGTTGTCCATAGGTTTAGCCGTATGGGAAGTCGAATTTATCTGTCACAATGATAGACGCTTGCTCACAAGCTACAAATTGTGCTATAATTAATATAGATGAGAAGATGTTAATTTTGATTATCGTTGCAATCTGCCTCGGTCGGCAGTTTGGATTCGAACTTAGACAACGTCCTCGTCTGCGTTCGACTCTTAGTCAAATCAACCAGTTTAAAGAGTTGGAGGAATTACTGATGAATTTCTTTGAAGAAATCGTTCTAACATTCGTGACTAATTTGGTATTCGGTATTATAAAATAAATTAATAAGTGTGCAATATTAGCTGTTATTATAGGAATACCGACCTATTGCTAATGTTGCTCCTTTTGTTTTATGGAAAAAATAAATTTCAAATCGTATAAGTGTAAGAAATATCGTCATATTGATAAAAGGATAATGATTGATAGGGTAATAGATTATATTACAGACCCAGAGAAAGTTGCTCGTCATAGCTTTCTTCCTTTTTTGCGTTATGAGCGGAAGAGTTCTAAGTACGTTGGTTGTGAGTTTAGTAATATTGATGGTAGACCTGTAAAGTTTAAGATTCGTCCTCTCATGTATGCAGGCCATTTAGATGGTTTGATATATAAATATTACTCTGACCTACTAAACATTTGCTACAATGAGTGGATGGAGGATAATGAATTAGATTTCTTCTCGGTGGCATATCGTACGAATAAACAACATCAAAGTAGTATAAATTTTGCTGCGGAGGCGATTTCTTTTATAGAGAAGCAAGACAATGCTTTGGTAATTATTGGTGATTTTGAAAAGTTTTTTGATACATTGGATCACAAATTATTAAAGGATAGATTGCAGAGAGTATTAAAAGTTCAACAATTACCCAGTGATTGGTATAACATATATAAATCACTAACTAAATTTGCCTTTATTGAAAAAAGTACTTTAGATTTTTCTGATGATTCTTTGGTGCTGAAAAATGATGTTAGTTATTTTCGAAGTATAGGTGATTTTAGAAAATTTCAAAAATATAATAAATGCAAATTAAACAAAAATATTTTTGGAATCCCTCAAGGAAATTCATTAAGTGGAGTTCTTGCTAATATCTATGCTATTGATTTTGATAGGAGCTTAGCTGAACTTTCAAAAGAATTTGATGGTTTTTATCAAAGATATTCTGATGATTTTATAATTGTATTAGATGTTGAAAAACTGTATTCTAGGTATGGAAATGATTTTGTAGAGTCGATTACAAATTTATTAAAAGAACTATCAGATGAGAATAAAATTCATTTACAGACTGATAAAAATAAAAAATTTTTTATTAATGATAATGTGGTATTGAATGAACACAACAAAGTAAATGGTATAGATTATTTAGGTTTTAGATTTGATGGTAATAATGTCAAAATTCTTGAAAAGAGTATCTATAAATTTTACCGTGAAGGTAGAAAATTGATATACAAATCTAAATATATTCAAAGAAAGAAAGGATTAAAGAAGCTACCAAATCGTCACAAAATTTACTCATTGTATACTGATTTTGGAAAATCAAAAAAATATCCTAGCAATTTTATAAAATATGCTCAGAGGTCCCAAGAAATATTTGATAAAATTAGTCCAAATACATCTAATCTAATGTTGTCACAATTAAAAAATAGAAAGAAAAAAATTGAAAAGGCATTAGGATATAGAATTCACTCTAAAATGAAAACCACTCACTCTTCTGTACTGCATACCAAAAGTTAGATTTTTCGGCTCTTTGTCAACTGTAGTGGGTTGATGAAAAGTTATAACCTGGAGAGGACTAACATGGTTCTCTCCTTTTTGATATTCAAAGCAATGAGGATTCTAATTTTAAAGTTTTCAAAGTTCCGGAAGCCAAAAGCATTGCGCTTGATGACCTTAATGAGGTTATTGGTAGCCTCTAGTTTCGCGTTTGAGTAGGGCAGTTCCAGTGAGTTCATGATTTTGTCCTTGTCTTTCAAAAAGGTCTTAAAAACAGTTTGAAAAATAGGATTTACACAAGAAATCGTTTCTTCAATCAGTTCAAAGAAATGGTCTGTTTGTTTCTCTTGGAAATGAAACAGTAATAGTTGATAGAGTTCATAGTGCTCTCTAAGTTCTTGAGAGTATGCAAGGAGCTTTTCGAGAATCTCTTTATTGGTCAAGTGTGAGCGAAAAGTCGGGCGATAAAATCGTTTATCGCTGAGTTTACGGCTATCCTGTTGAATGAGTTTCCAGTAACGTTTTAGTGCCTTATATTCGTGCGATTTGCGATCAAAACGATTCATGACTTGGATGCGAAGACGATTCATAGCTCGACTGAGATGTTGGATAATGTGAAAGCGGTCGAGAACGATTTTAGCGTTAGGAAAAAGTTTTCTGGCAATATCATAGTAGGGGCTAAACATATCCATGGTAATGACTTTCACGCGACTTTTCACCTGACTAGAATAACGAAGGAAATGATTGCGAATAGTCACTTGAGTTCGCCCATCCAGGATAGCTACGATTTTTCTGGAATCAAAATCCTGTGCAATGAAACTCATCTTACCTTTCTTGAAGCTGTATTCATCCCAAGACATGTGAGTTGGAAGGAAAGATAAATCTGTCTTGAATTTGAATTCTTTCAATTTACGAATGACTGTCGAAGTAGAGACAGATAGACTTTCTGCGATAGCCGTCATAGGGACTTTCTCGAGTAGCGATTTGGTGATTCTTTTTGACTAAGGAAGTCTCTGAGACAGCTATTTTCCCGCAGACTTTACAACGGAAACGGCGTTTTCTCAATCGAATGAGTGTCTTATAGCCTGCACACTCTAGATAGGGGATTTTAGATTCTTTCTGGAAGTCATATTTAGTCATTTGCCCTAGGCAGTGATGACACTTAGGAGCAGGATAATCTAGCTTAGCGATGACTTCTTTATGCGTTCCAGCATCAAGATAATCCAAGATTTTGATGTTCTTGTCTTTAATTCCGAGTAAGTTTGTGATAAAATTTAATTGTTCCATAAGATTCTTTCTAATGATGGTTTGGTCACTTTTCATTATAGGTCTTATGGGACTTTTTTTATACAACAAAATAGGCTCCATAATTCCTATGGTGGTTTTACCCACTACAGAAATTATGGAGCCGATTTTTCTGTATAACTTTTAGGATACACTTTTATTCTTAGTTTAGGTGCTTTTTCTTAAAATATGATAAAATATAAAGGATAATGCATTGAATTAGGGAAGTGAAAATGGCAAGTAAAGAAAATGCAGAACGCAAGGAGCTGCATCGTAAAATTTGGGCGATTGCGGACGATGTTCGTGGTGCTGTAGATGGTTGGGATTTTAAACAGTATATACTGGGAATTCTGTTCTATCGCTTTATTTCAGAGCATATGGCAGACTATTTTGACCGTGCTGAGCATGAAGCTGGCGACTTAGAATTCCGTTATGCTAAATTGAGTGACCAAGAAGCTGAGCAAGATTTTAAACCAGGGACAGTTGAGGATAAGGGATTTTTTATCCTTCCGAGTCAACTATTTGAAAATGTTGTGGAGAATGCCTCGCAAAATGAAAATTTAAACGAAGAATTGGCCAATATTTTCCAAGCTATTGAGAAGTCAGCTATTGGATTCAAATCAGAGGATGATATTAAAGGTCTATTTGATAACTTGGACACAAGAAGTAACATCCTTGGTGGTACTGTTCCAGAAAAAAATAAACGTCTTTCTGATATCCTTAATGGTATCAATAGTATTAACTTTGGCAACTTTGAGGAAAATGACATTGATGCCTTCGGGGATGCCTATGAGTTCTTGATTTCCAACTATGCGAGCAATGCTGGTAAAAGTGGTGGGGAATTTTTCACTCCTCAGACAGTTTCTAAATTACTTGCTCGCCTAGTGATGGTCGGTAAGGACAAGATTAATAAGGTCTATGACCCGACATGTGGTTCAGGCTCGCTCTTGCTGCAGATGAAAAAACAATACGAAGATCATATCCTAGAGGATGGTTTCTTTGGTCAGGAAATCAATATGACTAACTATAACTTGGCTCGTATGAATATGTTCTTGCACAATATCAACTACAATAACTTTGATATTAAGCGAGGAGATACCCTTTTAAATCCTCAGCATTTAGATGAGAAACCTTTTGATGCTATCGTTTCTAATCCTCCATACTCTGTCAAATGGGTGGGAGATGGAGACCCAACTCTCATAAATGATGACCGTTTCGCTCCTGCAGGGAAACTAGCTCCTAAGTCAAAAGCTGACTTTGCCTTTATCATGCATAGTCTCAACCACTTATCTAATAAAGGTCGAGCAGCTATTGTATGTTTCCCAGGTATTTTCTATCGTGGAGGAGCTGAAAAAACCATTCGTCAGTATCTAGTAGATAACAACTTTATTGAAGCAGTTATTGCCCTTCCAGATAATCTCTTCTTTGGTACTTCTATCGCGACCACGATTTTAGTTCTGGCGAAGAATAAACTTGAAAATAAAACCCTCTTTATTGATGCGAGTAAAGAATTCAAAAAAGAGACCAATAACAATGTTTTGACAGATAGTAATATTGAGCATATTGTTGAATTGTTCACTAATTATCAAAGTGTGGATTATAAATCTGCGCTGGTTGATAATGATGTGATTGGCTTAGAGCAAGACTACAATCTATCTGTCTCAACCTATGTCGAACAAGAAGACACACGTGAGAAGATTGATATTGATGTTCTTAATAAAGAAATCGCTGAGACTGTTGCTAAGATTGATTACTTACGTGCAGAGATAGATAAAATTGTAGAGGAGCTAAGCCATGGCAAATGATGTAATTCTCTATAGAACGGATGATGGCGAGTCAGCTATTGAACTACATTTGGATAATGGTACAGTCTGGCTGACCCAACAGGAACTAGCTGAGCTCTTTCAAACTTCCAAGCAAAACATTAGTAAACATATCAAGGCCATCTTTGAAGATGGTGAATTGTCGGAAGAAGCAACTGTCAACTATAAGTTGACAGTTCAAAATGAGGGGAATAGAAGTGTTCAACGAAATGTTGCCTACTATAATCTTGATATGATTTTAGCGATTGGTCGTCGTGTATACTATATTCAAAATAATTTTAAAAAAAGTAAAAAATCCTTGAATTATCTGCTAAAAACGGTATAATAGAATCAATAGGACCGCCCACCTCTCTTTGATGTGACAAGGCGGACATTTTTTTATACGGAAGTTATTATGAAAATTAAAGAATTTAAAACTTGGGATGAGCAGGTGGCCAAATTAATTGAACACGGTTGTAAAGATATTAGATCAAATGAGTATGCGATTGATATCTTACAAAAGGTTAATTATTATCGGCTAACTGCTTATTTTTTACCTTTTCGTGATAAAGAGACGCAGAAGTATGATTCCAGTAAGGTTTCTTTGGAGAAAATTTACGGAATTTCTTGTTTTGATGCAGAACTTCGTTTGCTTATTTTCAAGTATTTAGAAGATATTGAGTTGTATTTTAGGACTCAAGTTGCCTATCATCATGGAAACAAGTACGGAGCTTTAGCTTATAAAGAAGCGACTGCCTTTAATAAATTTCATAAACATAGTGAATTTTTAGAAGATATTGAAAAAGAGTTGGGTCATAGGCAGAAAAGCCCTGTATATAAGCATCATCAGCGAAAATATGATGGAGTGTTCCCTATATGGGTTCTGGTAGAATTTTTTACTTTTGGAATGACTTCGAAATTTTTTGCAGATTCTCCGATAGATATCCAGCAAGATATTTCTAAAGATATTGGTATAAAGTCCACTCAAGTTAGAACTTATCTAGAAGTTGCAGTGGTTCTAAGAAATTACTGTGCCCACTATAATCGATTATATTATACAAGCTTCACAAAGGTACCGGGTCAACTCCCTACTTTCATGAACGAAAATAGTAAATTGAAAAATAGACTAATGGCACAACTTTATGCAGTTAAAAGCCTCTATCCTGATAAGAAAAAATGGAATGAAGGATTTTTATGTGAATTGTCAGCACTCATTAAACGCTATCAAGCAGTGATTCATCTGCATCATATTGGATTTGTGGAGGAGTGGGAAGAAGTACTAAAGAAATGATGGAGTATGATATGAACATCCTAGAAGAAATCCAAGACTGTCCTGTTGAGTGGAAAGAATTGGGGGAAGTGGCATTTTTAAAACGTGGAAAAACAATTACCTCTAAAACAGCTACTGATGGACCTTATCCAGTTATTTCTGGAGGTCAGAAACCTGCATACTTCCATGGAGAATTTAACAGAGAAGGTGAAACAATAACTGTTGCAGGTAGTGGTGCATATGCAGGTTTTGTGATGTATTGGAATGAGCCTATATTTGTTTCAGATGCTTTTTCTATTAAAGCGTTCGATAGGATTTTAAGCTCAAAGTTCTTATATCATTATTTACTTGAAAAACAAGGAATACTTTTTAGTCTAAAAAAAGGATCAGGAGTACCACACGTGTATCCTAAGGATGTTTCAAGAATTTCCATCCCAATTCCTCCCCTAGAAATTCAAGAAAAAATAGTGCAAACACTTGACAAATTTACCGATTATGTTACAGAATTGACCTCAGAATTGACCTCAGAATTGACCTCACGTAAAAAGCAATATTCTTTTTATCGAGATAAGCTTTTATCTTTTGAGGATGAGGTTTATCAGGTTGAGTGGAAGATGTTAAGTGAGTGTCTTAAAAAAGGAAAAGGGACTAAAATTACAGCTGGTCAGATGAAACTACTTCACAAAGATGGTGCGCCAATCCGTATCTTTGCAGGAGGAAAGACTTATGCTGATGTGAGCTATGGAGATATCCCTGATAAAGATATTCATACTGAAGAAGCAATTATTGTAAAATCTCGCGGAATTATTGATTTTGAATATTGTACAAAACCATTTAGTTTTAAAAATGAATTTTGGTCATACAGTTCAGACAATGAAAATATCAACTTAAGATATATTTATCATTACTTAGTTCATGATAAAGAACATTTTCAAAACATTGCTAATAATATGCAGATGCCACAAATTTCTAGTAATGATACTGAAAAATTCAAAATTCCAGTCCCTTCCCTCGAAATTCAATCTCGCATTGTTCAAGTTCTAGACAACTTCGATATGGTTTGTAATGACCTAAACATCGGACTTCCAAAGGAGATTGAACTACGTCAAAAACAGTACGAATATTTCCGAGAAAAACTCTTGACATTCGTCGCCGAAGGCGAGTACACTGAGAGTAGAGTAGAGGAGTGGGACAACTCCGCTATTATCAAACTTTTACAGTGGGTATTTGGACCAATTCGAGTTGAGTTAGGAGCAGTTGCAGAATATAGCCAAAAGAGGATTAGTGTGACAGAACTAACTCCTGAAACTTATGTTGGGGTTGATAATTTGTTACAAGATAGAAAAGGGAAAACAGTTGCTACATTCTTACCTAATCAAGGAAGTGTTACAACCTATAATCAGGGTGATATATTGATTGGTAATATCCGACCTTATCTAAAAAAAATCTGGTTTTCTAATCAAGTTGGTGGGACAAGTGGAGATGTCTTGACAATTCAAAATTCTATAACCCCTTTGATGGAAAATAAATATTTATATTATATTTTATCAGATGATCGATTCTTTAATTATAATGTGCAATACTCAAAAGGTTCTAAGATGCCCCGAGGAGATAAGCAAGCTATTATGCAATATAAATTTATATTGCCATCCCTTACTGAGCAAGAAAAAATCGTCTCCATTCTTGATAACTTCAACACCTTAACCAACTCTCTTTCTGAAGGTCTTCCAAAGGAAATTGAACTAAGACAGAAACAGTATGAATACTGGAGAGAACAATTATTAAATTTTACTAGATAAACTCTTTAATCATTTTGAGATAGAATCTCAATTAAAACAAAATAGGAAGCAAGCTATGGTTGATTATTCAAAAGTACATGAAGTAATTGCGGAAACAAATGAAGGGATTCTCTTGGCTGAGTATCAACCAGAGTATCGCACGGATAGAGAATATCAGTCAGAGGCTGATTTAGAAAATCAGCTGATTTCTGATTTGGTGAATCATCTCAACTATGAACGCTTAAATATTCATACTCCCGCAGAAATTTTAGCAAATACCAAGGTTCAGATTGAAAAGCTAAATAAGGTGACTTTTACAGATGATGAGTGGAATCGCTTTGTAGTGGAATATCTGGATTGTCCCAATGAAGGGTTAGTTGAAAAAACACGAAAAATCCAAGAGAATCATATCTATGACTTTGTCTTTGATGATGGACGGATTAAAAATATTTTCATCATTGATAAGAAAAACATTCACAACAACAGTATGCAGGTCATCAACCAAGTGACCCAGGTGGGTAGTCATACTAATCGTTACGATGTCACTATCTTAGTAAATGGTCTACCTCTAGTTCAGATTGAATTAAAGAAGCGAGGGGGAAGTCTTAAAGAAGCTTTTGAACAAATCCATAGATATAGCAAGGAGAGTTTCAATAGCGAAAATTCTTTATACAAGTATATTCAAATTTTTGTGATTTCTAATGGGACTTTTACACGCTATTTTGCAAATACAACAGCTCAGAATAAAAATCATTATGAGTTCACCTGTGAATGGGCAGACCGTAAAAATAAAACAATTCATGATCTTGAGGACTTTACCGTTACCTTCCTAAGTAAACGAGTTCTCTTGGAAGTATTGACTAAGTATTGTGTTTTTGATACTAATAATACCTTGCTCATCATGCGCCCTTATCAAATAGCAGCTACTGAGAGTATCATACGCAAGATTCATTCGTCTAATGAGATGAAGAACTTTGGCACTATCAATGCCTGTGGCTATATCTGGCATACAACGGGTTCAGGGAAAACTTTGACCAGCTTTAAGACAGCTCGTTTGGCGACAGAGTTGGACTATATTGATAAAGTGATTTTTGTGGTGGATAGAAAAGATTTAGATCACCAAACTATGAATGAATATCGAAAATTTCAACCAAATTCAGTCAATGGTAGTAACAATACAAAAGAACTCCAACGTAGTATTGAAGAAAATGATGATCGAATTGTTGTCACAACTATTCAGAAGTTAAATAAATTTATAACAGCAAATCCAAGCCATGAAATCTACAATAAAAAATGTGTCTTAATTTTTGATGAATGTCATCGGTCCCAGTTTGGGAAGGCGCAAAAGCGTATTAAGAAGGCTTTTAAACAGTATGCTCTATTTGGATTTACAGGTACTCCGATTTTCCCAGAAAATAGCTTAACAGGAGAAACAACCCAAGAGGTTTTTGGTGAACAACTTCATAACTACGTTATCACAGATGCTATTCGAGATAAAAAAGTGTTGAAGTTCAAAGTCGACTATAACTATATCAAGCCTGAAATCAATAAGTATAGAGAAGCAGAAAAGGCAGTCGGTCGAGAGCTCGATGAGAAGAAACTCAAAAAGATGGAGAAGGAACTCCTTTTGCATCCTGAACGGATTGCAACCATCACAGAGTATCTGTTGAGAGTCTATAACGACAAGACGCACCGAAATCAACACTACACTCACAAACAAAAACAACTGTCTGGATTTAATGCCATGCTGGCTGTACAAAGTATTGAAGCTGCGAAATTATACTATGAAGAACTTCAGCGACAACAAGCAGCATTACCAGAAGCTAAGCGTTTGAAGGTCGCGACTATCTTTAGCTTTGCTCCTAACGAAGAACAGTCAGCTTATGGAGAGATTCAAGATGAAGAGCTAGATCCTCAAAATACAGCCATGCCTCTCTCATCTAAAGAGTTTCTGGCTAAGGCAATCTACGACTATAATCAAATGTTCAAGACCAACTTTTCGACTGATGGGAAAGAGTTTCAAAATTACTATCGTGACCTTTCTAAACGAGTTAAGTCCAAGGAAGTGGATTTGCTGATTGTAGTGGGTATGTTCTTGACAGGTTTTGATGCGCCGACCATGAATACTCTCTTTGTTGATAAAAACCTACGTTATCATGGTTTGATTCAGGCTTTTTCTAGAACCAACCGAATTTTTAACAAGGTTAAACCTTTTGGGAATATCGTATGTTTCCGTGATTTAGAAAAAGCTACTCAAGAAGCTATTAGAACCTTTGGGGATACCAATAAGCTTGATATTATCTTAGAAAAAAGTTTTAGCGAATACATGGATGGTTTCGTGGATCAGGTGACGGGTATTAAGGTTAAAGGTTATACAGAAGTTTGTCAAGAAATTCTGGAAAGATTCCCAAATCCACAAGAAATTGAAACAGAACATGATAAAAAAGAGTTTGTTAAGTTATTTGGTGAGTTTCTGAAGCTTGACAACGTTCTTAGAAATTATGATGAGTTTCAGGAAATCGAAAAGTCTATCTCGGAAGGTTATCTCCAAGATTTAAGAAGTTCTTATGTGGAAATTCGAGATGAATTCTTAAACCTTAAAAACTATGAAAGAACAAAAGATTTAGGTGTTGACCTTTCAGATATTGAATTTGAGATTGAACTCTTAAAAACAGATGAGATTAATCTAGACTATATCCTCGCATTAATTGTTGAAAAATCGAAGAACTCTGAGTCTAAGGAAGCAATGAAAGCAGAAGTTAGTCGTGTGATTCGTTCTAGTATTGATATTCGTGCCAAAGAAGAGCTGGTGATTGGCTTTATCAATGACATCGATTTGCAAAAATTGAAAGACCATGATGGGATTATCAATGCTTTCTACGAATATGGCAAGGAGCGCAAGAAAATTGCGATTCACGACCTAGCTGAGGCTGAGAAGCTTGTAGATGACTATCAATTGTTTATCGACAAATCAATTCAACGAGGTTATGCTGAAAATAGTGGGACTGATTTGGATTCGATTATCCCACCAACTTCTCGTAGACAGGGAGCGCGTGAACGGAAAAAACAAGAAGTTTTACGTAAGATTCAGTTGTTAGTAGAGACTTATTCAGGTATTTAAGGATTTGTCGAACAAGGTCTGTTAGAAAAATCAGGCTCTACAAAAAACACTATTTATTCGCTCATAATTCGCTCATTTTATAAAAATAACTTTGTTTCCGTATTTCCTGGGAACTAGTAGAAAGTTAGGAGAAATATGGGAAATAACAACCAACGTGCCCTTTGTCAGCAGCTCTGGGCGGAAAATAAATACCTTGTTTTGAGCCATTCCAGCAATATTTACAAAGATATTCGCCAGTATCTCAAGCAAGAAGTGGTGGAGCTGAGTCAGGTTCAAGAGATGATTGACCGTGCCTGCCAGCTTCCAGAACACAGGGGTCAGGTTTGCAATGCCTTTCAGCATATTTGGGGCTATTTTAAAAAGCAAGCCAGTCTTGATGAGCGCAAGGACTATATGCTCTTATTGGATCGCTACCGCTTTGGTCAAGCCTCTAAGGAGGACTTGATTGCTAGGACTAGAGATTTGCTTGAACGTTACCCAAATGCTTATCTGCAAGATTCGATCTTGTTGAAAGGAGACTCCCATGAGACTTTGGCATGAGGCTTTGATTTCACAACTTCCCCGTCCGCAGCTTTTGGGACAACATCGAGAATGCTGTGCCCTGCGTGGCAATGGCTGGGGCAGGAAGCATGCGACGGTTGACTATGTCTTTACCCACTCTCCCTATCGTCTCTATGCCTATCATCGTTTGATCATGGAGGAGATGGCTGACCGTGGCTACAATGTCAGTCCAGAGTGGCTGGACAAGAACTACCGTGGCAAGACCTGTCCTCCTTATGAAAATTTAGCAGAAGAAAAGCTGAATAGTCCTATCTATAGCGAACATGACGCTACCTACTATGAGGAATGTCTGGCTAATCTTCGTGAAAAGGGGATAGAGCTGGAGTAAGAGTAAGGATTAGCTCCACTTTATAACTCTTTTCGTAATTTTTTCGAATAATAAAAATGAGACCTTTAGAATGATTCTAAGGTCTTCTTTTATAAGTATTTGGATTTACTTTTAATAACTTTTAAGTTATAATTGAATTGAAAAGAGGTTGCTTGGTGCACACGATTTACTTCTATAAGGACAAAAATGGAAATGAGCCAGTCTTGGATTATATGAGAGAATTGGCTAGTCGTAAAAGTAAAGATAGTCGCATTAAACTGAATAAACTAAACGACTATATCGAGTTGCTTAGTCAGCATGGGACTAGAGCTGGTGAACCCTATATTAAACATTTAGAAGATGAGATTTGGGAACTAAGACCTCTTAGGGATAGGATTTTATTTGTAGCTTGGGTTGATGGGAGTTTTGTTCTTTTACATCATTTTGTCAAAAAGACTCAGAAAACTCCTAGAAGAGAAATTAAAAAAGCCAAGCGTGAACTGAAGGACTTAAAAGAAAGAGGGGTAAGTGATGAAGAATAGTGCCGTTGGGAGTAACTGGAAGGATGTTCGGTCTCAACTATTTACCAAGGAAGAAATTCTTGAAAGTGATATGCGAGTGGCTATCATGAGTGAGTTGATTGAGGCTAAGCATGAGCAAGGAATTAGCCAGAAAAAGTTAGAAGAACTTAGTGGAGTGAGCCAGCCAATTATTGCTAGGATGGAAACAGGAAGGACTAGTCCTCAGTTGGATACGGTCTTGAAAGTTTTAGCTAGTTTAGGCAAGACACTAGCAGTCGTCCCACTTGAACAGGAAATATCTAAAAACAAATTATGACTAAGCTATAGTCTTTTCTAATAACAAGCCATAGTCAACTCTCAGTTTACTCAAGTTTGACTATGAACATGGCTATCTTGAAAATCTGTTAACCATTGTCTGCCAAAGGATTTGGGGAATCTTTTCCAAATCTTTTTTTGTGCTTTAAAAAGTGATATAGTTTCAAGCTATATCAAAGCCTAATTTTTTACAATTATACAGATGATTTCTTTTCTGTTAAGATAGTTTCAACAACAATTTTTGGAGGACACATCATGTCAACTACAATTATCGGTTTCCCTCGTTTGGGTGAATTCCGCGAATTAAAATTTACAACTGAAAAATACTTTAGAAAAGAAATCTCAGAAGAAGAACTCTTGGCTGCTGCGAAAGAATTGCGTGCAAAACACTGGAACATCGTCAAAGAAAAAGGCATTTCTGAAATCCCATCAAATGACTTTTCTCACTATGACAACTTCCTTGATGCTGCTTTCCTTTTCAACGTAGTTCCTGCATCTGTTCAAAACTTGGAATTGTCTGATCTTGAACGCTACTTTGCTTTGGGACGTGGTTACCAAGGAGAAAAAGGGGATGTTCGTGCCCTTCCTATGAAAAAATGGTTCAATACTAACTACCACTACATCGTTCCTAAATTTGAAAAAGACACTCAAGTAAAATTGGCTGGTCACAAGATCTTTGATGAGTTCCAAGAAGCTAAAGACCTAGGCCTCAACACTCGTCCTGTCCTTGTAGGACCATTCACTTTCCTTCAATTGTCAGACTTTGAAGAAGGTGTGAAAGCAGAAGACTTCGTAGATAGCTTAGTAGCTGCTTACCAAGATGTTTTTGCGAAATTGGCTGAACTTGGTGCAACTCGTATCCAACTCGACGAAGCTGCTCTTGTCAAAGACTTGACAGAAGAAGAAAAAGCCCTCTTCTTGAACATCTACAACAAACTCTTGGCTGACAAAAAAGGTCTTGAAGTCTTGCTTCAAACATACTTCGGTGACGTTCGTGACGTTTACGCTGACCTTGTGAAATTGCCAGTAGATGCGATCGGTCTTGACTTCGTTGAAGGTAAGAAAACTCTTGAACTCGTTAAAGGTGGCTTCCCAGCTGACAAGACTCTTTATGCAGGTATTGTCAATGGTAAGAACATCTGGCGTAACAACTACGAAAAGAGCTTGGCTATTCTTGAGCAAATCCCTGCTGAAAATATCGTTTTGACAAGCTCATGTTCACTTCTTCATGTGCCATTTACAACAGCAAATGAAGACTTTGAACCAGCTATCTTGAACCACTTTGCTTTCGCAGTTGAAAAATTGGATGAGATCCGTGACTTGGATGCTATCCGCAACGGTCAAGGTGCAGAAGCTCTTGCAGCAAACAAAGAACTCTTTGCAACTGAACGTGTTGGTGAAAATGCGGAACTTCGTGCACGTATCGCTGGATTGACTGACGCAGACTACACTCGTTTGCCAGCCTTTGCAGAACGTGAAGCTATCCAAGAAGAAGCATTCAAACTTCCAGCTCTTCCAACAACAACAATCGGTTCATTCCCTCAAACTAAGGAAGTTCGTGCTAAACGTTTGGCCTTCCGTAAGGGTGAATTGTCACAAGAAGAATACGATGCCTTCCTTGCTGAAACCATCGATGAATGGATCAAATGGCAAGAAGAAGTTGGATTTGACGTGCTTGTACACGGTGAATTCGAGCGTAATGACATGGTTGAGTACTTCGGTCAAAACTTGTCAGGTTACCTCTTCTCTAAAAACGGTTGGGTACAATCATACGGTATGCGTGGGGTTAAACCACCAATCATCTGGGGTGATGTGACTCGTCTCAACCCTATCACTGTGAAATGGTCTAGCTATGCACAAAGCCGTACGGACAAACCTGTTAAAGGTATGTTGACTGGACCTGTTACAATTCTTAACTGGTCATTCCCACGTGAAGACATCTCTATCAAGGATTCTACTCTTCAAATCGCTCTTGCTATCAAGGATGAAGTTCTTGACCTTGAAGCTGCAGGCGTGAAAATCATCCAAATCGACGAGGCTGCTCTTCGTGAAAAATTGCCACTCCGTCGTAGCGACTGGTACGAAGACTACCTTGACTGGGCTATTCCAGCCTTCCGCTTGGTACACTCAACAGTAGCACCAGACACACAAATCCACACTCACATGTGTTACTCAGAATTTACAGATATCATCCCAGCTATCGACAACTTGGATGCTGACGTTATCTCATTTGAGGCTAGCCGTTCAAACCTTGAAATCTTGGACGAACTCAAAGCGAAAAACTTCCAAACAGAAGTTGGACCTGGGGTTTACGATATCCACTCACCTCGTGTGCCTAACGAAGGCGAAATCGACCACACAATCGAAGCAATCCTTGCGAAAGTTCCAAGCAGAAAAGTTTGGATCAACCCTGACTGTGGTTTGAAAACACGTGGTATTCCAGAAACGAAAGAAAGCTTGATCCGCCTTGTAGAAGCTGCCAAAGCTGCGCGTGAGAAATTGTAAGAAAAGACAGTTCTCCATACACGGTTGATCAGTAAGAAATCAACTAGAAAAGGTTCATAAATATGTCACGTCAAACACCGTCCCTCTCATTTGAAGTTTTCCCTCCAAACCCAGCAGTAGGCAATGACAAAATTATTGCAGCCCTGAAAGATATGCAGGACTTGGCCCCACACTTCATCAGTGTGACTGCCAGCAATAATAAATTTAATATCAAAGAGACGACGGTTCGTTTGGCAGACTATATCCAAAATGACTTGGAGATTCCAACTATTGCTCACTTGCCAGCTATCTATCTGACTAAGGATAAGGTGGCTGAGACTATTGCAGATTTGGATAAGGTTGGGGTTCAGAAAATCTTGGCTCTTCGTGGAGATATCATTCCTGATGTGGAACCACAAAAGGACTTCCGTTATGCCACAGATTTGATTGAGTTTATCAAGGACCAAGCCCCGCACTTTGAAATCATTGGAGCTTGTTACCCAGAAGGGCACCCTGATTCGCCAAACCAAATCTCAGATATTCAAAATCTGAAAAGAAAAGTAGATGCAGGCTGTTCAAGTCTTGTCACCCAGCTTTTCTTTGACAATGAGCGTTTCTACGATTTCCAAGACAAATGTACCTTGGCTGGGATTGATGTGCCGATTCATGCAGGAATTATGCCAATCCTGAATCGTAACCAAGCTCTTCGTCTCTTGAAGACTTGTGAGAATATCCATCTCCCACGTAAGTTTAAGGCTATCTTGGACAAGTATGAGAATGACCCTGAATCACTCAGAGCAGCAGGACTTGCCTATGCCGTGGACCAAATCGTGGACTTGGTAACGCAAGACGTAGCAGGCGTGCATCTCTACACCATGAACAATGCAGATACTGCTCAGTACATTCACCAAGCAACCCATGCCTTGTTTAATCACCAATCTTTAGGATAATAAAAAGCAAACCATTCTTCTTTTCATGGAGGAATGGTTCCTTTTTAATAGAAAAGCCAGCACTTTTTAAGAAAAATATGATAAAATAGACTCTGTACGTACTTGATACAAAGATGAGGGTATTAAATAATACAATGCATTCAAACTGCAAGGTTTAGCGACACGAGCGAGTCAAATCGATATTATTTGATGAGGGAGTTAGTAAAGCATTTAGCTAATCGCCTGATAGCGATTAGCGTGAAAGGTTTAGATGCTATAGCATCAATCCTTTCTAATGATTTGTATCTTGATCTTTGTAGGCAAGGCGTATAATTTTATCAATCCAAAGGGGATTAAAATGACAAAACATGTATTTCAAACGACTTTTGCGGGTCGTGAGTTGATCGTAGAGACTGGTCAGGTTGCTAAGCAAGCAAATGGCTCTGTTGTGGTGCGTTACGGTGAGTCAACTGTCTTGACTGCTGCCGTTATGTCTAAGAAGATGGCAACTGGGGATTTCTTCCCACTTCAAGTCAACTACGAAGAAAAAATGTATGCGGCTGGGAAGTTTCCTGGTGGCTTTATGAAACGTGAAGGTCGTCCTTCAACAGATGCGACCTTGACAGCGCGTTTGATTGACCGTCCAATCCGTCCAATGTTTGCGGAAGGTTTCCGTAATGAAGTGCAAGTCATCAACACAGTCCTTTCTTACGATGAAAATGCATCTGCACCAATGGCAGCTATGTTTGGTTCATCATTGGCACTTTCTATCTCAGATATTCCATTTGACGGACCAATCGCTGGGGTACAAGTGGGCTATGTTGATGGTCAAATCATCATCAACCCAACGCAAGAACAAGCAGAGCAATCGCTTCTTGAATTGACAGTAGCTGGTACTAAGCACGCTATCAACATGGTAGAGTCTGGTGCCAAAGAATTGTCAGAAGAAATCATGTTGGAAGCTCTTCTTAAAGGACACGAAGCCGTTAAAGAATTGATTGCTTTCCAAGAAGAAATTGTTGCAGCAGTTGGTAAAGAAAAAGCAGAAGTAGAATTGCTTCATGTAGATGCTGAATTGCAAGCTGAAATCATCGCAGCCTACAATAGCGATCTTCAAAAAGCGGTTCAAGTAGAAGAAAAATTGGCGCGTGAAGCTGCAACTCAAGCAGTTAAAGACCAAGTCACAGCAATTTACGAAGAAAAATATGCAGACCACGAAGAATTTGACCGCATCATGCGGGATGTGGCTGAAATCTTGGAACAAATGGAACACGCAGAAGTGCGCCGTTTGATCACAGAAGACAAGGTTCGTCCTGACGGCCGTAAGGTCGATGAAATCCGTCCTTTGGATGCACAAGTGGACTACCTTCCTCGCGTACACGGTTCAGGACTCTTTACGCGTGGACAAACTCAGGCTCTTTCTATCTTGACCTTGGCGCCAATGGGTGAAACGCAAATCATCGATGGTTTGGATCCAGAGTATAAGAAACGCTTCATGCACCATTATAACTTTCCACAATACTCTGTTGGGGAAACTGGTCGTTACGGTGCACCAGGTCGTCGTGAAATTGGTCACGGTGCTCTCGGTGAGCGTGCTCTTGCTCAAGTTTTGCCAAGCTTGGAAGAATTCCCATATGCGATCCGCTTGGTCGCTGAGGTCTTGGAATCAAATGGCTCTTCTTCACAAGCGTCTATCTGTGCGGGAACTCTTGCCCTTATGGCTGGTGGTGTGCCAATCAAGGCCCCAGTAGCAGGGATTGCCATGGGTCTTATCTCAGATGGAAACAACTACACCGTATTAACAGATATCCAAGGTTTGGAAGACCACTTTGGAGACATGGACTTCAAGGTTGCAGGTACGCGTGACGGGATTACAGCCCTTCAGATGGATATCAAGATCCAAGGGATTACTGCGGAAATCTTGACTGAAGCTCTTGCTCAAGCTAAGAAAGCGCGTTTTGAAATCCTTGATGTGATTGAAGCAACCATTCCAGAAGTTCGTCCAGAATTGGCTCCAACTGCTCCGAAAATTGATACCATCAAGATCGATGTGGACAAAATCAAGATTGTCATCGGTAAAGGTGGAGAAACCATTGATAAGATTATCGCTGAAACAGGCGTTAAGATTGACATCGACGAAGAAGGAAACGTGTCTATCTACTATAGCGACCAAGCTGCCATTAACCGCGCTAAAGAAATCATTGCTGGTTTGGTTCGTGAAGCGAAAGTGGACGAAGTCTACCATGCTAAAGTTGTGCGTATCGAGAAATTCGGTGCCTTTGTCAACCTCTTTGACAAGACGGATGCCCTCGTTCACATCTCTGAAATGGCTTGGACTCGTACCAACCGTGTCGAAGACTTGGTAGCCATCGGTGATGAAGTGGATGTCAAGATTATCAAGATTGACGAAAAAGGTCGTGTCGATGCTTCTATGAAGGCACTTCTTCCTCGTCCTCCAAAACCGGAACATTCAGAAGAAAAAGGTGAAAAGGGTCATCGTCATGGCGATCGTCCTCGTCACCATCACAAGGACAACAAACCTAAGAAAGAAACTACAGAAACACCAAAAGACTCAGAATAAGAAAAGGAGAATTGTATGGGATGGTGGCGTGAAACCATTGATATCGTAAAAGAAAATGATCCAGCGGCTCGCACCACTTTGGAGGTTCTTTTGACCTATCCTGGTGTAAAAGCCTTGGCTGCCCACCGTCTCTCTCATTTTCTCTGGAAGAATGGCTTTAAGCTCTTAGCTCGTATGCACAGCCAGTTTTGGCGTTTTTGGACGCAGATTGAGATTCACCCAGGAGCTCAGATCGAATCAGGTGTCTTTATCGACCATGGTTCTGGCCTTGTGATTGGGGAGACGGCTATCGTTGAAAAAGGGGTTCTTCTCTACCACGGGGTAACTCTTGGTGGGACAGGGAAGGATGTTGGCAAACGCCATCCGACCGTGCGTAAGGGAGCTCTCATATCTGCACATGCCCAAGTTATCGGGCCTGTAGAAATCGGTGAAAATGCCAAGGTCGGTGCTGCAGCAGTTGTTGTGGCAGATGTTCCTAGCGATGTAACGGTTGTCGGTATTCCAGCCAAGATTGTCCGAGTGCATGGGCAAAAGGATGAACCAACCATTCATGAAGTTGAAGGAAAACGGGAATACTACGTCAATAAACTCGAGCAAGCGAGAGATGCCAGTCACAGATCGTCTGGGCTTTAACATTTGATTTCGTCCGTTTGAAAAGATTGGCTTTGTCAAACAAACCCAAGTGGTTTATCTGAATGCGAAAGAGTAATAAATGCTATTAGAAGAATTTGAAAATGTACCTGCTGTTATCGAGCCAACTGATCGAAGCCTCCGTAGTGGTGGAGAAATCTGTGATACCATAATCTTGTCTTTTAATGGAGAAATCCTTGAACGAGTAAAGCAGATAGATGGTGTCTACGAAGGTGGCTATCTTACCAATCTAAATGGCAAACTGCCATGGTATATCTATGAAAAAGATGGGAGTAAGGTAGCAGTTGCTATGGCTACGATTGGTGCTCCAATGGTTGTTGGACTCTTAGAAGAACTCAAAGCAAGAGGATTTAAGAACTTTATTGTTTTGGGATCTTGCGGAGTTCTAGACCAGTCTATTCAAGCAGATAAGATTATCCTACCAAGCTCGGCTTTACGTGATGAAGGTACTAGTTATCACTATGCTCCAGCAAGTGATGAAATAGCCTATGAGCGATCTCTACTCTTAACTATGGAAAAAGCCTTGGATAAAGCTGGTATTGAGCATATTCGAACAAAGTCTTGGACCACAGATGCCTTCTATCGTGAGACAGCTGCTAAAGTCAAACGAAGACTAGCAGCAGGAGCTAGAGTTGTAGATATGGAAGCTTCAGCTATCATGGCCTGGGCTCAATATCGACAAGCCAAGGTTTATCAATTTTTCTACACAGCTGACTATGTCGACCATCACAATCACGAATGGGATGCTAGACGCGAGGATAGAAAAGCGGATGCTATGACTTTCTTTGAGATTGCCCTAGTCATTGCTCAAGAGTTAGTTTAGACTAGTCTTTACGATAAATTTGAAACAAGAAAGGAAGGGAGCCTAACGGAAAACATAGAAATAAAACTTCCGTAGTGACTCCCTTCATCTTTTTACTTCATTCTTCTTTTATGTTTAGAAAGGAGCAAGGAAATCCGATTTGTGACAGGCAATCGGACTAAAATTTAGTTGAACAGTTAGTTATGAAAATATCTGTTTATGAATTTTAGCTTTCCTGACTATTATTTTATGATTAAAATCTATGACACAATGTCTCGTGATTTGCGAGAATTTGTCCCAATCGAGGACGGCAAGGTTAAGATGTATGTCTGTGGGCCGACAGTTTATAACTATATCCACGTGGGGAATGCCCGTTCAACAGTAGCCTTCGATACCATTCGTCGCTACTTTGAGTATCGTGGTTATGAGGTTGCCTACATTTCCAACTTTACCGATGTAGATGACAAGATTATCAACCGTGCCAAGGAAGAAGGCATCACACCTCAGGAAGTAGCGGACAAGTACATTGCTGCCTTTCGTGAGGACGTGACGGCTTTGGGGGTGAAGCCTGCGACTCGTCATCCTCGTGTAGTCGAGTTTATGGATGATATTATTCGTTTTGTTGCTGATTTGATTGAAAAAGGTTATGCTTATGAGAGTCAAGGGGATGTCTATTTCCGTGTAGAAAAATCCCACAACTATGCTAAGTTGGCCAATAAAACCTTGGAAGACTTGGAACTAGGTGCTTCAGGTCGAACGGATGAAGAAACAGCTCGTAAGGAAAATCCTGTGGACTTTGCCCTCTGGAAATCTGCCAAACCAGGTGAGATTTCTTGGGACAGTCCTTGGGGACCTGGTCGTCCAGGCTGGCATATCGAGTGTTCGGTCATGTCAACGGAAATTTTGGGTGATACCATCGATATTCACGGTGGTGGAGCTGACCTTGAGTTTCCTCACCATACTAACGAGATTGCCCAGTCTGAAGCTAAAACAGGCAAGACCTTTGCCAACTACTGGATGCACAATGGTTTTGTCAATATCGACAATGTCAAGATGTCTAAGTCTTTGGGTAACTTCATTACGGTACATGATGCCCTCAAGACCATTGATGGTCAAGTATTGCGTTTCTTCTTTGCGACTCAGCACTACCGTAAGCCTATCAATTTTACGGAAAAAGCAGTGCGTGATGCGGAGACAAATCTCAAGTATTTGAAGAACACCTATGAACAACCATTTACTGGGACAGTAGATGCTCAGGAGTTACAGGCATTTAAAGATAAGTTTGTAGCTGCTATGGATGAGGATTTCAATACAGCTAACGGAATCACAGTTGTCTTTGAAATGGCTAAATGGATCAACTCAGGAAACTATGATACGGTTGTTAAGGAAGCTCTTGCAGCTATGTTAGAGGTCTTTGGTATTGTCTTTGTCGAGGAAGTTTTGGATGAAGAGATTGAAGCCTTGATCCAAAAACGCCAAGAAGCGCGTGCCAATCGTGACTTTGCGACTGCTGACCAAATCCGTGACCAACTAGCTGAGCAAGGGATTAAGCTACTTGACACCAAGGATGGAGTGAGGTGGACACGTGATTGATGTCAATCTCATTAATGGGATTGCGCTAGCTTTTGAAGGGGATGCGGTGTATTCTATGTATATTCGCCGCCATCTCATTCTCAAAGGCATGACCAAACCCAATAAACTCCACCAAGAAGCCACTAAGTATGTGTCGGCCAAGGCTCAGGCACACTTGATTTCCCTCATGCTGGAAGAAGAAGTCCTAACGGAAAAAGAAGAAGAAATCTATAAACGGGGTCGCAACACCAACAGCCATACCAAGGCTAAGAATGCGGATGTGGTAACCTACCGTATGTCTACTGGTTTTGAAGCGGTCATGGGCTATCTTCATATGACTGAAAATGTGGAACGCCTAGAAACCTTGATTTCTTGGTGCATCCAAAAAGTGGAGGGCTAGGAATGATTGCAAAAGAACTACTGGATTGGTTTCCTGATGGTAAAATCTTAGATCAGCCAGTTGATAAAGAGGGTTATCTAAGTCTACCTCTGTCAAATTATCAGTGGCTTTTGCTTGAGGAGGCTAGTCTTAGCGAGCGTGAAAAACAACTGGTGGCTCTCTTAACCAAACAGGAGCAAACCATTTCCCTCAATCCCTGGTATAGTTATCTCATTGAAGGCAAAGGACAGGCACCGCAAAACTTTAAAAAATTGCAGCTTGTCTATTGTCACCTATCTTATTTTCAACAGGAAAATTTAACGTCTTGGTTAGAGATGATGGGAACCCTCTTTCCAAATTGTCAAACAGTGCTTCAGGTGGGAGCGCAGGATTACATTTTTGTTCTCCAACAGGATAAGTACACATCCGTTCGCTCTATCTTGATGGATACCTTGGAAGCTGTAGAATATGACTTTGGAGTACGTTTATCCATCATGTTAGGTCAGGTCTGGTCACAGACAGGATATCAGGCTCTGTCAGATCTCATCAAAGCAGAACGGGATTTGTTCAAAAACTGGTGGCGACAAGGGCATCAAGGGTTTCATACTTTTTCTCAACTCTATCTGTGGAGTATGGGTGAAAGAATCGTGGATCTCCTAGTTATCAAGGAATATCTGCATCAGATGATTGTAGACCAGGATCAGATTCAGGAAATCATCCTTTCACTGTGGGAAAATAGTGCTGTCCTTACGAAGACAGCTCAGCAACTGTATTTGCATCGCAATTCTCTCCAATACAAGATTGATAAGTGGGAAGAACTGACAGGACTGCAGTTGAAAGAATTGACTGATTTGACCTTGTGTTATCAGTTGATTTTACCAGATATAATCTAAAGTTTTGTGCAAGTTGCACAGAACTTTTTTATTTTTTTGGTCACCTTGCCATAGAAATGTAAAGCGTTTTCATCTATAATAAAACTATCAAATGACAAAAGGAGTTCACCGAAATGGTAGAATTAAATCTTAAAAATATTTACAAAAAATATCCAAATAGCGAACACTATTCAGTTGAAGATTTCAACTTGAACATTAAAGACAAAGAGTTCATCGTTTTCGTAGGACCTTCAGGATGTGGTAAATCAACTACTCTTCGTATGATTGCAGGTCTTGAAGACATCACAGAAGGTACTGCATCTATCGATGGCGTGGTTGTCAATGACGTAGCTCCAAAAGACCGTGACATCGCCATGGTATTCCAAAACTACGCTCTTTACCCACACATGACTGTATACGATAACATGGCTTTTGGTTTGAAATTGCGTAAATACAGCAAAGAAGACATTGACAAACGTGTACAAGAAGCAGCTGAAATTCTTGGTTTGAAAGAATTCTTGGATCGTAAACCAGCTGACCTTTCAGGTGGTCAACGTCAACGTGTTGCCATGGGTCGTGCGATCGTCCGTGATGCAAAAGTATTCTTGATGGACGAACCTTTGTCAAACTTGGATGCAAAACTTCGTGTATCAATGCGTGCTGAAATCGCTAAAATCCACCGTCGTATCGGAGCTACAACTATCTACGTAACTCACGACCAAACAGAAGCGATGACACTTGCAGACCGTATCGTTATCATGTCAGCAACTAAAAACCCTGCTGGTACAGGTACTATCGGACGTGTTGAACAAATCGGTACTCCTCAAGAAGTTTACAAAAACCCAGTTAACAAATTCGTAGCAGGATTCATCGGAAGCCCAGCTATGAACTTCATCAACGTTAAATTGAACGGTGACCGCATTGTTGCTGACGGCTTTAACTTGAAAGTTCCAGAAGGTGCTTTGAAAGTTCTTCGTGAAAAAGGTTACGAAGGTAAAGAATTGATCTTCGGTATCCGTCCAGAAGACGTAAATGCTGAACCTGCTTTCCTTGAAACATTCCCAGAATCAGTTGTGAAAGCAACAATCTCTGTATCAGAATTGCTCGGTTCAGAATCTCACCTATACTGCCAAGTTGGTAAAGATGAGTTCGTTGCAAAAGTTGACGCTCGTGACTACTTGCAAGCAGGTGCAACAGTTGAGCTTGGATTTGACTTGAACAAAGCACACTTCTTCGACGTAGAAACTGAAAGAACAGTTTACTAAGATAGATTTTAATCAATGAGCACTACTAGAGTTTTTCTAGTAGTGTTTTTTTATCAAGTTTAGCAAACTCTTACAGAATGGGCTTTACTAGTTTTCATATCCTCAAAAAAGTGTTAAAATGGTAGGAAGAATTGGAGAGTATGCATGCCGAAAGAAGTAATTTATTCAGGCGATGAAGTTGTCGCTTTAACGCAAAAATATTTATCGAAAGAAGATGTGGCTTTTGTACACAAGGCCTTGGTTTACGCTGTAGAATGCCATAGTGGCCAATATCGTAAATCAGGTGAGCCTTACATTATCCACCCTATTCAGGTAGCAGGTATCTTGGCTAAACTCAAGCTAGATGCTGTCACTGTTGCTTGTGGTTTTTTGCATGACGTGGTAGAAGACACAGATGCTACTTTAGATGACTTAGAACGCGAATTTGGTCACGATGTTCGAGTGATTGTAGATGGTGTTACCAAGCTTGGTAAGGTTGAGTATAAGTCTATCGAGGAGCAGCTGGCTGAGAATCATCGCAAGATGCTCATGGCTATGTCAGAGGATATCCGTGTTATCTTGGTCAAACTCTCTGACCGCCTACACAATATGCGCACCCTCAAGCATCTTCGTAAGGACAAGCAGGAGCGTATTTCCAGAGAAACCATGGAAATCTATGCGCCACTTGCTCACCGTTTGGGGATTTCAAGTGTGAAGTGGGAACTGGAAGATCTCTCTTTCCGCTATCTCAATCCAACTGAATTTTACAAGATTAGTCACATGATGAAGGAAAAACGTCAAGAGCGTGAAGCCTTGGTCGATGAAGTTGTGACGAAACTCGAGGAATACTCATCTGAGCGCCATCTTACAGGAAAAATCTACGGCCGTCCAAAGCATATCTACTCTATCTATCGCAAGATGCAGGATAAGAAAAAACGCTTTGAAGAGATCTATGACCTGATTGCCATTCGTTGTATTCTAGACACTCAGAGTGATGTCTATGCGATGTTAGGTTACGTTCATGAGCTATGGAAACCAATGCCGGGACGTTTTAAAGACTATATTGCCAATCGTAAGGCCAATGGTTACCAGTCTATCCATACGACCGTTTATGGTCCAAAAGGGCCGATTGAGTTCCAGATTCGTACTAAGGAGATGCACGAGGTTGCTGAGTACGGGGTTGCGGCTCACTGGGCTTATAAAAAAGGAATCAAGGGGCAAGTTAATAGCAAGGAATCTGCTATTGGAATGAACTGGATCAAGGAGATGATGGAACTCCAAGACCAGGCGGATGATGCCAAGGAATTTGTGGATACTGTCAAGGAAAACTATCTGGCTGAGGAGATTTATGTCTTTACTCCAGATGGAGCGGTTCGTTCACTTCCAAAAGATTCAGGTCCGATTGACTTTGCTTATGAAATTCATACAAAGATTGGGGAAAAAGCGACTGGTGCCAAGGTTAATGGTCGCATGGTTCCTTTGACGACCAAGTTAAAAACGGGTGACCAGGTTGAAATCATCACCAATCCGAATTCATTTGGACCAAGCCGTGACTGGCTCAATATGGTCAAGACCAGCAAGGCACGCAATAAAATTCGTCAGTTCTTTAAGAACCAAGACAAAGAATTGTCCATCAATAAAGGCCGTGAATTGCTGATTAGTCAGCTCCAAGAAAATGGCTATGTGGCCAATAAATTTATGGACAAACGCCACATGGATGAAGTCCTTCAAAAAACCAGCTACAAGACAGAAGAAGCGCTATTTGCTGCGATTGGTTTTGGAGAAATCGGAGCTATTACTGTCTTTAACCGTTTGACAGAGAAAGAACGTCGTGAAGAAGAGCGTGCCAAGGCTAAGGCAGAAGCTGAAGAATTGGTCAAGGGTGGCGAAGTTAAAGTGGAGAACAAGGACACGCTTAAGGTTAAGCATGAGGGTGGAGTAGTCATCCAAGGTGCTTCTGGTCTCTTGATCCGGATTGCCAAATGTTGTAATCCTGTTCCAGGTGATGATATCGTCGGCTATATTACCAAAGGACGTGGAGTTGCCATCCACCGTGTGGACTGTATGAACCTTCGTTCACAGGAAAATTACGAACAACGTCTACTCGATGTTGAATGGGAAGACCAATTCTCAAGTAAGGAGTATATGGCTCACATCGATATCTACGGGCTCAACCGTTCTGGTCTATTGAATGATATCTTGCAAGTCTTATCAAATACAACTAAAAATATCTCAACAGTTAATGCCCAACCAACCAAGGATATGAAATTTGCCAATATTCATGTTTCTTTTGGAATTTCAAACCTTTCGATGCTGACCACCGTGGTTGATAAGATTAAGAGTGTACCAGAAGTCTACTCGGTTAAACGTACCAATGGTTAAGTTGGCTTGATATAATCAGAAAGGATTGCTATGAAAATTGTCGTTCAGCGTGTCAAGACAGCTCAAGTTTCTATTGAGGGGCAAGTATATGGGAAAATCCAGCAGGGGCTCTTACTCTTAGTAGGTGTTGGACCTGAGGATCGAAAAGAAGATTTGGATTATGCAGTGAGAAAGCTTGTCAATATGCGAATTTTCTCAGATGCTGAAGGCAAGATGAACCTATCGGTTAAGGATATCCAAGGTCAAATCCTCTCCATCTCTCAGTTTACTTTGTTTGCCGATACCAAGAAGGGAAATCGTCCAGCCTTTACAGGCGCTGCTAAACCGGATATGGCGGAAGCTTTCTATCAAGAATTTAACCAAGAACTAGCCAAGGAAGTTCCTGTTGAGACAGGAGTCTTTGGAGCAGATATGCAGGTGGAACTGGTCAATGATGGCCCAGTAACCATCATTCTTGACACCAAAAATAGATAAAAAAACCAAGCTCGCGGGCCAATGTCATTAAGTTAGTAATCTAACTATTTGAATAGGAGATAGGATTGAGATCATCAAAGTGATTCTCTATCCTATCTTCTATTTTTTTTGCATAACAAATAAAGGTTTTTTCACCCTATTTTTTGAGATTTATGTTACTCTATAGATGAAATCAATTACCGATTGGGCCTTTATTTTTCTTGGATATTTTCGATTCGGTCGAATAATAGATAACTGTTTCTTGAGGTAGTTTTTCAACTGGAGAGAAGAAAGGGAACCGTTAAAAAACAAACGGCAGGCATAAGTCGCATCTGAGAAACACACTTTATATCTTTGTTTTTTGTGACTACTGTCGATGGCAACTTGCGAGGTTACCCAACGACAAAAGTTAAAATTTGTAAATCGGGCAAAGATTTCTTGGAGAATCCCTTCCTTCTTTTTGGCATGAAAATTGACCAAGCCAATACTGTATTTCAGGTCACGAAAACTAGTCTCTATGCCCCATCTGCTGGCGTAGAGATTTTTTAATTGTTGGACTGAATAGTCTGTATTTGTCACCAAAGTTTCGTATTTTCCTTCTTCCGCTTCTAAACGCACCAAACGAAAAGGAAGTTGGTATAGTTCAACAGGGTCATGTTTTTGACTTGTTTCTGGAAGAAAATCAAAAGTAGAATTGTGTGGAATAAAATGATAGTCATTGGGGAAATCACGATAAAGTTTTTTGAGCTGATTGGTTTGCTTTCGTGATAATTTTAGAGAAAAGTTTTGATCAAAACACTCTGTATTTGGCAAGTTGAAGGAGGAACGCATGGATTGTTTTCCATCTCGAATTCGGATGATATAAAGCCATCCTTTTTCTTGAAAATGAGCCATGAGATTGTAACTTTCATAGCCTCTATCCATGATAACAAGAGCTTTCTCGAAAGGGAGAAGCCTTCATCATCTGAATCAGAGCTAAGCGCTCATGTTGCGTATGTTTGTCTTGAATAGAAACATCTCTATACACTCCAGTCGTCAAGTCGTATAGGGCATTTATGTGTATGAGATTATAGGATTTAACATCCGTTTGGGTTTGGATAGAGGTTTCTGTATCCATGGGATTTCGAGGAATACAGATATCACTCCCATCTGCAGCGAATATCGGAAGATTGGTGTTAAGTGGAATAGGTGCTGTAAATTCTTTAAATAAGGTATAGAAAGCCTCAGGTTTTATCTGATAGCGTCTTTGAACAAAGGCTGAATTTGAAACTGTCAGTCTAGCATCTAGTAATTCTTTTGACAGTGATTTTCCTCCCATTCCCAGAATGGTACGAATCATGGTTTCTAGTGATAACCTTCTTTTACGAGTAAAGGCCTGTTCATCTTGTTTGACGAGCTCAACTTTTTGACCAAGGATACTCTGAATACTCTTATTCAAGTGGGCTTTTATCTGTTTTATCATAGGAAGTACCTCCTTAACTATCAGTTTAGCACATAAAAAAAGAAACCCAAATACAGAATTGTATTTGAATTTCTTAACTTAATGACATTG
>NZ_JYOV01000018.1 GCF_000963255.1 Streptococcus infantis | reverse complement strand
GTGATTGCGGATGATAGCTTGTGTTCTTCCCTCAAGAACAGTAATGATATTGAGCTGATCAAAATCTTGTGCGATAAAACTCATCTTTCCCTTGGTAAAGGCATACTCGTCCCAAGACATAATCTCTGGAAGACAAGAAAAATCATGCTTAAAGTGAAAGTCATTGAGCTTACGAATGACAGTTGAAGTTGAAATGGATAGCTGATGTGCAATATCAGTCATAGAAGTCTTTTCAATTAACTTTTGAGCAATCTTTTGGTTGATAATACGAGGAATTTGATGATTCTTCTTGACGAGAGAGGTTTCGGCGACCATCATTTTCGAGCAATGATAGCACTTGAATCGACGCTTTTTCAGAAGAATTCTGGTAGGCATACCAGTCGTTTCGAGGTAAGGAATCTTAGAATGTTTTTGAAAGTCATATTTCTTCATTTGACTTCCGCAATCAGGGCAAGATGGGGCGTCGTAGTCCAGTTTAGCGATGATTTCTTTGTAGGTATTCATATTGATGATGTCTAGAATCTGGATATTAGGGTCTTTGATATCGAGCAGTTTTGTGATAAAATGTAATTGTTCCATAGGATTCTTTCTAATGAGTTGTTTGATCGCTTTTCATTATAGGTCATATGGGACTTTTTTTCTACACAAAAATAGGCTCCATAAGATCCATAGGGGATTTACCCACTACAAATATTATAGAGCCAATTATCTCTGGCTACAATCTCAACTTTTTTATTTAGTTTAAGGTTTTTTTAAGTTTTCTATAATACTCTAAAGAACTCTATATTTGTTGAAAATAGAGTTGAGATTTTTTTATCATTCAAGTTACTTTCCCTAAAGGTATGCCTAGGCTCTTTCTGACTAGAGAATTCTAGTATTTGTTTCGATAAAGGGCTAGGTTGTGATATAATAGTAAGGAATGAGTTTTTTTAAGAACAGACTAAAGGAGTATTAAAATGATCTACGCTGGAATTTTAGCAGGTGGAACCGGCACGCGCATGGGGATTAGTAATTTACCCAAACAATTTCTTGAGTTGGGCGATCGCCCAATCTTGATCCATACTATTGAAAAATTTGTCTTGGAACCAAGTATTGAAAAGATTGTAGTTGGAGTTCATGGTGACTGGGTTACACACGCAGAAGATTTAGTTGAAAAATTCCTACCACTCCACAAGGATCGTATTATCATCACAAAAGGTGGTGCGGATCGTAATTCTAGTATTGAAAAAATTATTGAAGCTATTGATGCTTACCGTCCACTGACAGCAGATGATATTGTGGTGACGCATGATTCAGTTCGTCCTTTCATCACTCTTCGAATGATTCAAGACAATATTGAACTCGCTAAAAACCATGATGCTGTTGATACCGTGGTTGAAGCAGTTGATACCATCGTTGAAAGTACAAATGGTCAGTTCATCACAGATATTCCAAACCGAGCCCATCTCTATCAAGGACAAACTCCCCAAACCTTCCGTTGTAAAGACTTTATTGACTTGTATGGTTCTTTATCAACAGACGAAAAAGAAATTTTGACAGATGCATGTAAAATCTTTGTCATTAAGGGTAAAGATGTTGCCTTGGCAAAAGGTGAATACTCAAATCTAAAAATCACAACAGTTACAGACTTGAAGATTGCTAAAAGCATGATTGAGAAAGACTAAAAACATGATTAATCAAATTTATCAACTGACAAAACCAAAGTTTATCAATATCAAATATCAAGAAGAGGAGATTGATCAAGAGAATCATATCCTTATTAGACCAAACTTTATGGCAGTTTGTCATGCGGATCAACGTTACTATCAAGGAAAACGTGACCCCAAAATATTATCGAAAAAGCTTCCAATGGCTATGATTCACGAGTCTTGTGGTACAGTCATTTCTGACCCAACAGGTACCTATAAAGTTGGCCAGAAGGTTGTCATGATTCCCAATCAACCACCTATGCAGAGTGATGAGGAATTCTATGAAAACTATATGACAGGAACCTATTTCTTGTCTAGTGGCTATGATGGCTTTATGCGAGAATTTGTTTCTCTACCTAAGGATCGTGTGGTAGCTTACGAGGACATCGAAGATACAGTAGCTGCCATTACTGAGTTTGTCAGTGTGGGTATGCACGCCATGAATCGTTTCTTGACAGTTTCTCACAGCAGACGTCAGCGTATTGCAGTTATTGGAGATGGTAGTCTAGCCTTTGTAATGGCAAATATTATCAACTATACCTTGCCTGAATCTGAGATTATTGTTATTGGTCGTCATTGGGAGAAATTAGAACTCTTCTCCTTTGCTAAGGAGCTTTACATTACGGATAGTATTCCAGAAGACCTTAGTTTTGACCATGGTTTCGAATGTTGTGGTGGTGATGGCTGCGGACCTGCAATTAATGATCTCATTCGTTACATCAAACCACAGGGAACCATTTTGATGATGGGTGTTAGTGAGTACAAGGTAAATATCAATACTCGAGATTCACTTGAAAAAGGTTTATTGTTAGTAGGTTCTTCACGTTCAGGACGTGTTGACTTCGAAAAAGCTATCCAAATGATGGAGATTAAGAGATTTGCCAATCGTTTGAAAAATATCATTTATTTAGAAGAACCAGTCAGAGAAATCAAAGATATTCACCGAGTTTTTGCAACTGACTTAAATACCGCATTTAAGACTGTCTTTAAGTGGGAAGTCTAATGGAGGATGATTGTGGAAAAAAACATTAAGGAAAAACTTACCTCTTTACTATCAACTGCTGAAGATATTCTGAGCGTTGAACAATTAGGTGGTATGACCAATCAAAACTACTTGGTCAAAACAAGCTCAAACCAATATATTGTTAAGTTTTTCGGAAAAGGTACAGATAAATTAATCGATCGCCAGAATGAGAAGTTCAATCTTGAATTGTTGAAAGATTTGAAATTAGATGTAGAAAATTATCTTTTCGATATTGAAGCAGGAATTAAGGTTAATCAATACATTGAAAATGCTGAGACACTTGATTCAACTATCATTAAAACCAAATTTGAAAAGATTGCACCGATTCTACAAACCATTCACGCTTCTGGTAAAGAATTAAAAGGAGAGTTTGCTCCTTTTGAGGAAATCAAAAAATATGAATCCTTGATACAAGGGGAGATTTCCTATCCGAACTATGAAACTGTCAGAAAGTTAGTATTTTCTCTGAAAGACCAACTTGAAGAAATTGGTATCGATAAGAAATCATGTCACATTGATTTGGTTCCTGAAAATTTCATAGAAGGACCAGATGGTCACCTTTATCTCATTGATTGGGAATATTCATCTATGAATGATCCTATGTGGGATTTGGCAGCCCTCTTCCTAGAATCTGAATTTACCAGTGCAGAGGAAGAAGACTTTCTAAGACATTATAAAAGTGATAAGACTCCAGTTTCAAGAGAAAAAATTCGTATCTACAAAATCTTGCAAGACATCATTTGGAGTCTTTGGACTATATACAAAGAAGAAAATGGTGCAGATTTCGGAGATTATGGAATCTCTCGTTACAATAGAGCTGTGAAAGAGTTGGATTCTATGGGAGGTTCTGATGAAGACTAAAAACGGAGTTTCCTTTGGTTTGCTTTCAGGTGTATTTTGGGGATTAGGTCTGACTATTAGTGCCTATATATTTTCAATTTTTACTGATTTATCACCCTTTGTAGTAGCGGCAGCACACGACTTTCTAAGTATTTTTATCTTACTAGGTTTTCTTCTAGTTAAGGAAGGAAAAGTACGTTTTTCAATCTTCTTGAATATTCGAAATGTCAGTGTTATTATTGGTGCTTTACTGGCAGGACCGATTGGTATGCAGGCCAACCTTTATGCAGTTAAGTATATTGGAAGTTCTCTAGCATCGTCTGTTTCGGCGATTTATCCTGCTGTTTCAGTCTTGCTTGCCTTCTTCTTTTTGAAGCACAAGATTTCCAAAAATACAATTTTTGGTATCTTTCTAATCATTGCTGGGATTATTGCTCAGACCTATAAAGCAGAGCAAGTGAATTCTTTCTATATCGGAATTTTATGTGCCTTGATTTGTGCCCTTGCTTGGGGAAGTGAAAGTGTTCTTAGCTCTTTTGCTATGGAAAGTGATCTCAGTGAAATTGAAGCCCTCTTGATTCGACAAGTCACATCCTTCTTGTCTTATCTAGTCATTGTACTCTTTACACATCATTCATTTGCAGAAGTGGCAAACGGCCAATTGTTCGGTCTATTGATTGTCTTTGCAGCGTTTGATATGATTTCTTACCTTGCCTACTACATTGCTATCAATCGATTGCAACCAGCAAAGGCAACTGGTCTAAATGTCAGTTATGTAGTATGGACTGTTTTGTTTGCAGCAATTTTCTTGGGTTCGCCCCTTAATTTACTAACCATCATTACTTCACTTATCGTAATGGCTGGTGTTTACATTATTATTAAAGAATAAAGGAGAAAGCGCGTGAAAGCGATCATCTTAGCAGCAGGTTTGGGAACTCGTTTGAGACCCATGACAGAAAATACACCCAAAGCCTTGGTTAAAGTTAATCAAAAACCTTTGGTTGAATATCAAATTGAATTTTTAAAAGAACGTGGAATTGATGATATTATCATCGTTGTAGGTTATTTGAAAGAACAATTCGACTACCTTAAAGAGAAGTATGGCGTTCGTTTGGTCTTCAACGATAAGTATGCTGATTACAATAATTTTTACTCACTTTACTTGGTAAAAGAAGAGTTGGCTAACAGCTACGTTATTGATGCGGATAACTATCTTTTCAAGAATATGTTCCGAAATGACATCGAACGTTCAACATACTTCAGCGTTTATCGTGAAGACTGTGACAATGAATGGTTCCTAGTTTATGGTGATGACTATAAAGTACAAGATATCATCGTTGATAGCAAGAATGGACGTATTTTGAGTGGTGTGTCATTCTGGGATGCTCCAACAGCGGAGAAGATTGTTGGATTTATAGATCAGGCCTATGCAAGTGGCGAATTTGTTGATCTCTATTGGGACAACATGGTCAAAGACAACATTAAAAAATTAGATGTTTATGTAGAAGAGTTGGAAGAAAACTCTATCTATGAAATTGACAGTGTCAAAGATTATCAAAAATTGGAGAAGATTCTCTCTTCACAAAAATAAGGAAAATAAAATACGTCAGACACCTTACCTATTTTTGCTTGACTTTTTAGTGTTGATACAGTATACTAGTAAAAATTTAACCTTTAAGGGAAGTCCAGAGAGGCTCACAAGGTGTCAGATAGAAAATAGATTACACAAACTTCGAATAAACAAAGTTTATTTGATTCTTTTCTGTAAGTATCTTACTGAAACCTTGCGATTGCAAGGTTTTTCTTTTTCTGAACCCCTTAAAATTTAAGGAGGAAATGGTATGAATCCAAATTGTAAAAAACGCATGGGTGCTATTCGCTTGGAAACCATGAAAGTAGTGTCCCAAAAGGAAATAGCACCAGCAATCTTTGAACTCGTACTTCAAGGAGAAATGGTTGAAGCTATGAAAGCAGGCCAATTTCTTCATTTACGAGTTCCTGATGATGCTCATCTCTTGCGGCGCCCGATTTCAATCTCATCTATAGATAAGGCTAATAAACAATGCCATCTTATTTATCGTATCGAAGGTTCTGGTACGGCAATTTTTTCAAGCTTAAAAACAGGTGATAGCTTAGATGTTATGGGACCTCAAGGAAATGGCTTTGACTTATCTGATTTAGAGCAGCATAGTCGTGTTCTCTTAGTTGGTGGCGGGATTGGTGTGCCTCCTTTACTTGAAGTAGCTAAGCAACTGCATGAGCGTGGTGTAGATGTTACAACGGTTCTAGGATTTGCGACCAAAGATGCAGTTATTTTGGAAGATGAATTATCCGAATTCGGTCAAGTCTTTGTAACGACTGATGATGGTTCTTATAGAACCCAAGGAAATGTATCAGTAGTGATTGATGAATTTGACACAGAATTTGATGCCATATACTCATGTGGGGCACCTGGTATGATGAAATACATCAATCAAACCTTTTACAACCATCCAAGAGCTTATCTATCTCTTGAATCCCGTATGGCCTGTGGTATGGGGGCTTGCTACGCTTGCGTCTTGAAAGTACCAAATAGTGAAACGGTTAGTCAACGTGTCTGTGAAGATGGGCCTGTATTTAAAACAGGAACAGTAGTTTTATAAGGAGAGTGTCATGACTGCAAATCGATTACAAGTTTCTCTACCAGGCTTAGAATTAAAGAATCCTATCATTCCTGCATCAGGTTGTTTTGGCTTTGGTCAAGAATATGCCAAATACTATGATTTAGACATTTTAGGCTCTATCATGATTAAGGCAACTACACTTGAGCCGCGTTTTGGTAATCCTACTCCTCGAGTAGCAGAAACCCCTGCAGGTATGCTTAATGCTATTGGTCTACAAAATCCTGGTTTAGATGTCGTTCTGTCTGAAAAGTTACCTTGGCTTCAAAGAGAATATCCAAATCTCCCTATCATCGCCAATGTCGCTGGATTTTCAAAACAAGAGTACGCAGCTGTTTCTCATGGTATTTCCAAGGCAACTAACGTGAAAGCTATTGAGCTCAATATATCTTGTCCTAACGTTGATCACGGTAATCATGGTCTTTTAATTGGACAAGATCCTGAGTTGGCCTATGATGTGGTGAAGGCTGCCGTAGAAGCATCAGATGTGCCCGTTTACGTCAAATTAACCCCTAGTGTGACGGATATCGTGACGATTGCAAAAGCAGTAGAAGATGCTGGAGCTAGTGGTCTCACAATGATCAATACCCTTGTTGGGATGCGTTTTGACCTTAAAACCAGAAAGCCGATTATCGCAAATGGGACAGGAGGTATGTCTGGCCCAGCAGTATTTCCTGTAGCCCTAAAACTAATACGTCAAGTAGCTCAAACAACTAAGCTTCCAATCATTGGGATGGGAGGAGTGGATTCAGCTGAAGCGGCCTTAGAAATGTATCTGGCTGGTGCCTCAGCAATCGGTGTCGGAACAGCCAACTTTACGAATCCCTATGCTTGTCCAGATATTATCGAAAATCTACCAAAAGTCATGGATAAGTACGGGATCGAAAGTCTAGAAATGTTGCGAAAAGAAGTCAGAGAAAGTTTGCTCTAAGTTTTATGTACCGAATTCAGTCTAAATTGTTTTGAAAGCGCCATTTTTCTGGTATAATAAATACTATGATTATTACAGTACCTATTAAAACAGAAAAAGATATTGCAACACCAGGACCAAACGTCCTTGTACTTGGTTATTTTGATGGAGTTCACCTTGGACATCAAAAATTATTTGATATAGCTTCTAACATTGCTGCTGAAAAGCGCCAGGGAGTAGCTCTAGTAACTTTTAACGAATCACCAAAACTAACTCTGAATCAATATTCACCTGAACACTTATTGCATATTTTGAATGCTAGTGAACGTGAACGTAGATTGAAGAGAGCTGGAGTTGAGAGTTTATATTTGATGGATTTCACTAGTCGAGTAGCAAATATGACTGCAAAAGAATTCATTGATACCTACGTCAAGGAAGCAAAGGCAGATACGATTGTAGTTGGTTTTGACTACACTCTTGGTTCAGATAGAAAAACAGCTGAGGACTTAAAAGAACTCTTCCATGGAGAAGTAGTTATTGTTCCACCAGTTGAGGATGAAAAGGGGAAAATTAGTTCAACGCGCATTCGCCAAGCCATTCTAGAAGGAGATGTAAAAGAAGCAGGCAAACTTTTGGGATTCCCTTTACCAACGAGAGGTGTAGTGGTTCACGGAAATGCTCGAGGTCGAACTATTGGCTTCCCGACAGCTAATCTAGTCAACTTGGATCGAACATATATGCCAGCTGACGGTGTTTATGCCGTTGACGTTGAAATCCAAAGAAAAGTCTATCGTGGTATGGCGAGTCTAGGTAAAAATGAAACCTTTGATGGCGAAGAAGAGCGTTTTGAAGTTCATATCTTTGATTTTTCTGACGATATCTATGGGGAAACTGTCATCGTTTCCTGGTTGGACCGTATCCGTGATATGGTAAAATTTGATAGCGTTGATCAATTAGTTAAGCAACTAGAAGAAGATGAAAAGATAGCTAGAAAATAAAATCAAAAAATAGTAGAGTTTGGGATTTTCTCAAACTCTTTTTTAGATAGGGAATTAGCAATCTAAATAATGTATTTTAAAAACTGATCAATTTTGATATAATTTATCACCAAACTAAAGGAGACGCTTATGTTTAAGGAAAAAAGTATAACGCAACGCAAGCTTTAGATCTAAGAGATGTAGACCATCTTTATCTTGTAGAAACGAAGATTAATAAGTCTTTGTTTTCGAAAAAAATTATCAATTTTGTTATATCCATAAGAATGGCAAGAAAAAAACAAGATATGGTTTTGAAATCAACAAAAACAGTTCAAGAAGAGCTTGAAGAACTTAGGAGTCTTATTTCAAAAAATTACCCTAATATTCAACTTGGACTGTAAAAAGAAAGCATCGGAATTTGATGCTTTTTATGTTTATGCTAATCTTATTTAATCTTTACAATCTTGCTAAATTTTTGAGGCAATTCTTAAATCTAGTGAGCAGAGTTTTCTTTTTGTTATAAAATTCAGGAATCTTCAGTACACTTAAAAAATATGTATCCACCCTTTGAAATTTTCAAAGAAATTCCATAATTTCTACTAACTATGTATAGTGCTAATAAAAATAGAAAGCATATTTTTAACAATTTAAATAGCTCAAATTGTTAATAGGCTATCATCTCGTAAAGATAGTTTCATATTCTTTATGAAAATTAGATAGAATGACTAAATTAATAACGTTTTCTTTCTAATTTTTATCTGAAATCAATGGAAAAATTAGTTAAAAAATGGTAGAATAAAAGATAAGCTCTATTTTTATAATTGAAAGAAAAACGGAAGGTGTTTACATGTTTTTTAAAAGAAATGAAGGTCAATTTAGAGAAACAGATCGTGTTACAAGATTTAAGTTAATCAAGTCTGGTAAACACTGGTTACGTGCCTCTACATCCCTTTTTGGTTTATTTAAAGTCATTCGTGGCGGAGTGGATACAGCTCAAGTATCAACAGAGATTGTTGAGGAGCGTTCTTCTACACCATTGACAGGAATCGATGTCCTTAAGGGGATAGTAGCGGCTGGTTCGGTTATCGGTGGTGGAGCTATCGTTCAAACACAGGTTCATGCTAATGAGCAAACTGCTGTTGAAAAAGTTATTGAGACAGATGGTACGCTCGTTACTACGGATAAAGTAGTTCTAGGGACAGTTGGGCAAGAAGATCAAGAAACTCCAGCTTCAGATGTGACTTCTCAGTCTATTAGTGAGAGTGTTTCAGTCTCTGAAAGTCAATCGCTATCAGAGTCCTTGTCTTCATCAGTGTCTGCAAGTACATCTGCGTCAGAGTCAGCTTCGACATCTGCCTCTACGTCAACTTCAGCATCTACCTCAGCTTCAACTTCAATTTCAAGTTCAAGCAGTACTTCCGAGTCACTTACAAGATCAGAAAGCCTCTCAGCAACGAGTTCTACTAGTTCTGTAGTCGCAAGCTCAACAAGTAAGAGTGCTACTGATGAAACTTCTAAGGTTGAGGAAGTAGTGACGAATAAAGATGGTGCTACAATTACCTATAAAACAACTCCAGCTAACTTGAATACTGCTTCAGCAAGCGCAGGTGTTTCTGATAAAGTCAATGGCAACGCTGCTGATATGTTGACAACAGTAGCGACTGGGGTAGTAACTGCGACTGAAACTGACAAAAAACGTGCAGAGCAGGAGAAAAAACTCAAGAGTCTTTCAGATGAGATCGGAACCTATCTCGGTCGTCTGGGAAATCGTGAAGGTGCTGAAACTGCGCTTCTAAAAGGAAAAGCTACGATTGAAGCGATTCAAAATGCTTTGACAGATCCTAACGCTGACCTTAACACCCTTATCACTGAAGCTACTAGAACACGTAATAGTGTGGTAAACACAGTTCTTCGTGCAAGCTCTGGAGCGCGTGACTACCGTAATGGTCAAGCTTTGACTTCTTCAAATGATTTTCGTATTCCATTTAATACAAATGCTTCTTTGGGAAATGCGATTTACAACCCAAGAGCTAAGTTGGTTGTAACCAATAAAAACCAAGCAAACTACTTTAAAACATCAGGGAATGCAAATCTAAGTGGTGGTACAGTAACCTTAACACAAAACACTGGTAATCAAGCTGGTTCCTATACATTGAAAACCAAGATTGATATGACTGAGAGTTTCACTCTGACAGGTAAGATCAATCTTGGAGATTCTTATGAAGGTCATACTAATGGTCACTATGGTGGTGATGGGATTGCTGCAGTGTTTTCAACAGCCGAACCGGGTGTCATCGGTAATGGTGGTAAAAATCATAATGGTGCTGGTGGCTCTCTCGGTATGGGAGGAGACAACCTCAAGGGTTCCTTTGGTTTTAAGCTTGATACCTATCACAATACTAGTAGAACTAATCCTATTGATAAAGCATCTTCCGATCCCGGAAGTGTAGGTGGTGGTGGCGCCTTTGGTGGTTTTATCTATAACTATAATGGTAACAATGCTGGGGCACGAGGAACTGTCTATCCAGTAATACGTACATTTTCAAAATTGGCTCAAAATCCAACGGATAATTCTCTGAAAGATTACCAAGTTTCCTACGACGGTAGAACGAAAGAAATGACGGTTACCTACAATGGTCAAACATGGTCTATGAACCTGCAATCAGACAAACTGGCACTGATGAGTGATGCGAATGTATGGGGAAATCCAGATACTAATGCACTTAAGTACCAAAATACTTTCAATAGTTTATTATCAAACGCTGGATATCCTGAAGAGCTAGCCTTGGCTATTTTTGCTTCTACTGGTTCTGCATATAACTTGCAACAATTCAGACTAGAAAAATTTGAATACTCTGCTCGTGGTGCCTATGTTACAGTTAATTTCATCGATGCAGATACTGGAGAGGAAATTCCTGGTAAGGATGAGGTGTTTATCCAACAACTTCCAGGAACAACTGTAGATCTTTCACAATATTTGAACATTGATGGTTATCAGTTGAAGGCAACTAACGTTGCAACAGCCAAAGGATATGTATCGGGCAATACTGTCAGAGTTCTTGAAGGGAAACAGGGAATCACCTACGCCTTCCATAAAATCAAACAAAATGAACTTTATAATGCTACACCTAAAGTTCCAACTGTTTATACTTTGCAAGGGGAAGCTGCGACAGATGTTGCTAATGTAAATAACTTTGTCACTGTTGATCCTGTTGATAGTTCAACACCAGCTGTCACTGGACATAGAATTGCTTGGCTAACGCCAATCTCTACTAGTGCAACTGGGGCACAAACAGCTCAAGCGCGTGTAACCTATTCTGATAACTCAACCTCGGATGTGACCATCAACTATACTGTTTATCCGAAAGTTGAAACCAAGACATACAATGGTGTGACAGGTAAGTTTTATGCCTTCAAGTCAAACCTACCTGGTGATAGAGTTACAGGAGGAGGATGGGCCAACAACATCGGTGGTACGATTGAACAGTATACAAACCTAGGAGATTCAGCATTCGCTGGAACAAAATGGTCCTATAAGTATAAAATCAATAACCAAGGTACTGAGACTGTTACTCCTGTCGGTACACAACGTTTCCAAGAAGTGTGGAATACTACTGGCTCAGATGCCAAGAGCCATAGTACGACCTACACTGTCGTTGCTACCTATCCAAACGGACGTTATGGCACCGTATCTGCTAGCAACCCAGCCTTGACAAGTGAGACCAGTTTTGACTATACAGTAGTTGACCCAGTGGCTAAGCAAGACTATGTGACAACTGCTGGTGATAAGACTCCACTAGCTGATATCATTGCAAATCCTGGAAGTACACTGAAGAATTCAACTACTAATGTTACTTTCCCTGCGGGTACAACCTATAGTTGGGATCAAACCCCTGACGATGCTACGGTAGCAAATCCAGGATTTTACACTAGAAATGTGAGAATCACACTGCCACAAGGTTCATACAGTGGAGCTTTGGGAAATAACAGACCAGTTCCAGTAATTATCAAGGTCAATCCACAAGCACCTCAAATCGCAGATGATCAGGTAACTAACACAGGTGGTCTTCCAAATAAAGGAATTACAGTCACCAATGTGACGCCGGGTGCACTTGTTACCCTGACATTAAATGGACATACATTCCCTAAGACAGCGGGGAATAATGACACAAGCGTAACCTTTACTGCGACAGATTTGAAAGCGGCCTATGATGGAAATGACGGTCTCCTTCCAGCAGGTAACGTAACTGTTAAGCAAAGTAAGGTTTTCCAAAATCCAGGTACTAGTGCAAATGAAACCTTGGAGTCAACTACAGCGACTAAAACTATTACCAAGGAAACTGAAAAACCAGTTATTAGTTATAGTGTCGAGGTTAAAAATGCACAAGGTACTTGGACTACAGTTTCTAAAAAGACAATTATCCAAGGAAAACCAGCTGGATATGAAATCTTTGCAGGTGACGATTATCGTGTAGTTGCTACTTCTAAGGATAACAGCGGAAAGATTAACAAGTTTGAGGTTTCTGATAACAGATCACCACAAACAAACTTTATTGATTCAAACTATGCATCGGGTGGTACTATAAATAGTATAGGAACTACTACTGTAGCTACCGACGCAAGTCCTGCGAAAATTGAAATTACTGGTAAATATAATGACACCAGAACTTGGTCATCAAGTAATTTTTGGACACGTAAATTCATTTCCAGAGATCTGAGTGGTAATGAGCTAGAATCAGAAACATTTATTGTCGCACAAGGGAAATTGAGTGATAAATTCCCAGGAGCTCAACCTACTAACGCCATTGCAGTTGCCAATCCAAATGCGTTGACAAATGATGAACGCACCAAGATTCTTGATGCAGTGAAAACTGCAAACCCTCAGGTAGCCAACCGCATTAGCGATTATAGTATTGCTACCGATGGTACTGTAACGATTACCTACAAAGATGGCACAACAAATACTGTTGCACCAAAAGTGAAGTATGGAGTTGAGAAAGTAGCGGATACTTTCTATGCTGTTAGCAATGAAACTTTAGCAAACCTCACCCCAGCAAACTTTGTACGTGCAGTTGGGGCTCAACCTCTTCCTACAGGAACTACGGTCAGCTGGAAGAAGGCACCGACATTTGAAGCTGGAGACCATAATGGCAGCGGTGCAGCTGTATTGACTGTCACTCATCCAGATGGTTCTACAACGGATCTATCCTATAACTACAAAGTTTATCCAAAAGTTGAAACCAAAACTCACAATGGTGTGACAGGTAAGTTCTATGCCTTCAAGTCAGATCTCCCTGGTGATAAAGTTACTGGAGGAGACTGGGCCAATAATATTGGTGGAACAATCCAACAATATACAAACCTAGGAGACACAGGTTTATCAGGAATAGCAAAATGGTCTTATAAGTATAGAGTCAATAACCAAGGAACTGAGATTGTTACTCCTGTTGGCACACAGCTTTTCCATGATGTATGGAATACTACTGGCTCAGATGCCAAGAGTCATAGTACAACTTATACAGTAATTGCTTCTTATCCAAACGGTCGTTTTGGTACGGTATCTTCTAGCAATCCAGCCTTGACAAGTGAGACAAGCTTTGACTATACAGTCGTTGATCCTGTAGCTAAACAAGATTATGTGACAACGGTAGGTGATAAGACACCATTAGCTGATATCATTGCTAATCCAGGAAACGCACTGAAGAATTCAAATACTGCTATTTCTTTCCCAGCAGGAACTACATTTAGTTGGGTTCAGGCTCCTGATGACGCTATGCTGGCAAACCCTGGGGTTTATACGAAAAAAGTTACAGTCACTCTACCGCAGGGATCCTATGGTGGAGCTCCTGGTAATAGTAGAACAGTCGATGTGACGATTAAGGTCAATCCACAAGCACCACAAATCACTGATGATCAAGTAAATAATACGGGTGGTTTACCAAACAAGGCAATCACTGTTACGAATGTCACACCTGGAGCTCTTGTAACCTTGACTTTAGCTGGGCATACATTCACGAAGACTGCTAAAGATAATGAAACAAGCGTAACCTTTGAAGCCGCTGATTTGCAGGATGCTTATGATGGCAATAACGGTCTTCTTCCAACAGGCGATGTAACTGTTAAGCAAGAGAAGACAGTCAGTCTACCGGGTGGTGGAACTGAAACCTTGACTTCAGCTACAACGACGAAGACGATTACCAAGGAAACTGAAAGTCCAGAAGCTACTTTTGAACTTTATGTCAAGAACGATAAGACTGGCCTATGGGAAAAACAATCGATTAAGAATAATGTTCGTCCAGGAGTTAGTGGTTACGAAGTCTTCGCAGGAGACCAGGTTAAAGTTGTCTTAACTGCTAAAGATAATAGTGGTAAGATTAAAACTCTGAAACTTTACGATGGAAGAAATGACCAAAGTAAAATCTTCCAAGATGGCTACTCAACAAATGATAATGCACCTGGATTCAAGGATACGCCAACTGAAGCTTCAGTAACAAATCCGAAAGTATTAGAGTATACTGCTACTTATGGAGAAAATGTACAGTATGCAGATGGTAATAAATGGTCTCGTAATGTCAGAGCTGTAGATTTATCAGATAATGAGATTAGAAATCCAGCGACAGTAGTTGCACAAGGGAAACTGAATGAAAAATTCCCAGGTATTAAACCAAGTAGTGCTATCCAAGTTTCTAATTTAACTTCATTGACACAAGATGATCTTAAGAAGATTCTTGCTGCAGTGAAGACAGTCAACCCTGAGTCAGATTTCCGTATTAAATCGTACGATATTGATAGCAATGGAACTGTAACGATTACCTACAAAGATGGAACACAAAATACAGTAACTCCTGATTTGTCGGATTCGGATCACAAGTCAGAATCGGCAAGCACGTCAGCGTCAACAAGTGCAAGTACATCTGCATCAGAGTCAGCTTCGACGAGTGCATCGGCCTCAACGAGTGCAAGTACATCTGATTCAACAAGTGCAAGCGCATCGGCAAGTACGTCAGCGTCAACGAGCGCAAGTACATCAGCAAGCACGTCAGCGTCAACAAGTGCAAGCGCATCGGCAAGTACGTCAGCGTCAACAAGTGCAAGTACATCGGCAAGCACGTCAGCGTCAACAAGCGCAAGCACGTCAGCAAGTACATCAGCCTCAACAAGTGCAAGCACCTCAGCAAGTACATCAGCTTCAACAAGTGCAAGCACGTCAGCAAGTACATCTGCATCAACAAGTGCAAGTACGTCCGCAAGTACATCCGCTTCAACAAGCGCAAGCACATCGGCTAGCACGTCCGCTTCAACAAGCGCAAGTACGTCAGCAAGTACGTCAGCCTCAACAAGTGCAAGTACGTCAGCAAGTACATCCGCTTCAACAAGCGCAAGCACATCAGCAAGTACATCTGCATCAACGAGCGCAAGTACATCTGCTTCAACAAGTGCAAGTACGTCAGCAAGTACATCCGCTTCAACAAGCGCAAGCACATCAGCAAGTACATCTGCATCAACAAGCGCAAGTACGTCAGCAAGTACATCTGCTTCAACAAGTGCAAGTACGTCAGCAAGTACATCTGCATCAACGAGCGCAAGCACGTCAGCAAGTACATCCGCTTCAACGAGCGCAAGCACGTCAGCAAGTACCTCAGCTTCAACGAGCGCAAGTACATCTGCTAGCACGTCCGCATCAACAAGCGCAAGCACATCAGCAAGTACATCAGCTTCAACCAGCGCAAGCACATCGGCTAGCACGTCCGCTTCAACCAGCGCAAGTACATCAGCAAGTACATCAGCCTCAACAAGTGCAAGTACATCAGCAAGCACGTCAGCAAGCACATCAGCAAGTACATCCGCTTCAACAAGTGCAAGTACGTCAGCAAGTACATCTGCATCAACGAGCGCAAGTACATCAGCCTCAACAAGTGCAAGCACATCGGCTAGCACATCAGCAAGTACATCGGCATCAACAAGTGCAAGCACGTCAGCAAGTACATCTGCATCAACGAGCGCAAGTACGTCAGCAAGTACATCCGCTTCAACCAGCGCAAGCACATCAGCAAGTACGTCCGCCTCAACAAGCGCAAGCACGTCCGCTTCAACAAGTGCAAGTACCTCAGCATCAACGAGCGCAAGCACGTCAGCAAGTACGTCGGCTTCAACAAGTGCAAGCACCTCAGCAAGTACGTCAGCCTCAACAAGTGCAAGCACGTCAGCAAGTACATCGGCTTCAACAAGTGCAAGTACGTCAGCCTCAACAAGTGCAAGTACATCTGCTAGCACGTCAGCCTCAACAAGCGCAAGTACGTCAGCAAGTACATCCGCTTCAACAAGTGCAAGTACATCAGCAAGCACGTCAGCTTCAACAAGTGCAAGTACATCGGCTAGCACGTCGGCTTCAACAAGTGCAAGCACCTCAGCAAGTACGTCAGCCTCAACAAGTGCAAGTACGTCGGCAAGTACATCAGCCTCAACGAGCGCAAGTACGTCAGCTTCAACAAGTGCAAGCACATCGGCTAGCACGTCCGCATCAACGAGCGCAAGCACATCAGCAAGTACATCCGCTTCAACAAGCGCAAGCACGTCAGCAAGTACGTCAGCCTCAACAAGTGCAAG
>NZ_JYOV01000017.1 GCF_000963255.1 Streptococcus infantis | reverse complement strand
GTGATTGCGGATGATAGCTTGTGTTCTTCCCTCAAGAACAGTAATGATATTGAGCTGATCAAAATCTTGTGCGATAAAACTCATCTTTCCCTTGGTAAAGGCATACTCGTCCCAAGACATAATCTCTGGAAGACAAGAAAAATCATGCTTAAAGTGAAAGTCATTGAGCTTACGAATGACAGTTGAAGTTGAAATGGATAGCTGATGTGCAATATCAGTCATAGAAGTCTTTTCAATTAACTTTTGAGCAATCTTTTGGTTGATAATACGAGGAATTTGATGATTCTTCTTGACGAGAGAGGTTTCGGCGACCATCATTTTCGAGCAATGATAGCACTTGAATCGACGCTTTTTCAGAAGAATTCTGGTAGGCATACCAGTCGTTTCGAGGTAAGGAATCTTAGAATGTTTTTGAAAGTCATATTTCTTCATTTGACTTCCGCAATCAGGGCAAGATGGGGCGTCGTAGTCCAGTTTAGCGATGATTTCTTTGTAGGTATTCATATTGATGATGTCTAGAATCTGGATATTAGGGTCTTTGATATCGAGCAGTTTTGTGATAAAATGTAATTGTTCCATAGGATTCTTTCTAATGAGTTGTTTGATCGCTTTTCATTATAGGTCATATGGGACTTTTTTTCTACACAAAAATAGGCTCCATAAGATCCATAGGGGATTTACCCACTACAAATATTATAGAGCCGACAATCAATCCAATGACTAAACAGGGAAGTTTGCCTTCTTCCCTTTTTTTGTTATACTAGAAGAAGAAAAAAATAGAAAGATTTGTGGGTGTCAAACAGTCTAGTGACTTGTTCTGGAATGAACTTAAGTTTCACCCAAAGAGGTATTAGTGTCGTGTCTCAATCTTATATCAATGTTATCGGTGCGGGCTTGGCGGGTTCTGAAGCAGCCTACCAAATCGCAGAGCGTGGTATTCCAGTTAAACTTTATGAAATGCGTGGTGTCAAGTCAACACCACAACACAAAACTGACAATTTTGCAGAATTAGTGTGTTCTAATTCTTTGCGAGGGGATGCTCTTACAAATGCTGTCGGCCTCCTCAAAGAAGAAATGCGTCGTCTTAGTTCTCTTATCCTAGAATCAGCAGAAGCAACGCGTGTTCCTGCTGGTGGTGCTCTCGCGGTTGACCGTGACAGTTTTTCTCAAATGGTTACTGAAAAGATTGCCAACCATCCCTTGATTGAGGTCGTTCGTGACGAAATTACAGAATTGCCAGCAGATGCTATTACAGTCGTTGCGACTGGTCCTTTGACTAGTGATGCTCTTGCTGAAAAAATCCACGCTCTTAATGGCGGTGACGGTTTTTATTTCTATGATGCTGCAGCGCCTATTGTGGATGTTAATACCATTGATATGAACAAGGTTTATCTCAAATCTCGTTATGATAAGGGAGAAGCTGCCTATCTCAATGCTCCGATGACCAAGCAAGAGTTTATGGATTTCCATGAAGCCTTGGTTAATGCAGAAGAAGCACCTCTTAACTCTTTTGAAAAAGAAAAGTACTTTGAAGGCTGTATGCCAATTGAAGTCATGGCTAAACGTGGCATTAAAACTATGCTTTATGGTCCTATGAAACCAGTTGGTCTAGAATATCCAGATGATTACAAAGGACCACGTGATGGAGACTTTAAAACTCCTTATGCGGTCGTTCAGCTTCGTCAGGACAATGCTGCAGGTAGTCTTTACAATATTGTTGGTTTCCAAACTCACCTTAAATGGGGAGAACAAAAGCGTGTCTTTCAAATGATTCCAGGTCTTGAAAACGCTGAGTTTGTTCGCTATGGAGTTATGCACCGTAATTCTTACATGGATTCACCAAATCTTCTTGAGCAAACTTATCGTTCTAAGAAACAGCCAAATCTATTCTTTGCTGGTCAGATGACGGGTGTGGAAGGATATGTTGAGTCAGCGGCATCAGGTCTAGTAGCTGGTATTAACGCAGCCCGTCTTTTCAAGGGAGAAAGTCCTGCTATTTTCCCAGAAACGACTGCAATTGGCAGTCTAGCCCATTACATCACCCATGCGGACAGTAAACACTTCCAACCAATGAACGTCAATTTCGGAATTATCAAGGAATTGGAAGGCGACCGCATTCGTGATAAAAAGGCTCGTTATGAAAAAATTGCAGAGCGTGCCTTGGCTGATTTGGAAAACTTTTTATCCGTTTAAAATTTTCAAAAGAATAACTCATGAGACTATAAAATTCTCAAAAAATGTGATAAAATAGTTTGAATAAAATAAAGGAGCGAAGTCAGGTGGAACCCAAATATAAACGTATTTTGATTAAGTTATCAGGTGAGGCCCTTGCTGGCGAGCGTGGTGTCGGAATTGATATCAAAACAGTTCAAGCAATGGCTCAAGAAATTCAAGAAGTACATAACTTAGGTATTGAGATTGCCCTCGTTATTGGTGGAGGAAATCTCTGGCGTGGAGAACCTGCTGCAGAAGCTGGAATGGATCGTGTACAAGCAGACTATACAGGAATGCTTGGAACCGTTATGAATGCTCTTGTAATGGCAGATTCATTGCAACAAGTTGGTGTGGATACACGTGTTCAAACAGCTATTGCCATGCAACAAGTAGCAGAACCTTACGTTCGTGGTCGTGCTCTTCGTCATCTTGAAAAAGGACGCATAGTTATCTTTGGTGCGGGAATTGGTTCACCATACTTCTCAACAGATACAACAGCAGCCCTTCGTGCAGCTGAGATTGAAGCGGACGCTATCTTGATGGCTAAGAATGGGGTTGATGGTGTCTACAATGCTGATCCTAAAAAAGATAAGACAGCTGTTAAATTTGAAGAGTTGACTCACCGTGACGTGATCAATAAAGGTCTCCGTATCATGGACTCAACAGCTTCAACACTTTCAATGGACAATGATATTGACTTGGTAGTTTTCAACATGAACCAACCAGGAAATATTAAACGTGTTGTATTTGGTGAAAATATCGGAACTACAGTTTCAAATAATATCGAAGAAAAGGAATAAGAAAAGATTATGGCAAACGCAATCGTAGAAAAAGCAAAAGAGAGAATGACCCAATCTCACCACTCACTTGCTCGTGAGTTTGGAAGTATTCGTGCTGGCCGTGCTAATGCTAGCTTGCTTGACCGCATCCACGTTGAGTACTATGGTGTTGAAACACCACTTAACCAAATTGCTTCTATCACAATCCCAGAAGCGCGTGTCTTGTTGGTAACACCATTTGACAAATCATCTTTGAAAGATATCGAACGTGCTTTGAATGCTTCAGACCTAGGTATCACACCAGCTAACGATGGTTCTGTTATTCGCTTGGTAATCCCAGCTCTTACAGAAGAAACTCGTCGCGACCTTGCTAAAGAAGTGAAAAAAGTGGGTGAGAATGCTAAAGTTGCTATCCGTAATATCCGTCGTGATGCTATGGACGAGGCTAAGAAACAAGAAAAAGCAAAAGAAATCACTGAAGACGAATTGAAGACTCTTGAAAAAGATATTCAAAAAGCAACAGACGATGCTGTTAAACACATCGACGAAATGACTGCCAACAAAGAAAAAGAAATCTTGGAAGTCTAAGAAATAAACAGAAAAACTCAGTTGGCATTGCTGGCTGAGTTTTATTCGAAAGAAGGAAACATGAATACAAATCTTGCAAGTTTTATCGTTGGACTCATCATCGATGAAAATGACCGTTTTTACTTTGTTCAAAAGGATGGTCAAACATATGCCCTAGCCAAAGAAGAAGGTCAGCATACAGTTGGTGATACGGTCAAAGGTTTCGCCTACACAGATATGAAGCAAAAGCTACGTTTGACAACTCTAGAAGTGACTGCAACTCAGGAACAATTTGGTTGGGGAACCGTAACAGAGGTTCGTAAGGATTTGGGTGTCTTTGTGGATACAGGATTACCAGACAAGGAAATCGTTGTGTCACTAGATATTCTCCCCGAGCTTAAAGAACTCTGGCCTAAGAAGGGTGATCGTCTATATATCCGTCTAGAAGTGGATAAGAAGGACCGTATCTGGGGAATCTTAGCTTATCAGGAAGATTTCCAACGATTGGCACGTCCTGCCTACAATAACATGCAGAATCAAAATTGGCCTGCCATTGTTTACCGTCTCAAATTATCAGGAACCTTTGTCTATCTACCTGAGAACAACATGCTTGGATTTATCCATCCAAGTGAGCGCTATGCAGAACCACGTTTGGGCCAAGTGCTAGATGCGCGTGTCATTGGTTTCCGTGATGTTGACCGAACTCTTAATCTCTCTTTAAAACCACGCTCTTTTGAGATGTTGGAAAATGATGCCCAGATGATCTTGACTTATTTGGAAAGCAATGGTGGCTTCATGACCTTGAATGATAAGTCATCACCAGATGATATCAAGGCTACTTTCGGTATTTCAAAAGGTCAATTTAAAAAAGCACTCGGTGGTTTGATGAAGGCTGGCAAAATCAAACAAGATCAGTTTGGTACCGAATTAATTTAGGGAGGCTTATGAGAAAATCATTTTATACTTGGCTCATGACCGAGCGCAACCCTAAAAGCAATAGTCCCAAAGCAATTTTAGCGGATCTGGCTTTTGAGGAGTCCGCCTTTCCGAAACATACAGATGATTTCGATCAAGTGAGTCGTTTTTTAGAGGAACATGCTAGCTTTTCTTTTAATATGGGAGACTTCGATCGTATCTGGCAGGAATATTTAGAACATTAAGGCTACTAGATGGGGTTGGGGATAGTAATTTCTCAGCCTCTTTGCTATAATATAGTCATTCAGTTATCTTTTATGAGGATTTTCCTTATTTTGACAAGTTTCGTTTACCATTACGAATTGTCAGAGTGATAGGATTTTTGAAAGTTGTTTCATACTTAAAAGAAAACAAAATGATAAAACGAAATAAGAGAATTAGAGAGGTTCTTTGTTTGAAGGAACATTCAATAGATATTCAACTGAGTCATCCAGATGACCTATTTCATCTTTTTGGGTCCAATGAGCGCCACCTTCGATTGATGGAGGATGAATTAGATGTCATCATCCATGCCCGTACAGAGATTGTTCAAGTTTTGGGAGAGGAGTCTGCTTGTGAGGAAGCACGGCAAGTTATACAAGCCTTGATGGTCTTAGTCAATCGTGGAATGACTGTTGGAACTCCGGATGTGGTGACAGCCATTACCATGGTTAAGAATAATGAAATCGATAAGTTTGTCGCCCTCTATGAAGAAGAGATTATCAAGGATAATACAGGTAAGCCCATCCGTGTTAAAACCTTGGGGCAAAAGCTTTATGTGGATAGTGTCAAGCAACACGATGTGACCTTTGGTATTGGGCCGGCAGGAACAGGTAAGACTTTCTTAGCAGTGACTTTGGCCGTAACAGCCCTCAAGCGTGGACAAGTCAAACGTATTATCTTGACACGCCCTGCAGTAGAAGCAGGCGAGAGTCTAGGATTTCTTCCGGGAGATTTGAAGGAAAAGGTAGACCCTTACCTTCGTCCAGTTTATGATGCCTTGTACCAGATTCTTGGGAAGGATCAAACAACCCGTCTTATGGAACGTGAAATCATCGAAATCGCGCCTCTTGCCTATATGCGTGGACGTACCTTGGATGATGCCTTTGTCATCTTGGACGAAGCGCAAAATACAACCATCATGCAGATGAAGATGTTCTTGACTCGTTTAGGCTTTAATTCTAAAATGATTGTCAATGGGGATATTAGTCAGATTGACCTGCCTCGTAATGTCAAGTCAGGTTTGATTGATGCTCAGGAAAAACTCAAGAATATTCATCAGATTGACTTTGTTCATTTTTCAGCTAAGGATGTGGTTCGCCATCCAGTTGTAGCTCAAATTATCAGAGCCTATGAACCTCTACCTGTCAAAGCTGAAGAAAACCAAGAAGAAACAGAATAGTAAAAAAGAGCAGTTGAAAAGCTGCTCTTATTTTTGTAGTTTAAGTTTATAAATCATTTTAAACAAGTTCACTGATTGAAGTGAAGTCACGTTCCAAACCTTCGGCAACTGGTTGGCTAGTGAGGATACCTTGATAAGTTGTAACTCCTTCTCGTAAACCAGCATCGTCAGAAATAGCTTTCTTAAATCCTTTTCCTGCCAATGCTTCGATATATGGAAGAGTCACATTTGTAAGGGCAATCGTAGATGTACGAGCAACTGCTCCAGGAATGTTAGCAACTGCATAATGAAGAACACCGTGTTTTTCATAGACTGGTTCATCGTGAGTTGTCACTCGGTCAGCTGTCGCTATAACACCACCTTGGTCAACAGCAACGTCAACAATGACAGAACCAGGACGCATTTGTTGTACCATTTCATCTGTTACTAATTTTGGTGCCTTGGCACCAGGAATCAAGACAGCACCGATCACAACGTCTGCTTCACGCACACTTGCTTCAATATTAAATGGATTAGACATGAGGGTTTGGATTTGGTGACCAAAGACATCTTCTAAGACAGAGAGACGTTTAGCACTGATATCAAGAATGGTTACTTGAGCTCCCAAACCAAGAGCGATGCGAGCTGCGTGTGTACCAACGACACCACCACCGATAATGGTTACTTTTCCTTTAGGAACACCAGGGACACCACCGAGTAGAACTCCTGAACCACCAGCTTGTTTCGTCAAGAAGTGGGCTCCGATTTGGACAGCCATACGACCTGCAACCTCACTCATTGGAACCAATAAAGGAAGTTGTCCTTGAGTATCACGGACTGTCTCATAAGCAACACCTGTTGTTTTAGCTGCAAGCATAGCATCAGCCAATTCTGGGGCAGCAGCCATGTGCAAGTAGGTGAAGAGAAGTAAATCGTCACGCAAGAACTGATATTCGCTAGCAAGGGGTTCCTTGACTTTAACAACCAATTCTGCAGCCCAGGCTTCAGCAGCAGTTGCGACAATTTCTGCTCCTTGCTTTTCATAGTCAGCATCAGTAAAACCAGATCCAAGTCCAGCATTCGTTTCGATAAGGACACGGTGGCCACGACCAACGAGACTTTGTACACCAGCAGGTGTCAAAGCAACACGATTTTCATTATTTTTAATTTCCTTTGGAATTCCAATTAGCATAGGATAACTCACTTTCTATTAAGCTGTTTCAATTTATGTATCACATCATTCTTCAGAGTTTTTGTGATGACTTTATTGTATATGAAACCGCTTTAAATTGCAAGAAAAACTTGTAAACCTATTTCTTTTATGTTATTCTTTTAGCAACCTATTTTGGGAGGTGCAATCATGGAATCACTATTTATCAAACTAGCCAAGCATCAATTTATCGAAACTGAACGCTTAGTACTTAGACCAGTAACACTTGATGATGCAGAAGCCATGTTTGAATATGCTTCAAACCAGGAAAATACGCGCTACACTTTCCCGACCAATCAAAGTCTGGAGGAAACCAAGAACAATATTGCTCAATTTTATCTAGCCAATCCATTGGGACGATGGGGAATTGAACTAAAAAGTACTGGAGAATTTATCGGAACCATTGATCTGCACAAGATGGATACTGTTCTTAAGAAGGCAGCCATTGGTTACATTATCCATCAAAAATATTGGAATCAAGGTTTGACGACAGAAGCCAACAGAGCTGTAATTGAACTGGCTTTTGAAAAGATTGGGATGAATAAGTTGACGGCCCTTCACGATAAGGATAATCCTGCGTCAGGAAAAGTCATGGAGAAATCAGGTATGCACTTCTCCCACGAAGAACCATATGCTAGAATGGACTATAAAGAACCTGGAAGAATCGTAACAGATGTCCATTATGTCTTAACCAAGGAAGACTATTTTGCAAATAAGTAAGCAGTTGAAAAGATTTTTCAGCTGTTTTTTTCTTTCTCTTACGAATAAGCTAAGAGAGGAGAAAATATGGAAGAACTTATTGAGAAAATCAAAGAGTATAAAATCATTGTCATCTGTGCTGGTTTGGGCTTGGTCTTAGGCGGATTTTTCCTCCTCAAGCCAGTCGCTCAGACACCTGCTAAAGAAACAAAGGTGCAAACAGAAGTTACCACTGTTCCAAAGGATTCGACGGATGTAAAGGAAGATGGAAATCAGAAGGAAGACGTTGTGGAGCAAGATCTAATTACTGTTGATGTCAAAGGCGCTGTCAAAACACCAGGGATTTATGATTTACCAGTGGGAAGTCGGGTCAATGATGCTGTTCAAAAAGCTGGTGGCTTGACAGATAATGCTGATAGTAAGTCTATCAATCTTGCTCAGAAAATTAGTGACGAAGCACTTATCTATGTTCCAACTAAGGGAGAAGATATTAGTCAAGCAACACAATCAAATGCTTCTAACAGCAAGGAAGATAAGAAAGTCAATCTCAATAAAGCCAGTTTAGAGGAACTGAAACAAGTCAAAGGCTTAGGTGCTAAACGTGCTCAAGATATTATCGACCATCGTGAGTCTAACGGTAAGTTTAAGTCAGTTGATGAGCTCAAAAAGGTTTCTGGTATTGGCGCAAAAACGATAGAAAAGTTAAAAGAATATGTTACAGTGGATTAGTCGTTTTCCAATTCCAAAAATCTATCTCAGTTTTCTTTTGCTATGGCTCTACTATGCAATTTTTTCAGCAAGTGTCTTAGCACTTTTGGGCTTAGCCTTTTTACTAGTCTGCCTCTTTTTCCAATTTCCATGGAAGACGGTAACCAAGGTTCTCTTGATTTGCAGCATATTTGGGAGTTGGTTTATTTTTCAAAAATGGCAGCAAGAAGAAGCCAGTCGGAATCTTGTAGACACGGTTGATACAGTGCGAATATTACCGGATACCATCAAAGTAAATGGAGATAGCTTATCTTTTCGTGGCAAGGCTGAGGGCAGACTCTTTCAGGTTTATTATAAACTCCAGTCAGAAGCTGAAAAAGAAAAATTTCAGCAGTTGTCTGATCTGCATAAAATGGTTTTGAAAGGCAAGTTAGCTAGTCCTCAAGGAGCCAGTAATTTTGCGGGTTTTGATTATCGAAACTATCTCAAAACCCAAGGAATTTATCAGACCTTAACCATATCCGAAATTGTGGAATTAAAGCAAATTTCCAGTTGGGATATTGGAGAAAATCTATCAAGTTTGAGGAGAAAAGCAGTTGCCTGGATAAAAAGGAATTTTCCCGATCCCATGCGCAATTATATGACAGGCCTTTTATTGGGACATTTAGATACAGACTTTGAGGAAATGAACGAACTTTATTCCAGCCTAGGGATTATTCATCTTTTTGCTTTGTCTGGGATGCAGGTTGGATTCTTCATGGATTCTTTTAAAAAGTCACTCTTGCGATTGGGCTTGACACAAGAGAAGTTCAAATGGCTAGCTTATCCCTTTTCTTTGTTTTATGCAGGCTTGACAGGATTTTCAGCTTCAGTTATTCGTAGTCTTCTACAAAAGCTATTGGCTCAGCATGGCTTTAAGTCACTGGATAATTTTGCTTTGACAATTCTTATTCTATTTTTAATCATGCCGAACTTTTTCTTAACAGCTGGAGGGGTTCTTTCCTGTGCTTATGCCTTTATCCTGACAATGACTGGTGAGGAAGTAGCAGGGATAAAAGGTCTGATTAGAGAGAGTTGCATTATTTCTTTGGGAATTCTGCCAATTCTATCTTTCTACTTTTCTGAATTTCAACCGTGGTCTATTTTCTTGACCTTTGTCTTTTCATTCTTATTTGATGTGGTCCTTTTACCACTCCTGTCGATTCTCTTCTGTCTGTCATTTATATATCCCATCACCCAGTTCAACTTTCTCTTTGAATGGCTTGAAAACATCATACGCTATATTTCTCAGCTATCTACGAGACCCCTTGTTTTCGGCCAACCGAGTCTTTGGATTTTAATCCTTCTTTTGGTTACTTTAGCTCTCATCTACGATTATCGAAAGAATTTGAAAAAAATATCTATGCTTGTCATAGTTGCCATCTCATTCTTTTTAGTAACCAAGCATCCACTAGAAAATGAAATCACAGTTCTAGATATGGAACAGGGGCGAAGCATTTTCCTAAGAGACATGACAGGGAAGACCATACTACTGGATGTTGGTGAAAAGCTAGCAGTTGAAAAGAAAGAAGTCTGGCAGGAGAAAGCTATTACCAGCAATGCCAAACGTAGTTTAATTCCTTATCTGAAAAGTCGAGGAGTGGCCAAGATTGATCAGCTGGTTCTAACGACTAGTGATACTAAACAGTTAGATCATGTATTCGAAATCAGTAAAGCCTTCGAGCTTGGAGAGATTCTAGTAATTGAAGAAACTTTATCTAAGAGAGAATTTATGGATAAGCTCAAGGAGAGCAAAGTCAAGGTAGGTGCTATCAAAACAGGACAGCAGTTACCTATTTTTGGGAATAGTTTAGAAGTTATCACTAGCCAAAATAGCGATGAAAAGGACTCAATGGTCTTGTATGGAAAGTTACTAAACCAAACCTTTCTAGTTACTGGAAATATAGAGGAGAAGTTTTTAACGAGTCATTATCCAAAACTCCAAGCAGATGTAGTGATAAGTCATCTGCAAGCATCGAAGAAAAAGACAGATATCGAAATCTTCAAAAATGTACACCCTAAAATCACTGTTATTTCAATAGACAAGAAAAAATCATTTAAAGTTAAAAATGGGGAAAGTAACCGAGAACTTGAGAATTCGATTTACCAAACGGACCAAAAGGGAGCTATTCGTTTTAAAGGTTGGCATTCTTGGCAAATAGAAACAGTTCGCTGAACTCATGAGTGAGAATAACATTAAAATTGTCTAAACAATCATTCAATGCTTGATTTTGAACCCTGTTTACTATAAAATAGTTAAGATTGGTGTCAAACTTTTATATTGCAAATAGGAGAAAAAATGACAAAAACTTTGAAACGTCCTGAGGTTCTATCACCTGCAGGAACTCTTGAAAAACTAAAAGTAGCTGTTCAATACGGAGCAGATGCTGTCTTTATCGGTGGTCAGGCCTATGGTCTACGTAGCCGTGCTGGTAACTTCACTTTCGAACAAATGGAAGAAGGAGTTCAGTTTGCGGCTAAGTATGGCGCTAAGGTATATGTGGCTGCTAATATGGTTATGCACGAAGGAAATGAAGAAGGTGCCGGAGAATGGTTCCGTAAGTTGCGTGATATTGGTATTGCAGCGGTTATCGTTTCTGACCCTGCCTTAATCATGATTGCAGCAACAGAAGCACCAGGACTCGAAATCCACCTTTCAACACAAGCCAGTGCAACTAACTACGAAACCCTAGAATTCTGGAAAGAACTTGGATTGACTCGCGTCGTGTTGGCGCGTGAGGTTTCTATGGAAGAGTTGGCAGAAATTCGTAAACGTACAGATGTAGAAATCGAAGCCTTCGTACATGGTGCGATGTGTATTTCTTACTCTGGTCGTTGTACGCTCTCTAACCATATGAGTATGCGTGACGCTAACCGTGGTGGATGTTCACAATCTTGCCGTTGGAAATATGACCTTTACGATATGCCATTTGGTAAAGAACGTAAGAGCCTCAAGGGAGAAATTCCTGAAGAATTCTCCATGTCTGCGGTTGATATGTCTATGATTGACCATATTCCAGATATGATTGAAAATGGTGTGGACAGTCTTAAAATTGAAGGTCGTATGAAGTCTATCCACTATGTTTCAACAGTGACAAACTGCTACAAAGCTGCCGTTGATGCCTACCTTGAAAGTCCTGAAAAGTTTGAAGCTATCAAGCAAGACTTGATTGATGAAATGTGGAAGGTTGCCCAACGTGAATTGGCTACAGGTTTCTATTACGGAACACCATCTGAAAACGAACAACTATTCGGTGCTCGTCGTAAGATTCCAGAATACAAGTTTGTTGCTGAAGTAGTAGCTTATGATGATACAACGCAAACAGCAACTATTCGCCAACGTAACGTTATCAACGAAGGAGACCAAGTTGAGTTTTATGGCCCAGGTTTCCGCCATTTTGAAACTTATATCGAAGACCTTCATGATGCCAAAGGTAACAAGATTGACCGTGCACCAAATCCAATGGAACTTTTAACTATCAAGGTTCCACAACCAGTACAAGCAGGTGATATGGTCCGTGCTTTGAAAGAAGGTTTGATTAATCTTTACAAAGAAGATGGAACAAGCGTTACAGTTCGTGCCTAGATAAGGAAAGTCAATGGTTCAAGCTCATGGATTACTAGTAGATGATGAAAGCAGATGTGTTCATTACCATAGTGATAAAGATATCGTAGCGCTCCAGTGTAATGAGTGTAAGAAATACTATGCCTGTTATCAGTGTCACAATGCGCTAGAGGATCACACATTTTCTCCCTATCCTTTAAGACTTAAACAGAATAAACCTATCTTATGTGGTTCCTGTAAGACGACCCTAACTTATGAGGAATATACAGAGAAAGGAAACTGTCCTCACTGTAAAGCTGCATTCAATCCAGCTTGCCAGAGCCACCATTTATATTATTTTAAATAAGAAACGATAAATCCAAGTTGTAAAACTTGGATTTTTCTTTTCAGAAAAATAGGAAAGATAAGGAAAATAACCTGAAAAGACATTAAAATTTTCTATATGATTGTCTTGAAAATCGTAAAATTAGAAATAAATGATTTGAAACGCTTTCAATGCTAGTAAAGAGTTGACAAAAGCAAATTTTAGGACTAAACTAGGGAAGTAAATTTAATTTAAAAAAGGAGAATTCGTCATGAATTTAACATTTTTCGGTCTATGTCTTGCCTGTATGGGTGTATCTCTTGCAGAAGGATTTTTGATGAACGGTTTGTTCAAATCTGCAGCACGCCAACCAGATATCATTCCACAATTGCGTAGTTTGATGATCATGGGGATTGCCTTTATCGAAGGAACTTTCTTTGTAACCTTGGCGATGTCATTCGTTATCAAATAGACAACTCTATTTAGAAATGGAGGTGTCAAACCATGGAAGAAAGTTTGAATCCAACCGTTAATATTGGACCAATATCCTTTGATTTGACCCTGCTTGCCATGTCTCTTGTAACTGTTTTGATGGTTTTTGCCTTTGTCTACTGGGCAAGTCGTAAAATGGCCATCCGTCCAAAGGGCAAACAGAATGCTCTTGAGATGATTTATGACTTTGTGATTGGTTTTACAAAACCAAACATTGGAGATTCATATATCAAGGATTATTCCTTGTTCTTGTTCTCTCTATTTCTGTTTATCTTGGTTGCCAACAATATTGGCTTAATGGCAAAAGTACAAACAACAAACGGTTATAACTTGTGGACTTCCCCAACAGCCAACCTTGGATACGATTTATCCCTCTCCTTATTGATCACTTTGATCGCCCATGTAGAAGGAATTCGTCGTAGAGGCGTTAAAGAATATTTGAGAGCATTTGTTACTCCTGGCTTTATGACTCCGATGAACGTTTTAGAAGAGTTCACCAATTTTGCCTCCTTGGCGATTCGGATTTACGGAAATATTTTCGCCGGTGAGGTCTTGGCAGGATTGTTATTAGCCTTGTCACAATATGCCTTTTATTGGTATCCTTTTGCCTTTATTGCAAACATGTTATGGACAGCCTTTTCAATTTTCATTTCATGTATTCAAGCGTATGTATTTACCATGTTGTCTTCTATGTACATTGGTAAAAAGGTAAATGGTGAGGAAGAGTAAGTAGAGGAGGATTAGAAGATGGATTTAACTATTAGTACCATTATCGGTGACTTTATTCTTATCGCTGGTTCCTTCCTTTTATTAATTTTTTTAGTTAAGAAATATGCTTGGGGAAATATTACCAGTATTTTGGATCAACGTGCTGAAAAGATTTCTTCAGATATTGATGGTGCTGAGGAAGCTCGTAAAAAGGCTGAGGAACTAGCAAGTAAGCGAGAGGCTGAGCTAGCAGGTAGCCGTACCGAAGCTAAAACGATTATCGAGAATGCAAAGGAAACAGCTGAAAAGAGCAAATCAGATATTCTGGCTGAAGCTAAGCTAGAAGCTGGTCGCTTGAAAGAAAAAGCTAACCAAGAAATTGCGCAAAATAAAGCTGAGGCTTTACAAAGCGTTAAAGGTGAGGTAGCAGATTTGACAGTTAGTCTAGCTGGAAAAATCATCTCACAAAACCTTGACGGTCATGCCCATAAAGAACTCATTGATCAGTATATTGATCAGCTAGGAGAAGCTTAATGGACAAAAAGACAGTAAAGGTAATTGAAAAATACAGCATGCCTTTTGTCCAATTGGTGATTGAAAAAGGAGAAGAAGATTCTATCTTCTCAGACTTGACCCAGATTAAGCAAGTCGCTGAAGAAACAGACTTGCCTTCTTTTTTGGCTCAGGTAGATGTTGATGAGTCTGACAAGGAAAAAACAGTCAGTTATTTCCAAGATTCTGCATCGCCATTATTACAAAACTTCATTCAAGTTCTGTTGTACAATCATCGTTCAAATCTTTTTTATGATGTGATTGTAGATTGTTTAAACCGTCTTGAGAGAGAAACGAATCGTTTTGAAGTAACGATTGTGTCTGCTCATCCTCTAACGGATGAACAAAAAGAACGTTTGCTTCCAATTATAGAGAAAAAGATGTCTTTAAAAGTGCGTAGCATTAAAGAAGAAATCGACGATAGTTTAATCGGTGGTTTTGTTATTATCGCCAATCACAAGACAATTGATGTTAGTATTAAACAACAACTTAAAGTTGTTAAGGAAAATTTGAAATAGAAAGTGGTGTTCTTTTGGCAATTAACGCACAAGAAATCAGCGCTTTAATTAAGCAACAAATTGAAAATTTCAAACCCAATTTTGATGTGACTGAAACTGGTGTTGTAACCTACATCGGTGACGGAATTGCGCGTGCTCATGGCCTTGAAAATGCCATGAGTGGAGAGTTGTTGATTTTTGAAAACGGCTCTTATGGTATGGCGCAAAACTTAGAATCAACAGATGTTGGTATCATCATCCTTGGAGACTTTACAGATATCCGCGAAGGCGACACCATTCGTCGTACAGGAAAAATCATGGAAGTTCCAGTTGGTGATAGCTTGATTGGACGTGTCGTGGATCCACTTGGTCGTCCAGTAGATGGACTTGGTCCAATCGACACAAACAAAACTCGTCCAGTTGAAGCACCAGCTCCTGGGGTTATGCAACGTAAATCAGTATCAGAACCATTGCAAACTGGTTTGAAAGCTATTGATGCCCTTGTTCCAATCGGTCGTGGTCAACGTGAGTTGATTATCGGTGACCGTCAAACAGGGAAAACAACCATCGCTATCGATGCAATCTTGAACCAAAAAGGTCAAGATATGATCTGTATCTATGTAGCGATTGGTCAAAAAGAATCAACAGTTCGTACACAAGTAGAAACACTTCGTCAGTACGGAGCCTTAGATTACACAATCGTTGTGACAGCGTCAGCTTCACAACCTTCTCCATTGCTTTTCCTTGCACCTTATGCAGGGGTTGCTATGGCCGAAGAATTTATGTACCAAGGTAAGCATGTCTTGATCGTTTATGATGACTTATCTAAACAAGCGGTAGCTTATCGTGAACTTTCTCTCTTGCTCCGTCGTCCACCAGGTCGTGAAGCCTTCCCAGGGGATGTCTTCTACCTTCATAGCCGTCTACTTGAACGTTCAGCTAAAGTTTCGGATGAATTGGGTGGAGGATCTATCACAGCCCTTCCGTTTATCGAGACACAAGCCGGAGATATCTCAGCCTATATCGCTACAAACGTAATCTCTATTACAGATGGACAAATCTTCCTTGGCGATGGACTCTTTAATGCGGGTATCCGTCCGGCTATTGATGCGGGTTCTTCTGTATCGCGTGTTGGTGGTTCTGCACAGATTAAAGCCATGAAGAAAGTTGCTGGTACACTTCGTATCGACCTTGCTTCATACCGTGAGTTGGAAGCCTTCACTAAATTTGGTTCTGACTTGGATGCGGCTACTCAGGCTAAATTGAACCGTGGTCGTCGTACTGTAGAAGTATTGAAACAACCTGTTCACAAACCATTACCTGTTGAGAAACAAGTTACTATTCTCTATGCTTTAACACATGGTTTCTTGGATACAATTCCTGTAGACGATATCGTTCGTTTCGAAGAAGAGTTCCATATGTTCTTTGATGCTCAACATCCTGAGATTTTGGAAACCATTCGTGAAACAAAAGACTTGCCAGATGAAGCAGTCTTGGATGCTGCGATTACTGAGTTTCTCAATCAATCAAGCTTCCAATAAGAATAGAGGTGTCAGATGGCAGTATCTCTAAATGATATTAAAACAAAAATCGCCTCAACAAAAAATACTAGTCAAATTACTAATGCTATGCAGATGGTTTCTGCAGCTAAGTTAGGTCGTTCTGAAGAAGCGGCTCGTAACTTCCAAGTGTATGCACAAAAAGTGCGTAAACTAGTTACAGACATCCTCCACGGAGATGGCGCTGGTGGATCAACTAACCCTATGTTGATCAGTCGCCCCGTCAAAAAAACAGGCTATATCGTCATTACATCTGACCGTGGTCTTGTTGGAGGATATAATTCTTCAATCTTAAAAGCTGTCATGGAAATTCAGCAAGAATACCATCCTTCAGGTGATGATTTTGAAGTCATCTGTATTGGTGGTATGGGAGCCGATTTCTTCAAATCACGTGGTATTCAACCTATCTATGAATTGCGTGGACTTGCAAGCCAACCAAGTTTTGATGAAGTTCGTAAGATTATCACAAAAACGATTGAAATGTATCAAAATGAACTTTTTGATGAGCTCTATGTTTGCTACAACCACCACGTGAATACATTGACAAGTCAAATGCGTGTAGAGCAGATGCTTCCAATCGTGGACTTGGATCCAAATGAAGCAGATGATAACTATAGCTTGACCTTTGACCTTGAAACAAGTCGTGAAGAAATCTTGGATCAATTGCTACCACAGTTTGCAGAAAGTATGATTTATGGTGCTATTATTGATGCTAAGACAGCTGAAAATGCTGCAGGTATGACAGCCATGCAAACAGCGACTGATAATGCAAAAAAAGTGATTAATGATTTGACCATTCAGTATAACCGTGCCAGACAGGCGGCGATTACACAAGAAATCACAGAAATCGTGGCAGGAGCTAGCGCTTTAGAATAAAGCCATCCTGCTCATATCAATGAACTTAGGACCTAGCAAAACTAGGAACCGACAGTATCTTATATAGAATAGGAGAAGGAGATGAGTTCAGGTAAAATTGCTCAGGTTATCGGACCCGTTGTAGACGTTTTGTTTGCAGCAGGGGAAAAACTTCCTGAGATTAACAATGCACTTGTCGTCTACAAAAATGACGAAAAGAAAACAAAAATCGTCCTTGAAGTAGCCTTAGAGTTGGGGGATGGTATGATTCGTACCATCGCCATGGAATCAACAGATGGTTTGACTCGTGGAATGGAAGTATTGGACACAGGTCGTCCAATCTCTGTACCAGTAGGTAAAGAAACCTTGGGACGTGTCTTCAACGTTTTGGGAGATACCATTGACTTGGAAGCTCCTTTTGGAGAAGACGCAGAGCGCCAGCCAATTCATAAAAAAGCACCTACTTTTGATGAGTTGTCTACCTCTTCAGAAATCCTCGAAACAGGGATTAAGGTTATCGACCTTCTTGCCCCTTATCTTAAAGGTGGTAAAGTCGGGCTCTTCGGTGGTGCCGGAGTTGGTAAGACAGTCTTGATCCAAGAATTGATTCACAACATTGCCCAAGAACACGGTGGTATCTCAGTATTTACAGGTGTTGGGGAACGTACTCGTGAAGGGAATGACCTCTACTGGGAAATGAAAGAATCAGGCGTTATCGAGAAAACAGCCATGGTATTTGGTCAGATGAATGAGCCACCAGGAGCACGTATGCGTGTTGCTCTTACTGGTTTGACAATCGCTGAATACTTCCGTGATGTAGAAGGTCAAGACGTTCTTCTCTTTATTGACAACATTTTCCGTTTCACACAAGCTGGTTCAGAAGTATCTGCCCTTTTGGGTCGTATGCCATCAGCCGTTGGTTACCAACCAACACTCGCAACAGAAATGGGTCAATTGCAAGAACGTATCACTTCAACTAAGAAAGGTTCTGTAACCTCTATCCAGGCTATCTACGTGCCAGCGGATGACTATACTGACCCAGCGCCAGCAACAGCCTTCGCTCACTTGGATTCAACTACCAACTTGGAACGTAAATTGGTTCAATTGGGTATCTACCCAGCCGTTGATCCACTTGCTTCAAGCTCTCGTGCTTTGGCACCTGAAATTGTTGGAGAAGAGCACTACGCAGTTGCGGCTGAGGTTAAACGTGTTCTTCAACGTTACCATGAGTTGCAAGATATCATCGCCATCCTTGGTATGGATGAACTTTCTGATGAAGAAAAGACTTTGGTTGCTCGTGCCCGTCGTATCCAGTTCTTCCTTTCACAAAACTTCAACGTTGCGGAACAATTTACTGGTCAACCAGGTTCTTATGTTCCAGTAGCTGAAACAGTTCGTGGATTTAAGGAAATTCTTGACGGAAAACACGATCATCTCCCAGAAGATGCCTTCCGTGGAGTAGGTTCAATCGAAGATGTTATTGCTAAGGCTGAAAAAATGGGATTTTAAGAGGTGATCTATGGCTCAGTTAACTGTCCAGATCGTGACACCAGATGGCCTCGTCTATGATCATCATGCCAGCTTTGTATCGGTTCGAACTCTGGATGGTGAGATGGGGATCTTGCCACGACATCAAAATATGATTGCGGTATTAGCAGTTGATGAAGTTAAAGTTAAACGAGTTGATGATGATTCTCATGTCAACTGGATAGCAGTAAACGGAGGAATCATTGAGATTGCTAATGATGTCATTACCATTATTGCAGACTCAGCTGAGCGTGCTCGTGATATCGATATTAGCCGTGCAGAACGTGCCAAACTTCGTGCAGAACGTGAAATCGAAGAAGCACAAGACAAACACTTGATTGACCAAGAGCGACGTGCTAAGATTGCATTACAACGTGCTATTAACCGAATCAATGTCGGAAATAAATTATAAAAAAATGAACTTGATTTGAGAATCAAGTTCATTTTTTATGTTTAAAATGTGACGCAAACCGCTTCGGGAACGTGGAAATCATTGGAAAGTTCTGCAAGACGACCAGTATCTGAATTACGTTTAAAGACAGTTGCATTATCAGAATCCTGGTGAACAGCGATGAGGAATTCTTGGTCTGGCGAGAGAATAAAGTCACGAGGAGTTTTCCCGTTTGTAGGAACGAATTCCAACAATTCTAAACTACCATCAGCGAGAATAGTGTAAACTACAATAGAATCGTGACCACGGTTTGATGCATACAGATATTTTCCATCTTGTGAGAGACGAATAGCAGCAGTTCCATTAAAGTCATTAAATCCTTCAGGAAGAGTAGAAATAACTTGCATTTTTTCAAATGCACCAACACCATCATAAATCAATACTTCAATTGTACTATTGAGTTCACAGATGAGATAGGCAATCTTGTAGTGATTGTGAAAAACAAGGTGACGTGCACCAGCACCAGGACTACAATTGTAGGTAGTTAGCTTATTTAGTTTTCCTTCTGGATTGACATCATAAGTAGTAACCTCATCAGTACCTAAGTCGCAAGTGACTAAATACTGATCTGGTGTTAAATCTGTAAAGTGTACATGTGGAGAAGCTTGATTTTCATGAGGACCATGACCGCTATGCTGAACTGTATCAGCCAATTCTAGACTACCATCTTCTTTACGTTTATAGACCAAAACTTGTCCCTTGTGATAGTTAGCACCATATACTAGGCTACGTTTCTCGTCAACAGCCACATAGCAGTGAGGAGCACCTTCTGTCACAACATGATTTAGCAAAGTACCATCTGTTTGATAGGCAGCAATTCCACCTTGTCCATCTTTGCTACCGACAGTGTAGAGGTGATTTTCTTGATCAAATGCAAGATAGGTAGGACTTGGCTCAGCAGCAAATAGTTTAAGATTGGATAGTTGCCCAGTTTCTGTATCAAAATCAGCTTGATAAATCCCTTGGGATAAACGACGTGTGTAAGTTCCGAAATAAATTGTTTCAATCATAGCTATACCTCTAAATAAAGATGTTTCTATTATATCATAAATTGGGAGGCCTGAAGAAAATAGTGAAAAAAGTATGAAACATCTAAGTATAAAATTAGTAAAAAGCAAGGTCGCTTTGTTAAAGTTCTCAATCGTCACCTCAACACTTTAAAAACAGTTTATTCCCTATAAAAATGGTATAATGAAAGGACAAAGGAAAGGAAGTAGATATGGAACAAAAAGAGAAACATTTTAATTTATCTTGGTTTTTTAAATGGTTTTTAGATAATAAGGCTGTTACAGTTTTTTTGGTAGCCTTGTTACTAGGTCTGAATATTTTTATTTTAAGTAAGATTAGTTTTTTATTTATCCCTGTCGTTGATTTTTTATCAGTGGTCATGTTGCCTGTTATTTTATCAGGATTACTTTTTTATCTCTTAAATCCACTGGTGGATTTGATGGAGAAGTATAAGATAAATCGTGTCTTAGCCATTAGTATTATCTTTGTCATTATTGCCATACTCTTGATTATTGGTTTGGCCGTTGCGATTCCAAATCTTCAGCGTCAAGTAGTTATTTTTGCGCAAAATGTCCCAAGTTATCTGGAAGATGCTGACAGAGTTATTGATGATCTTGTAACCAAGCGGTTACCAGATGACTTTAGACCTCAACTAGAACAGGTTCTGGCTCAATTCTCAACACAAGCAACTGCTTGGGCCAGTAATATTTCATCAAAAGCTGTGAACTGGGTGAGTGCTCTTATTAGTGGAACGTCACAAGTCATTGTTGCTTTGATTATCATGCCCTTTATGCTCTTTTATCTCCTTAGAGATGGAAAAGGTTTGAGAGATCATATCACTCAATTCTTACCTAATAAATTGAGAGAACCAGTAGGTAAGGTTCTAACGGATGTGAACCAACAACTATCTAACTATGTTAGAGGACAAATTACTGTTGCTGTTATCGTGGCAATTATGTTTATCATCTTCTTTAAAATTATTGGTTTGAGATATGCGGTGACTCTTGGTATTACTGCTGGGGTCTTAAATCTTATCCCTTATCTTGGAAGTTTCCTTGCTATGATACCAGCTCTGGTCTTAGGCTTAATTGCTGGACCAGTTATGCTCTTGAAAGTTATTATCGTTTTTATCGTAGAGCAGACAATTGAAGGTCGTTTTGTATCTCCATTGATTTTAGGTAGTCAATTAAACATCCATCCAATCACGATTCTATTTGTTTTGTTGACGTCTGGTTCTATGTTTGGTGTTTGGGGAGTCCTACTAGGAATTCCTGTTTATGCTTCAGCAAAAGTTGTTATTTCAGCGATTTTTGAATGGTATAAAAAAGTTAGTGGTCTGTATGAGTTAGAAGAGGAGGTTGAAGGTGAGCAATAGTCAAGAAATGCTTGAAGCTTTGGATCAGCAAGATTTAACAAAAGCTGATCACTATTTTCAAAAAGCCTTGGTAGAAGACCCTGATGATCTTCTTCTGGAACTGGCTTATTATCTAGAAGGTATTGGTTTTTATCCACAAGCTCGTCAAATCTATGAAAAACTAGCTCCAATATTTCCAGAAGTAAATCTCAATCTAGCTAGTATCGCAAGCGAAGATGGACAAATCGAAGAAGCGTTTGCCTATCTAGAAGAAATTCAACCCAATAGCGATTCTTATGTATCTGCGCTTGTTTTAAAGGCTGATTTCTATCAAATGGAAGGATTGACGGATGTAGCTCGTGAGAAGCTCTTAGAAGCTCTTAATTACTCTGATGATCCTCTATTGATTTTTGGGCTAGCAGAGTTAGATAGTGAACTTGGAAATGATTTAGAAGCGATTAAGGGCTATGCTCAACTGGATAATCGTGAAATATATGAGCAGACAGGGATTTCGACCTATCAACGAATTGGAACTGCCTATGCTCGACTTGGAAAGTTTGAATCAGCCATAGAGTTTTTAGAAAAAGCTTTAGAGTTAGAGTATGAAGATCAGACTGCATTTGAATTAGCAAGTCTTTACTTTGATCAAGAGGAATATCAAAAGGCAGTTTTATATTTTAAACAGCTGGATACTATTTCTCCAGATTTTGAAGGGTATGAATATGGTTATAGTCAGGCTCTACATAAGGAACATCAGACTGAGCAAGCCTTATTGATAGTTCAACAAGGTTTGGAAAAAAATCCTTTCGAGACACGTTTACTACTCCTTGCTTCACAATTATCTTACGAATTGCATCAACCTGAACAGGCGGAGGCTTATCTTCTTCAAGCACAAGAAGATGCGGAAGACCAAGAAGAAATCCTCTTGCGACTAGCAACCATGTATCAGGAGCAAGAAAGGTATGAGGATATTCTAGCCTTAGAAGTATATGAGCCAGAAAATCTCTTGACTAAGTGGATGATTGCACGGAGTTACCAAGAAACTGAAGATTTGGATGCTGCCTATGAATCTTATCAGGCATTGGTTCCAGAACTCAAGGAAAATCCTGAGTTTTTAGAGCAATACATTCATCTATTACGCGAACTTGGAAGGTTTGAAGAAGCAAAAGAACAGATTCAACACTATCTCAAGTTGGTTCCTGATGATATACAGATGCAGGAATTGTATGAACGTTTATGATAAATGAACAGTAGTCGTCTTAGCAGGGACTATTTTTATAAAATGAAAGATTTTAAAAATCAATAAATTCCATCATAAAAATGAATAGATACAGTATGAATTTTTAGCATTTTTTTGGTATAATTGTTATAGTTAAATTGAAAAAACTCACTCAAAAAGTGAAACATAGAAAGATTTGAATTATGACACAAGTAAAAATCGTAACAGATTCTTCTGTTACCATTGAACCAGAAGTGGTCAAAGAATTAAATATTACCGTCGTTCCGCTCTCTGTAATGATTGATAGTGTTCTTTATTCGGATGCTGATCTTGAAGAAGGGGAATTTCTTCGCTTGATGAAAGAGAGTAAAAATCTGCCTAAAACAAGTCAACCTCCAGTTGGACTCTTTGCTGAGATTTTTGATGAGTTAAGTAAAGACGGTAGTCAAATTTTAGCCATTCATATGTCTCATGCCTTATCAGGAACTGTCGAAGCAGCTCGTCAGGGTGCAAGTTTGTCAACGGCTAATGTGACCGTATTGGATAGTTCCTTTACAGATCAAGCCCTAAAGTTTCAAGTGGTTGAAGCAGCTAAGTTAGCTAAAGAAGGACAAAACATAGAAACAATTGTGGCTCATGTTGAAGAAGTCAAGAAAAATACAGAGCTCTACATCGGTGTTTCTACCTTAGAAAACCTTGTTAAAGGTGGCCGTATTGGCCGAGTGACAGGTCTTTTAAGCTCTCTATTAAATATCCGCGTAGTCATGCAGATGAAAGATGATGAATTGCAACCAATCGTTAAAGGACGTGGAGCTAAAACTTTTAAAAAATGGTTAGATGAGCTAGTTGCAAAACTGTCAGAGCGTTCTGTTGCAGAAATTGGTATTTCCTATTCTGGAACTCGGGACTGGGCAGAAGAGATGAAAGAAATCCTACAACCATTCGTTGAAAAACCAATCTCTGTACTTGAAACAGGTTCTATTATCCAGACCCATACAGGTGAAAATGCTTGGGCTATTTTGGTCAGATACGAGTCCTAAAAAAATAAAGAAAATAGCAAGAAATAGCGTTTTTGACTTGACCTACAAGAGAATTTAGGATATGATTGTAATTGTTAATTAGAAAATATTTGGAGGAATTATTAACATGGCAAACAAACAAGATTTGATCGCTAAAGTAGCAGAAGCTACAGAATTGACAAAGAAAGACTCAGCAGCAGCAGTTGATGCTGTATTTGCAGCAGTAGCTGATTACCTTGCAGCTGGTGAAAAAGTTCAATTGATCGGTTTTGGTAATTTCGAAGTTCGTGAGCGTGCAGCACGTAAAGGTCGCAACCCACAAACTGGTAAAGAAATCACTATCGCAGCTTCAAAAGTTCCAGCATTCAAAGCTGGTAAAGCTCTTAAAGACGCTGTTAAATAATGAATTTAGAAAAAGCCTATTGTATCAAGCTTTCTAGCTTGGTCAATAGGCTTTTTTTGTAGTTTTGGGGCATGAGAGAACAGTATTTTCTATACCAGTCATGAATTCCAAGTTATACCCATTGGTAAGATTGATGATATTGAGAAAGCTATCTCAAGTTAGGCTTGCAAAGATAAAATTCAGCCCCTCATCCATACAATTGGCACTAAATGGATATCAAACAAGGTTGGTGAGAAGAGTTTCCTTTCAACCACTGAGCCCTTTATAGAATTTCTTGACAGAGTTATTGAAAGGGTTTACAATTATATAAAAGAAGTTAGGAGGAAAGGAAGATGATTATTTCAACCACGGGAATTGAAGGCAAGAAAATCCTAGCCTACAAAGGAATCGTCTTTGGTGAAGTAGTTGCTGGCGTTAATATGTTCAAAGATATGGCTGCTGGCTTCCGTAATGTTTTTGGAGGACGAGCTAGTAGTTATGAAGGAGAGTTGACTCAAGCAAGAGAAGAAGCTCTGGCAGAAATGATGGAGCGTGCAAGTGAACGTGGAGCAAATGCTATTATAGGTATAAAAATGGACTATGAAACTTTAGGTGCTGAAAATGGTATGCTGATGGTCACTTGTAGTGGTACAGCAGTTATGATTGACTCCTAATTTGAAGAAACAAAAAAAGAACAGTCGAAACTGTTCTTTTTTTGTTTATTTGAGACCGTATTTTTTGTTGAAACGATCCACGCGTCCATCTGCTTGAGTGAACTTTTGACGTCCAGTGTAGAATGGGTGTGAGTCTGATGAAATTTCCACACGGATCAATGGGTAAGTTTCGCCTTCGAACTCAACAGTTTCGTTAGAGCGTTTTGTTGAACCGCTAAGGAATTGGTAACCAGTAGTTGTGTCCATGAAGACAACTGGGCGATATTCTGGATGGATATCTTTTTTCATTTTGCAATATTTCCTTTCTGCCATGGTCTCTTTGCGAGCCATAGATTGTTACCATACTAGTCTATCAGATTCTGATAAGTTTGGCAAGCTTTTTATCTATTTTTTCAGTAAGTTTTTTAATTTTTGATAGATAACTTCATTTTCCTCTAGGCTATAGGAGTTAGCACCACTTGCAAGTGGGTGACCTCCACCATCATGTTCTTTTGCAACACCATTGATTGGAACGAATTTACTGCGAAGTCGAACGCGATAGTGGCCATCTGCTTGTTCCACAAATATTCCCCAAAGATTAACTGTATCGATACGACCTGGAGCTCCAACAATGGCTGCTGTTTCTGCATCAGTTACTTGATATGTTTTTAGAATTTCTTGAGTCAGTAAGACACGTGCGACACCATTTTCATCAACTTCTAGGTGATCATAGACATAACCTTGAAGTTTGGCGATTTTAAAGCTCATAGTATCCATTTTACGTGTTAATTCAGCATAGTCAAAGTTATGTTCTCTAAGTTGACTTGCTATACGAAGGGTACGAGCAGAAGTAGACGGATAAAGGAAACGACCTGTGTCGCCAATAATTCCAGCGCAGAGCATTTTAGCAGCGTAGTCGGATAATTCTAGGTTAGTTGCTTCAGCAAAGAGAGCAATCATCTCACTCGCACTGCTAGAGTTGGTATCTACCCAAACAAGATCTCCATAAACTTCGTCATTTGGATGGTGATCAATTTTAATAATGGTTTCAGCATTAGTATAACGTTTATCATCGATACGAGCGGTATTTGCTGTATCACAAATGATAGCAAGCGCACCTTGATAATCCTTGTCTTCTACCTGATCCATCTTTGTAAGCCATGTTAGGGTTGGCTCCTCATAACCGACTACCTTGATATTTTTTTCTGGGAAATGGTGTTCCAGAAGTGCTTTGAGTCCAACCTGACTTCCTAAGGCATCAGGATCCGGTTTCATGTGACGGTGAATGATGATGGTATCGTATGCTTTAATTTTTTCTAAAATTTGATGGCAAATTTCCATAAGTGACCTCAATTCTTTCTTATTTCATTGTAGCACAAGAGTTTTTATTTTTAAAATGAAAAAGATGTGATATAATGGAGAAAGATAAATGGAGGAGGACGATATGGCATTAGCAAAAATTGTATTTGCCAGTATGACCGGTAATACCGAAGAAATTGCAGATATTGTAGCAGATAAATTGCGTGAGTTGGGCTTAGAGGTGGATGTTGATGAGTGTACAACTGTTGACGCATCTGACTTTCTTGAAGCAGATATCGCAATCGTTGCAACCTACACATACGGTGATGGAGAGTTACCAGATGAGATGATGGACTTCTACGAAGACCTAGCAGATCTTAACTTGAGTGGCAAAATCTACGGTGTGGTAGGATCAGGCGATACTTTCTATGATGAGTTCTGTAAGGCTGTTGATGACTTTGATCGTGTATTTGTAGCAACAGGAGCTGAAAAGGGATCAGAGTGCGTCAAAGTGGATCTCTCTGCAGAGGAAGAAGATATCGAACGCTTGGAACAATTTGCAGAAGAATTGGCTGCTAAAGTAGGATAAGCATGAAGTTGCACTGATGAAAGTTGTCAGTGCAGTTTTTGTTAGATAACCCTAAGAATGTACTAGCCCATTTAGAAGCTTTTTGATACAATCATTCAAATAATGAAGGAGACCCTATGGATTTAGATATTATTAGACAAGAAATCGATCAAATTGATGACCAAATTGTAAAACTCTTAGAAGAAAGAATGCATCTAGTTGAGGGTGTAGTTGCTTATAAAAAAGCTTCAGGAAAAGCTGTTCTAGATACTAAAAGAGAAGAAGCTATCTTTGAGAAGGTCAGAAATCGTGTCAGCAATAAAAAATACGAAGAGACAATCGTTGAGACTTTTTCAGATATTCTCAAACGTTCACGCGATTATCAGGATAAAAACATCAAATGAAAAAAGAACAATTTTACCCACTAGGAATCTTTCTAGCTGCCATGCTAGGAGGACTGGTCCGATACCAGATTTCGAGATGGTTGCCAGCTAGCCCAGATTTTCCTTGGGGGACGCTTCTTGTCAACTATCTAGGAATTTTCTGCTTAGTCTATCTTGTAAAAGGTTATCTAGTTTATAAGGGTAGCAGTAAAGGTGTCATTTTAGCGCTTGGAACTGGATTTTGTGGCGGTTTGACCACTTTTTCTAGCCTCATGTTAGATACAGTAAAATTGCTGGATACAGGTTCTTATCCAAGTCTGGTAATCTATCTAGTTCTGAGCATTGGTGGAGGGCTTTTATTGGCTTATTGTTTAGGGAGGAAGAAATGGTAATCATGTATTTAGCACTTGCTTGTGGCGTTGGAGCGCTTGTTCGTTATTTCCTTTCTACCCTCAATCAAGAGAGAGTTTTACCATTAGGAACACTTCTAGCAAATCTTTTAGGTTGTTTTTTAATTGGTTTATTTTACAATTATGTAGAAGATAAAGAGCTCTATGCTATCCTTGCTACAGGCTTCTGTGGAGGTCTAACCACTTTTTCAACCTTGAATGATGAACTCCAAAAACTCTTAACTGATAAGAAGATCTTTTACAGATATTTTCTCTTAACCTACTTAGGTGGTTTAGTAGCAATTTTTTTAGGAATTTTACTGTAAATTTCTTTACTTTTTCTAGGAAATTTGGTAAACTGTATCTTGTGTGTAATGGACGCACAAAAATACAGTTTATCCGCTGAGGAAGCTTCCTCAAGATTGACAAAGATAGGAGAATAAAATGAATCCATTAATCCAAAGCTTGACTGAAGGTCAACTTCGTACAGATATCCCATCATTCCGTCCTGGTGACACTGTTCGTGTACACGCGAAAGTTGTCGAAGGTAACCGTGAACGTGTTCAGATTTTTGAAGGTGTTGTTATTGCACGTAAAGGTGCTGGCATCTCAGAAAACTACACAGTTCGTAAAATCTCTAACGGTGTAGGAGTTGAACGTATCTTCCCAATCCACACTCCACGTGTTGAAAAGATCGAAGTTGTTCGTTACGGTAAAGTACGTCGTGCGAAATTGTACTACTTGCGTGCTCTTCAAGGTAAAGCAGCTCGTATCAAAGAAATCCGTCGTTAATTCGACCAAAAACTCTGCTCATTCGGCAGAGTTTTTCTCTAGCTCCCTTAGTTCAATGGATATAACAACTCCCTCCTAAGGAGTAGTTGCAGGTTCGATTCCTGCAGGGGGCAGTAATCAGACATCAAAAACCGCTCAGCAGAGCGGTTTTTGTCTATTCTGTCTACAACACCCAAGTTCGAATGGCATGGGCTACGCCAGATTCATCATTAGATTTAGTGATGTATTTGGCTATTTTTTTGAGTTCTGGGTTTCCGTTTTCCATAACAACTGGGTTACCTACGACTTCAAGCATAGCACGGTCATTTTCTTCGTCTCCGATAGCCATCGTTTCATCTTTGGTCAATCCTAGTTTCTCAGCCAAGTGAGTAATAGCTGAACCCTTGTCTACATTCTTTTTAAGGAGCTCAAGGTAGAAAGGAGCAGATTTGTTGATGGAGTAGCGCTCATAAAATTCTGCAGGAATCTTTTCAATAGCGGTATCCAGAATTTCAGGCTCATCGATAAACATACATTTGACGATTTCCTTGTCAGCCATTTCTTCAGGTGTACGATAGAAGATTGGCATGCTGACAAGGGTTGATTCGTGAACGGTATATTTTCCGATATTGCGATTGGCAGTATAGATGCCGTCCTTGGTAATAGCGTGCATATGGACACCGAGCTTGCGACTGAGAAATTCCATATCTAGATAATCTTCATAAGTCAAGGATTCACTGATAATCTCATGCCCTGTAGCTGTTTCTTGAACAAGTGCACCGTTGAAGGTCACTACATAGTCACCTTCATCTCTTAATTTCAAGTCATCTAGAAGTTTGGCAACCCCGGCGATAGGACGTCCAGTTGCAATCATAACTTTGACACCAGCTTGTTTGGCATCTTGGATAGCGGCAAATACTTCAGGAGTGATCTCCTTTTTACTGTTGACAAGGGTTCCGTCGATATCGACAGCGATTAGTTTAATACTCATAAATTTCCTCTTTTAGTTTTTATTTGGGGTAAAATGATCGTTCTCAATCAAGTGTAGAAATTGCTGGGTAATGCTTGCGAAGATGCTGTTTTGGTCTAACATTTCTTTCGGAAAATAAAAACGATTATCTCCGTGGCGACTGCCAGCAAGGGATTGAACGATAGGAGACAGGCTAGAGAGTTCTGCTAGTTCTCCGTTTTTTTGTATAATCTCAATCTGCGTCCGTGGGTTTTCTGATTCAGGGCGATAGATATCATAAGGGAGGTCAAAGTTCTTATGAATAGCTGTGTAATAGTCAGGATCAAAGCCGATATCTTCAACCAATTTTCTCATAGATGCAAGCTGTTCTTGATCTTCTTGTGAAAAGGTGATTGATTTAAAGACCTTGCGATTGACAAAGCGTTGAGATAAGTCTGCGAGAATCTTGTCAGGACTAGTCATCCAGAGCTGGAAGTAGGTATTCATCACACCATCATCCAGAGCTAGATAGTCAGCTAAGCTAACATTTTTTTCGAAAAATGGCAGTAGATGCGGGGATGTAAGAGTAAAGAAGTCTTTGTTATCTGGATAAAGTTCTTTAGCACGTTTCAAAAGATTCTGCAGAAGGACTTCCATAGCACGTGTTGCAGGATGGAAATAAACCTGCATATACATTTGATAGCGACTTAGAACATAGTCTTCGATGGCATGCATGCCATTTCGTTGAAAGGCAATTCCGTTCTCGATAGGGCGAATAACTCGTAAGATACGTGTTAGGTCAAATTCCCCATAAGAAGCTCCTGTAAAATAGGAGTCACGTAAGAGATAGTCCATGCGATCTGCATCAATCTGACTGGAAATGAGTTGTACCACCTGCTTGTTAGGATAAGTATGGTCAATAACACTAGCTACCTTTTTGGGGAAATCTGGGGCTACCTGTAAGAGAACCTGATGAATTTCTGTCTCAGGGCTTTGGATAATTTCCTGCGTAATCGCCTCATGATCGGTATCAAAGAGATTTTCAAAAGTATGCGAATAGGCACCATGTCCTAGGTCATGAAGGAGGGCTGCAGTCATGGTTGGGAGGGACTCCGAAGGATCCCATTCTTTAGGATACTTTTCCTCAAAAATCTCGGTGATGCGTCGTGCAATCTCGTAAACACCCAGACAGTGAGAGAAACGACTATGTTCTCCACCATGAAAGGTATAACTGGATGTTCCGAGCTGCTTGATACGACGAAGCCGTTGAAATTCTTTGGTATTGATTAAGTCATAGATAATCTGATTATCAACATGGATATAATTGTGAACAGGATCACGAAATACTTTTTCATTCATAAAACCATTATAGCAAAAAGCTACAGTTTTTGGTAAAATAGTAGGATAAGAGTGAAGAAAGAGGACTTGAAGTGAAGATTCGAATGAGAAATACCATCCAGTTTGATGAACAATTGGAAGTGATCGACCAACTTTATGACGTTGAGTTACGTGAGAAAGGTGATTTTTCCTATCTCCTTTTTTACAATGAGGAGAAGGAAAAAGTGGTACTCAAGTTTAATGATACAGAGTTGGTGATGTCTCGATTTTCCAATCCTAAGACCATCATGCGTTTTCTGAAGGAAGCTGATAGTTTGGCTTATATACCAACACCTATGGGCATGCAGGAGTTTATCATCCAAACAAGCCATTATCAAGTTGAACAACAAAAGATTGAACTAGCCTATCAACTACAAAACAAAGAAGGAACTCCATTTGCAAACTATCGCTTAGAAATTACCTGGGGATAAAAAAGTGGAGGAGAAATCAGTAGATAAAGTTTCGATTTCGAAGTTCCAAATCAACTAGCAGGTCAAAGTTTTTTTGCTAATAAAAAATGAGGTTGGGATTTTTGTCCCAGCCTCTATTTGATATAGAGTTCTTGATTTTTCAAGACAATTTCACGTACGCTTGCAAATTTCTTCAGCTTTTTGATTTCTTCGGGATGTGTTACAAGCGTGATTACATAGCCCTCTTTGCCCATACGTCCTGTACGTCCAGCACGGTGAGTGTAGGTTTCCATATCTCTAGGGACATCAAAGTTAACCACGCATTCCAAGCTATCAATGTCGATACCACGAGCTAGAAGGTCTGTCGCAAGAAGTAGTGTTAGCTGCTTGTCTTTGAATTTTTCGAGAATAACTTTTCTGAACTTAACATTGACATCGCTAGCTAAGGAAACGGCTAAAACATCACGATATTGTAATTTTTCCTCGGCGCTTCCAAGGTCTGACAAGCTATTAAAGAAGACGAGACCGCGGAAATCCTCAACATGAGCTAATTTACGGAGCAAATCAACTCGATGACGATGATCTACCTGCATGTAGAAGTGTTGGATGTTGTCCAACTTTTGATCAGAGAGGTCGATGGTGCGAGTGTTAGGTGCAATCTTATCTTGGTCAAATTTGGTAGTGGCACTCATGTAAATAAGTTGATGGTCACGAGGTGCGTAGTGGGTAATCTTTTCTACAAAGTGGATTTGAGAATCATCTAGCAACTGGTCAAACTCATCAAGTATAATAGTCTCCACATTCATCATCTTGATTTTTTTCAATTTGATCAGTTCAAAGATACGCCCAGGAGTTCCAATCAGAATTTCTGGGCCTTTTTTCAGTCGTTCGATTTGACGTTTCTGACTCGAACCTGACAGGAAGAGCTGAGCAGTCAAGCCGATAGCTTCACCCCAAGTTTTAGTTACCTCAAAAATCTGACCAGCCAGTTCAGTATTTGGTGCTAAAATCAATAGTTGCTGCGCTTTTTTCTTTTGGAGACGAAGAAGACTTGGTAGGAGATAAGCTAAAGTCTTACCTGTACCAGTTGGACTAACTCCAAGAAGGGTTTGACCGTCTAAAATTGGATCAAAAAGCTGAGTTTGAATGGGTGTGAATTCTTGAAAGCCGAGTTTTTCGGTTAGCTCTAGCCATTCTGTAGGTAGTTTGGTTTTCATTTTTCTGCCTCAAATCTAATGCCAGCAGTCTGGCGCATAGTGTATATTAGGTTATGGACGTGTGACGCATCCTCTAACCAAGCTTGGTAAAGTTCTAGGTTTGGCTGCTTGATCATGTTAGCAAAAGCAGCGACCTCCTCAGTCATGGTATGAGGTGCCTGCTGAATAGGTAGATATGTTTCATTACCTTGATGATCTGTAAAAATAGCTGATCGAACATGTTCAATAGTGTTGAGTGTCAAGGTTCCATCTGTTGTATATATTTCACAAGGCAGATTAGAAGTAATGTTTTTACCAGCCTTGATATGGACTTGATAACCGGGATAAGATAAGATACCATCTCCATTTAAATCAATGGTGTTGTCAAGTTGCTGAGTTTGATAGGTCGCATTAAGTGCCTTTCCAAACAAGCGAACCGCAGCATAGATCGGATAAATTCCCAAGTCCATGAGAGCCCCACCAGCAAAACGGTCTGAAAATACATTCGGAGTGTTTCCAGAAAGAAGGTCAGACATCTTAGAAGAATACTTGGCATAGTTAAAATCTGCACCTAAAACTTGCTTATCTGCTAAAAAGTTTTTAATAACGGTGAAGGCTTCCTCATGATAGTTTCTTGCTGCTTCAAAGATGAAACGGTGATTCTCCTGAGCTATTTCAACTAAATCCTGCCATTCTTGGGGTTGAGTCACCGCTGGTTTTTCAAGGATAACATGTTTGCCAGCAGATAAAGCGGCCTTGGCTTGAGTAAAGTGCAGAGAATTTGGACTTGCGATATAGATAACATCAAATTCAGATTGGAAGAAATCCTCTAAATTATCAAATAGACTAACATCTGAATAGGAACTAGCAAATTGCTGAGCAGTCGTGAGCTTTCTTGAATAAACAGCCACTAACTGGAATTCCTGACTAGCATGAGCAGCTTCTATAAAGTGGTGACTGATTGCACCAGTGCCGATAATACCAAGTTTAAGCATGAAATCTCCTTTTCTACAAGTAATGACTGCTTTCATTATATCACAGATAGACTAAACTAGCCAAAGGGAGACAATTCTTTTATTTGACACTTCGAATTTTCCTCAAAAAATGGTACAATAGATTCAGAAAAAATAGGAGTGTAGTATGAGATTATTACCTATGAGAAAAATTTCTCGTCATTCAAAAAGATTGGCGCTTTTTTTGACTTTTTGTGCGGGTTATGTAGATGCCTATACCTTTATCATACGTGGGAATACTCTAGTTGCAGGCCAAACGGGGAATGTCGTTTTCCTTTCCGTTGGTCTCATTCAGGACAATGTTTCAGATGCCAGCGCCAAGGTAATGACCTTGATTTCCTTCATGGTGGGTGTCTTCCTCTTGACAGTCTATAAAGAAAAGTTGAGGATTGTAAGAAAACCAATTTTATCCCTTGTTCCACTAGCAATTTTATCTTTGATTATAGGATTTGTTCCCTTGACGGTTGATAATATATACATAGTACCACCGTTAGCATTTTGTATGGGTCTGGTTACAACAGCATTCGGTGAAGTTTCAGGAATTGCATACAACAATGCTTTTATGACTGGAAATATCAAACGAACCATGTTAGCATTTGGTGAATATGTTCGCACAAAACATACACCTTTTTTAAGAGAAGGTCTCATCTTTGTTAGCTTGCTGTCGAGTTTTGTACTTGGGGTTGTTGTATCAGCTTATCTGAGTATTTTTTATGAAGAAAAAACAATTTTAGGGATTCCAATCATGATGAGTATTTTTTATTTAAGTATGCTTTTTGCATCTTGGAGGAAAAAAATAAGAGAAAAAGTTTAAATTCGATGATAAATACTTGTCAAGAACTAGGAATCATGCTATACTTGAAGAGTTGACTATGCACGATCCTGTGCAACCGCACGAACATCGTTGCTCGTCGTATAACAAATTTAAACTTCGTCATTATCGCCTTGCCTAACATAAGTTATGTCTTCGGCTCAATTCCTAGTTTATTCTTTGTTATACTTAGAGCTCTTCTTTTAAGTGGTTCGTCCCACGATGCTAGGCGAGTCTTCACAAAAAATATGGGGAAACCCCAAAAAATCATAGGAGGTGCATAATGAGCACATACGCAATTATCAAAACTGGCGGAAAACAAGTTAAAGTTGAAGTTGGTCAAGCAATCTACGTTGAAAAATTGAACGTTGAAGCTGGTCAAGAAGTTACTTTTAACGAAGTTGTTCTTGTTGGTGGTGAAAACACTGTTGTCGGAACTCCACTTGTTGCTGGAGCTACTGTAGTTGGAACTGTTGAAAAACAAGGAAAACAAAAGAAAGTTGTTACTTACAAGTACAAACCTAAAAAAGGTAGCCACCGTAAACAAGGTCACCGTCAACCATATACAAAAGTTGTCATCAACGCAATCAACGCTTAATTTTAAGGAGAACACATGATACAAGCAGTCTTTGAGAGAGCCGAAGATGGCGAGCTGAGGAGTGCGGAAATTACTGGACACGCCGAGAGTGGCGAATACGGCTTTGATGTCGTGTGTGCATCGGTTTCTACGCTTGCCATTAACTTTATCAATTCGATTGAGAAATTTGCAGGCTATGAACCAATCTTAGAATTAAACGAAGATGAAGGTGGCTATCTGATGGTTGAAATTCCTAGAGACCTTCCTTCACACCAGAGAGAAATGACGCAGTTATTTTTTGAATCATTTTTCTTAGGTATGGCAACCTTATCGGAGGACTCTTCTGAGTTCGTCCAAACCAGAGTTATCACAGAAAACTAACACGGAGGAAAACATTATGTTAAAAATGACTCTTAACAACTTGCAACTTTTCGCCCACAAAAAAGGTGGAGGTTCTACATCAAACGGACGCGATTCACAAGCAAAACGTCTTGGAGCTAAAGCAGCTGACGGACAAACTGTAACAGGTGGATCAATCCTTTACCGTCAACGTGGTACACACATCTATCCAGGTGTAAACGTTGGACGTGGTGGAGACGATACTTTGTTCGCTAAAGTTGAAGGCGTAGTACGCTTTGAACGTAAAGGTCGCGATAAAAAACAAGTTTCTGTTTACCCAATCGCAAAATAAAAAGGTCCAGTGAACCTTTTTATCCCGAGCCTTGAAATAAAAAGGCGAGGATGCTGAAAGTAGCATTAAATAAGGCTTTCCGAGTTTTCGGAGAGCCTATTTTTTTATCCAAAAAGAATATAAGAAATTAAAACCCTGTTCATTCGTATTTTATATATAAAACAAAGTATGAAAGCGCATCTCAATTTTAAGACTTTTTGGTAAATTAAGAGTATAATCAAAGTGTGTTACCTTTTTATAAGATAACAAGCTAATATAATAAAGTTTAGCTTGCATATTTTTAAAATTTTATTTCAAGGAGGAATAATGGAAAAGTATTTTGGTGAAAAACAGCAGCGTTTTTCATTTAGAAAATTATCAGTAGGACTTGTATCTGCAACGATTTCAAGTTTATTTTTTATGTCTGTATTAGCTAGCTCATCTGTAGAGGCTCAAGAGACTAAAGGTGTTCACTATAAATATGTGACAGAGTCAGAGCTATCATCAGAAGAAAAGAAGCATCTTGTCTATGACATTCCGACATACATGGAGAATGATGATGAGACTTATTATCTTGTTTATAAATTAAATTCCCAAAATCAACTGGGAGACTTACCAAATACTGGAAGTAAGAATGATATGCAAACCCTAGTTGCTGGTGCTAGCTTAGCGGCTCTGGGGATTTTAATTTTTGCCGTTTCTAAGAAAAAAGTTAAGAATAAAACAGTATTACATTTAGTATTGGTTGCAGGGATAGGAAATGGTGTCTTAGTTTCAGCTCATGCTTTAGAAAATAATCTTTTGCTAAATTACAATACTGACTATGAATTAACCTCAGGAGAAAAATTACCTCTTCCTAAAGACATTTCTGGTTACACATATATCGGATATATCAAAGAGGAAAACATAACTTCTGAGTCTATAGTAAATAATCAAGAAAAATCAGCAGCCACTCCTACAAAACAACAAAAGGTGGATTATAATGTTACACCGAATTTTGTAGAGAATCCATCAACAGTACAAGCTATTCAGGAACAAACACCTGTTTCTTCAACTAAGCCGACAGAAGTTCAAGTAGTTGAAAAACCTCTTTCTACAGAATTAACCAATCCAACAAAAAAAGAGAAACAATCTTCAGATTCTCAAGAACAATTAGCCAAACATAAGGATGTACAAGCTGGAACTCTGGTAACCGACAAGGGGGAGCCAGCGATCCAGCCAGAGTTACCAGAAGCAGTTGTATCTGATAAAGGGGAGGCTGCAGTCCAACCCGCCTTGCCAGAAGCTGTGGTAAGTGATAAAGGCGTACCGGAAGTTCAACCTGCGTTACCAGAAGCAGTTGTAAGTGACAAAGGCGAATCTGAAGTTCAACCAACGTTACCAGAAGCAGTAGTAACTGACCAGGGCGAACCAGCGGTCCAGCCAGAATTACCCGAAGCAGTTGTAAGTGACAAAGGCGAATCTGAAGTTCAACCAACGTTACCAGAAGCAGTAGTAAGTGACAAGGGTGAGCCTGCAGTCCAACCCGCCTTGCCAGAGGCTGTTGTAAGTGATAAAGGCGTACCTGAAGTTCAACCTGCGTTACCCGAAGCGGTTGTAACTGACAAAGGTGAGCCGGAAGTTCAACCCGCCTTGCCAGAAGCAGTTGTTACTGATAAAGGAGAACCGGAAGTTCAACCTGAATTGCCAGAAGCAGTTGTAACCGATAAAGACAAACCGGAAGTTCAACCTGAATTGCCAGAAGCAGTTGTAAGCGATAAAGGAGAACCAGCAGTCCAACCCGCCTTACCAGAAGCAGTTGTGACTGACAAAGGTGAGCCGGAAGTTCAACCTGCGTTACCAGAAGCAGTCGTGACTGATAAGGGTGAGCCTGCAATTCAGCCAGAGTTACCAGAAGCTTTAGTAAGTGACAAAGGCGAACCAGAAGTTCAACCTGAATTACCCGAAGCAGTTGTAAGTGACAAAGGCGATCCAGCGATCCAGCCAGAGTTACCAGAAGCAGTTGTAAGCGATAAAGGAGAACCGGAAGTTCAACCTGAATTGCCAGAAGCAGTTGTTACTGATAAAGGTGAACCTGAAGTTCAGCCTGAATTACCAGAAGCTGTTGTTACTGATAAAGGCGAACCTGCAGTCCAATCAGCGTTGCCAGAAGCTGTTGTAAGTGGCAAAGGGGAGCCTGAACAGGTAGCCCCACTTCCAGAATACACTGGTGATATTGATCAAGTAAAGCCAGATATTCCGACTGAAAAAACGAAAGAGCAGGATCCAGAAAAAACACTCGAATTAAGAAATGTTTCGGATATTGAGTTGTACAGCCAGACGAATGGGACTTATAAACAACATATCTCATTGGATGGAATTCCAAAGAATACGGATAATTACTTTGTCAAGGTAAAATCTTCGGCATTTAAAGATATCTATCTACCAGTCTCCTCAATAACTGAAGAGGAAAGAAATGGTCAGTCAGTTTATAAAATTACAGCTAAGGCTGAGAAACTCCAGCAAGAGCAGAACAATAAATATGTCGACAATTTCAGCTTCTATCTTTCCAAGAAGGCTACAGAGGAAAAGACAAACTTTACTTCCTTTAGTAATCTGGTCAAAGCTATAAACCAAAATCTCTCTGGAACCTATCATTTAGCAGCTAGCCTGAATGCTAACGAAGTGGAGCTTAGTCCTGATGATAAATCCTATATCAAGGGAACCTTTACTGGTCAGTTGATTGGAGAAAAAGATGGTAAGAAGTATGGTATTTATAACTTGAAAAAACCTCTGTTTGAAAACTTGAGTGGTGCTACAGTAGAAAAACTGAGTCTAAAAAATGTTACTATTTCAGGGAAAGATGATATCGGTTCACTGGCAAATGAAGCTCAGAATAACACAAAAATTAAGCAAGTTCATGTCGATGGTGTTCTGGCTGGAGAACGTGGTATCGGTGGTTTGTTGGCTAAGGCAGACCAATCAAGCATCACAGAGAGTAGTTTCAAGGGAAGAATTGTCAATACCTATGAAACAACTGATGCCTACAATATTGGCGGTCTGGCCGGTCATTTAACAGGAAAAAATGCGTCTATTGCTAAATCAAAAGCGACAGTAGCCATTTCATCCAACACCAATAGTTCAGATCAGACTGTTGGTGGGCTTGCAGGTCTAGTAGATCAAGATGCGCATATACAGGATAGCTATGCTGAAGGTGATATCAACAATGTCAAGCACTTTGGTAGAGTTGCGGGTGTGGCTGGATATTTGTGGGATCGAACTTCTGGTGAGGAACGGCATGCTGGAAGCTTGACCAATGTTCTCAGTGATGTCAATGTAACCAACGGAAATGCCATTACCGGTTACCACTATAATGACATGAAGGTGAAGGACACATTCAGCAGCAAGGCGAACAGAGTATACAATGTCACCTTGGTTAGGGATGAAGTCGTCAGCAAAGAATCCTTTGAAGAAAGAGGAACAATGCTAGATGCTTCTCAAATTGCAAGCAAAAAAGCAGAAATCAATCTTCTCACTCAACCAATAGTGGAACCCCTCTCAACAAGCGGCAAGAAAGACAGTGATTTTTCTAAGGTAGCCCATTATCAAGCTAACCGTGGTTTGGTTTATAAGAACATTGAAAAATTGTTACCTTTCTATAACAAGGCGACCATCGTGAAATACGGAAACCTGGTCAAGGAGAACAGTCTCTTATATCAAAAAGAACTCTTGTCCGCAGTTATGATGAAGGATGACCAAGTAATCACAGATATTGTTTCCAACAAACAGACTGCAAATAAACTCTTGCTTCACTATCAGGACCATTCATCTGAAAAGTTTGATCTCAGATACCAGACTGATTTTGCTAAGCTAGTAGAATATAGTTTAGGGGATACAGGACTCCTCTACACTCCAAATCAATTCTTGTATGACCAAGACTCTATCATTAAGCAAGTCGTACCTGACTTACAAAAGGTTGACTATAAGTCGGATACTATCAGAAAGACACTCGGAATTTCCCCAGAGGTCAAGCAAACTGAGCTCTATCTGGAAGACCAGTTCGCCAAAACAAAACAAGATTTGGCAAGCAGTTTGAAAAAACTCTTGTCAGCAGATGCTGGACTTGCTGGTGACAACTCAGTTATCAGAGGCTATCTTGTAGATAAAATCAAGAACAATAAGGAAGCCTTACTACTCGGTTTAACTTATTTAGAACGTTGGTATAACTTTAGCTATGGTCAAGTGAATGTCAAAGACCTAGTTATGTATCATCCGGACTTCTTTGGTAAAGGAAATACTTCACCACTAGATACTCTGATTGAGTTAGGTAAATCTGGCTTTAACAATCTTCTTGCTAAAAACAATGTCGATACTTATGCTATCAGTCTTGCCAGCCATCATGGAACGACAGATTTGTTTAGCACGCTAGAAAATTACCGAAAAGTCTTTTTACCAAACACTAGCAATAATGACTGGTTTAAAAAACAGACCAAAGCTTTCATTGTCGAAGAAAAATCCACTATTGCAGAGGTCAAAGCCAAGCAAGAGCAAGCAGGGACTAAGTATTCTATCGGTGTTTATGACAGAATTACTAGTAGTACTTGGAAATACCGCAATATGGTCTTGCCTCTCCTTACCTTGCCAGAAAGATCTGTATTTGTCATCTCAACCTTGTCTAGCCTAGGATTTGGCGCTTACGATCGCTACCGCAACAGCGATTATAAGGCTGGAGATGAACTCAATAAGTTTGTTGAAGATAATGCGCGTGAAACAGCCAAACGTCAGCGAGATCACTATGATTATTGGTATCGTATTTTAGATAAAGAAGGACGTGAAAAGCTCTATCGTACAATTTTACTTTATGATGCCTATAAGTTTGGAGATGATACAACATCTGGAAAAGCTACAGTTGAGGCTCAGTTTGATAGTACCAATCCGGCGATGAAGAATTTCTTTGGTCCAGTGGGGAATAAAGTAGTTCACAATCACCATGGTGCTTATGCAACTGGAGATGGCGTTTACTATATGTCCTATCGTATGTTAGATAAGGATGGAGCTATCACCTATACCCATGAGATGACACATGATTCAGATCAGGATATTTACCTTGGTGGCTATGGTCGAAGAAGTGGCTTAGGACCGGAGTTCTTCGCAAAAGGCTTATTGCAAGCTCCTGATCAACCAAGTGATGCAACCATTACCATCAACTCTATCTTGAAACATAAAACATCAGATAGTACAGAAGGCCAGCGATTGCAAGTACTTGATCCAACTACAAGATTTAATGACGCAGCAGATCTTCAGAACTACGTCCACAATATGTTTGATGTCGTTTACATGTTGGAATATCTCGAAGGGCAATCTATTGTGAAACAGTTAGATGCTTATCAGAAAATGACGGCTCTGAGAAAAATCGAGAATAAATACGTGAAAGATCCTGCAGATGGAAATGAGGTTTACGCTACTAACGTTGTACAAAATCTGACAGAAGAAGATGCCAAAAAATTGACTACCTTTGATAGTTTAATTAAAAATAATATCTTGTCAGCTCGTGAATATAAGTCTGGGGAATATGAAAGAAACGGTTACTATACGATTAAGCTCTTCGCCCCAATCTATTCGGCTCTGAGCAGTAAGGGAACTCCGGGTGATTTGATGGGACGTAGGATAGCTTATGAACTTTTGGCTGCCAAAGGTTTTAAGGATGGAATGGTACCTTATATCTCAAACCAATACGAGGAAGTTGCTAAACAACAAGGGAAAACTATCAATCTTTATGGTAAAGAACGAGGATTGGTGACAGATGATCTTGTTTTGGAAAAGGTATTTGAAGGTAAGTATAAAACTTGGGCAGAATTTAAGACAGCTATGTACCAAGAACGGGTGGGTCAGTTTGGAAACTTGAAAAAGGTGACCTTCAACGATCCAACCAAATCTTGGGCAAGTTTTGCAAGAAAGACGATTCATAGTGTAGAAGAACTGCAGCGATTAATGGACGAAGCTGTCCGTAAGGATGCAGATGAGAATCGTTATTCTTGGGACAACTATAATCCAGAATATGATAGTGCAGTTCATAAGTTAAAGAGAGCAGTGTTTAAGGCCTATCTAAATCAAACTGATGATTTTAGAAGTTCAATTTTTGAAAATAAAAAATAGTGTTTACTATTAGGAAATAAAATTAAAGAAGGTGATTACGCTTGTCATTATTTAAAAAAGAACGGTTTTCAATCCGAAAAATCTGTGGGATTGTTGGTTCATTTTTACTCGGAAGTATCTTGGTTGCACCGTCAGTCATTCATGCTTCTACCTATCATTACATTGAAAAAAGCGCTCTTACAAAGGAAGAACAAAGAAAGATTCAAGCAGGAATTCCTACTGATAATGAGGTAACTTATGCTCTTATTTATCAGCAGGAAGCTCTTCCTGCAACAGGTTCATCGACTTCTGTGCTTACAGCTTTAGGGCTATTAGCTGTTGGTAGTTTAGTCCTTTTGGTTCATAAAAAGAAAAAAGTTAGTAGTTTGTTCTTAGTTACTACTATCGGACTGATTAGTCTTTCTAGTATGCAAGCTCTCGATATAAGCAATCCTTTGAAAGCTCCAAGTAATGAAGGAGTAGTTCAAATTGCTGGATATCGTTATATTGGATACTTACCTCTTGATGATGATGCAATCTCAGAAATTCAACATAAAGCTGAGGGGACAAAAAATGTTCCAGTATCTGAAATTCAAAGTATCCCTAATGAAGCGCCTAAAGCAGAAAAACCAGAACATACAGCACCAGTTGGTGGTAATCTGGTTGAGCCCGAAGTTCATGAAAAACCAGGATACACTCAACCTGTGGGGATGGTTCCTGACGAAGCACCTAAAGCAGACAAACCAGAATATACTAAACCAGTTGGCACAGTGCCTGACGAAGCACCTAAAGCTGAGAAACCAGAATACACTAAACCAGTGGGTACAGTGCCTGACGAAGCACCTAAATCAGAGAAACCAGAGTACACTGCACCAGTAGGCACAGTCCCAGACGATGCTCCTAAGTATGAGAAGCCTGACTATACGCAACCAATAGGTACAAACCTTGTAGAACCTGAAGTTCAACCAGCGTTGCCGGAAGCTATTGTGACTGACAAAGGCGAGCCGGAAGTTCAACCGGCATTACCCGAAGCTGTTGTGACTGACAAAGGCGAACCGGAAGTTCAACCAGCGTTACCCGAAGCTGTTGTGATTGACAAAGGCGAACCGGAAGTTCAACCGGCATTACCCGAAGCTGTTGTAACTGATAAAGGTGAACCGGAAGTTCAACCAGCGTTACCCGAAGCTGTTGTAACTGATAAAGGTGAACCGGAAGTTCAACCAGCGTTACCCGAAGCTGTTGTAACTGATAAAGTGGAACCGGAAGTTCAACCGGCATTACCCGAAGCTGTTGTGACTGACAAAGGCGAACCGGAAGTTCAACCAGCATTACCAGAAGCTGTTGTAACTGACAAAGGCGAACCGGAAGTTCAACCAGCCTTACCAGAAGCTGTTGTAACTGACAAAGGCGAACCGGAAGTTCAACCAGCATTACCAGAAGCTGTTGTGACTGATAAAGGAAAACCAGAAGTTCAACCGGCATTACCCGAAGCTGTTGTGACTGACAAAGGCGAACCGGAAGTTCAACCGGCATTACCCGAAGCTGTTGTGACTGAAAAAGGTGAGCCAGAAGTTCATGAAAAACCAGCATACACTGAACCGGTAGGCACAGTTCCAGACGAAGCACCCAAGTCCGAGAAGTCAGAATACACGGAATCTGTAGGTACAACAGGAGTAGATGAAACAGGAAACTTAATTGATCCGCCGGTTATTGAAATCTCAGAGTATACCGATCCACTAGCTACAGTTCCTGACGTTGCTCCAGAGAGAGAAGAGCTTCCTGCTTTACATACTGATATTCGTACAGAGACTATTCCTAAAACTATCACAGAAGAATCTGATTCTAGCAAATTTATAGGTGATGATTCTATTAAACAAGTTGGTGAGGATGGCGAACGTCAAATTGTTACTAGCTATGAAGAGTTACATGGCAAAAAAATCAGTGACCCAGTTGAAACAGTAACTATTTTGAAAGAAATGAAGCCTGAAATTCTTGTAAAAGGTACCAAAGAAAAGCTCAAAGAAAAAACGGCTCCTGTTTTGACTCTGACCACTGTATCTAAGGATGTTTTAGCTAAGTCTGCTACAATTAACTACAATCTAGAAAATCAAGACAATGCTACAATTACACGCATTGTAGCGACTATCAAAGAAGGTGGAAAAATTGTAAAAACGCTTGATTTAAAAACCGATAACTTATCTCAAGTATTAGATAACTTAGACTATTACAAAGATTATACGATTTCAACCACTATGACTTATGATGTAGGTAAGGGTGCAGAAGTATCGACTTTGGAAGATAAACCTTTACGCTTAGATTTAAAGAAAGTTGAGTTGAAAGATATTGCAAATACCAGTCTCGTACAAGTAAACGAAAGCGGTGTCGAAAGCGATAGTAATCATTTAACCTCTCTTCCAAGTAATGTTAACAACTATTACTTAAAAGTAACCTCCAGAGAAAACAAAGTGACTCGTTTAGCAATTGATAAGATTGAAGAGGTCATTGAGGAAGGTAAGCAGCTTTACAAGGTAACGGCAAAAGCACCTGACTTAGTTCAACGTGATAAAGACGGTAAGTTAAAAGATACGTACACTTATTATCTTGAAAAACCAAGAGCTACCGAGGATAAGGTTTATTACAACTTCCATGATTTAGCAAAAGATATGCAAGCAAATCCTACCGGTGACTTTAAACTTGGTGCAGATTTGAATGCAGTTAACGTTAAACCAGCAGGTAAAGCTTATGTTATGGCTAAGTTTAGAGGTACTCTATCAAGTGTAGAGAATCATCAGTACACGATTCATAACTTAGAAAGACCTTTGTTTAATGAGGCTGAGGGTGCTACACTCAAAAACTTTAACTTGGGTAATGTAAATATTAACATGCCTTGGGCTGATAAAGTTGCCCCTATTGGTAATATGTTTAAGAAATCTACACTTGAGAATATCAAAGTAGTAGGTTCAGTAACAGGAAATAACGATGTAACTGGTGCAGTTAATAAGTTAGATGAAGCTACTATGCGCAATGTAGCATTTATTGGTAAGATTAACAGTCTTGGAGATAAAGGCTGGTGGTCTGGTGGACTTGTCAGCGAAAGTTGGATAAGTAACGTTGATAAAGCTTACGTTGATGCTAAGATTAGTGCCAATAAATCTAAATATGGTGGTTTAATTGGTAAACTAGATCATGGTATTGACTCGATGACAGTAGGTAAAAAAGGATTTCTCCGAAATGCTGTAATAAAAGGTACTATGAATTTGATTCAGCATGGCGAAAGTGGAGGTGTAATTCATAATAACTTTAACTGGGGTGTTATTGAAGACGTCGTAACAATGCTTAAAGTAAATAATGGTGAAATTGTCTATGGTTCACCAGCCTTGAATGATAATGACCAATATTTTGGATTAGATAATATCAAACGTGTAAATTATGTAAATGGTGTTGCAAGTGGTTTATCTTCCTACAAACATTCAAATCGTATTACTGGTATCTCTCAAGCAGAAGCAGATGCTAAAATCGCTAAGATGAATATCACAGCCAACACCTTTACTATTCAAGATCCTATCGTAAACAAGTTAAATCGTATCGTTGATAGAGATTCTGAATATAAAGCGATTCAGGACTACCAAGAAACAAGAAACCTAGCTTATCGAAACTTGGAAAAACTGCAACCATTTTATAACAAAGAGTGGATTGTAAACCAAGGGAATAAGTTAACAGATGAGTCCAATCTTGTTAAGAAAACTGTTCTGTCTGTAACAGGTATGAAAGCAGGGCAATTTGTCACTGATTTATCGGATATTGATAAGATTATGGTTCACTATGCTGATGGTACAAAAGAAGAGTTAACTGTGACCGCTAAAACGGACTCTAAAGTAGTTCAAGTAAAAGAGTATGATGTAGTAGGTCAAAACATTGTCTATACTCCAAATATGGTTATGAAGAATCGTAACCAGTTAGCAAGCGGTATTAAAGAGAAGTTAGCTAGTGTTACCTTACTTTCAGATGAAGTTCGTAGCTTGATGGATCAGCGTGATAAACCTTGGAAGAACACACAAGATAAGAAAACTGAGTATATTAAGGGCTTGTATTTAGAAGAAAGTTTTGAAGAAGTAAAAGGAAACTTAGAAAAACTTGTTAGTCAGATTTTAGAAAATGAAGATCATCAGTTAAACGGTGGGGAAGTAGTCGAGCGTGCTTTACTTAAGAAAGTTGAAGATAACAAAGCTAAAATCATAATGGGACTGACTTATCTCAATCGTTACTACGATATCAAATATGGTGATTTAAGTATCAAGGATATCATGACGTTCAAACCGGACTTCTATGGTAAGACACCAAGTGTACTAGACCGTTTGATTCAAATTGGTTCAAGGGAGCATTTCTTAAAAGGTGACCGTACGCAAGATGCCTACAAAGAAGTGATTGCTGGTGCAACTGGTAAAGGTGATTTACGTAGCTTCTTAGACTATAACATGCGTTTGTTTACAGAAGATAAAGATTTGAATGACTGGTTTATTCATTCTGCGAAAAACGTTTATGTAGTAGAACCTGAAACAAGTACAGAAGCCTTTAAAGATAAGCGTCACCGTGTATTTGATGGTTTAAACAATGATATTCACGGTCGTATGATTTTACCATTGCTCAACTTAAAGAAAGCTCATATCTTTATGATTTCAACCTATAACACTTTAGCTTATAGTTCATTTGAGAGATATGGTAAAAATACAGAGGAAGCGAGAGAGTCTTTAAAACCTAAGATTATTTCAGTAGCAAAAGCACAACAAAGATACCTAGACTTTTGGTCTCGTTTAGCTCTTCCAAGTGTACGTGATAAGCTCCTCAAGAGTCAAAATATGGTACCGACTCCTGTGTGGGACAGTCAGTGGTATGACGGTATTCCTGACGCAAATCGTCAAGGTTATGGACGAGGTGGTGCAGTGGTATCTCCTATTCGTGAGCTATTCGGCCCGACTGATCGTTGGCATCAAGTAAATGGAGCTATGGGAGCGATGGCTAAGATTTATGGCGACCCGTATAAAGATGATCAAGTGTATTTCATGGTTACGAAAATGTTAGACGACTTTGGTATTTCAGCCTTCACCCATGAAACAACTCACGTCAACGATAGAATGGTTTACTACGGAGGTTACAGACACCGTGAGGGTACTGATTTAGAAGCCTTTGCTCAAGGTATGTTACAAACCCCTGATAAATCTACTCCGAATAGTGAGTATAAAGCTCTGGGTATCAACATGGCTTATGAGCGTAAAAATGATGGTGAGCAGTACTACAATTATGACCCAGCTAAGTTAGACAGTCGAGACAAGATTGATAGTTATATGAAAAACTACAATGAGTCTATGATGATGTTGGATTACTTAGAAGCTTCTGCTGTTATTCATCAGAATTTATCAGACAACTCTAAGTGGTTCAAGAAGATGGATAAAGAGTGGCGCACCAATGCGGATAGAAACCGTTTAATTGGAGAACCACACCAGTGGGACAAATTACGTGATTTGACGGAAGAAGAGAAGAAATTACCAATTGATAGCATTGACAAGTTGGTAGATAATAACTTTGTAACTCTTCATGGTATGCCAAATAACGGTCGCTTCCGTACGGAAGGTTTTGATAGTGCTTATCAAACGGTCAATATGATGGCAGGTATCTTTGGCGGGAATACGAGTCGAAGCACCGTAGGTTCTATTTCCTTTAAACACAATACTTTCCGTATGTGGGGTTACTATGGTTATGAGAATGGCTTTATCCCTTATGTTTCTAACAAGTTAAAAGGTGATGCCAACAGAGAAAATAAAGGGCTTTTAGGTGATGATTTCATTATCAAGAAAGTTTCTAATAATCAATTCCAAAACCTCGAAGAGTGGAAGAAACATTGGTATCATGAAGTGTATGCGAAAGCACAGAAAGGCTTTGTTGAGATTGAAGTAGACGGTTCTAAGATTTCAACTTACGCTCAACTTCAAAACTTATTTAACACTGCTGTTGAGAAAGACTTGAAAGAAGGTGGTTTCAAGCATACCGAAGGCCTCAAGTGGAAAGTTTATAAGAAATTATTACAAAACACAGATGGTTTCTTAAATCCATTGTTTAAAATATAAAAGGGACAAGTTTTTTGCTCCCTCTGAAAAGTGGCTCTTTTCTACCATTTGTCAAGTATATCAAGGGCCTTAAGTAAAAAAAGAGATAAGACAGTAGCTATTCTGAGGTTACTGTCTTATTTTTACCACTTATTGATCCATAAAAGGGCACGCTAAAAAACACCTCATCTGGTATTTTTTGTCAACTGTAGTGGGTTGAAGAAAAGCTAATCTCGAGAAAGGACAAATTTCGTCCTTTCTTTTTTGATGTTCAGAGCGATAAAAATGCGTTTTTTGAAGTTTTCAAAGTTCTGAAAACCAAAGGCATTGCGTTTAATAAGTTTGATTAGATTATTAGTGGCTTCCAGTTTGGCGTTAGAATAGGGTAGTTGAAGAGCGTTGACAATTTTCTCTTTGTCCTTTAGAAATGTTTTCAAGACAGTCTGAAAAAGAGGATGAACCAGCTTTAGATTGTCCTCAATGAGTCCAAAGAATTTCTTCGGCTCCTTATTCTGAAAGTGGAAAAGCAAGAGTTGATAGAGATGATAGTGGTGTTTCAAGTCTTCGGAATAGCTCAAAAGCTTGTTTAGGATTTCCTTATTGGTTAAATGCATACGAAAAGTAGGGCGATAAAAATGTTTATCACTCAGTTTACGACTATCCTGATTGATTCATAATTTGTACACGCACACGACTCATAGCACGGCTTAGATGTTGTACAATGTGAAAGCGATCCAGAACGATTTTAGCGTTTGGGAGTGAAACAGTCTCGTAGACTGTTTCAGCCTGAGCCTAGAAATTCGAAAGCGAAGTTGTCTAGTCAAGTCATAATAAGGGCTAAACATATCCATAGTAATGATTTTGACGCGACTTCGGACAGAACTCTCATATTTAAGAAAATGATTTCGGATGATAGATTGTGTTCTACCTTCCAGAACTGTGATGATATTGAGATTGTCAAAATCTTGAGGGTAATTTCTCAAAGTAACTTCCACTTTCCTGACCAAAGTGGAAATTAGTCTAAAACGGATTTTTATGGTGGAATTAAGTGTGAGACGTTTGTTAATTATTTTATAGGATTGGCTATTAGTAAGAAATATGGTATAATATAGGGTGAGACCTTCTTAATAAATAGTGAAAGAGTATAAAATGAAAAAAATTGTCATTAACGGTGGGAGACCATTGAAAGGTGAAATTACGATTAGTGGCGCTAAAAATAGTGTCGTTGCCTTGATTCCTGCCATTATTTTATCAGATGATGTTGTGATTTTAGATTGTGTTCCAGACATCTCTGATGTAGCTAGTCTTATTGAGATTATGGAAATCATGGGAGCTAGTGTCAAGCGTTATGACGATGTTCTTGAGATTGATCCTCGTGGTGTTCAAAATAAACCAATGCCTTATGGTAAAATTAATAGCTTGCGTGCGTCTTATTATTTCTACGGTAGTCTTTTAGGACGTTTTGGTGAAGCAACTGTAGGTTTGCCTGGAGGGTGTGACCTAGGACCACGTCCGATTGATTTGCATTTAAAAGCATTTGAAGCTATGGGAGCTAAGACAACCTACGAGGGAGATAATATGAATCTCTCAACCCAGGGATCAAGTCTACATGGTGCTCATATCTATATGGATACTGTTAGTGTTGGTGCGACTATCAATACGATGCTAGCAGCAGTAAAAGCTAAAGGTCGAACAGTTATTGAAAATGCTGCTCGCGAACCTGAAATCATTGATGTGGCTACATTATTAAACAATATGGGAGCTCACATTCGTGGAGCAGGTACAGATATGATTACAATTGATGGTGTGGATAGCTTGCACGGGACACGCCACCAAGTCATCCCTGACCGTATCGAAGCAGGTACATATATTTCGATGGCAGCTGCAGTAGGTCATGGGATTCGAATTAATAATGTACTTTATGAGCATTTAGAAGGATTTATTGCTAAACTTGAAGAAATGGGTGTTCACATGACTGTTTCTGAAGATAGTATTTTCGTCGAAGAGCAAACAAATCTAAAGGCTGTTAATATCAAGACAGCTCCTTATCCAGGTTTCGCAACAGATCTTCAACAGCCTATTACTCCCTTGCTATTAAAAGCAGAAGGTCGTGGCACATTGATTGATACAATCTATGAAAAACGTGTCAACCATGTTTTTGAATTAGCCAAAATGAATGCAGATATTTCAACAACAAACGACCACATACTTTATAAGGGTGGAAATCCTTTGCAGGGTGCAAAAGTTAAGGCAACAGATCTACGTGCTGGAGCTGCCTTAGTTATTGCTGGCTTGATGGCTGAAGGAAAAACAGAGATTACCAATGTTGAATTCATCCTTCGAGGCTACTCGAATATTATCGAAAAATTGCGTAATCTTGGAGCAGATATTGAGCTAATCGAAGATTAGCAATTTGAGGATTGCAATGAATATCTGGACTAAATTAGCAAAATTTTCTTTCTATGAGACGGAACGTTTATATTTCCGTCCCTTCTTTTTTACAGATGTAGATGATTTTCATCAACTTGCATCAGATCCTGAAAATCTTCAATTTATCTTTCCTGCACAAGCAAGTATTGAAGAAAGTCAGTATGCTCTTGCCAATTATTTTATGAAATCACCTTTGGGGATTTGGGCTATTTGTGATAAAAAAGAGCAAAGAATGATTGGAGCTATCAAGTTTGAAAAACTTGATGAAATTAAGAAAGAAGCTGAAATTGGCTATTTTTTAAAGAAAGACTATTGGTCTCAGGGTTATATAACTGAAGCAGTTACCAAATTACGAGATTTATCCATGAACGAGTTTGCATTGAAGCAACTTTCGATTGTGACACATCTAGAAAATGTTGCTAGTCAGAAAGTAGCAGAGAAATCAGATTTTGTTCTTTATCGTCGTTTTAAAGGTAGCGATCGTTATACCCGAAAGATGCGGGATTATCTAGAATTCCGTTATACAAAAGGAAATCTAAATGAGTAAACACCAAGAAATATTAGCCTACTTGGAAGAATTACCAGTTGGGAAGCGTGTCAGTGTTCGTAGTATTTCAAATCGGCTGGGAGTAAGTGATGGTACGGCATATCGGGCTATCAAAGAAGCTGAAAATAGGGGACTTGTTGAAACACGTCCTCGAAGTGGAACAGTGCGTGTAAAGTCAAAAAAAGTAGCTATTGAGAAATTAACGTTCGCAGAAATTGCAGAAGTTACAGGCTCGGAAGTTTTAGCTGGTCAAGCTGGATTGGATAGAGAATTTAGTAAATTCTCCATTGGGGCGATGACTGAAAAGAATATTCTTTCTTATCTTCATGATGGCGGCTTACTTATCGTAGGAGATCGAACACGTATTCAGTTATTAGCACTTGAAAATGAAAATGCTGTCTTGGTAACAGGTGGATTTGAAGTTCATGAAGATGTTTTGAACCATGCTAATAAAAAAAATATTCCAGTATTGCGCAGTAAACATGATACATTTACAATTGCGACTATGATCAACAGAGCTTTGTCTAATGTTCAGATTAAGACAGATATTTTAACGGTTGAAAAAATCTATCGTACCAGTCATGAATATGGATTTCTACAGGAAACGGATACTGTCAAAGATTATCTAGACTTGGTTCGTAAGAATAGGACGAGCCGTTTCCCTGTCATCAATCAGCATCAGGTTGTTGTTGGTGTAGTTACTATGCGTGATGCTGGAGATAAATCACCTGGTACAACGATAGATAAGGTCATGACAAGGACAGTCTATATGACTGGTTTAGCGACGAATATTGCTAACGTTAGCCAGAGAATGATTGCTGAAGACTTTGAAATGGTACCTGTTGTGAGAAGCAATCAAACCTTACTTGGTGTCATTACTAGACGGGATGTCATGGAAAAGATGAGTCGCTCTCAAGTTTCAGCTTTACCAACATTTTCAGAACAGGTTGGTCAAAAGTTATCTTACCACCATGACGAAGTTGTCATTACGGTTGAACCATTTATGTTGGAAAAAAATGGAGTCCTTGCAAATGGAGTTCTTTCAGAAATATTGACCCATATGACGCAAGATCTGGTTGTGAATAGCGGACGTAACCTCATCATTGAACAAATGTTGATTTATTTCTTACAAGCTGTTCAGATTGATGATACCTTGCGGATTCAGGCTAGAATTATTCATCATACGAGAAGGTCAGCTATTATTGACTATGACATTTATATCAATCATCAAATCGTATCAAAAGCAAATGTTACTGTAAAAATTAATTAAAACTAGGAGAAAACATGATTACATTAAAATCAGCTAGAGAAATCGAAGCAATGGATAAAGCTGGCGATTTTCTTGCCAGTATTCACATCGGTTTGCGTGACATCATCAAACCAGGTGTAGATATGTGGGAAGTAGAAGAATATGTGCGTCGTCGTTGTAAAGAAGAAAATTTCCTCCCTCTTCAAATTGGTGTTGATGGGGCAATGATGGATTATCCATACGCAACTTGTTGTTCGCTTAATGACGAAGTAGCCCATGCTTTTCCACGCCACTATATTTTGAAGGAAGGCGATTTGCTGAAAGTTGATATGGTTCTTGGTGGGCCAATCGCTAAGTCTGACCTCAATGTTTCTAAACTTAATTTTAACAACGTTGAGCAGATGAAAAAATACACTCAAAACTTTACGGGCGGATTGGCAGATTCTTGTTGGGCTTACGCTGTTGGAAAACCGTCAGAAGAAGTTAAAAACTTGATGGATGTTACCAAAGAAGCTATGTATAAGGGAATTGAGCAGGCTGTTGTAGGAAATCGTATTGGAGATATTGGAGCTGCTATTCAGGAATATGCTGAAAGTCGTGGTTACGGAGTTGTTCGTGATCTTGTAGGACACGGTGTTGGTCCAACTATGCATGAAGAACCAATGGTGCCTAACTATGGTATCGCAGGTCGTGGTCTCCGCCTTCGTGAAGGCATGGTTTTGACAATCGAACCTATGATCAATACAGGTGATTGGGAAATCGATACAGATATGAAAACAGGCTGGGCACATAAAACTATCGACGGTGGTCTATCATGTCAGTACGAGCATCAGTTTGTTATTACAAAAGATGGCCCTGTAATCTTGACAAGTCAAGGTGAAGAGGGAACTTATTAATCAAAAAAAGGAGCTGAGCTCCTTTTTTTGATTCTTTCAAGTTGAAAATAAATTTGCGTAGCGGATATCTTACAAACGTTTTCTTTTATAGTAAAATAAAAGATGACTATATGAAAGAAGGTTTTTAATTGGAAAGTATTTTATTTTTTATTTCTGTCTTTATAGCTGGGGTCTTGTCATTCTTTTCTCCCTGTATCTTTCCCTTGTTACCAGTCTACGCAGGTGTTCTGCTAGATGATCAAGAGGAGTCAAAGACATTTTGTTTTTTGGGTAAAGACGTTGCTTGGTCAGGATTGATTCGTACCCTCTGTTTTATTACGGGTATCTCTCTCATTTTCTTTATTCTTGGATTTGGAGCAGGATTCCTTGGGAATTTACTTTATGCTGACTGGTTTCGTTATGTCATGGGAATCATGATTATTATACTGGGTTTGCATCAGATGGAAATTCTTCATCTACAAAAATTAGAGGTACAAAAAACAGTAACATTTAAGAAAAAACAGTCTAGTAAATATTTGTCGGCCTTTTTATTGGGTATCAGCTTCAGCTTTGGCTGGACTCCATGTATAGGTCCAGTTTTAAGTTCTGTTTTAGCACTGGCTGCCTCAGGAGGAAATGGAGCTCTTCAGGGAGCCTTATTAACCCTCATTTACACTCTGGGAATGGCACTTCCATTTTTAGTTCTGGCCTTGGCATCAGGTCTTGTCATGCCTTATTTTAGTAGAATCAAATCCCACATACTTTTATTGAAGAAAATTGGTGGTTTATTGATCGTTCTCATGGGAATTTTATTAATGTTGGGACAGTTAAATGTCTTATCTGGAATATTAGGATAAAAGGAGTTATCTATGAAAAAAATTATCTATTTTGGACTTAGTTTCTTGTCTCTCTTTCTTCTGATTGCTTGTGGCAAGGAAGAGAAAAAATCAAGTCAACAAAATCAAACAAGTCAGCCACAACAGCAAACAACTGTGAAGCAAGTGGCTGTAGGAGCAGATGCACCTGATTTTACCCTCCAATCGATGGATGGAAAAGAAGTGAAATTATCTGATTATAAAGGTAAAAAAGTTTATCTTAAATTTTGGGCATCTTGGTGTGGACCATGCAAGAAGAGTATGCCAGAATTGATGGAGCTTGCTGCTAAGGAAGATCGTGATTTCGAAATTTTATCAGTCATTGCGCCAGGCCTTCAAGGTGAAAAAACTGTTGAGCAATTTCCAAAATGGTTTGAGGAACAAGGTTATAAAGACATCCCTGTTTTATATGATACAAAAGGAGCTGTTTTTCAAGATTATCAAATTCGAAGCATCCCTACAGAATATCTAATTGATTCACAGGGTAAAATTGCTAAAATTCAATTAGGTGCGATTAGTAACGCTGATGCTGAAGCAGCTTTTGCTCAAATGAAATAAAGTAATGAAAATCATAACCACCCGTCTAACGGGTGGTTTGCACCAGGGCTATAAGCCCAAATTACCAGCCAGCGCCTAAAGATGCTGGCTTTCACGTTGTTCAAGCCCTATTGCTCTTGACTCGTCACTTGCCTCTTAAAGAGGCGTGAGTATTACTTACCACTATCCCTAAAGGGATCCTCATATTCTTTTACACTCAATTTATCTAGTGCTATATCATGCTTTTCCTGCTCTTGAATATATTTCTTAATTGTGGCTTCATTAAGCCCTACTGTACTCACATAATAACCTTCCGCCCAGAAATGCCGATTCCCAAACTTATACTTGAGGTTGGCGTGTTTATCAAACATCATGAGTGCACTTTTACCTTTTAAATACCCCATGAAACTTGAAATACTTATCCTCGGTGGAATACTTACCAACATATGTACATAATCAGGCATTAAATGACCTTCTATAATCTCAACACCTTTATAACTGTACAAACGATGAAATATTTCTCCCAAACTACTTCGATATTGATTATAGATGACTTTTCGTCTATACTTAGGGGTGAACACAATGTGATACTTACAGTGCCACTTTGTGTGTGATAAACTATGAGACTTTTGTACCATGGTTTTCTCCTTTCGCTTTACAATTGGCTTGAACACCTTTATTGTATCGCGTTTGGAGTTTTTTTGGTATAACCTTCGACGCGCACCCGCATAGCGGGTGGTTTATTTGTCTCGAACCTCACGGAGCGAGACGGACTAATAGTCACATAATATAAAAATGTCTAGACAAACTGTCTAGACATTTTTTCTAACTTAAATTAGTTTTTTGAAGCTGCTTGGAATTCAGGGTTTTTCCAAGCTTCATCAATAATAGCTTGCAATTCTTTTGCTGAAGCTTGCATTTTTTGAGTTTCAGCATCGTTCAATGGGATGTTTACTGGACGCACAATACCATGTGCTCCAACAACAGCTGGTTGACCGATGAAGACATCTTTGATTCCGTATTGACCTTCTTGGAATACAGAAAGTGGAAGTACTGCATTTTCATCGTCAAGGATTGCTTTAGTGATACGAGCAAGGGCAACTGCGATACCGTAGTATGTAGCACCTTTCTTGTTGATGATTGTGTAAGCAGCGTCACGAACACCTTCGAACAATTCGATCAATTCAGTTTCTTGAACGTTTTGAGTGTCTTTAAGGAATTCTTCAAGGTTAACACCTGCGATGTTAGCGTGTGACCAAACGGCAAATTCTGAGTCACCGTGTTCACCCATGATGTAAGCGTGAACTGAACGAGCGTCTACATCCAATTTTTCAGCAAGGGCTTGACGGAAACGAGCTGAGTCAAGTGAAGTACCTGAACCGATAACGCGTTCTTTAGGGAATCCTGAGAATTTCCATGTAGAGTATGTCAAAACGTCAACTGGGTTAGCAGCTACAAGGAAGATACCGTTAAATCCTGATTCAACAACTTGTGTTACGATAGATTTGTTGATTGCAAGGTTTTTACCAACAAGGTCAAGACGAGTTTCACCTGGTTTTTGAGGGGCACCTGCAGTAATTACAACAAGGTCAGCATCCGCACAGTCAGCGTACTCAGCTGCATAAATCTTCTTAGGTGAAGTGAAAGCAAGGGCGTGGCTAAGGTCAAGCGCATCACCAACAGCTTTTTCGTGCAATTGAGGAATTTCAATGATACCAAGTTCTTGGGCAATTCCTTGGTTAACAAGAGCGAAAGCGTAAGATGAACCTACGGCACCGTCACCAACGAGGATAACTTTTTTGTGTTGTTTAGTTGCTGTCATTAGTCTAAACATCTCCTTTGTTTTTTTAAGGGTAATACCCTGTTTAGTTTCATTCTATCACTTTTAAATAGCTTTGTCACGAATATAACATCCACTTAGCCATGTAAACGTTTTAGTCATACTGTAACACTGAAATAAGAGACAAACTATGGTATAATATATCTAGTTACTAATAGTGAAATGAGGCATTTGTTAATGCAAGATAAAAATTTAGTGAATGTCAATCTGACAAAGGAGATGAAGACCAGCTTTATCGACTACGCCATGAGTGTTATCGTATCGCGGGCCCTTCCTGATGTTCGAGATGGTTTGAAACCAGTTCATCGTCGTATTCTATACGGTATGAACGAATTGGGTGTGACACCAGATAAACCTCATAAGAAATCTGCTCGTATTACAGGGGATGTCATGGGTAAATACCACCCACACGGTGACTCATCTATCTACGAAGCTATGGTTCGTATGGCGCAATGGTGGAGTTATCGATACATGCTTGTAGATGGGCATGGGAACTTTGGTTCTATGGATGGTGATGGTGCCGCAGCTCAGCGTTATACTGAAGCACGTATGAGTAAGATTGCTCTTGAGATGCTTCGCGACATCAATAAAAATACCGTTGATTTTGTAGATAACTATGATGCCAATGAACGTGAACCCCTGGTTCTACCAGCTCGTTTCCCAAATCTTTTGGTCAATGGAGCTACAGGTATCGCTGTTGGTATGGCGACTAATATTCCGCCACATAACTTGGGTGAAACCATTGATGCAGTGAAGTTGGTCATGGATAATGCAGAAGTTACAACCAAGGAATTAATGGAAGTTCTTCCTGGTCCAGATTTTCCAACTGGTGCCCTTGTTATGGGGAAATCAGGTATTCATAAGGCCTACGAAACTGGTAAAGGATCGATTGTGCTTCGTTCTCGTACTGAAATCGAAGAAACTAAGACTGGTCGCGAACGTATCGTTGTAACAGAATTTCCATATATGGTCAACAAGACCAAAGTCCATGAACATATTGTGCGTTTGGTTCAGGAAAAACGTATCGAAGGTATTACAGCTGTTCGTGACGAATCAAACCGTGAGGGAGTTCGCTTCGTAATTGAGGTGAAGCGTGATGCATCTGCTAATGTTATTTTGAACAACTTGTTCAAGATGACTCAAATGCAAACTAGCTTTGGATTTAACATGCTGGCTATCCAGAATGGTGTACCAAAGATTCTTTCTCTTCGTCAAATCTTGGATGCTTATATTGAGCACCAAAAAGAAGTGGTGACTCGTCGTACTCAATTTGACAAAGAGAAAGCTGAAGCGCGCGCTCATATTTTAGAAGGTTTGTTGATTGCTCTAGACCACATCGACGAAGTTATTCGTATCATCCGTGCCAGTGAAACGGATGCAGAAGCCCAAGCTGAATTGATGAGCAAGTTCAAGTTATCTGAACGTCAAAGTCAAGCAATTCTCGATATGCGTCTTCGTCGTTTGACAGGTTTGGAACGGGACAAGATTCAGTCAGAATATGATGAGCTTATTGCTTTGATTGCTGACTTGGCAGACATTCTTGCAAAACCAGAACGTGTAGCGCAAATCATCAAGGAAGAACTGGATGAGGTCAAACGTAAGTTTGGTGATTCACGTCGTACTGAGTTGATGGTTGGTGAAGTTTTGACTCTTGAAGATGAGGACTTAATTGAAGAGTCTGATGTCCTCATCACTCTATCAAATAAAGGTTATATCAAACGTTTGGACCAAGACGAATTTACAGCTCAAAAACGTGGTGGACGTGGCGTTCAAGGAACTGGTGTTAAGGACGATGATTTTGTGCGTGAGTTGGTTTCTACCAGCACCCATGATCACTTGCTCTTCTTCACCAATAAAGGACGTGTTTATCGTCTTAAGGGATATGAAATTCCAGAATACGGTCGTACAGCCAAAGGTTTGCCAGTTGTCAATCTTTTGAAACTGGATGAAGGTGAAAGCATTCAAACCATTATCAATGTTGAATCAGAACGTAGTGATGATGCCTATCTCTTCTTTACAACTCGAGCAGGTATTGTCAAAAGAACCAGTGTCAAAGAATTTGCCAACATTCGTCAAAATGGTCTCAAAGCCTTAAATCTGAAAGATGAGGATGAGTTGATTAATGTCTTACTAACTGAAAAAGACACAGATATCATCATCGGAACCAGATTAGGTTATGCAGTTCGTTTCAATCAGTCTTCAGTTCGTAGTATGAGTCGTATCGCCACTGGTGTTAAAGGGGTAAATCTTCGTGAAGGTGATGCTGTAGTTGGAGCGAGAGTGATTACTGATCAAGATGAAGTCCTTATCATTACTGAGAAAGGATACGGTAAGCGTACAGTTGCGACTGAATATCCAACAAAAGGTCGTGCCGGTAAGGGAATGAAAACAGCTAATGTTACCGAGAAAAATGGTCCTCTGGCTGGTCTCTTAACAGTAAAAGGGGACGAAGATCTGATGATTATCACTGACACAGGTGTCATGATTCGAACCAATGTAGCCAATATTTCACAAACGGGACGTTCAACTATGGGAGTAAAAGTGATGCGTCTAGATCAAGATGCTAAGATTGTGACTTTTACAAGTGTTGCAGCAGCAGAAAAAGAAGAAGTTGGGGCAGAACAGGAAACAGAAAGTGAAGCATAATGTCTCAAAAAAAGAATCAAAGTAAAAAAAATAAACGCAAGAATCTACTGATTAACATACTGGCAGGATTCCTAATCTTGTTATCCATCGCTTTAATCTTCAATGCTAATATTCGTGATATGTTCATGATTTGGAACACAAATAAGTATCAGGTCAGTCAAGTGACCAAGGAAGAGATTGAAGAGAACAAAGAAACCGAAGGAAATTTCGATTTTGACTCTGTAAAATCACTTTCCTCGGAGGCAGTCCTATCAGCTCAATGGAATTCCCAGCAACTTCCGGTAATCGGAGGGATTGCCATTCCAGAGCTTGAAATGAATCTACCAATATTTAAGGGACTCGATAATGTTAACCTTTTTTATGGTGCTGGGACAATGAAAGCCAATCAGGTAATGGGAGAAGGAAATTATTCTCTAGCAAGTCACCGTATATTTGCAGGTGAAAATGCAGATAAGAAATTATTCTCTCCTCTTGCTCGTGCTGAGAAAGGGATGAAAATTTATCTCACTGATAAAGAAAAAGTCTATACATACGAGATTGAAGAAGTTAAAATTGTAACTCCTGATCGTGTAGATGTAATTGACGAACGTGATGGGATTAAAGAGATTACCTTGGTAACCTGTGAAGATGCTAATGCAGTTGAGAGAATTATCGTTAAAGGGAATTTGACAGAGATAAAATCTTATGCAGAGACTCCATCAGATATCTTAGAAGCCTTTAATAAACCCTATAAACAATTTTATGAATAGTAGAAGAGGTTGGGACAAAAGAGCCCGACCTCATTTTTTATTAGCAATCAAACTTTGACGCGGTAGCTGATTGAACTTTTTGTTCGTCTTTTAGACTCCAAAAAGCTCCTAATCATCCTCGCGGGGCTGGGACTACGAAATCGAGACTTTTTCTATCGATTTCTGTCCCACCGCCTTTTCTTGTCAATTTCAGAAAATAGATAGGAAAAAGACTTTTCAATTTTGGTAAAAAGTAGTATAATGTTTCTATTATAGAAATTTTTAGAAAATTCCGAAAGAGGTTTGTTATGGGATACACAGTTGCTGTTGTCGGCGCTACAGGTGCCGTTGGTGCTCAAATGATCAAAATGTTGGAAGAATCAACTCTTCCTATCGATAAGATTCGTTACCTTGCGTCTGCACGTTCTGCAGGAAAGGTTTTGCAATTCAAAGGTCAAGATGTGACCATCGAAGAAACAACAGAAGACGCTTTTGAAGGGGTTGATATTGCTCTTTTCTCAGCTGGTGGATCAACTTCTGCAAAATACGCACCTTATGCTGTTAAGGCAGGCGCAGTTGTCGTAGATAACACTTCTTATTTCCGTCAAAATCCAGATGTACCATTGGTTGTTCCTGAAGTGAATGCCCACGCCCTTGATGCTCACAACGGAATTATCTCTTGTCCTAACTGTTCAACAATTCAAATGATGGTGGCTCTTGAGCCCGTTCGTCAAAAATGGGGATTGGACCGTATCATCGTTTCAACTTATCAAGCAGTTTCAGGTGCTGGTATGGGAGCAATTCTTGAAACCCAACGTGAGCTTCGTGAAGTCTTGAATGATGGTGTAAATCCGCGTGATTTGCATGCGGAAATCCTGCCTTCAGGTGGCGATAAGAAACATTATCCAATTGCCTTCAATGCTCTTCCGCAAATTGACGTCTTCACTGACAATGACTACACTTACGAAGAGATGAAGATGACGAATGAAACCAAGAAAATCATGGAAGACGATAGCATTGCCGTATCAGCAACATGTGTACGTATTCCAGTTTTGTCAGCTCACTCTGAGTCAGTCTATATTGAAACGAAAGAAGTAGCACCAATCGAAGAAGTGAAAGCTGCTATTGCTGCCTTCCCAGGTGCAGTTCTTGAAGACGATGTTGCTCACCAAATCTATCCTCAAGCAGTAAATGCTGTCGGTTCACGTGATACTTTCGTTGGACGTATCCGTAAAGATTTGGATGCAGAAAAAGGTATTCATATGTGGGTAGTTTCTGATAACCTTCTTAAGGGTGCTGCTTGGAACTCAGTTCAAATCGCAGAAACACTTCACGAACGTGGATTGGTTCGCCCAACAGCTGAATTAAAATTTGAATTGAAATAATGTGTAGGAGTTCTTTTGAACTCCTTCTTTAAAATAGAAAGGTGTTTTGTATGTCTTATCAAGATTTAAAAGATTGTAAAATTATCACAGCCTTTATTACTCCTTTTCATGAAGATGGCTCTATCAATTTCGATGCCATTCCAAAGTTGATTGAACATTTATTAGCACATCATACAGACGGAATCCTCCTAGCAGGAACAACTGCTGAGAGTCCAACTCTAACTCACGATGAGGAGCTTCAGCTGTTTGCAGCTGTTCAAAAGGTTGTCAACGGACGAGTTCCTTTAATTGCCGGTGTTGGTACCAATGACACACGTGACTCTATCGAGTTCGTCAAAGAAGTAGCAGAGTTTGGTGGTTTTGCGGCTGGTCTTGCGATTGTTCCTTACTATAACAAACCATCCCAAGAAGGTATGTATCAACACTTTAAAGCTATTGCAGATGCTTCTGATTTGCCAATTATTATTTATAACATTCCAGGACGTGTCGTTGTCGAAATGACTCCTGATACCTTACTTCGTTTGGCAGAACATCCAAATATTATCGGTGTCAAAGAATGTACCAGTCTTGCCAATATGGCTTACTTGATTGAGCATAAGCCTGAAGACTTTTTGGTATACACTGGTGAAGATGGGGATGCCTTCCATGCTATGAATCTTGGTGCTGACGGTGTAATTTCTGTTGCTTCTCATACGAATGGTGATGAAATGCATGAAATGTTCACTGCGATTGAAGAGAGTGATATGAAGAAGGCAGCAGCGATTCAACGTAAATTTATTCCTAAAGTCAATGCTCTCTTCTCTTATCCAAGTCCAGCACCTGTTAAGGCAGTACTCAACTATATGGGATTCGAAGCAGGTCCAACTCGTCTACCTTTGGTTCCGGCGCCTGAAGAGGATGCTAAACGCATTATCAAGGTTGTTATTGATGGGGACTACGAAGCAACCAAGGCAACTGTCACTGGAGTCCTTCGTCCTGATTACTAAGATAACTAATATAAAAGAACTTCCTAAACAAGTAAAATTGTTGGGAAGTTTTTTTCTTTTTCTACGAATAAATAGATAGAGAGAAAAACAAGGAGTCTATCATGAAAATTAAGATTGATAATTTTGAGATTTATAAGTTGAAACAAGCAGGTCTGAGTAATCAACAGGTTCTAAAGGTACTTCAATATGGAGAAATTTATGATCAAGAATTGACTTTAGAGACCATCGCAGAAGCATCTGAGTGTAGAAATCCCGTTCTTTTTATGGAACGTTACCATAAACTCACCTTTGAAAGTATGGAGAGATTAAGAAGTGACTTTGAAAAATTTCCCTCATTTTCCATACTAGACGATGTCTATCCCTTTGCTCTCAGTGAAATCTATGATGCTCCAGTATTATTATTTTATAAGGGGGATTTAAATCTTTTAAAGCTGCCTAAGATTGCAGTTGTAGGCAGTCGCACTTGTAGTCAGTCAGGTACAAAATCAGTCCGTAAGGTTGTTCAAGAATTGGAAAATGAACTAGTCATTGTCAGTGGTCTTGCTAGGGGAATTGATACGGCAGCTCATATGTCTATTCTTCAAAGTGGCGGAAAAACTATTGCTGTCATTGGTACTGGCTTAGATGTCTACTATCCTAGATCGAATAAACGTTTGCAGGACTACATCGGTGAATATCATTTGCTACTGAGTGAATATGGACCTGGTGAAGAACCCTTAAAATATCACTTTCCAGCACGAAATCGGATTATTGCTGGCCTATGTATGGGTGTTATCGTTGCTGAGGCAAAGATGAGATCTGGTAGTTTGATTACCTGTGAGCGAGCTATGGAAGAAGGAAGAGATGTTTTTGCTATTCCAGGTAGCATTTTAGACGGTCGTTCAGATGGTTGTCATCACTTGGTTCAAGAAGGCGCAAAACTTGTTTCGAGTGGTCAGGATGTGCTAGCAGAATTTGAATTTTAAGAACTAGCAAGGTTTTATCGGTTAAACTTTTCCTCTATATATAAGAGTTAAGTCTTGACAGGTTTTTAAAAATGGTTTACACTTTATAAAGTTTATTACTTTGAAAAGGTGTGATACTGTGGCTACGGCAACAAAGAAAAAAAAATCAACAGTTAAAAAAAATCTAGTAATCGTGGAGTCTCCTGCAAAGGCTAAAACGATTGAGAAATACCTGGGTAGAAATTATAAGGTTTTAGCCAGTGTTGGTCATATTCGTGATTTGAAAAAATCCAGTATGTCAGTCGATGTAGAAAACAATTATGAACCCCAATATATCAATATTCGTGGGAAAGGTCCTCTGATCAATGACTTGAAAAAAGAAGCTAAAAAAGCCAATAAAGTCTTTCTCGCAAGTGACCCGGACCGCGAAGGAGAAGCAATTTCTTGGCATTTAGCTCATATTCTTAATCTAGATGAAAATGATGCTAACCGTGTTGTTTTCAACGAGATTACCAAGGATGCGGTAAAAAATGCCTTTAAAGAACCTCGTAAGATTGATATGGATTTGGTGGATGCCCAACAAGCCCGTCGTGTCTTGGACCGCTTGGTAGGTTATTCTATTTCACCAATTTTATGGAAAAAGGTCAAAAAGGGCTTGTCAGCTGGCCGTGTTCAGTCTGTTGCTCTCAAGTTAATCATTGACCGTGAAAATGAGATCAATGCTTTTCAACCAGAAGAATATTGGACTATTGATGGAGTCTTCAAAAAGGGGACTAAGCAATTCCAAGCATCTTTCTATGGAATGAATGGCAAGAAGATGAAATTGACTAGTAATGAAGAGGTCAAAGAAGTCTTGTCTCACCTATCCAGCAAAGACTTTACAGTGGATCAGGTAGATAAAAAAGAGCGCAAGCGTAACGCTCCACTACCTTATACTACCTCAACTATGCAGATGGATGCAGCCAACAAGATTAATTTCCGTACTCGAAAGACCATGATGGTTGCCCAGCAACTCTATGAAGGGATTAATATTGGTACGGGCGTCCAAGGTTTGATCACCTATATGCGTACAGACTCGACTCGTATCAGTCCAGTTGCACAAAATGAAGCTGCAAGCTACATCAATGAACGTTTTGGTAGTAAGTATTCTAAGCATGGTAGCAAGGTCAAAAATGCTACTGGTGCTCAAGATGCCCATGAGGCTATTCGCCCATCAAGTGTCTTTAACACGCCAGAAAAAATTGCTAAATACTTAGACAAAGACCAACTAAAACTCTATACCCTTATCTGGAACCGTTTTGTAGCGAGTCAGATGACTGGTGCCATCTTTGATACCATGGCTGTTAAGCTCTCTCAAAATGGAGTTCAATTTGCAGCAAATGGCAGTCAAGTTAAGTTTGATGGTTACTTGGCCATTTACAATGACTCAGATAAGAATAAGATGTTGCCGGACATGGCAGTTGGTGATGTGGTCAAACAGGTCAATAGTAAACCTGAGCAACACTTTACTCAACCACCAGCCCGATATTCTGAGGCTACTTTAATTAAGACCTTGGAAGAAAATGGAGTTGGGCGTCCATCGACTTATGCACCTACCATTGAAACTATTCAAAAGCGCTATTATGTTCGTTTGGCAGCCAAGCGTTTTGAACCGACAGAGTTGGGTGAAATTGTCAATAAACTGATTGTTGAATACTTCCCAGATATCGTCAATGTAACCTTTACAGCTGAAATGGAAGGTAAACTAGATGATGTCGAAGTCGGTAAAGAGCAGTGGCAACGTGTTATTGATGCCTTTTACAAACCCTTCTCTAAAGAGGTTGCCAAGGCTGAAGAAGAAATGGAAAAAATCCAGATCAAGGATGAACCAGCTGGATTTGATTGTGAAGTGTGTGGCAGTCCAATGGTCATTAAACTTGGTCGTTTTGGTAAGTTCTACGCTTGTAGCAATTTCCCAGATTGCCGTCATACACAGGCTATCGTGAAAGAGATTGGTGTTGAGTGTCCAAGCTGTCATCAAGGACAAATTATTGAACGAAAAACCAAGCGTAATCGTATCTTCTATGGTTGCAATCGCTATCCAGAGTGTGAATTCACTTCTTGGGACAAGCCTGTAGGGCGAGATTGTCCAAAATGTGGAAACTTCCTCATGGAGAAAAAAGTCCGTGGTGGCGGTAAGCAAATTGTTTGTAGCAATGGTGATTACGAAGAAGAAAAAATCAAATAAAAAAATGAGTCCTGAAAGTAAATTTCAGGCTCTTTTTAGTAAAGGCTTGACAAAATTCATCGTTGTATGCGAAACTAGAAGAAGATTATTTTATACTCAATGAAAATCAAAGAGCAAACTAGGAAGCTAGCCGCAGGCTGCTCAAATCACTGCTTTGAGGTTGTAGATAGAACTGACGAAGTCAGTAACATATATACGGTAAGGCGACGCTGACGTGGTTTGAAGAGATTTTCGAAGAGTATTAACTAGGAGAAGTTATGCGTATTATCTATCTGATTATTGGATTTCTGTCATTAGCTCTGGCTATTGTTGGAGTTGTCTTGCCCTTGTTGCCCACGACTCCTTTTCTTTTGTTGTCTATTGCTTGTTTTTCCAGAAGTTCCAAGCGTTTTGAAGATTGGCTTTATCATACCAAACTTTATCAGACTTACGTGGCGGACTTTCGTGAGACCAAGTCTATTGCGCGTGAACGTAAGAAAAAAATTATTGTATCGATCTATATCTTGATGGGAATTTCCATTTATTTTGCGCCTCTTTTACCAGTCAAAATTGGTTTGGGATGTTTAACCATCTTTATTACCTACTATCTTTTTAAGGTGATTCCTGATAAAGAATAACTTTAATAAGTAACGATTTTCCTTGATAAAAACAAAAACATATTCGAAATAATATGATATAATAAATTTAAACTAATCTTCAAGGAGAATCAAATGATTTATGAATTTTGTGCTGAAAATGTAACCTTGCTTGAAAAAGCTATGCAGGCAGGAGCTCGTCGCATCGAGCTTTGTGACAATCTAGCAGTTGGTGGAACAACTCCAAGCTACGGAGTAACCAAGGCAGCTGTGGAGCTGGCGGCCGACTACGATACTACCATTATGACTATGATTCGTCCACGTGGTGGTGACTTTGTTTACAATGATCTAGAAATTGCCATCATGCTTGAGGACATCGCTCTAACTGCTCAAGCAGGAAGCCAAGGCGTTGTCTTTGGTGCATTGACTGCTGATAAGAAGTTGGACAAGGCCAATCTTGAAAAATTGATTGCTGCATCTAAAGGTATGGAAATTGTTTTCCATATGGCATTTGATGAATTGAGCGACCAAGACCAGTTTGATGCTATTGATTGGCTCAGCCAAGCTGGAGTGACACGCATCCTGACTCGTGCTGGTGTATCTGGCGACTCGTTAGAGAAACGCTTTGCTCACTATCATAGAATTCTAGAACATGCTGCAGGAAAGATTGAAATTTTACCTGGTGGAGGGATTGACATGGACAACCGTCAAACCTTTATTGACCAACTGGGTGTGACACAATTACATGGAACTAAGGTCGTCTTTTAAAAAATAGAAAGGAACTGCTAGCTTTTGGTAGCAGTTTTCGCTTATGTTTGAAATTTTTAAAGCTTATCAGTTTAATAGTAAAAAGGCTAAAGGGTATGGATTTGTAGAAAATCAAGGCGTATGGAACCATAGTTCGACTATCTTGCACGGAGATTTTCTCATGATAGTTACAGTTGAGGATGGAGACTTAAGTTTTCAAGTTTATGACCAAGAAACTGGCGATCTTTATCCTCAAGTTCATATGGCAAGTATGAAAGGTACTTTTGTTGGAACTGTTCGAGAGGCTTGTTTAGAAGTTCTTTATGAAATCCGAAAGTCTTGTTTTGATGTGCAGGATTTTATTTGTCCTCAGACCAAGAGAATCATGGCACTCGTTCAAGAAAAGTATGGAAATCAATTGGAATATCTATGGGAGAAATCCCCTGATACAGCTGTTTTGCGCCATGAGGGCAATCAAAAGTGGTATGCTGTTTTGATGAAAATCTCTTGGGATAAGCTTGAAAAGGGGAGAGAAGGACTAGTGGAAGCAGTCAATCTCAAACATGATCAAGTATCTGATTTGTTGGTAAAAAAAGGGATTTATCCAGCCTTTCATATGAACAAGCGCTATTGGATAAGTGTGCCACTTGATGACAGTTTATCAGATGAAGAGGTGCTTGAATTGATCGAAAAAAGTTGGAACTTGACCTTGAAAAAGTAATTAGATTTACTTGATTTTTCAAATACTTTCAATTAGCAAAATATTCTTTACTGAAGAAATTTTCAGAAAATATTGGATTTTTTCTTGACATGTGTTTTTTCCTATGCTAAAATACTAAACAAGATATCAAACGAAGGAGAAAGTCAAACATGAAAACAGCTAAGTTTAATCAATTTGCTTTGTTGTTGAGGTACTCGGGCTAGTGCAAAAGCATTAGTCCTGTTTGGCTTACCAAGCGGGAGTAAATCAACATCTCGCTTGGAACTCCGAGCGAGATGTTTTTTTAAAACCGAATTTAGAAAAGGGGAAATCTTATGAGAACAGTTGAATTTCTAGATACTAGCCTTCGAGATGGTGAGCAGACACCAGGTGTTAATTTTTCGATCAAGGAAAAGATTGCCATTGCAAGACAACTGGAAAAATGGGGAATTTCGGCAATTGAAGCTGGTTTTCCAGCAGCTAGTCCAGACTCGTTTACTGCAGTTCAGGAAATCGCAAAAGTCTTGAAGAAAACAGCGGTGACTGGTTTAGCTCGCTCTGTTAAATCAGACATTGACGCTTGTTATGAAGCACTTAAGGATGCTAAGTATCCACAAATCCATGTTTTTATCGCTACTAGTCCTATTCATCGTGAATTTAAGTTGAATAAAAGCAAAGAGGAAATATTGGAAGCTATTAAAGAGCATGTTTCCTATGCACGGAGTAAATTTGAAGTGGTAGAATTCTCTCCTGAAGATGCGACTAGAACTGAGCTGGATTTCCTCTTACAAGTCGTTCAAACAGCGGTAGACGCAGGTGCGACTTATATCAATATTCCTGATACAGTTGGTTTTACCACACCAGAGGAATATGGGAATATCTTCAAGTATCTGATTGACAATGTTAAAACTGACCGTCAGATTATCTATTCGCCTCACTGTCACGATGACCTTGGAATGGCAGTTGCCAATAGCCTTGCTGCTGTTAAGAATGGTGCGGGGCGTGTTGAAGGAACCATTAACGGTATTGGAGAACGAGCTGGGAATGCTGCTTTAGAAGAAATAGCTGTGGCTCTCAATATTCGCCAAGATTACTACCAAGCAGAGACAAGTATCGTCCTAAACGAAACGATTAATACATCCGAAATGGTTTCTCGCTTCTCAGGGATTCCAGTTCCAAAAAATAAGGCGGTTGTTGGAGGAAATGCCTTCTCTCATGAATCAGGTATTCACCAAGACGGTGTTCTTAAAAATCCTCTCACTTATGAAATCATTACACCTGAATTGGTTGGTGTCAAGAGTAATAGTCTTCCGCTCGGTAAATTGTCTGGTCGTCATGCCTTTGTTGAGAAACTAAGAGATTTGGCTCTAGACTTTACAGACGAAGATATCAAGCCACTCTTTGCTAAGTTCAAGGCCTTGGCAGACAAGAAGCACGAAATCACAGATGCTGATATTCGAGCTCTGGTAGCTGGCACCATGGTTGAAAATCCAGAAGGCTTCCACTTTGATGACTTGCAACTTCAAACCCATTCTGAAAATGACATTGAAGCAACAGTTAGATTAGCTAATTTTGATGGTGAGAAAGTTGAATTTAATGCAGCAGGTCAAGGTTCTGTTGAAGCTATCTTCAATGCTATTGATAAATTCTTTAATCAATCTGTTCGCTTGGTATCCTATACGATTGATGCGGTAACTGATGGGATTGATGCTCAAGCACGTGTATTGGTAACTGTTGAAAACAGAGATACAGAGACTATCTTTAACGCAGCTGGACTTGATTTCGATGTGTTGAAGGCTTCGGCTATCGCTTATATCAATGCTAATACCTTTGTTCAAAAAGAGAATGCTGGTGAGATGGGAACAACAGTTTCCTATCGTGACATGCCTAGCGTGTAAAGGAGAAAGCTATGACAAAGAAAATAGTGGCCCTAACAGGTGATGGTATAGGCCCAGAAATCATGGAATCTGGTTTAGAAGTTTTGGAGGCTCTAGCTGAAAAAACAGGTTTTGACTATGAGATTGACAGACGACCTTTTGGAGGGGCGGGTATTGATGCTGCAGGACATCCCTTGCCAGACGAAACGCTCAAGGCTTCTAGAGAAGCGGATGCTATTCTACTCGCTGCAATCGGTAGTCCTCAGTATGATGATGCTCCAGTTCGACCTGAACAAGGGCTTCTGGCTCTCCGAAAGGAACTTAATCTCAATGCTAATATTCGTCCGGTTAAAATCTTTGAGAGTCTAAAGCATTTGTCACCACTCAAGCCAGAACTAATAACTGGTGTTGACTTTGTAGTAGTGCGTGAGTTGACAGGTGGGATTTACTTTGGAGATCATATCCTTGAAGAGAAATCGGCACGTGATATCAATGAATACAGCTATGAAGAAGTAGAGAGGATTATACGCAAGGCCTTTGAAATTGCAAGAAGTCGGAGAAAAGTTGTTACCAGTATCGATAAGCAAAATGTTTTGGCAACATCAAAACTATGGCGGAGAGTTGCTGATGAAGTCGCAAAAGATTTTCCAGATGTAACTTTGAAACACCAGTTGGTCGACTCAGCTGCCATGCTCATGATTACAAATCCAGCTAAGTTCGATGTTATCGTGACTGAGAATCTTTTCGGAGATATTTTATCTGATGAATCAAGCGTTTTATCTGGTACACTCGGGGTTATGCCATCAGCCAGCCACTCTGAAGATGGTCCGAGTCTCTATGAACCGATTCACGGTTCGGCACCTGATATTGCTGGACAAGGAATTGCAAATCCTATTTCCATGATTTTGTCAGTTGCCATGATGCTGAGAGACAGCTTTGGACGTTATGAGGATGCGCAGCGTATCGAACGTGCTGTTGAAGCTAGTTTAGCGGCTGGCATTTTAACAAGAGATATAGGAGGACAGGCTTCGACTAAAGAAATGACAGAAGCCATTATCGCAAGACTATGAAACTAAACGAAGGAATAACTTTTGCCCTCCTGATTTGGAATCTTATCATTTTCTCGATCTATGGCATTGACAAATTCAAGGCAAGAAGAGGTGCTTGGCGAATACCTGAAAAATATTTACTATCATTTGCATTCTTTTGTGGTGGTTTTGGGGCCTGGTTGGCAGGAATCACTTTTCATCACAAGACTAGAAAATGGTACTTTAAAACAGTTTGGTTCCTAGGAATAGTAACTACACTAGTGGCTTTGTATTTTGTATGGAGGTAATGAATGGCAGGAAAATCGATTTTTGATAAATTATGGGACCTCCATGTAATCACAGGAGAAGAGGGACAACCGCAACTCATGTATGTGGATCAACACTATATCCACGAAGTGACCAGTCCTCAGGCATTTCAAGGATTACGAGACACAGGACGCAGATTGAGACGACCAGACTTGACATTTGGTACCTTTGACCACAATGTTCCAACGGTTAATATTTACGATATTCGAGATGTAATCTCCAAAGCACAGATTGATAAGTTGGCAGAAAATGTTGAGGAATTTGGGATTGAATATGCGGCCCACGGTTCTGAAAAACAAGGCATCGTTCACATGGTTGGTCCAGAAACAGGACGAACACAACCAGGAAAATTCATCGTCTGTGGTGATAGCCATACAGCAACCCATGGGGCTTTTGGAGCGATTGCATTTGGAATTGGAACTAGTGAGGTTGAACATGTCTTTGCAACTCAAACCATTTGGCAGGTTAAACCCAAGAAAATGTTGGTAGAATTCACAGGAGTTCCTCAAAAAGGAGTCTATTCCAAGGACTTCATTTTAGCCTTGATTGCCAAGTACGGTGTTGCTTGTGGTGTTGGATACGTAGTGGAATATCGTGGCCAAGCGGTTGATGCACTTAGTATGGAAGAGCGAATGACCATCTGCAATATGTCCATCGAGTTTGGATCCAAGATGGGAATCATGAATCCAGATCAGACCACCTATGACTATCTTGAGGGACGTGAGTGTGTTCCCAAGGATTTTGATGCAGCAGTAGCTGATTGGAAAAGACTGGTTAGTGATGACGATGCCGTTTATGACAAGGTTATCCGTATGGATGTTTCAGAATTGGCTCCTATGGTGACTTGGGGAACCAATCCAGCTATGGGTGTTGATTTTGATAGTAGCTTCCCAGAAATAAAGGATATGAATGATGAACGGGCCTATCATTACATGGATTTACAACCAGGTCAGTCACCAGCAGATATCCAACTAGGCTATGTCTTTATCGGTTCTTGTACCAATGCTCGACTTAGCGATTTGCAACTGGCTGCTCGATTTGTCGAAGGGAAGAAAATTGCTCCCAACCTGACAGCAATCGTGGTACCTGGTTCTCGACCAGTCAAGCGAGCTGCTGAAAAGTTGGGATTGGATAAGATTTTCCAAGATGCTGGCTTTGAGTGGAGAGACCCAGGTTGCTCTATGTGTCTAGGGATGAATCCTGACAAGGTACCAGATGGTGTTCACTGCGCCTCAACTAGTAATCGTAACTTTGAAGATAGACAGGGATTTGGAGCGAAGACCCATCTTTGTAGTCCAGCAATGGCAGCTGCGGCAGCTATCGCAGGGCGTTTCGTAGATGTTCGGCAAATGCCAGAGGCCCAGTAAGGAGAGGATATGGAAAAATTTACAGTTTATACAGGAACAACGGTTCCTCTTATGAATGATAATATTGATACCGACCAAATCCTACCCAAGCAGTTTCTAAAGTTAGTTGATAAAAAAGGCTTTGGTAAGTACCTCATGTATGCTTGGCGTTATGTTGATGATCAGTATACTGAGGATCCAGACTTTGTCTTTAACCGACCTGAATATCGCAAAGCCAGTATTCTCATCACAGGAGATAATTTTGGCGCTGGTTCTTCGAGGGAACACGCCGCTTGGGCACTAGCAGATTACGGTTTTAAGGTCGTGATTGCAGGCTCTTTTGGAGATATTCATTACAATAATGAACTCAATAATGGTATGTTGCCTATTGTACAGCCTAGGGAGGTTAGAGAAAAGCTAGCCCAACTTAAACCGACCGACCAGGTAACTGTGGACTTGAAACAACAAACAATCATCACACCAGTCGGAGAATTCTCCTTTGAAATCGATAGCGAATGGAAACACAAGCTTTTAAATGGTTTGGATGATATCGGTATTACTTTGCAGTATGAAGACTTGATTGCTGCTTATGAAAAACAACGACCAGCCTACTGGCAGGATTAGAAAAAATAGAAAAGGAAATAGAACTATGACAAAACACATTCAATGGAACGGAACACTTTCACAAGAAGGCTATGATATTTTAAAAGGTGAGGGCGGATGTATTGTTTGCCCTACAAAAGTTGGTTACATTATCATGACTAGCGACAAGGCAGGACTTGAGCGCAAGTTTGAAGCCAAAGAACGTAATCGTAATAAACCAGGAGTAGTCCTCTGTGGTAGCATGGACGAGCTTCGCGCTTTAGCACAACTCAACCCAGAAATTGAAGCATTCTATCAAAAACATTGGGATGAAGACATTCTTCTTGGTTGTATCCTTCCATGGAAACCAGAAGCTTTTGAAAAATTGAAAGCATACGGTGATGGTCGTGAAGAACTTATGACCGATGTGCGTGGAACGAGCTGTTTCGTTATCAAGTTTGGGAAAGCTGGTGAACAATTAGCTGCCAAACTTTGGGAAGAAGGCAAGATGGTCTACGCTTCATCTGCAAACCCATCTGGAAAAGGAAATCGTGGTAAGGTTGAAGGTATCGGTGAACGTATCGAAGGAGCAGTGGACCTTGTCATTGAGGCAGACGACTACGTTGCTTCAATCCAGCCAGACAAAACAGTTGAAACACGCTACGAACAGGGCGTGATGGTGTCTATGGTCGATAAAGATGGCAAGCTTATCCCAGAACAAGGAGGAGCACGCTCAACTTCACCAGCGCCAGTTGTGATTCGTAAAGGGCTTGACATTGATAAGATTATGATGCACCTGTCAGATACCTTTAACTCATGGGATTACCGTCAGGGCGAGTATTATTAAGATTGAAAAGAAGTCTAGTGTTAAGAGCAGTTGAAGCTCCTAACGCTGGGCTTTTTCTTTAGAAATTCTTTTCATTTTTTATAGGATATGATATGCTAGATGCAGAATATATATTAATAGAATGTGGTTTTTTTCAAAGTAAAATATCTTACTTCGAACGAAACAAATATAATTTACGTCTAACAATAAATTTTTAATAAGTAAGGAAAACACAATGGTTTCAAAACAAACTTTCATTGACAGGATAAAAAAAGAATTCCCAGATGCAATTGAAAATCAAACAAAAAGTTATATTTCTTTTCAGGTTAAAAATAGGAAAGGAAAGTTACAAAATTTTATAGAGATTAATTTTCAGAATAAAGGAATAAAGATTGCTATTCTCTCCAAAAGTCTTCGTGATTCAGATTTTTTTATTTTTAATAAGAAGCCTGATTCATTTGGTTGGACACTTGATGCTGAGTATTTTATTAAGGACGAAAATTCATTAAATGAGATTTTACCTTTTATAAATAAATCTTATGAGTTTGTAAAAAGTGGAATTAACTCAGAGTGTTATAAAATTTTCAGAGAATTTTTGTCTAAATTTGTGAATCAAGCAAATATCTATAATTCGAAAGATATAGAAATGAAACGTTCTCAAAAATTAGATGGAGCTGAACATATTTATCCTGCTCTAACTATTGAAGGTATTCCATACAAAGTTGAAATGCTTAACACAGGTCATTTTGGTCCAAGGAGTGGTAATGGATATATAAAATCACCTTATTTTGGTTATCGGTTGAGTGTCATTGATAACTCATGGATAAATATAAGGTGTGGTTTTCATAGATTTAAAGTCACAGAATTTAAAATAGTAAAATGGTATAGTAATAATCAAGATGAAGATTTAGGGTACAAATACCTTGTCAAAGATTTAGAGCTAGAATCAACTGCTGAACCTAATGAAATTTTAATAGAGTTTTATGACAATTTTACTAGTTTTTATAGAGAAGCAGAAAAGGAAGATATAAACATGTCAGAAAATATCAACAAGTATAAAAATATTTTATTACAATCCCAAAACCTCATTCTCCGTGGTGCACCAGGTACTGGGAAAACTTACCTTGCTAAAGAAATTGCCTTAGAATTAACAAGTGGCAATGAAGATCAAATCGGTTTTGTACAGTTTCACCCTTCTTATGACTATACGGATTTTGTAGAGGGATTGAGACCGGTTTCAAATGGGGACGGAGCTATTAACTTTAAATTACAAGATGGTATTTTTAAGCAGTTTTGTCAGAAAGCTAAAGAAGCCCAGAAGACTGGAGGACAAGATAATTTTGAAGAAACGTGGACTAAGCTAACTAATGCTATCAATGAAAAACAGGGGCACTATATGTTCCCTCGTAGTTCTGTTCCAGCTAGCTTAAACAGTCAAGGAAATGTGAAATTTGATTCTCCTGTTGCTACTAAAGAGAAAGTTTATCTTTTATACAAGGGTGAAGAGACTAATCTAAAGTACGAAACTTATCAAAACATTGTTTTGGATCACATGAAAGAAAGTTACGGATTATGTGATTATGTTTCCCCAACAGATATTGACACAGATAAGAACTTCGTCTTCATCATCGATGAGATTAATCGTGGTGAGATTTCTAAGATTTTTGGCGAACTATTTTTCTCTATCGATCCTGGTTATCGTGGTGAGAAGGGGAGTGTTTCTACCCAGTATGCTAATTTACATGAGACTAATGACAAATTTTATATTCCTGAGAATGTTTACATCATTGGAACTATGAATGATATCGACCGTTCGGTGGACACCTTTGATTTTGCAATGCGCCGTCGTTTCCGTTTTGTTGAAGTTACTGCTGAAAGCCAATTAGGAATGCTGGATGATGTTCTTGGCGATAAAGCGGAAGAAGCTAAAATCCGCCTAAGAAATTTGAATACTGCCATCGAAAAGGTTCCGGAGCTAAACAGTCATTATCATATCGGACCAAGTTATTTTCTTAAGTTAGAGGAAGTGGATTATAATTATGAATTACTCTGGTCAGATTATCTGAAGCCACTCTTGGAAGATTACTTGTGGGGTTCTTACGAGGAAGCTGAAACTCTTGAAACATTGAAAAAAGCATTCGATCTGACAAAGAATGAACAAAAAGATCAGGCAGTAGCTGACGACAATGAAGGCGATAAAAATAATGATGCGGATAACTGATAATCAGCATGAAATTGCGAAAGAAGACTTTGTCGCAGAATTTCCCAAACTAAGCCAACTTCTCTTAGATAGAACATTAGGAAATCTTTCTCAAGAAGACAATATCTTTATTTTTCCAAATGACTTGCAGTATTCTCCTGACTTAGATAAGGATCAAAAAATCTTAGAAACTGTTAATCGGGAAATAAAGACAGGAAATGTCATTGGATTTCTTGTCTACGGTCAGGAGAGATTAACCATTTCTTCTCGTTTTTCAAACGAAAGTAATGACTATTTTTTACATTATCTATTGCAAAAGGTTCTTCATATCAATCTGACTAGTTTAGATGTTGCTTTATCGCGTGAAGATAAGCTCTATCAACTTTTGATGTATCTCTTTCCCAAGTATTTGCAAGCAGCTCTCCGAAAAGGTCTTTATAAGGAATACCAGAGATTTTCTCATAATGACAGCAATGTCAAGGGAGTGATTGATTTCGGAAATCATCTCAAGAAAAATCTTTCTTTCACGGGAAATATTGCCTACACAACTAGAGAGTTTACCTATGATAATCCTCTTATGCAGCTGATCCGTCATACAATTGAATACATGAAGAATCAGAAAAGTCTTGAGAGAGGAGTTCTTGATAATTTATTAACAAGTCGTGAAAATGTCTCTGAAATTATTCGTGTAACCCCATCTTATAAAATAGCTGATCGTGCTAAGATTATCCGACTAAATCAAACCAAGCCTCTTCGTCATGCATACTTTCGAGAGTATAGAAAATTGCAAGAGCTTTGTCTGATGATATTAAACAGAGAAAAGCACGGTTTAGGATACCAAGAGCAAAAAATCCATGGTATTCTTTTTGATGTTGCCTGGCTTTGGGAAGAGTATGTTAATACCGTGTTGCCAAAAGATTTCATCCACCCACGAAATAAGGATAAGACGGACGGTATTTCGGTATTTTCTGATCGTAAACGAAAAGTTTTCCCAGATTTTTATAATAGAGAACTAAGAACAGTTTTAGATGCTAAATATAAAAAACTAGAATTTACTGAAAAAGGAATTAACCATGAGGATTTGTTCCAGCTGATTTCTTATTCTTATATTTTAGAAGCTGAGCAGGCTGGTCTTGTTTTTCCGAGCGAGGACAAGGTTGTTGATAATGAGATAGGAAAGCTAGCAGGTTATGGAGCCCAGTTGAAAAAATGGTCTATCCAAATTCCTGGACAAGCCGAAAGTTATCAAGATTTTGTCAGGAGGATTGAGTCCTCTGAAAAAGTCTTTATCGAAAATCTAGGTAAGTGTTTGAAAGGTAAGACAAATACAGGGTGAATGTCTACTTATTATCTAAATCAAGAATTATAAACACGAACATTATTTGTTTTCGGTCATTACAATTGACAAAAAACGGACATTATTGTAAACTTGTTAGAGTAATTGTCTGGAAAAGACGCGGCTATTCCTAACTTTAGGAAGGTCTAAACAAGAGAAATGAGAGAAATATGTTAAACGAATTTCCGATCTTTGACTATGAAGATATTCAGCTAATCCCTAACAAGTGTGTTCTTAAAAGTCGTGCAGAGGCTGACACGCAGGTAACTTTAGGGAAGCATACCTTTAAATTACCAGTTGTTCCTTCCAATATGCAAACAATCCTAGATGAAAATGTTGCTGAACAACTTGCTAAGGGTGGATATTTCTATATTATGCATCGTTTTGATGAAGAAGGACGCATTCCTTTTGTTAAACGTATGCACGATCAGGGCTTGATTGCTTCAATCTCAGTAGGTGTTAAAGACTACGAGTATGATTTTGTGAGTCAATTAAAGGCTGATGCACCAGAGTACATCACCATTGATATTGCTCATGGTCATGCAGACAGCGTGATTTCAATGATTCAGCACATCAAGAAAGAATTACCTGATACTTTTGTTATCGCTGGTAATGTTGGCACTCCAGAAGCTGTGCGTGAACTTGAAAATGCTGGTGCAGATGCTACTAAGGTCGGAATCGGTCCAGGTAAAGTATGTATTACTAAGGTTAAAACTGGTTTTGGTACTGGTGGTTGGCAGTTAGCAGCCCTTCGCTGGTGTGCGAAAGCTGCGCGTAAACCAATTATTGCCGATGGTGGTATCCGTACACATGGTGATATCGCAAAGTCAATCCGTTTCGGTGCGAGCATGGTCATGATTGGTTCACTGTTCGCAGGGCATATCGAAAGTCCTGGTAAAACAGTTGAAGTGGACGGTAAACAATTCAAAGAATACTATGGTTCAGCTTCAGAATACCAAAAAGGTGCTTATAAGAATGTCGAAGGTAAGAAAATCCTTCTTCCTGCTAAAGGACATTTGCAAGATACCTTGACTGAGATGGAACAGGATTTGCAAAGTTCGATTTCTTATGCTGGAGGTCGTAAAGTAGCTGATCTTAGACATGTGGATTATGTGATTGTGAAGAACTCTATCTGGAATGGAGATGCTCACTAAAAAATATCATTACTTATTTATGCCACGAATTGGCGTGGCGTTTCTACAAGGTACCGTAAATACCTAACAATGAGTAAGCTGCAGAGATATAAGGATAGGTGTTAAATCTATTTCTTTGTTTCCTAGAGGCTTACTTGGTAAGTCTCTTTTTATTATGTGATTATTAGTCCGTCTCGCTCCGTGAGGTGCGAGACAAATAAACCACCCGTTAGACGGGTGGTTATGATTTCGGAGGTTATTGTGAAATTATTAGAAGAACGAATTTTAAAGGACGGAAACGTTCTTGGTGAGAATATTCTTAAGGTGGATTCCTTCTTGACCCACCAAGTTGATTATTCCTTGATGCGCGAGGTTGGTCGTACCTTTGCAGAGCATTTTAAAAATGCTGGTATTACCAAAGTCGTGACCATTGAAGCGTCAGGAATTGCCCCAGCCCTTTATGTGGCTGAACAGTTAGATGTTCCCATGATTTTTGCAAAAAAGGCAAAAAACATTACCATGAATGAAGGAATTTTAACTGCTGAGGTTTATTCTTTCACGAAACAAGTAACAAGTACCGTATCCATTGCAGGGAAGTTCTTATCTCCTCAAGATAAAGTATTGATTATTGATGATTTCTTGGCAAATGGTCAAGCAGCTAAAGGTTTGATTCAGATTATCGAGCAAGCTGGAGCTACAGTTGAAGCCATCGGAATTGTGATTGAAAAATCCTTCCAAGATGGCCGTCAACTGTTAGAAAAATCAGGTCATCAAGTTGTATCACTAGCGCGTTTAGAGCGTTTTGAAAATGGAAAAGTTATCTTCAAGGAGGCAGACATCTAATGAAACAACAAGAAAAACACTCACAGGCAGCCGTTCTTGGTTTGCAACACTTGCTAGCCATGTACTCAGGTTCAATCCTGGTACCAATCATGATTGCAAGTGCTTTGGGGTATTCAGCGCAACAGTTGACCTACCTTATCTCAACTGATATCTTTATGTGTGGGGTTGCAACTCTCTTACAATTGCAACTCAATAAACACTTCGGTGTTGGATTGCCAATCGTTCTTGGTGTAGCCTTCCAGTCTGTTGCTCCTCTTATCATGATTGGTCAGAGTCATGGTAGCGGTGCTATGTTCGGAGCTTTGATTGCTTCAGGGATTTATGTCATCCTGATTTCAGGTATCTTTTCTAAGGTTGCCAATCTTTTCCCTGCTATCGTAACTGGTTCTGTTATCACAACTATCGGATTGACCTTGATTCCAGTTGCCATCGGAAATATGGGAAATAACGTAGAAAAACCAACTGGTCAAAGTTTAGCCTTGGCAATGATTACAGTTCTCATTATTCTTTTAGTTAATATCTTTACAAAAGGATTTATCAAATCTATTTCCATTTTGATCGGTTTGATTGCCGGTACGATTATCGCTGCAACTATGGGCTTGGTTGACTTCTCTCCAGTAGCAGAAGCTCCACTCGTTCATATCCCAACTCCATTCTACTTCGGTGCTCCACAATTTGAGATTTCTTCTATTGTAATGATGTGTATCATCGCTACTGTATCTATGGTAGAATCAACTGGTGTGTATCTTGCCCTTTCTGATATTACTAAAGATCCAATCGATAGCACTCGTCTTCGTAATGGTTATCGCGCTGAAGGTCTTGCTGTCTTACTTGGTGGACTTTTCAATACCTTCCCTTATACAGGATTTTCACAAAACGTAGGTTTGGTGAAACTTTCAGGTATTCGTACTCGTTTACCAATCTACTACGCAGCTGGTTTCCTTATCTTGCTCGGTCTTTTGCCTAAGTTCGGTGCCTTGGCACAGATTATTCCTAGTCCTGTTCTAGGTGGAGCTATGCTCGTCATGTTCGGTTTCGTGTCTCTCCAAGGGATGCAAATCTTGGCGCGTGTAGACTTCGAACACAATGAACACAACTTCCTCATTGCAGCAGTTTCTATTTCTGCTGGGGTGGGATTAAACGGAAGCAATCTCTTCAATACTTTACCGACTGAATTACAAATGTTCTTCTCAAATGGTATTGTCATTGCAAGTACAGTAGCCATCGTCTTGAACGCTATTTTGAATCGTAAAAAATAACTAAAAGTGAGAAGCGATAGAAATATCCTTCTCATTTTCTTTTTTAGAGCTTGAGTATTGTTTATAGAGCCCTTTTTATGGTAAAATGGTTCTATGAATGAAAGAATGAAAGAGCTCGTTGAACTGCTTAATCGCTATGCGGCAGAGTATTATACAAGTGATAATCCATCTGTATCTGATAGTGAGTATGACCGTCTTTATCGTGAATTGGTAGAGTTAGAAAAAGCTCATCCTGACCAAGTTTTACCAGAAAGTCCGACACATCGTGTTGGTGGAAAGATTCTTGATGGGTTTGAGAAATATAGTCATCAGTATCCTCTTTATAGTTTGCAGGATGCTTTTTCACGTGAAGAACTCGACGCCTTTGATGCGCGTGTTCGTAAAGAATTGGATGATGTCACTTATATTTGTGAGTTGAAGATTGATGGTTTATCGATTTCCTTGACTTATGAGCAGGGAATTTTTGTTACTGGGGCAACTCGCGGTGATGGCTCCATCGGTGAAAACATCACTGAAAATCTTAAACGAGTGAAAGACATTCCTTTATCATTACCAGAAAAATTAGATATTACTGTTCGTGGTGAATGTTATATGCCGAGAGCTTCTTTTGAACAGGTCAATCAATCTCGTCAAGAAAATGGTGAGCCAGAATTTGCCAACCCAAGAAATGCGGCTGCAGGAACACTTCGTCAGTTAGATACAGCAGTAGTAGCCAAACGTAATCTTGCAACCTTCCTTTATCAGGAAGCTAGTCCTTCAACTCGGGATAGTCAAGAGAAGGTTTTGAAACATTTAGAGCAGTTAGGCTTTGTGGTTAATCAAAGACGTCTATTAGCTCATAGTATGGATGAGGTTTGGGCGTTTATTCAAGAAATTGGTCAAGAAAGAGATCAGTTGCCTTATGATATCGATGGAGTTGTGATTAAGGTCAATGATCTAGCTGGTCAGGAGCAACTAGGATTTACAGTCAAAGCACCTAAATGGGCAGTAGCATATAAATTCCCAGCAGAAGAAAAAGAAGCGAAACTTCTTTCTGTTGACTGGACTGTTGGCCGTACAGGAGTTGTGACTCCGACTGCTAATCTTACTCCAGTACAACTTGCAGGTACAACTGTAAGTCGTGCAACCCTTCATAATGTTGACTATATTGCTGAAAAGGATATCCGTAAGGATGACACCGTCATTGTCTATAAGGCAGGTGATATCATTCCAGCTGTTCTACGAGTGGTAGAATCCAAGCGAGTGTCAGAGGAAAGACTAGATATTCCAACAAACTGTCCAAGTTGTGACAGTAAGCTTTTGCATTTTGAAGATGAGGTTGCCCTTCGTTGTATCAATCCACGTTGTCCAGCTCAGATCAAGGAAGGCTTGACGCACTTCGCATCGCGTGATGCTATGAATATTTCTGGCCTTGGTCCATCTATCGTTGAGAAACTATTTGCTGCCAATTTGGTTAAGGATGTTGCAGATATTTATCGTTTGACTGTGGAAGATTTGCTCTTGCTGGATGGCGTCAAGGAAAAATCTGCTCAAAAGCTCTACCAGGCTGTTCAAGCATCCAAAGAAAATTCTGCTGAAAAACTCTTGTTTGGTTTGGGGATTCGTCATGTAGGAAGTAAGGCAAGTCAGTTGCTTTTACAAAACTTCCACTCAATCGAATCACTAGCACAAGCCAATCCTGAAGAAATTGCAAGTATCGAAAGTTTGGGAAGTGTCATTGCCCAAAGCCTACAAACCTATTTTGCTACAGAGGGTTCTGAAATCCTTTTAAGGGAATTGAAAGAATCAGGTGTTAATCTAGACTACAAAGGACAGACAGTTGCAGCAAATGCAGCCTTGTCTGGTCTAACTGTCGTATTGACAGGAAAGCTAGAGCGTCTTAATCGCTCAGAAGCTAAAAATAAATTAGAAAGTCTAGGAGCCAAGGTTACTGGTAGTGTGTCGAAAAAAACAGACCTTGTTGTAGCAGGAGCAGATGCAGGAAGCAAGCTCCAAAAAGCACAAGAACTGGGAATAGAGATTCGTGATGAAGCTTGGCTTGAGAGTTTGTAAGCTATGAAAGAAGAAAAAAAACGCGCACGTCTCATTTATAATCCGACATCAGGCCAGGAAATTATCAAGCAAAATATCGCAGAAGTCCTAGAAGTGTTAGAGAGCATGGGCTATGAAACCAGTGCTTTCCAAACCAAACCTGAACACCTGTCAGCCCAGAAAGAAGCAGAAAGAGCTGCAAAAGCTGGCTTTGATTTGGTTTTAGTAGCTGGTGGCGATGGCACCATCAATGAAGTGGTTAATGGAATTGCACCTCTGGAACAACGTCCAAAGATAGCCATCATTCCTACTGGGACTACCAATGACTATGCAAGATCATTGAAAATCCCTATGGGGGATCCAGTTGCTGCAGCGAAGATCATTGCCAAAAATGAAACCAAGAAAATTGATATTGGTCGTGCTTTTGGCGATAAGTATTTCATCAATATTGCTGCGGCAGGAGCTCTTACGGAGTTAACTTTTAGTGTTCCGAGTGAACTAAAGACGCGTCTGGGTTATCTGGCCTACGTTGCTAAAGGCATCGAGATGTTCCCAAAATCCAAAGCCCGTCCTGTTCGTATTTACCATGATTGGGGAATTTTTACAGGAGAAGTTTCTCTTGTCTTTGTTGCCTTGACCAATTCTATCGGTGGATTTGAGCAATTTGCACCTGATACCAAGCTGGATGATGGCAATTTTACGCTTATTCTAGTAAAGACAGATAAAATCCTAGATATGTTGAGTCTGCTAGTTCAAGCCATGAACGGAGGCCAACACGTATCAGATGTCAATGTTGAATATCTGAAAACTAGTAAACTCCGAATTGAAACTTTGGATCAGGAAGAGCCGTTTATGCTTAATCTTGATGGAGAATACGGTGGTGACACACCAGTAGATTTGGAAGTATGTCATAATCACATTGAGTTTTTTGTGAATTGTGAGGCGATTGATCAAGAAATTATTAGTAACATATAAAATCAAATTTAATTTAGAAATTAGGGAGAACCATGTACAATTATCCTGTACTTATTCATTACCATCGCAAGGATGAAGCCTACGAGGCTTGTAGTTTCAGTAAAAAAACAGTAGATTCAGTAGAGCTTATCAAAGAAGAAGAATATTTTGGTGCCAAATTTTCACTGACTCAATCGAGTGAAGTAGCCCTTGAGACCATGACTTTTACTGTTGAAAAAGATGGTGTCAGCAAAGAATATCCTATTCGCTTCAATTACTATCCACTTTTGACAGAGGTTTGGATTTTGGATGGAGATGATACAGTTTATTATTCTGAAAATCCAGCTATTGCCAGTCCCCACTATAAAGACCAAAATCCTTTTGCTTTTGACAAGGCAATCAATAGTGCGAGTTTCGATCACCATTGGGGTTATCAAGGAGAGTTGGGATGTCAAGTTTCTGAAAATGAAACAAGTTTTAGCTTATGGGCACCAACAGCTACTTCTGTCCAAGTAGTAGTCTATGAATCAGCGAAGAATGACGCTCCTATCCTTAAAATCTTTGAAATGGAGCGAGGAAATAGTTATTCCTATAGCCACAAGTATAATACCATTGGTGTTTGGAGTTTAACAGTTCCAGAAAACCTAGCAGGTCGTGCCTACCATTATCAAATTGACTTTCCTCATCACCAGTCATTAACTCGTGATCCATATACAATAGCGACAAGTCCTGATGGAAAACGTTCAGCCATCGTTTCAAACCAAGATCGTCAAGTTGAAGGCTTTGAGGTCAAGCATGGTACAGAAGCAACTTGGCGTTTGGAAAATCCTTGCCAAGCAGTCATTTATGAAATGCACATCCGTGATCTGACTAAGTCTGAAACATCTGGTGTTGCACCAGAATTAAGAGGAACCTTCTTAGGTGCAGCGCAAACTGGAACAGTTAACCAATATGGTCAGTCGACTGCATTTGATTACATTAAAGAACTTGGTGTCAACTATGTTCAGCTGCAACCAATTGCTGACCGTTATAAAGAATACGACGCAGATGGAAATGTAACTTATAACTGGGGATATGATCCACAAAACTACAATGCTCCAGAAACTAGCATGTCTACAAATCCAAATGATCCAGGTCAAGCTATCCGTGATTTGAAAGCTATGGTTCAAGCTTATCACGCTGCTGGTATCGGTGTTATTATGGATGTTGTTTACAATCACACCTTCTCAACGGTGGATGCGCCATTCCAAACAACGGTTCCCGATTATTATTATCGAATGAACCATGATGGAACTTACCAAAATGGAACAGGAGTCGGTAACGAAACTGCCAGTGAGCATGAAATGTTCCGTAAATATATGATTGATTCTCTTCTCTACTGGGTAAAAGAATTCAATATTGACGGTTTCCGCTTTGACTTGATGGGAATTCATGACATTAAAACCATGCAGATGATCCGATGGGCTATGGATGAAGTCGATCCTAAAATCATCCTTTATGGAGAAGGATGGGATATGGGAACTGGTCTTGCTCCTTATGATAAGGCTAAGAAAGATAATGCCTATCAATTGCCAAACATTGGATTCTTTAATGATAATCAACGTGATGCGGTTAAAGGTTGTGAAGTCTATGGTTCTATCAAATCTGGTTTTGTCAGTGGTGCAGGTACTGAGCCGATCGTCGCAAAGGCTATCCTTGGAAGCCGAGAACTGGGTTCTTACCTCAGCCCGAATCAGGTTCTTAACTATGTAGAAGCCCACGATAACTACAATTTGCATGATTTGCTTAAAACCCTTCATCCAACGGAGAGTGAAAAACGTATCATGAAGAAAGTAGAAACAGCGACAGCCATGAACCTTCTCATGCAAGGGATGGCCTTCATGGAGTTGGGGCAAGAGTTTGGCCGTACCAAGCTTGTAGCTACAGGAGAAAATGGCGAGTTGACTCACGCAGATCGTGAGAGAGCTATGAATAGTTACAATGCACCTGATAGCGTCAACCAAGTCAACTGGGATTTGATCAATGAGCGTCAAGATAGTATCGATTTTGTTCGTCAGATTATCCGACTTAAAACACAAAACAGTGCCTTTTCATACCCTACTTATGAAGAAGTCTACCGTCATGTATTTGTTCATACAGCCATTGAAAATAGTGGTTGGATTGTTTATGAGATTCATGGTGGCGAAGAGCACTTCTTGGTTGTATTCAATGCTAAAGGGGCTTCCTATTACTATGAAAATGCAGGAAACCTAGAAATGTTGGTAACCAATAGCCGTTCTAACCAAGAAAATGCCATTGACGATGTCAGTGTGGCAGTTATGAATGTTTTATCTTAAAAATTAACCAAAGACTCAAGATTTATGCTTGAGTTTTTTTATATTCCTAGACATAAAAATAAAAATGGAACTATTACTATAAATAGTTGAAAATTTCAGAAAATTTGGTAAAATTATATTAAAAGAGTTATCTACGAATATTATGTTATCGAAAAACAAAAACGTTCAGTTTTTAAGTGAGTTATTTTATATATAGATAATGAAAGTTATTTTTGTAACAGTAGCTGATAGAAAATTTCACTGCTTATCATCATTTATGAAAATTTTAGAAATGTTAAGATAAATATATGAAGATTTTCGAAAAAAATTTTTGTAGAATTCGGAAATTAGTTGAAAGTTTTCTTAAAAGATAGTATAATAGATACATAGAAAACGCTTACAATAAAAGGGGGATTCAATGGATAAATTTGAGGCTTTAAGAACTTTTACTAGTGGCGAAAATTTCCATCTTCAACACTATTTAGGTGCGCATCGTGAAGAAAGAGACGGTGAGTATGGCTATACATTCCGTGTCTGGGCGCCAAATGCGCAGGCTGTCCATCTAGTTGGTGATTTTACTAACTGGGTTGAAAATCAAATCCCCATGGTTCGTAATGAATCTGGAGTTTGGGAAGTTTTTACAACTTTAGCTCAAGAAGGACATATTTATAAATATCATATTACTCGTGCTAATGGTCATCAGCTTATGAAGATTGATCCCTTGGCAGTACGCTATGAAGCTCGTCCAGGAACAGGGGCAGTTTTAACAGAAATTCCTGAGAAAAAATGGAAGGACGGTCTCTGGTTAGCTCGCAGAAAACGTTGGGGATTTTTCGAAAGACCGGTCAATATCTATGAGGCACATGCAGGATCTTGGAAGAGAAATCCTGATGGAACACCTTATAGCTTTGCTCAACTCAAAGAAGAGCTCATTCCCTATCTCGTTGAGATGAACTATACTCACATCGAGTTTATGCCTCTGATGGCTCACCCTCTCGGTTTGAGTTGGGGCTATCAGCTCATGGGCTACTTCGCTTTAGAGCATGCCTATGGTCGTCCTGAAGAGTTTCAAGACTTCGTTGAGGAATGTCATATCAACAATATCGGTGTAATTGTGGACTGGGTGCCAGGTCACTTTACAATCAATGATGACGCTTTGGCATACTACGACGGTACACCAACTTTTGAATACCAAGATCATAATAAGGCTAACAACTACGGTTGGGGAGCACTCAACTTCGACCTTGGTAAAAATGAAGTCCAATCTTTCTTGATTTCTAGTATTAAGTTCTGGATTGATTTCTATCACCTAGATGGGATTCGTGTAGATGCCGTAAGTAATATTCTCTATCTAGATTATGACAATGCTCCATGGACACCAAATAAAGACGGTGGCAATCTCAACTATGAAGGATATTATTTCCTACAACGTTTGAACGATGTTATTAAGCTAGCTCATCCGGATGTTATGATGATTGCAGAGGAGTCTTCTTCAGGTACCAAGATTACTGGCATGAAGGAAATGGGTGGACTTGGATTTGACTACAAGTGGAACATGGGTTGGATGAATGATATCCTACGTTTCTACGAAGAAGATCCAATTTACCGCAAGTATGACTTTAATCTTGTGACCTTCAGCTTCATGTATGTCTTTAATGAAAATTATCTCCTACCATTCTCACATGATGAGGTTGTCCACGGTAAGAAGAGTATGATGCATAAGATGTGGGGTGATCGTTACAATCAATTTGCTGGTTTGAGAAACCTCTACACTTATCAAATTTGTCACCCTGGTAAGAAATTACTCTTCATGGGTAGCGAATTTGGTCAATTCTTAGAGTGGAAATCAGAAGAGCAATTAGAGTGGTCTAACCTAGAAGATCCAATGAATGCCAAGATGAAATACTTTACATCACAGTTGAATCAGCTTTATAAAGATCACCGTTGTCTTTGGGAAATTGATACAAGTTACGATGGTATTGAAATCATTGATGCGGATAACAGAGATCAGAGTGTTCTTTCCTTTATCCGTAAGGGCAAGAAAGGCGAGATGCTAGTCTGTGTCTTTAATATGGCACCAGTTGAACGTCCTGATTTTACAATTGGTCTTCCAGTTGCAGGGATTTATGAAGAAATTTGGAATACAGAGTTAGAACAATGGGGTGGTGTGTGGAAAGAGCATAACCAAACAGTTCAAACTCAAGAAGGATTGTGGAAGGATTATGAGCAGACTTTGACATTTACCTTGCCAGCTATGGGAGCAAGTATTTGGAAAATCAAACGTCGCATAAAACCTACTAAAAAAGTCGCTAATAAAACTCAAAAAGGAGTAGAAAATGAAGAATGAAATGCTAGCTTTAATCCTTGCTGGTGGGCAAGGAACTCGTCTCGGTAAACTCACTCAAAGCATTGCTAAACCTGCCGTGCAATTTGGTGGGCGCTACCGTATCATTGACTTCGCTCTTTCAAACTGTGCCAACTCTGGTATCCATAATGTTGGGGTTATTACACAGTATCAACCACTAGCTCTCAATAGCCACATTGGTAATGGTTCTAGTTGGGGTCTAGACGGTATTGACACAGGTGTTTCTATCCTTCAACCCTACTCTGCAAGTGAAGGAAATCGTTGGTTTGAAGGTACAAGTCATGCCATTTACCAAAACATCGACTATATCGACAGTATCAATCCTGAGTATGTTTTGATCCTTTCAGGTGACCATATCTACAAGATGGACTATGATGATATGCTCCAATCACACAAGGACAATAATGCCAGCTTGACAGTTGCTGTCTTGGATGTACCACTAAAAGAAGCTAGCCGTTTTGGTATCATGAATACAGATGCTAATAATCGTATTGTTGAGTTTGAAGAAAAACCAGCTGAACCAAAATCAACTAAGGCATCAATGGGTATCTATATCTTTGACTGGAAACGACTTCGTAATATGCTAGTTGCAGCTGAAAAGGCCAACCTAGATATGTCAGACTTCGGTAAAAATGTTATTCCAAATTATCTTGAAACAGGCGAGAGTGTCTATGCTTATGAATTCAATGGATACTGGAAGGACGTTGGTACTATCGAATCACTCTGGGAAGCAAATATGGAATACATCTCTCCAGAGAATGCTCTAGATAGCCGTAACCGTCAATGGAAGATTTATTCTCGTAACCTTATCGCTCCACCAAACTTTATTGGAGAACATGCTCATGTAGAAGATTCTCTAGTAGTAGATGGATGTTACGTAAATGGTACTGTGAAACATTCTATTCTTTCTACAGCTGCTCAAGTTCGTAAGGGAGCAGAAGTCGTTGATTCTGTCATTATGAGTGGAGCAGTTATCGGTAGAGGTGCTAAAATTACACGTGCTATCATCGGTGAAGGAGCAGTCATTGCCGATGGTGTAGAAATTGATGGTACAGAAGAAGTACAAGTAGTCGGATATAATGAAGTAGTGGGGGTAGCAACAGATGAAGATTGATAAATATTCAGCGATTTTAGGAAATACCGTTGGTTTCCATGATATGTCAACCTTGACAAGTAACCGTCCAGTGGCAACTTTACCATTTGGAGGAAAGTATCGTTTGATTGACTTCCCGCTTTCAAGTTTAGCTAATGCAGGCGTTCGTAGTATCTTTGGAATTTTCCAACAAGATAACATCAGCTCTGTATTTGACCATATTCGTTCAGGACGTGAGTGGGGCTTGAATACACTTCTTAGCCACTACTATCTTGGAATCTACAATACTCGTGTAGAGAGCAGTACTGTTGGAAAAGAGTACTATAAACAACTCTTAACTTACTTAAAACGTTCAGGTTCAGACCAAACAGTTTCCCTGAACTCTGATGTTTTGGTGAATATTGATCTCAATCAAGTTTTCCATTTGCATAATACAACAAAATCACCAATTACAGTTGTTTATAAGAAATTGCCTAAGAAGGTCATTTCAGAAGTAAATGCAATCCTTGATATTGATGAAACTGACCACGTACTTTCACACAAACTCTTTGATAAAAAATCAAACCAAGATTTTTACAACATGTCAACAGATATCTTCGTTGTAGATACTCAATGGTTGATTAAGCGTTTGGAAGAAGAAGCCCAAAAAGAATATCCAGAAAAATTACGGTATGTTCTTCGCGATTTGGCAGCCAAAGAAGGTGCTTTTGCATATGAATACACAGGATACCTAGCCAATATTCATTCAGTAGAAACATATTACCAAGCTAATTTAGATATGCTTGATCAGCATAAATTCTACTCTTTGTTCTCGCCAAATCAAAAGATTCACACTAAAGTTAAAAACGAAGAGCCTACTTACTATGCACCGGGTTCAAAAGTAAACACTTCTCAATTTGCTTCTGGTAGTATCGTTGAAGGCGAAGTGATTAAATCTGTTATTTCGCGTAATGTTCGTATCAATAAAGACAGCTTGGTTAAAGAATCTCTTATCTTCCCTCGCGTTGTCGTTGGAAAAGGTGCACAAGTTGAGTATGCAATTGTTGATAAGGGTGCTGAAATAGCTGAGGGAGTTGTCGTTCGAGGTACAGCAGAAAACCCTGTTATCATCAAAAAAGGCGAAAAAGTAACAGAGGATGTCCTTTCATGAAAATTTTATTTGTAGCAGCAGAGGGAGCTCCCTTTTCAAAAACAGGTGGATTGGGAGACGTTATCGGAGCACTTCCAAAATCATTAGTAAAAGCTGGGCATGAAGTTGCTGTTATCTTACCCTACTATGACATGGTTGAAGCCAAGTTTGGTGATCAAATTGAAGATGTCCTTCAATTTGAAGTCTATGTTGGTTGGCGCAGACAATTTTGTGGAATTAAGAAAACTGTTTTAAACGGTGTTACTTTCTACTTCATCGACAATCAATATTATTTCTTCCGTGGACATGTTTATGGAGATTTCGATGATGGTGAACGTTTTGCCTTCTTCCAACTTGCTGCCCTTGAAGCTATGGAGCGTATCGGATTTATCCCTGATGTCCTCCACGCTCATGACTACCATACAGCAATGATCCCGTTCTTGTTAAAAGAAAAATACAGATGGATTCAAGCTTACCAAGGGATCAAGACTGTTTTGACCATTCATAACTTAGAATTTCAGGGTCAATTTTCTGAGAGTATGCTTTGGGACTTGTTCAGGGTTGGATTTGAGCGCTACGCTGATGGAACAGTTCGTTGGAATGATTGTCTTAACTGGATGAAGGCTGGTATTCTTTATGCTGATCGTGTATCAACCGTGTCACCGAGCTATGCTTATGAGATCATGACTACAGAGTTTGGTTGCGGTATTGATCAGATTCTTCGTATGGAATCTGGTAAGGTTTCAGGTATTGTTAATGGTATTGATACAGATTTGTACAACCCAGAGACGGATGCTTTACTTGAGTATCATTTTAATAAAACTGATTTGTCAGGAAAAGCTCAAAATAAAGCGAAACTTCAAGAAAGAGTTGGTCTTCCAGTACGTCCTGATGTGCCAATGATTGGTATCGTGTCACGTTTGACTCGTCAGAAGGGCTTTGATGTGGTAGTTGAAAGCCTGCATCGTATGCTTCAAGAGGATATTCAAATTGTTCTCTTGGGAACTGGAGATCCAGGATTTGAACAAGCTTTCTCTTGGTTTAGTCAAGTATTCCCAGAAAAACTTTCTGCCAATATTACTTTCGACGTGAAATTAGCTCAAGAGATTTATGCAGCATGTGATATTTTCCTCATGCCAAGTCGTTTTGAACCGTGTGGACTTTCACAAATGATGGCCATGAGATATGGTACACTTCCTTTAGTAAACGAGGTGGGTGGACTTAGAGATACTGTTCAAGCCTTTAATCCAATTGAAGGAACAGGTACAGGCTTTAGCTTTAACAACCTAACTCCATACTGGCTCAACTGGGCATTGCAAACAGCTTTGGATGTTTATCACAACCATCCTGATGTTTGGAAAAATATGCAAGTTCAAGCTATGGAATGTGATTTCTCTTGGGATACAGCCTGCAAGTCATATCTTGATTTGTATCACAGTTTAGCAAACTAAATAGTTAAAATCGTATGATACCTTCATACGATTTTTTGAGATTCTGAAAGTAAGGCAATTATATGAAAAAAATTAAAGGACTCTGTGTACTGGATGTAGATGGGACACTGATAGAAGAAGAGGTTATTGATTTATTAGGGAAAGAGGCAGATTGTGAAGAAGAAGTAGCCCTTCTAACAGCTCAAGCTATGAGGGGAGAACTAGATTTTGAAGAAAGCTTGAGAAAACGAGCTTCTTTATTAAAAGGATTATCTGTAGATACTTTTGATAAGATTTATCATGAACTACATCTTAGTAAAAATGCTATGATATTTATTAACACTCTAAAAAAAAATCAGATAGAAGTGGGTTTAGTTTCGGGTGGATTTACACCTGTTGTTGAAAGAATAGCAAAAGATTTAGGGATTTCATTATTTGCTGCTAATCAACTGGAAATCAGAGATGGCCATTTAACTGGAAATCTTGTTGGTCCTATTATCAGCAGAGAAGTTAAAAAAGAAACCCTAGTAAGATGGGCTGATGAATTAGAGGTACCAATTGATAGAACAATTGCTATTGGAGATGGTGCTAATGATTTAGCGATGTTGAAGAGAGCTGGAATCGGCATTGGCTTCTGTGCCAAAGAAATCGTGAAAGAGGAAATTCCCCTTCAAATTGAAGATAGAGATTTAACAAAAGTATTGAATCTGATAGATTTCCTTTGATTAGAAAGATGAGTGTATGAAAATTGTTATAGCACCTGACTCTTTTAAGGAGAGTCTCCCTGCAAGTGAAGTAGCTAAAGCTATTAAACGAGGTTTTAAAAAGGTTCTACCTGAATCGAAATGTTTGCTCTTACCTGTTGGCGATGGAGGGGAAGGAACAGTAGATGCCATTAAAAATTCACTTGGTCTTGTAGAAAAAACTGCTTTAGTGACGGGTCCCTTTGGAGATGAAGTTCAAATGACTTATGTTCAAAAAGGAGAACTTGCTCTTTTCGAAGTGGCCGATTTAGTTGGGCTTGCTAAAATTCCTGTTGAAAAACGAAATCCACTAAAGATTCAAACAAAGGGGATTGGTCAACTGATCCTATATTTAATCGAACAAGGAATGAAAGAAATCTATATAGGAGTTGGTGGGACATCCAGTAACGATGGTGGGATTGGTATTGCTTCAGGACTTGGTTACCAGTTCTATGACAAAAATGGAGCTGAACTTCTAGCTATTGGTCAGTCTTTGTTTGAAATTACTGATATCTCAAAGGAGAAAGTTATATCTATTCCTTCTGATGTGCGTATCAAAATCTTAGCAGATGTGACCAATCCACTCTGTGGAACTCACGGTGCTACCTATACATTTGGAAAGCAAAAAGGATTAAATCCAGCTCAATTTCAAAAAGTTGATGATGCTATTGAAAACTTTTACCACAAAGTTGCACCTGAAATGTTAAAATTGGATGGTGCTGGAGCAGGTGGTGGTATTGCAGCTGGCTTGTGTGCCTTTGCTGGAGCAGAGATTGTATCTGGTATTCAAACCTGTCTAGATATAATCAATTTTGATAAAAATGTTGCAGATGCAGATCTAGTTATTGTTGGTGAAGGTAGGTTAGATTCTCAAAGTTTATCTGGTAAGGCGCCAATTGGAATAGCAAAAAGAACACCAGATGGTGTTCCAGTTATTGCTATTTGTGGTAGTTTAGCTGAGGATTTACCTCCTTTACCATTTGAGAATGTCATAGCTGCTTTTTCAATATTAGAGAAAAGCGAACCATTAGAAGATAGTTTAAAAAATGCAGCTATCTATTTAGAAGATACAGCTGCAAACATTGGTCAAATTTTAGCTTTGAAGAAAAATTAACCAAACCACTTTTTCCAAAGAGAAGTAGGAGCTTTTTTCATCTCTTTTTCCTGCCATAAGTCTGAAAAGGCCTTTCTGAGGTCTTTTTCACTTGTTTGAACAGGGGCATCGCTATGGATAACTAGGCCAAAAGGAGAAGAGTTATGATCTTCAGAAACGATGGTCGCTTGGCAGTCAGCATCTTTGGATTGTTTCAGATAAAAAACTTGTTTATCAAACTCTACCTGAGGAGAAATTTTGACAAATAGAGGTTGAGTCTCTTTTTTAAAGGTTTCTATAATTGTTAAAAAACCATTTTTAAATTTATCATCATCAGCTGTTTCAAGGTCCGCGTAGCCAAGGACACGTTCTTCAAATGTTCCGAGAAAACGTCTTTGTTCATCAGGATTTAGTTTAAGACCACCATTGGCCTTTTCTAGGATTTGTTTAGATACATCAGTCATAAAAATAGTATATCATAAAATAAAGGAGAAAACAGATGAAAGAAAGCGATTACTTTATAAACTTAAGGAAAATTTGCACAAAGATAACGTTTTTCCTTGAAAAAGGAGTCTTTTTAAGGTATCATAGAGGTGTAAAAAATTTAACTCAATAAGGAGAGTAAAAAATGTCAATTATTACTGATGTTTACGCTCGCGAAGTCCTAGACTCACGCGGTAACCCAACACTTGAAGTAGAAGTTTACACTGAATCAGGTGCTTTCGGACGTGGTATGGTTCCATCAGGAGCTTCTACTGGTGAACACGAAGCAGTTGAACTTCGTGATGGTGACAAATCTCGTTACGGTGGTCTTGGTACACAAAAAGCTGTTGACAACGTAAACAACATCATCGCTGAAGCAATCATCGGCTACGATGTACGTGACCAACAAGCTATCGACCGTGCTATGATCGCACTTGACGGAACTCCTAACAAAGGTAAATTGGGTGCTAACGCAATCCTTGGTGTGTCTATCGCTGTAGCTCGTGCTGCTGCTGACTACCTTGAAATCCCACTTTACAGCTACCTTGGTGGATTCAACACTAAAGTTCTTCCAACTCCAATGATGAACATCATCAACGGTGGTTCTCACTCAGATGCTCCAATCGCTTTCCAAGAATTCATGATCGTACCTGCTGGTGCACCAACATTCAAAGAAGCTCTTCGTTGGGGTGCTGAAATCTTCCACGCTCTTAAGAAAATCCTTAAATCTCGTGGTCTTGAAACAGCCGTAGGTGACGAAGGTGGATTCGCTCCTCGTTTCGAAGGAACTGAAGACGGTGTTGAAACTATCCTTGCTGCTATCGAAGCTGCTGGTTATGTTCCAGGTAAAGACGTATTTATCGGATTTGACTGTGCATCATCAGAATTCTACGATAAAGAACGTAAAGTTTACGACTACACTAAATTCGAAGGTGAAGGAGCAGCTGTTCGTACTTCTGCAGAACAAATCGACTACCTTGAAGAATTGGTAAACAAATACCCAATCATCACTATCGAAGATGGTATGGACGAAAACGACTGGGATGGATGGAAAGCTCTTACTGAACGTCTTGGTGGTAAAGTTCAATTGGTTGGTGATGACTTCTTCGTAACAAACACTGCTTACCTTGAAAGAGGTATCGCTGAAGGCGCTGCTAACTCAATCCTTATCAAAGTTAACCAAATCGGTACTCTTACTGAAACATTCGACGCTATCGAAATGGCTAAAGAAGCTGGTTACACTGCCGTTGTATCACACCGTTCAGGTGAAACTGAAGATTCAACAATCGCTGACATCGCAGTTGCAACTAACGCAGGACAAATCAAGACTGGTTCACTTTCACGTACTGACCGTATCGCTAAATACAACCAATTGCTTCGTATCGAAGATCAACTTGGTGAAGTAGCTGAATACCGTGGATTGAAATCATTCTACAACCTTAAGAAATAAAATAGTTCAGTGAACTATTTTATCCCGAACCTTGAAACTCAAAAGTTCGGCTCTTGATTAAACAAGTTTTAAGCCCATCGGATTTTATCCGAAGGGCTTTTTCTTTGTTCAGGGGGCAAAAAAGGGGCAAAACTTTTGCACAAACAAACTGTATTTTTGCCATTCTAAGTGGGAAATCAAGATTTTTAAGCATATTTTTGGTATAATAATACCCAGGAAAAACTAGAGAAAAGAAGGAGGTAGAGATGGAAAAGTATTTATCGGTTACAACTTTGACCAAGTATTTAAAAATGAAATTCGATAAAGACCCCTACTTGGAACGGGTCTATTTATCTGGTCAAGTCTCTAACTTCCGTAAGCGTCCAACCCATCAGTATTTTTCTCTTAAAGATGACCGAGCGGTTATTCAGGCAACCATTTGGTCAGGTATTTATCAGAAACTAGGTTTTGATTTGGAAGAAGGTATGAAGATCAATGTGGTTGGTCGTGTCCAACTCTATGAGCCAAGTGGAAGCTATTCGATTATTATTGAAAAAGCTGAACCTGATGGTGTTGGTGCCTTGGCTATCCAATTTGAACAACTTAAGAAGAAACTTGCAGAAGAAGGTTTGTTTCAAGAGCGATTTAAACAATCTTTACCACAATTTTCAAAAAAAATAGGTGTGGTAACTAGCCGTAGTGGAGCTGTTATCCAGGATATCATTACAACTGTAAGCAGACGCTTCCCTGGTGTGGAAATTGTCTTATATCCTACTAAAGTTCAAGGTGAGGGTGCTGCAAAGGAGATTGCTCGTAATATAACTCGAGCCAATGAACGTGAGGATTTAGATGTTCTGATTATCGGCCGTGGAGGAGGTTCCATTGAAGATCTTTGGGCCTTTAACGAAGAAATTGTAGTTCGAGCAATTTTTGAATCTCGTTTACCGATTATTTCGAGTGTAGGTCATGAAACAGATGTCACCTTGGCTGATTTTGTTGCTGATAAGAGAGCGGCAACGCCGACAGCTGCTGCTGAACTCGCTACACCAGTAACTAAGTTAGATCTTTTGACCTATCTTCAGAATCAAGAAAAACGCATGACTACAGCGGTTAAGCATAGTTTGTCAAAGAAACAAGAAGCTGTGAGAATCCTCAGTCAATCAGTTATCTTCAGACAACCAGAGCGTTTATATGACGGCTATCTACAACGCTTAGATCAGTTACAGCTGCGACTGAAGCAAGGACTGAATGCCGAATTGGTTCGTAATCAACAAAAGGTGCAAGAACAAGTCCACCGTTTGGAACAATTATCACCAATCATCAAAATCCAGCGTTATCAGGATCATATCCAGCAATTAAAGAAACTGCTGCGAAGCCAGATGGCTGTGACCTATGATGCAAAAGTAGCAGAAGTAAAACGCCTATCAGAAGCTCTCCTTATGCTAGATACTAGTAGAATTGTAGCCAGAGGTTATGCAATTGTCAAAAAAGGAGAAGTCGTAGTCGCTTCTGCGAAAGATTTGAAAGAAAATGACCAAGTATCACTGTTGATGCGAGACGGTCAAGTAGATTTAGAGGTAAGAGATGTCAAAACAAAAGAAATTTGAGGAAAATCTAGCAGAACTTGAAACGATTGTTCAAAGCTTAGAAAATGGTGAAATTGCTTTGGAAGATGCTATTTCTGCATTTCAAAAAGGAATGCTCTTATCCAAAGAATTGCAGGCAACACTTGATAAGGCTGAAAAGACCTTGGTCAAGGTGATGCAAGAAGATGGAACAGAAAGTGAACTGGTATGAACAAGCAGGAAAAACTAGCTTTGGTCGAGTCAGCTCTTGAAGACTTTTATGGCAACCAACAATTTGCGTCCAGTTTAAGAGAAGCTGTTCTTTATTCCATACATGCTGGAGGTAAACGGATTCGTCCATATTTACTTTTAGAAGTTTTGGACTCCTTGCAAGTGCCTATCACTCAGGAACATGCTCAAGTTGCAGCGGCACTAGAAATGATTCATACAGGAAGTTTGATCCATGATGATCTACCTGCTATGGATAATGATGATTATCGCCGAGGACGTTTGACCAATCATAAGGTGTATGGTGAAGCTCTAGCTATTTTAGCAGGGGATGCGCTTTTTTTGGATCCCTATGCTTTAATTGCTCAAGCTGATTTACCGAGTCAAACAAAGGTTGATTTAATAGCTAATTTATCACTTGCTTCTGGAAGTATGGGAATGGTAGCTGGTCAAGTGTTAGATATGGAAGGTGAAGGAAAACACTTGAATTTAGAGGGACTTCAGACTATCCATGCTAATAAGACCGGTAAACTATTAGCCTTTCCTTTCCAAGCTGCTGGTATCATTGCTGGATTGGATGAAAATCTTCAAAAACAGCTTAAAACAGTTGGCGAATTGATTGGCCTGGCTTTCCAAGTGAGAGATGATGTCCTTGATGTAACAGCAAGTTTTGAGGAAATAGGAAAGACACCCCAGAAAGATTTGCAAGCCGAGAAGTCAACATATCCTGCATTGTTGGGATTAGACCAGGCGATAGCGTTTTGCAATCAAACTTTGGATCAAGCTACTGCGAAACTAGAAGAGATTAGTCAAGTTGTGAGTTTTGATAAGGAGCCAATTGTGAAAATAGTAGAAAGTTTGAGAATCAATGGCTAAGGAAAGAGTAGATGTACTAGCTTACAAACAAGGTTTATTTGAAACGAGAGAACAAGCCAAACGAGGTGTTATGGCAGGTTTGGTAGTCGCTGTTTTAAATGGCGAACGATTTGATAAACCAGGAGAAAAAATTCCTGATGATACAGAGTTGAAACTCAAGGGTGAGAAACTTAAGTATGTCAGTCGTGGTGGCTTGAAACTTGAGAAGGCACTAGATATTTTTGATCTATCAGTTGAGGGACAAACGACCATTGATATCGGAGCTTCAACAGGTGGTTTTACTGACGTCATGTTGCAAAATGGTGCTAAACTAGTTTTTGCAGTTGATGTTGGTACTAACCAACTGGCATGGAAATTACGCCAAGACCCTCGTGTTGTCAGTATGGAGCAGTTTAATTTTCGTTATGCGGAAAAAATTGATTTTGAACAGGAACCAAGTTTCGCAAGTATCGATGTCAGTTTTATTTCCTTAGGCCTTATTTTGCCGGCTTTGCACCGTATTTTAGCTGATCAAGGTCAGGTTGTAGCTCTAGTTAAACCTCAATTTGAGGCTGGTCGAGAACAGATTGGTAAAAATGGAATTATCAGAGATGCCAAAGTTCACCAAAATGTTTTAGAATCAGTTACTAAAATGGCAGTTGATGAAGGATTTTCAGTCTTAGGATTGGATTATTCTCCTATTCAAGGTGGTCATGGGAATATCGAGTTTTTAGCCTATTTGCGAAAAGAAGATCACGCAATCAATCAGGTTACTTCTGAAATAGAAAAAATAGTGGAGAAAGCACATAGAGAATTTAAAGATGAATAAAAAAGAGAGACTTGAGAAGATTAGAAGATTTGTTACAGATTATCAAATCGGCACACAGGAAGAAATCGTTGAACACTTGAGAGAAGCAGGTATCTCTGCTACTCAAGCAACAGTCTCCCGAGATATTAAAGAATTAGGTATTGTAAAAATTCCATTGAAAGACAATACTTACATTTATGAATTACCAAAATCAATCGTTAGAAGCTTGCAATTGGCAGAAAACAATATTGTTCATGCTGAACGCATGGGAAATATGATCAATTTGCAAGTCATTCCAGGAAATACTATTTTCGTCAAGAGTCAGTTGATGACTGTTTTTTCTGACCAAATTTTTAGCTGTATTGCTGATGATAATTCCATCTTGATGGTATTGAGAAGTGAAGAAACAGCCAAAGATATTTTTGAGCAAGTTAAAAATTGGTAGGATTATATGTTACTGGAAATTTCGATTAAAAATTTTGCTATCATCGAATCAATTTCTTTGAACTTTGAACAAGGGATGACTGTTTTAACTGGTGAAACAGGTGCGGGTAAATCAATCATTATTGACGCTATGAATATGATGTTAGGAGCTCGAGCTACAACAGAAGTCATTCGTCATGGGGCACCAAAAGCGGAAATTGAAGGTCTTTTTTCAATTGAAAGTAATCGTGCGCTAGAAGAAATTTTTGATGAACAAGGATTAGAATTAAGTGATGAAATCATTATTCGTCGCGAAATTTTACAAAACGGTCGGAGCATCAGTCGTGTCAATGGACAGATGGTTAATCTTTCAGTATTAAGGACGATTGGTCAACAGCTAGTTGATATCCATGGTCAACATGACCAAGAGGAGTTAATGCGCCCACATCGACATATCCAGATGTTGGATGAGTTTGGGGATGCCTCTTTCTTTGAATTAAAAGAAGCCTATCAGACGAGCTTCGATAACTACCGCCGTATGCGCAAGCAAGTGCTTGACATCAAAAAAAATCAGCAGGAACACAAGGCTCGAATTGAAATGTTGGAATTTCAGATGGCTGAGATTGAAGCAGCTAATTTGAAAGCTGGTGAAGATATTGCCCTTAATCAAGAAAGAGACAAACTTCTTAACCATAAACATATCGCCGATACTTTAACAAATGCTTATAGTATGCTTGATAATGAAGAATTTTCAAGCCTTGCAAATGTTCGTTCGGCCATGAATGATATGGAAAGTCTTGAAGAGTTCGATCCAGAGTATCGTGAGATTTCAAACTCCCTTTCTGAATCCTATTATGTTCTAGAAGATATCACCAAGCGCTTGGAATCCATTATTGATGATTTAGATTTTGATGGTAATCGTTTGATGCAGGTTGAAAGCCGACTAGATTTAATTCACACCATTACCCGTAAGTATGGTGGTAGTGTGGATGATGTCCTTGAATACTTTGCCAAGATTACAGATGAATACAATCTTCTAACAGGAAATAATCTATCTTCTGAAGATATGGAAATCGAACTCAAGAAACTTGAAAAAAATCTTGTGGATCTAGCGGGTCAAGTTGCTCAAGCTCGCCATAAAATAGCGCAGGACTTAGAAGCTGAAATCAAGCAAGAATTGCAAGACCTATACATGGAGAAAGCACAATTTCAAGTTCGTTTTAGTCAAGGAAAATTCAGTCGCGAAGGTAATGAGAGTGTTGAATTTTACATTTCAACCAACCCTGGAGAAGATTTTAAACCATTAGTAAAAGTAGCTTCTGGAGGAGAGTTGTCTCGTTTGATGTTGGCTATCAAGTCTGCTTTTTCTCGTAAGGAAGGCAAGACCAGTATCGTCTTTGATGAGGTGGATACGGGAGTTTCAGGTCGTGTAGCTCAAGCCATTGCACAAAAGATTCACAAAATTGGTCAGAACGGACAAGTATTGGCGATTTCTCACCTTCCGCAAGTTATTGCGATTGCAGATTATCAGTTCTTCATCGAAAAGATTAGCAATGAATATTCAACCGTTTCAACAGTTCGCTTGTTGACAGTTGAAGAAAGGATTGAAGAAGTCGCTAAGATGTTGGCTGGAGAGAATGTAACAGAAGCAGCATTGACTCAAGCAAGAGAATTATTACAAAGTAAGGAGAAATAAATGACAGACTATTATGTAATTGGTGATGTCCACGGAAAAGCTGGAATGTTAGAAGATTTACTTAAAACATGGGATGGCAAGACTCAATTACTTTTTCTTGGAGATTTGATTGATAGAGGAGAAGATAGTCGCCGTGTTCTTGAAATGGTCAAGGATTTGGTAGATAACCAAGGAGCCATCTGCTTATCAGGGAACCACGAGTATATGTTTTTAACTTGGTTGGATAATCCTGAAGAAAGTTATGACCACTATCGTCGAAATGGTGGGGATACAACTATTAATTCTATTTTGGGACGCCCACTGGATGCACCAGTAGATGGAGTAGCAGATGCAAAGCGTGTTGAGACAGAAGCAGCAGACTTAGTGGAGTTTATCCGTCAGATGCCTTTTGTCATTGAAACGGAAAAGTATATCTTTGTTCATGCCGGTATTGATTTGACTTTGGAGGATTGGCACGATACTACTGACTATAAGAAGGTATGGCTCAGAAAACCATTCCACGAAGCAGCCAATCATACTGGAAAAACCATTGTCTTTGGACATACACCAGTCTATGGTTTGTTGGATCAAAAACCTGGTACATCTGAACTTTGGATGACAGAAGACGGTAAGATTGGAATGGATGGAGGAGCTGTTTACGGTGGTGTCCTTCACGGTATTGTCTTTACCGACCAAGGTATGACAGAACATTACTTCATTGAAAATGACGGCTTTGTTGCTGAAGATTAGTACTCCTAACAGGGTATGGTCTTGTCAAAATGTTAAAAACAATTTATAATTAATAGATACCCTGAAAGGAAGAGAATGATGAACTTAGAAGAATTGAAAAAACGACAGGAGAAGATTCGTAACTTCTCTATTATCGCCCATATTGACCATGGAAAGTCAACACTAGCAGACCGTATTTTGGAAAAGACAGAGACAGTTTCCAGTCGTGAAATGCAGGCCCAACTTCTTGATAGTATGGATTTAGAGCGTGAGCGTGGAATTACTATCAAGCTTAATGCTATCGAGCTTAATTATACGGCTAAAGATGGTGAGACTTATATCTTCCACTTGATTGACACACCTGGACACGTGGACTTTACCTATGAGGTTTCACGTTCCCTAGCTGCCTGTGAAGGTGCTATTTTGGTCGTTGATGCTGCCCAAGGGATTGAGGCTCAAACTCTAGCAAACGTTTACCTTGCCTTAGATAATGATTTGGAAATCCTTCCAGTTATCAATAAGATTGACCTACCAGCAGCAGATCCAGAGCGCGTGCGAACAGAAATCGAAGATGTCATTGGTCTAGATGCTAGCGAAGCAGTATTGGCTTCAGCTAAGGCGGGTATCGGTATCGAAGAAATTCTCGAGCAAATCGTAGAAAAAGTTCCATCACCAACTGGTGACGTGTCAGCACCATTGAAAGCTTTGATTTTTGACTCAGTTTATGATGCCTATCGTGGTGTTATCCTCCAAGTTCGTGTCATGGATGGAGTAGTCAAACCTGGTGATAAGATTCAGCTCATGAGCAATGGTAAGACCTTCGATGTTACTGAAGTCGGAATCTTCACACCTAAAGCTGTAGGACGAGACTTCCTTGCGACAGGTGACGTTGGTTATATCGCGGCTTCTATCAAGACTGTTCAGGACACACGTGTCGGTGATACAGTAACCTTGGCGACAAATCCAGCGACCGAACCACTTTCAGGATACAAGCAGATGAATCCAATGGTTTTCGCAGGTCTCTATCCAATCGAGTCAAATAAATACAATGACCTTCGTGAAGCTCTTGAAAAATTGCAACTCAACGATGCTAGTCTTCAGTTTGAACCTGAAACTTCTCAAGCTCTTGGATTTGGTTTCCGTTGTGGTTTCCTTGGACTTCTTCATATGGATGTTATTCAGGAACGTTTGGAACGTGAGTTTAACATCGACCTTATTATGACTGCACCATCAGTTATCTACAAGGTTAATCAGACTGATGGTGAGTCTATGGATGTGTCTAACCCATCCGAGTTCCCAGATCCTACAAAGATTGCAACTATCGAAGAACCTTATGTTAAGGCACAAATCATGGTACCGCAAGAATTCGTCGGAGCAGTAATGGAATTAGCTCAGCGCAAACGTGGTGACTTTGTGACCATGGATTATATTGATGACAATCGTGTTAATATTATCTATCAAATCCCACTAGCTGAAATTGTCTTTGACTTCTTCGATAAACTAAAATCTTCGACACGCGGTTATGCAAGCTTTGATTACGAATTGTCAGAGTATCGTCCATCTAAGCTGGTGAAAATGGATATCCTTCTTAATGGTGATAAGGTGGATGCTCTTAGCTTTATCGTTCACAAGGACTTTGCCTACGAACGTGGGAAACTCATCGTTGATAAGCTCAAGAAAATCATTCCTCGTCAACAATTTGAAGTTCCGATCCAAGCAGCTATTGGGCACAAGATTGTCGCGCGTACAGATATTAAAGCTCTTCGTAAAAATGTGCTTGCTAAATGTTACGGTGGTGACGTTTCTCGTAAACGTAAACTCCTTGAAAAACAAAAAGCTGGTAAGAAACGCATGAAAGCCATCGGTTCAGTAGAAGTCCCACAAGAAGCCTTTCTCAGCGTATTGAGCATGGATGAAGAATAGTCGCTATGTGAGAATAGCATAGATTGTAATAAATCGATCAGTTGATTTAGATTGAAGAAAAGTCCATTTTGGACAATTTTCTTCAATCTTTTTCTTTCTTTTGAATCACTCAATTGATTTTGTAAAGTGTCAAAATACAGTAATTTTTTGACACTTTTCTCTTCATACTTTAAAATAGAAGTGAAAGGAGAGTTATCATGAAAAAAATAATAACTTTATCTACACTTTTACTTTGTAGTCTTAGTCTAATTGCTTGTAGCAATTCAGAGAAGACAAATGAAGTAAAGACAGAAGCCTCTTCTAGTGTTCAAGAAGTTTCAAGTCAAGAGCCTAGTTCATCGCAAAAGCAGACGGAAGAAACTCAAATAGTTGGATCTGATGATTATGGATATGTGAAAATTCCTAAATCATGGGTTCATTTCAAAGAAATTGAAGGTGGAGATGACATTCAGTATTGTGATGGGACGGATGTCAATATTGTAACTCTCAATACCTTTAAACCAGAGCAGTTTGGTATTAGTGAAAGTGAGTACACTGCGCTTGAAACTGTTCAAATCTCAACTAGTATTTATGAATCTAAACAGAAAAGTCAAGACTTTTCCAAGGTATGGGGGTCAAAATCAACTATCGGTGGCTATGAGGCCTATGTAGTAAACTGTATTGCTAAAAATGGTAAATACTTAATTATCTGGGTATTTAAATCTGATGATGGTAAGTTTAGATATGTTTCTCTGGAAGGTGTTCCAGAGGTATTAAAAAATCTTCTTCCAATGGTGGAAGAAAGTTGGACCAATAAAAAGAGTTAACATCGTGAAAACAGGAGTACTTCCTGTTTTTTTGTTTTACTTATTAAGAAATTTATAAAAAATATGTTTGAAATCATTAAATGTTTAATTCGTAAACAAAAAAAATAAATATCAAACAAAATACAACAAAAAAACATTGACAACGGTTTCATATAGTGTTATACTTGTACCATAAAAGTTAAATATGAAGGGAGAAGGTCATGGGATTAGATCATTTCTTTGACAAAGACCTAGTCTTTTGCTTAGAAGCAGATAATCAAGAGCAACTTTTCGATCAAGTTGCAACCCTACTGGAAGAAAAGAAAGTTGTTACAGAGACCTATCGATCGGCCTTGATTGAACGTGAAAAATCGTTCCCAACTGGTTTGGATATGGAGTTTTTAGGGAAGGATTTGCCTAACGTAGCTATCCCTCATACTGATACAATTCATAATCTAACTGAAAATGTTGTCGTGGTTCGTCTGGAAAAACCAGTCACGTTCCACAATATGATTGCACCTGATAAGGAAGTAGAAGTATCATTACTCTTCTTTATCATCAACAATTCAAGTTCAAGTCAAACAAATATACTTGCACAGTTGATGGACTTCTTTACAGGCAATGGTCATCTTGAAGCGCTGTCTAAGATTACGGAACCTGAAGCTTTGTTCCAATACATCTCAGAAGCGACTGCTTAATTTGTTAATAATTTTTATATAAAAACGGAGGAAATCCAAATGATTAAAATTCTTGCTGCTTGTGGTGCAGGTGTTAACTCAAGCCACCAAATTAAAAGTGCTCTTGAAGAAGAACTTTCTAACCGTGGGTACGATGTTCAATGTGATGCTGTTATGGTAAAAGATGTCAATGAAGACTTGATTAAAGGTTATGATATCTTCACACCAATCGCTGCTACTGATTTAGGTTTTGAACCAGGTATTCCAGTCGTTGAAGCAGGACCAATCTTGTTCCGTATTCCAGCTATGAGCGCTCCAGTCTATGACAATATTGAAGCAGCTATCAAAGAACATGGTCTAAGTTAATTATTAATTTGTAAATATTCCATAAAAATAAAGGGAGGAAAATTATGGATATCATTATCGAACTAGCCAATAAGCTGTTCAAACCTATCTTGGAAATGGGTGGACCGATCATCATGCTGATCATTTTGACTTTATTGGCTCTACTTTTTGGAGTGAAATTCTCCAAAGCGCTTGAAGGTGGTATCAAACTTGCCATCGCTCTTACTGGTATCGGTGCTATCATCGGTATGTTAAATGGTGCTTTCTCAGCGTCTCTTGCAAAATTCGTTGAAAACACTGGTATTCAATTGAATATTACCGACGTTGGTTGGGCACCACTTGCTACAATCACTTGGGGTTCAGCTTGGACACTTTACTTCTTGCTTGTGATGTTGATCGTCAACATTGTAATGCTTGCAATGAAGAAAACTGATACACTTGACGTCGATATCTTTGATATCTGGCACTTGTCTATCACAGGTCTTTTGATCAAATGGTACGCTGACAACAATGGAGTTAGCCAAGGAGTTTCACTCTTCATCGCGACTGCAGCAGTTGTTCTTGTTGGGGTTCTTAAAATCATCAACTCTGACTTGATGAAACCAACATTTGATGACCTTCTTAACGCACCAAGTTCATCACCAATGACTTCAACTCACATGAACTACATGATGAACCCAGTTATCATGGTTTTGGATAAGATTTTTGATAAACTCTTCCCAGGTCTTGATAAATACGACTTTGACGCTGCTAAATTGAATAAACGAATCGGTTTCTGGGGATCTAAATTCTTCATCGGTTTCATCCTTGGTATCGTTATCGGTTTGATGGGAACTCCACATCCAGTTCCTGGTGTTGAAGGTGCTGATAAATGGGAACTTGTTATTAAAGGTTGGTTGTCACTTGGTTTGACTGCCGGTGTCTGCTTGGAGCTCTTCTCATTGATCGGTTCATGGTTCATCGCAGCCGTAGAACCACTTTCACAAGGTATTACAAACGTTGCTACTAAACGTCTTCAAGGACGTAAATTCAATATCGGTCTTGACTGGCCATTTATCGCTGGTCGTGCTGAAATCTGGGCTTGTGCTAACGTACTTGCACCAATCATGTTGGTTGAAGCAGTGCTTCTTTCAAATGTCGGAAATGGTATCTTGCCACTTGCTGGTATCATTGCAATGGGTGTAACTCCAGCTCTCTTGGTAGTTACTCGTGGTAAATTGCTTCGTATGATTATCTTCGGAACACTCTTGTTGCCACTCTTCCTTCTTTCAGGTACACTTATCGCACCATTTGCAACAGAACTTGCTAAAGGTGTAGGTGCCTTCCCAGAAGGTGTAAGCCAAACTCAATTGATTACTCACTCAACTCTTGAAGGACCAATCGAAAAACTATTTGGTTGGGCAATTGGTAACGCTACAACTGGTGATATCAAAGCTATCCTTGGCGCATTAGTATTCCTAGTATTCTACGTTGGTATCTTTGCATGGTACAGAAAACAAATGATCAAACGTAATGAAGAATACGCAGCAAACGCAAAATAATTCGCTCCTAAAAATGTAAATTGTAAAAACTAGGTTGTCAGTTTCCAAATCTGGAGTCGACAGCCTAGTTTTTTAGGCCTTAAATAAATGGAGGTAATTCTAATGATTGAATTAAAAACAGAACAGTTAAGTGTACAGTTTCAAACTTTTGGTGGTGCACTTTCTTCGATAAAAGACAAAGATGGAATTGAATATTTGTGGCAAGGTGATCCAACTTACTGGAGTGGACAAGCACCTGTTCTATTTCCAATTTGTGGATCCGTTAGAAATGATACTGTCTTGTATGATCAAGAAGATGATAGTCAAGTAAAAGGTAAAATTCCACGTCATGGTTTGGTTCGAAAAAAAGAATTTGAATTAGTAGAACAAACAGAGAATTCTGTCACCTTTGCTATCGAAGATGACCAAGACATGTATGAGAATTATCCCTATCATTTTCGTCTAGAAATAACTTATACTGTTACTGGAAAGACTATTCGAACACAGTATCAAGTTACCAATAAGGAAACAGATAAGAAAATGCCATATTTTATTGGTGGACATCCAGGCTTTAACTGTCCTTTATTTGATGATGAAGCTTATGAAGACTACTATCTTGAATTTGAAAAGCCAGAAACTTGTACAGTTCCCAAACCATTCCCAGAAACAGGGATGTTAGATTTTCAAGATAGAAGTAGCTGGTTAAAAGAGCAAAAAGAATTGGATCTAAACTATGATTTCTTTAGCTATGATGCTGTGACGTTAGATGAATTAACCTCGCGCTCTGTTTCCTTACGGTCACGTAAGCATGATAAGGGATTAAAACTGGACTTTGAAGAGTTTCCAAACCTCATCGTTTGGTCAACGCTTAATAAAGGTCCTTTCCTTGCTCTGGAACCTTGGTCAGGTTTGTCAACTTCACTCGAAGAGGGCGATCATCTAGAAGATAAGAAAAATGTTCGAATCTTAAATCCAGGTCAAAGTGATCAAATTGGTTTTGATATAGAAATTTTCTAAAAAATAAACAAAAACAAACATAAACTGTTGACTTTTTTAAACAATAGTAGTATATTATGTTTAGAAAGAACAATTTGTGTTTGTTTTGACAAGTTATTCTTCCAATTTCTCCAAGGAGAAGTTACTAAGAGTGAATAGATGATTCATTCTTAATCTAAAATAGTCAACAAAACTACTAGTAACTATTTGGTGATGGTCATTTTCTTTCCAGAACCAAAATTTTTACTGGTCTATTATAAAAAAGGAGTATACAATATGTCTATTGTTATTGGTGCAGATGCTGCAGGTTTGAGATTGAAAGAAGTCGTTAAAGATTTCTTGGAAAAAGAAAACTTCCACGTTGTGGATGTTACAGCTGAAGGTCAAGACTTCGTTGATGTAACTCTTGCAGTTGCTGAAGAAGTTAAAAAAGAAGAACAAAACCTTGGTATTGTCATTGATGCTTATGGTGCAGGTCCATTTATGGTTGCAACTAAAATCAAAGGAATGGTTGCTGCAGAAGTGTCTGACGAACGTTCAGCTTATATGACTCGCGGTCATAACAACTCACGTATGATTACTATGGGTGCTCAACTTGTTGGTGACGAATTGGCTAAGAACATCGCTAAAGGCTTTGTAAATGGTAAGTATGACGGCGGTCGTCACCAAATCAGGGTCGACATGTTGAACAAAATGTGCTAATACTCTTCAAAAATCAAGATAATCTGTCGTCAGCTCACTTTAGCTAACCTCAGTTATGCTCGCAGCTCGCTTCCTAAGCTAATCTTGATTTTTCTTGAGTAAAGATAAATGATATTAGATTTATATAATTAATCGGAGGGAATAACTAATGAGAATTGCAATTGGATGTGACCACATCGTAACAAATGAAAAAATGGCGGTTTCAGAATTTTTGAAATCAAAAGGACATGAAGTCATCGACTTTGGTACTTATGACCACGCTCGTACACACTACCCAATCTTTGGTAAAAAAGTTGGTGAAGCAGTAGTTAGTGGCCAAGCTGATCTTGGTGTATGTATCTGTGGTACTGGAGTAGGTATCAATAATGCTGTTAACAAAGTTCCAGGTGTTCGTTCTGCTTTGGTTCGTGATATGACAACAGCTCTTTACGCAAAAGAACAATTGAATGCCAACGTTATCGGATTTGGTGGTAAAATCACTGGTGAGTTGCTCATGTGTGATATCATTGAAGCTTTCATCAATGCTGAATACAAACCATCTGAAGAAAACAAAAAACTGATCGCTAAAATTCAACACGTTGAAACTCATAACGATCATCAAACTGATGCCAACTTCTTTACAGAGTTCCTTGAAAAATGGGATCGTGGTGAATACCACGACTAAGAGGTGACTTATGATTTTAACAGTCACAATGAACCCATCCATTGATATTTCCTATCCTTTGGATGAATTAAAAATTGACACTGTCAACCGTGTTGTAGATGTTACGAAAACGGCTGGTGGTAAAGGTCTTAACGTTACTCGTGTCCTATCAGAATTTGGTGACTCTGTAGTCGCGACCGGGCTTGTCGGTGGTAAACTTGGTGATTTTTTAGTAGAAAATATTGATGATAAAGTAAGCAAACGTTTCTTCTCTATTCAAGGTGAAACCCGTAACTGTATCGCAATTCTACATGGAGAAAACCAAACAGAAATCCTAGAAAAAGGTCCTGAAGTTCAAGAAAAAGAAGGTCAAGATTTCTTGGCTCATTTCAAAGAACTTTTAGAGACTGTAGAGGTAGTAGCCATTTCAGGTAGTCTTCCAGCAGGACTTCCAGTGGATTATTATGCTAGTCTGGTTGAACTTGCTAACCAAGCTGGTATACCTGTTGTCTTGGACTGTTCAGGAGCTTCACTTCAGGCGGTTCTTGAATCTCCACATAAGCCAACAGTTATCAAACCAAATAATGAAGAATTGTCTCAACTTTTAGGAAGAGAAATTTCTAAAGATTTGAATGAATTAAAAGAGGTTCTTGAAGAACCCCTATTTGAAGGAATTGAGTGGATCATCGTTTCTTTAGGTGCTAATGGTGCCTTTGCTAAGCACGGGGACACTTTCTATAAAGTAGATATTCCAAGAATCCAAGTTGTAAACCCAGTTGGATCTGGTGATTCTACAGTAGCAGGTATTGCTTCAGGATTGTTCCATAAAGAATCTGATCAAGAATTACTGACTAAGGCGAATGTCCTTGGTATGCTAAATGCTCAAGAAAAAATAACTGGTCATGTCAATATGGCAAATTATCAAGGCCTATATGACCAACTAGTAGTGAAAGAGGTATAAAATGGTTTTAACAGAAAATAAACGCGCTTGTATGCAAAAACTCTCTAATGAGAATGGTATCATCTCAGCTCTTGCTTTTGACCAACGTGGTGCTTTGAAACGCCTTATGGCTCAATACCAAACAGAAGAGCCAACAGTAGCTCAAATGGAAGAACTTAAAGTCTTGGTAGCGGATGAATTGACAAAATACGCTTCATCTATGCTTCTTGACCCTGAATACGGACTTCCTGCAACAAAAGCTTTGGATAAAGAAGCTGGTCTTCTTCTTGCATATGAAAAAACAGGATATGATACTTCAAGTACAAAACGTTTGCCTGACTGTTTAGATGTTTGGTCTGCAAAACGTATCAAAGAACAAGGTGCAGATGCAGTTAAATTCTTGCTTTACTACGATGTAGATAGTTCAGATGAATTGAACCAACAAAAACAAGCTTACATCGAACGTGTTGGTTCTGAATGTGTTGCCGAAGATATTCCTTTCTTCTTGGAAATCTTGGCTTACGATGAAAAGATTGCTGATGCAGGTTCTGTAGAATATGCGAAAGTAAAACCTCGTAAAGTTATCGAAGCTATGAAAGTATTCTCAGATCCACGTTTCAACATCGACGTATTGAAAGTTGAAGTTCCAGTAAACGTGAAATATGTTGAAGGATTTGGTGATGGAGAAGTCGTTTACAGCCGTGAAGAAGCAGCAGCATTCTTCAAAGCTCAAGACGAAGCTACTAACTTGCCATACATCTACTTGAGTGCAGGTGTATCAGCTAAATTATTCCAAGAAACACTTGTGTTTGCTCATGATTCAGGTGCTCGTTTCAACGGTGTACTTTGTGGTCGTGCTACTTGGGCGGGTTCAGTTGAACCTTATATCAAAGAAGGTGAAGTAGCAGCTCGCGAATGGCTTCGTACAACTGGATTTGAAAACATTGATGAACTCAATAAAGTACTTCAAACAACAGCTACTTCATGGACTGAACGTGTCTAAATTTCCCCCCTTTTATGTCCTAAAACCTAGCTAAAAAACTTTTAAAAAAAGTTGTATGTAAAGGTTTACAAAATAAAAATCTTGTGCTATACTTAAATCACAAGTTAATACAAAGTGAGTGTTACTAAGTAATATTAGGCATGATCACAGATGACTCAGATGTATATTTTTTGAGTTCATTTGTGGTCATTTTTTATGCTCACAAAACTTAAATAATAGGGCAAGGAGGTTGCCATGTATCGGATATTAAATCCAATGAATAACAATGTTTCTCTCGTGCGGAATAGCAAGGGAGAGGAGTTGATCGTAATTGGTAAGGGTATTTCGTTCGGTAAGAAGAAAGGAGATTTGATTTCTGAGGATCAGGTTGAAAAAGTTTTTCGGATGAAAACAGAAGAGTCGCGAGAAAACTTTATGGCTCTTCTAAAGGATGTACCGCTTGATTTTATTACGGTCACTTATGAGATTATTGATAATCTTTCTAAAAAATATCAATATCCTGTCCAAGAGTATCTATACGTCACTCTGACAGACCATATCTATTGTTCTTATCAGGCTATTAGCCAAGGACGCTATAAGGATAGTAACTTGCCTGACATTTCTGCCAAATATCCTATCGCTTTTCAAATTGCACAAGAAGCTTTTGAAATTTATCGTCAAAAACTGACAGAAAATTTTCCTGAAGACGAAATCATTCGTATCGCTTATCATTTCATCAATGCCGAAGGTGAGAGTGAAGTCGAAGTTGTTGAGTCGATTGATAAGAGAAAGGAAATTTTAAAGAGGGTCGAAAGCGTTTTGAAGAGTTATAAAATCCAGCGAACATCTGAAAATAATAATTTCTACGACCGCTTTATGATTCATCTAAATTATTTCTTGGATTATCTGGATCGTAGTCGCGATGATAATCAATCCTTGCTCGATATGGAAGAACATATAAAGAATACCTATCCAGAAGCATTCGAGATTGGTAGCAAAATTTATGAGGTCATTGCTCAGGAAACTGGTCTTGACCTCTACAAGAGTGAACGAGTTTATCTTGTTCTACACATTCAACGTTTATTGTCATAACATCTATTAAAAAATATAAGGAGTATTCTATCATGAATAGAGAAGAAGTAACATTGTTAGGTTTTGAAATCGTAGCCTATGCTGGCGATGCTCGTTCAAAATTATTGGAAGCTTTGAAGGCTGCTGAAGCTGGTGATTTTGCGAAAGCGGATAGCTTAGTTGAGGAAGCTGGTAGCTGTATCGCTGAAGCACACCACGCACAAACGAGTCTTTTAACCAAGGAAGCTGCAGGTGATGATTTGGCTTATAGTGTGACCATGATGCACGGTCAAGATCACTTGATGACAACTATCTTGCTAAAAGATTTGATGCATCATTTAATTGAACTTTATAAAAGAGGAGCTAAATAATGAATAAGTTAATTGCCTATATCGAGAAAGGGAAGCCTTTCTTTGAAAAGCTATCTCGAAATATCTATCTTCGTGCTATTCGTGATGGATTTATCGCTGGAATGCCAGTCATTCTCTTCTCAAGTATTTTTATCTTGATTGCCTTTGTTCCAAACTCTTGGGGCTTTAAATGGTCTGATGAAGTTGTAGCACTTTTGATGAAACCTTACAGCTACTCAATGGGAATTCTAGCACTTTTGGTAGCTGGAACCACTGCTAAATCTTTAACAGACTCCGTCAATCGTAGTATGGAAAAAACCAACCAAATCAACTATATGTCAACGCTATTGGCGGCTATTGTTGGTTTATTGATCTTGGCGGCTGATCCAATCGAGGGTGGCTTTGCAACTGGTTTTCTTGGAACAAAAGGTTTGCTTTCTGCCTTTCTTGCAGCATTTGTAACTGTAGCTATCTATAAGGTTTGTGTCAAGAACAACGTTACTATTCGCATGCCTGACGAAGTTCCACCCAATATCTCACAAGTCTTTAAAGATGTTATTCCATTTACGCTTTCAGTAGTTTCACTTTATGCTCTTGATTTACTAGCTCGTCAGTTTGTCGGTGCAAGTGTAGCAGAATCAATCGGTAAGTTCTTTGCACCTCTTTTCTCAGCAGCAGACGGTTATCTTGGTATTACTATTATCTTTGGTGCTTTTGCCTTCTTCTGGTTTGTCGGTATTCACGGCCCATCTATCGTTGAACCTGCCATTGCAGCGATTACTTATGCAAATGCTGAAGTCAACTTGAACCTTCTTCAACAAGGTATGCACGCTGATAAGATCCTTACATCTGGTACACAAATGTTTATCGTCACTATGGGTGGTACAGGAGCAACTCTTGTAGTTCCATTCATGTTTATGTGGTTGTGTAAGTCTAAGCGTAATCGTGCCATCGGACGTGCTTCAGTAGTTCCTACATTCTTCGGTGTAAATGAACCAATCTTGTTTGGTGCTCCACTTGTATTGAACCCTATCTTCTTTATTCCATTTATCTTTGCACCTATTGCAAACGTATGGATCTTTAAGTTCTTTATCGAAACTCTCGGCATGAATTCATTTACTGCCAACCTTCCATGGACTACGCCTGGGCCTCTAGGTATTGTTCTTGGTACAAACTTCCAGTTCTTGTCATTTGCTCTTGCAGCATTGTTAATTGTAGTGGATATTGCAATCTACTATCCATTCCTTAAAGTTTATGACGAACAAATTCTTGAAGAAGAACGTTCTGGTAAAGCCAACGATGAATTAAAAGAAAAAGTAGCCGCAAACTTCAATACTGCTAAAGCTGATGCTATCCTTGAAAAAGCTGGAGTAGAATCAGCACAAAATACAATTACAGAAGAAACCAACGTACTTGTTCTCTGTGCAGGTGGTGGAACAAGTGGACTTCTTGCAAATGCTTTGAATAAAGCTGCTGCAGAATACAATGTTCCTGTGAAGGCCGCTGCTGGTGGTTACGGTGCTCACCGTGAAATGTTGCCAGAATTTGACCTTGTTATCCTTGCTCCTCAAGTAGCATCAAACTATGAGGACATGAAGGCTGAAACAGATAAACTTGGAATCAAATTGGCTAAGACTGAAGGAGCTCAATACATCAAGTTGACTCGTGATGGTAAAGGTGCTCTTGCCTTTGTTCAAGCGCAATTCGATTGATGATAGGGACTGTAAAACAGTCTCCTATCATCACGGAAATCGCTATGGCAAATTTCCTAATCGCCTTGTTAATTCGTCGGTAAAAAAATATCGTTTTTACCTCCTCATGTCACAATTCGACTAACCTTAGGGACTGTGAAACAGTTTCCTATCATAACGGAAATCGCTATGGCGAATTTCCTAATCGCCTTGTTAATTCATCCGTAAAATATTGTTTTTACCTCCTTGAGTCACAATTCGACTGACCTTGGGGACTGTAAAATAGTTTCCGGATTATATATTTGTTTTTCCCCTTTATGTCACTATTTGGTGACTTTGTACAAGAAGTGAGACGGAGATGGATAGCTTACTAGCTCCTCTCCGCTCGCTTTTCATTTTATCCAATCAAGAAATAGGTGAAAAAATGACAAAAACACTTCCTAAAGATTTTATTTTCGGTGGCGCAACAGCAGCTTATCAAGCAGAAGGTGCTACACATACAGATGGTAAAGGTCCTGTTGCATGGGACAAATACCTAGCAGATAACTATTGGTACACAGCTGAACCAGCTAGTGATTTTTACCATAAATATCCAGTAGATTTGCAGTTGGCAGAGGAATACGGGGTCAACGGTATCCGTATTTCCATTGCTTGGTCACGTATTTTCCCAACTGGTTATGGTGAAGTAAATCCGAAAGGGGTAGAATTCTATCATAACTTATTTGCTGAATGTCATAAACGTCATGTAGAACCGTTCGTTACTCTTCATCACTTTGATACACCTGAAGCTCTTCACTCAAACGGAGACTTTTTAAATCGTGAGAATATCGAACACTTCGTAGATTATGCTGCCTTCTGTTTTGAAGAATTCCCAGAAGTAAACTACTGGACAACCTTTAATGAAATCGGCCCTATTGGAGATGGTCAGTATTTGGTTGGGAAATTTCCTCCAGGTATCCAGTATGACCTTGCCAAAGTCTTCCAATCCCACCACAATATGATGGTTTCTCATGCTCGTGCTGTGAAATTGTACAAAGACAAAGGCTATAAAGGTGAAATCGGGGTTGTTCACGCCCTTCCAACTAAGTATCCATTGGATTCTAAAAATCCTGCAGACGTTCGTGCTGCTGAGTTGGAAGATATCATCCACAACAAATTTATCTTGGATGCTACATACCTTGGACACTATTCAGATGCAACAATGGAAGGTGTAAACCACATCTTATCAGTAAATGGTGGTAGCTTGGATCTTCGTGAGGAAGACTTTGCAGCACTTGAAGCAGCGAAAGATTTGAACGACTTCCTTGGAATTAACTACTACATGAGTGACTGGATGGAAGCCTTTGATGGTGAAACTGAGATCATCCACAATGGTAAAGGAGAAAAAGGAAGCTCTAGATACCAAATCAAAGGTGTTGGACGTCGTGTAGCTCCTGACTATGTACCTCGTACTGACTGGGACTGGATCATCTACCCTCAAGGTTTGTATGATCAAATCATGCGTGTCAAGAAAGATTATCCAAACTACAAGAAGATCTACATCACTGAAAACGGACTTGGATACAAAGATGAATTTGTGGACAAAACTGTTTACGATGATGGCCGTATTGATTATGTGAAACAACACTTGGAAGTATTGTCTGATGCGATTGCAGAAGGTGCAAACGTCAAAGGATACTTCATCTGGTCATTGATGGACGTCTTCTCATGGTCTAATGGTTATGAAAAACGTTACGGACTTTTCTATGTTGATTTCGATACACAAGAACGTTATCCTAAGAAATCTGCACATTGGTACAAAAAACTAGCTGAGACGCAGATTATTGAATAAGCTAATCAAAGAATAAAAATAGCTTACCGTTACTAATATACATAATATGGGATTTAGTTTTGCATAGAGCATGACTAAATCCTTTTTATCTAGATTTTACCTGAAAGTCAAAAAAATTCTTGACAGATTTATGTGATAGGAGTAAAATCTTAACTAGTTAAATAACTGGTTAAGTATATAGGGAACTAACTCAATCACTCAAATCTTGTTTGATAAATAGAAGGAGGAGTTTTAAAAGTGAGTAATTTTTCTAAATAGATATTTAACCAGTTAAGTAAGTTCTTTAGGAAAAAGTGTAGTACTTCTTTAACGAATAAATGAAATAGAAAGTGTATTAAGATGAAAATCAATAAAAAATATGTACTTGGTTCAGTAGCTCTTTTGGCTTTAAGCCTTTCAAGTTATGAATTGGGGCGTTACCAAGCAGTACAGACTAGCAAAGAGTCTAATCGTGTGTCTTATATAGAAGGAAATCAGGCTAGTGCTAAGACTGAAAATCTGACACCAGATGAGGTTAGTCAGCGAGAGGGAATCAATGCTGAGCAGATCGTCGTTAAAATTACCGATCAAGGTTACGTGACTTCACATGGGGACCATTATCATTACTTTAATGGCAAGGTTCCTTATGATGCTATTATCAGCGAGGAACTCTTGATGAAGGATCCGAATTATCAACTTCGAAATGAGGATATTGTCAGCGAAGTTAAGGGTGGTTATGTCATTAGGGTTGATGGTCGCTATTATGTATACCTCAAGGATGCTTCCCAAACAGAAAATATTCGTAGTAAGGATGAAATCAATCGTCAAAAGCAAGAACATGGTCATGATGGTGGAAAAATTAGTAATGAAGTCGCTCTAGCAAGGGCTCAGGGACGTTATACGACGGATGACGGGTATGTTTTTAATGCAAGTGATATTATCGAGGACACTGGTGATGCTTACATCGTTCCACATGGCAATCACTTCCACTATATTCCTAAGAGTGATTTGTCCGCCAGTGAATTAGCTGCTGCCCAGGCTTTCTTATCTGGAAAAGGTGGCCAATTAAGTACCGTTGAATATCGTTCAAGCAGAGGAGAAACAAAATCTAGTGTGAGAACGAGTCAAACTGAGACACCTCAAAATCCTGCAACAGATTCTGAAAGTCAAAGTGAGGATTTAGCTAGTTTCCTTCAAGAATTGTACGCTTTGCCACTTAGCCAACGTCATGTGGAATCTGATGGATTAGTATTTGACCCAGCACAGATTACAAAACGTACTGCAAATGGTGTGGCAGTTCCTCACGGGGATCATTTCCATTTCATTCCGTATTCGCAAATGTCTGCTTTGGAAGAAAAATTGGCTCGAAATTTGCCAATTGGAGGTCAGCCAATTCAAAGTCATGCTGATAATCCGAAACCAAGCAGTTCTGAGAAACCATGTTCAACCATTAAACCAAACTTTAATCTCAATACGCCGGCACCGAATCGAGGAACTGGAGGAGCCTATACAACGGATGATGGGTATGTCTTTAGTCCGACAGATGTGATTGAAGATACAGGAGACGCTTTTGTTGTACCGCACGGCAATCATTTCCACTATATCCCTAAGAGTGATTTGTCAGCAGGAGAATTGGCTGCTGCCCAAGCTTATTGGAATGGTAAACAAGGCGCACATTCCTCTATAAGTTCAAGTAAACCAAGTAGTGATAATTCTAAGCCAGCTCAACCAAGTTTGACAGAGACTCCAAATCTGACTGTCACACCAAGTTATCATCAAAATCAAGGGGAAGACATTTCAACACTTTTAAGTGAATTGTATGCAAAACCTTTATCAGAACGCCATGTGGAATCGGATGGTCTAGTCTTTGATCCGGCACAAATCATCAAACGTACTGCAAATGGTGTCGCAGTGCCTCACGGAGACCATTATCACTTTATTCCTTATTCACAAATGTCTGATTTAGAGCAGAAGATTGCAAGAATGATTCCGTTAAAAGGGCAAAATGGATTAAACGAAATTGTTACAGATATTAAACCTTTAGCATCAAAAGAAGTAGTTCATAAGTTCTTAGGACAATCAATCAAAGCTTATGGAAAAGGTTTAGATGGTAAACCTTATGATACGAGCGATGGATATATATTTACCAAAGATTCCATCGATTCTGTTGATAAATCAGGTGTTATTGCCAAACACGGAGATCATTTCCATTATATGGGATATGGTGAATTAGAACAATTCGAATTGAATGAAGTTGCCAAATGGATTCAAGAAACTGGTAAAAATCCAGATTCCATCGTTTCTTCAGTACACTCAGATGAGGAGGAAAGACCAAAGTTTGATTATAAAAAAGTAACTAATAAAATTTCTAGAAATAGTAAAGTTGGTTATATAATTAATGAAGGTGGTAAAGATTATTTTTATTCACGTGAAGAACTCGATCTTACTCAAATAGCTTTTTCTGAGCAGGAACTAATGCTTAAAGATAAAGATAATTATCGTTATGATATTGTAGAAACAGAAATTAAACCAAGATTAGCTGTTGATGTATCTAGCTTGCCTATGCATGCAGCCAATACTACGTATGATACTGGAACTTCCTTCATTATTCCGCATATCGACCACATTCACGTCGTACCTTATTCTTGGTTAAATAGTGAGCAAATAGCAACTATAAAATATGTAATGCAACATCCTGATGTGCGTCCTGAAGTTTGGTCAAAACCAGGTCATGATGATGCTGGATCTGTTATTGCTAATGTGACTCCTCTTGAAAAACGCGCTGGAATGCAGAATTGGCAAATTATCCATTCTGCTGAAGAAGTTCAGAAAGCTCTTGCAGAAGGTCGATTTGCAACTCCAGATGGTTATATTTTTGATCCGAAAGATGTATTGGCAAAAGAAACTTTTGTATGGGAAGACAAATCATTTAGTATTCCAAGAGCGGGAGGTGGTTCATTGAGAAGTATCACTAAATCCGACTTGTCAGAAGTAGAATGGAAAGAAGCACAAGACTTAATAGCAAAAAGAATAAAAGAAAAAGAATCCAAAACTGAAACGTCTACATATCCTAATAAAGAATTAAAACCTGATTCAAACAATACTGAAAATAGTGATAAGAATAATACTGCTGTAGATAAAAATGAGGAGCAACCGAAGAAAAATACAGGGGAGAATAAGACTGGTACAACCAACGAAATTCCTTCAGAAAATAAAGAGAATTCCAAAGAAGAAAATGATGATGATTTACCAGACTATGGGTTAAATAAAGTAACTTTAAATGAACATATAGAAAAGTTAGCGAAAATTGCCCAAATTGATCCTAAGTTTCTAATCTTTCAACCAGATGGGGTTCAGTTTTACAATAAAAACGGTGAATTAGTGATGTATGACATTAAGACACTAAAACAAATAAAACCTTAAAAGATTTTTATTAGTTATAATCTATTCGAAAGGATATTATTCGATTTTTGATTGAATAATGTCCTTTTCTTTGTTAAACACTGAAATTTGCTGTCTTAAAAAATGAATCAAGGAGTTCTAAAACAATTAAAAGTCAAATGATAAAAATGACTAGTGAGAAAAAAGAATGAAATCTAGTTCTCACTTTTTTCATGAAAATGCAAAAAAATATTGACATTTTAAATTTTAAGGAGTAAAATGTTTACTAGTTAATTAAATGGTTAAATACTAGTTAAGGAGTTGTTATGAAAAAAAGAAGTATCCTATGGCTCATGCTGGCCTTCTTTGCTCTCGTTTTAGGAGCTTGTGGACAAAAGACCAGTCAAGACAAGAGTGATGAAACAAAGGGGATGAAGATTGTGACTAGTTTTTATCCTGTCTATGCTATGGTCAAAGAAGTTTCAGGTAATCTAAATGATGTTCGGATGATTCAGTCTAGTTCTGGTATCCATTCCTTCGAACCTTCAGCAAATGATATTGCAGCCATCTATGATGCCGATGTTTTTGTTTATCATTCTCATACATTAGAGTCATGGGCGGGAAGTTTGGATCCAAGCCTACAAAAGTCCAAGGTAAAGGTGTTGGAAGCATCTGAAGGTATGACCTTAGAGCGCGTGCCTGGCTTAGAAGATATGCAGGCTGGAGATGGGATTGATGAGAAGACCTTGTATGATCCTCACACATGGTTAGATCCTGAAAAGGTTGCAGAAGAAGCACAGATAATTGCTGATAAGTTATCCGAATTAGACAGTGCCAACAAGGATACCTATCAGAAAAATGCACAGAACTTTAGTGCTAAAGCTCATGACTTAACCAAGAAATACCACCCCATCTTTGAAAGAGCTAATCAAAAGACCTTTGTAACTCAACACACAGCCTTTTCATATTTGGCAAAACGATTTGGACTCAATCAGCTTGGGATTGCAGGAATATCTCCTGATCAAGAACCAAGCCCAAGACAATTGACTGAGATCCAAGAATTTGTAAAGACTTATAAGGTCAAAACTATCTTTACAGAGAGTAACGCTTCATCAAAGGTAGCTGATACACTTGTCAAATCAACAGGTGTGAGTCTGAAAACCCTCAATCCTTTAGAGGCCGACCCACAAAATGACAAGTCCTACTTAGAAAACCTAGAAGAAAATATGGCTATCTTAGCTGAAGAATTGAAATGAGGAGATTATGAAGATTAATAAAAAATATCTAGCAGGATCTGCAGTGGTCCTTGCTTTAAGTGTCTGCGTTTATGCTTTGAATCAACATCAAGCACCTGAGAAAAAAGATGATAATCGTGTATCCTATGTTGACGGTAAAGGATCTGAAGCTAAGAAGAATGAATCTCTGACACCAGATCAAGTTAGCAAGAAGGAAGGAATAGAAGCTGAACAGATTGTTACCAAGATTACTGATCAAGGTTATGTGACTTCCCACGGCGACCATTTCCATTACTATAATGGTAAGGTACCTTATGATGCAATCTTTAGTGAAGAACTGGTCATGAAAGATCCGAACTATCAGTTGCGTGATCAAGATATTGTCAATGAGATTAAAGGTGGCTATATCATCAAAGTGGACGGTAAATACTATGTCTATCTAAAAGATGCGAGTCACGCTGATAATATTCGCACCAAAGAACAAATCGAGCAGCAAAAACTAGAACACACATCAGATAGTGGTAGTGCAAGTGAGGAAGTTCTTGCTGCCAGAGCACAAGGTCGATATACAACGGATGATGGTTATGTCTTTAATGCTGCAGATATTATTGAAGATACAGGGGATGCTTATATCGTTCCTCACGGTGGGCATTATCACTACGTTCCAAAGAGTGCCCTATCTTCAAGTGAATTAGCAGCAGCTCAAGCCTATCTAGCTGGAAGAGGAAGTCAACCAAGTCTAACGGATTATAAACCAAATCCAAGTGATACACCAAGTTCTCAAGCCGATAGCCCAGCAACAAGCATCCCAGTAGATCAAGAGGATAGCCTCCAAAGTCTTCTCGCTCAGTTATATGCTTTACCAGTTAGTCAACGCTATCAAGAATCTGATGGTTTGGTATTTGACCCAGCTAAAATTACCAGTCGAACACCATCAGGAGTTGCGATTCCACACGGCAATCACTACCATTTCATTCCTTATAGTAGTATGTCTGCTTTGGAGCAAAAAATTGCTCGTTTGATACCACTTGGCGGTGCCCTAACACTAACAAAGCCGTTAGAAAATCAAAATAAACCAACAGTTCAGCGTGATCATGAAAATGTAAGTCATAAGAACCATCATGAGGATGAACATGATCATGGCTTTGCCGCTGAGCGTGTAATTAGAGAAGATGAGCAAGGTTTTGTAGTTTCACATGGGGACCATGCCCACTATTTCTTCAAAAAAGATTTGTCAGCAGAGCAGATAAAGGCAGCGCAAGAGCATTTGCATGGACATGGCCGAACAGAAGTTCCAAAAGATAATCAAAACACTCATAAAGAGAATGAAGTGAAACACGAGCATCATGAAGATGAACATGATCACGGCTTTGCCGCTGAGAGAGTGATTAGTGAGGATGAGCAAGGTTTTGTGGTTTCACATGGAGACCATGCTCACTATTTCTTTAAAAAAGATTTGTCAGCAGAGCAGATTAAGGCAGCGCAAGAGCATTTGCATGGGCACCATCAGGTAGAGCCTGTAAAACCTCTTGCCAAGACTGTAGAAAGTTTCTCTCGAGATGCCAGAGATGAAGAAAAGATAGCTTATATCTCTAAAACCTATGGTGTTCCGCTTGAAGCGATTCGTATTTCAAATGGATTCTTTGTATTTGGAAATCCAGACCAGGCTTACGACCCAACTCACATTCACCCTTATGCAGTTCGAAAAGAACACGTTCGTATTCCGCTTCAAACAGGCGATGCAGAACTTGATTTCCTAAACGAACTCTATACAACTGCACTTCGGGATGGTGTCTCTCCATATAGTTTGCAGGTGGAAAATGGCAGCTTCGTCATTCCTCACGGAGACCATAATCACTACATTAAAGTGCAGACTAAAGGTTATGAAGTGGCTTTGAAACATAAGATTCCTGCCTTACAATCCAACTATCAACCAGGTGCCTTTGATGAATCTACTGTTCAAAATAAGGTTGATCAACTTTTAGCAGAAAGTCGCGAAGTTTACAAGGATAAACCAATTTTACAAAGACAAATTGAGCTTGCCTTGGGACAATTCTCTGAAAATATGAAGAAGCTCTCAACAAACTCTACAGCTGGTTATCTGGCTGCTTTAGATCTCTTTGACAAGCAGTATATTCACGTTGATTCTAGTGTAAAACCAACAGAAATCAGTCCATTAGACAAGAAATATCAAGCTTTAGTAGATAAGATTAATACCTTGGATACGGATGCTTATGGACTTCCTAAAAAGGATCTCTTGGCTCAACTCCAAGAAAATAAATTGGCTCAAGATGAGGCTGGTTTAGATGCAGTTGAAGCTAAACTAGAAGCACTGCAGGACTTTAATGATCGTACTGGAGTTACAACAGTCGAGTACATTAAGTATTTCTATCAACATTTATCTGATAATCACTTAAATGACACTCTTAGAAATAAAGTTGCCAACTTAACTTGGACCCTTTATCAGTCACAATCCTTCCTTAAGGCGACTGACTTAAACAAACTCTTCCCTGAAATCTATCAAACAAAATTAGAGGTAGAAGAAGCAGTGAAGAAGGAATCAGTTGCTCATAAACCTTCTGAAACGATTTTAGATACTGAAAAAGTGGATGGTCATAGTGCTAAAACGGCAGTCTATGAATTTTTGAAAGGTTTGTATGATGATATTAAGCCTGAGGAACAAAGCAATCATGTTCGAAAAGGTCAAGTAGAAGAACTCTTAACAAAAGCTGAAGAGTTAGTGGCTCAAGTTAAAGAAGAAGGAGTGAAAGCTTCACTTGCTGACGAAGTGAAAAATCTGAAAGCTGCTCTAGATAAAGAGGACGCAGACCTTGATGAACTAAACACGCAAGTTCAAGATCTTCTGAAGCGTATTTCTCAAACCATTCAGACTGAACGTGAGAATGCCAATCAAGACCCAGAGGTTTTAGTTCTTTACCAAAAACTATACAACGGAGTTATTGCCCTTCATACTTATTTGGAAATGAATAATGGTTCTGATGCGGACTTTGAAAAAGTGGATGCTTTGTTCGATAAATTGTCAGCTGCGAGCAAAGACAAACAAGCTCTTCTAGCACTTGCGCAAGAAATTGTCTCATTAAACCAAGAACTTCAATCCAAAGCTAAGCCGAATGAAGCAAGTTCTGAAACAACTAGCAAACAAGTAAGCGACAAACAGACTGAATCAAGCAATCCAACGACTAGTTCTCCTGAAACAAGCGAGAAAGAAGTCAACTAAAAAAGAAGTAGCTTTGCTACCAATGTCATTAAGTTAGTAATCTAACTATTTGAATAGGAGATAGGATTGAGATCATCAAAGTGATTCTCTATCCTATCTTCTATTTTTTTTGCATAACAAATAAAGGTTTTTTCACCCTATTTTTTGAGATTTATGTTACTCTATAGAT
>NZ_JYOV01000016.1 GCF_000963255.1 Streptococcus infantis | reverse complement strand
CCAGAGATTATGTCTTGGGACGAGTATGCCTTTACCAAGGGAAAGATGAGTTTTATCGCACAAGATTTTGATCAGCTCAATATCATTACTGTTCTTGAGGGAAGAACACAAGCTATCATCCGCAATCACTTTCTTCGCTACGATAGAGCAGTCCGATGTCGAGTGAAAATCATTACTATGGATATGTTTAGTCCTTACTATGCCTTAGCTAAACAGCTTTTTCCATGTGCTAAAATCGTTCTAGATCGTTTTCACATTGTTCAACATCTTAGCCGAGCTATGAGTCGGGTTCGTGTCCAAATCATGAATCAATTTGATCGAAAATCTCATAAATACAAGGCCATCAAGCGCTATTGGAAACTCATCCAACAAGATAGTCGTAAACTCAGCGATAAACGATTTTATCGCCCTACTTTTCGCATGCACTTAACGAATAAAGAAATTCTAGACAAGCTTTTGAGCTATTCCGAAGACTTGAAACACCACTATAATCTCTATCAGCTCTTGCTTTTTCACTTTCAGAATAAAGAGCCTGACAAATTTTTCGGACTTATTGAGGAAAATCTAAAGCAGGTTCATCCTCTTTTTCAGACTGTCTTGAAAACCTTCCTCAAGGTTAAAGAAAAGATTGTCAACGCCCTTCAATTACCTTATTCCAACGCCAAATTGGAAGCAACCAATAATCTCATTAAACTCATCAAACGAAATGCTTTTGGTTTTAGGAACTTTGATAACTTTAAGAAACGAATTTTCATCGCTCTGAATATAAAAATGGAGAGGACAATCGTTGTCCTCTCCAGATGTTAGCTTTTTATTCAACCCACTACAGTTGACAAAGAGCCGTAATTGATTAATCGAAGTTAACGTATTCTTTAGAAAGTTCAAGAACTTCTTCCATTGTTGAACATTCAGTAAGAGCTCGGTTAGCGTATTCTTGCATTTTAGCAGTGTCGAGTTTCTTCATCAAGCTACGTGTACGAAGTACAGATGTTGCTGACATAGAGAACTCATCCAAGCCCATTCCGACAAGAAGTGGAACAGCTGTTTGGTCACCAGCCATTTCACCACACATACCAGCCCATTTACCTTCAGCGTGAGCTGCTTTGATAACGTTATTGATCAAACGAAGGATTGATGGGTTGTATGGTTGGTAAAGGTATGAAACTTGTTCGTTCATACGGTCTGCCGCCATTGTGTATTGGATCAAATCGTTTGTACCAATTGAGAAGAAGTCAACTTCTTTTGCAAATTGGTCTGCAAGCATAGCTGCTGCAGGAATTTCGATCATGATACCAACTTGGATGTCATCCGCAACTGCAACACCTTCAGCAAGAAGGTTAGCTTTTTCTTCATCGAAGACTGCTTTAGCTGCACGGAATTCTTTCAAAAGCGCAACCATCGGGAACATGATACGCAATTGACCGTGTACAGAAGCACGAAGAAGAGCACGGATTTGAGTGCGGAACATTGCATCTCCTGTTTCAGAGATAGAGATACGAAGAGCACGGAATCCAAGGAATGGGTTCATTTCATGTGGCATATCGAAGTAAGGAAGTTCCTTGTCACCACCGATATCCATTGTACGGACAACAACTGGTTTACCGTTCATTCCTTCAAGAACAGCCTTGTATGCTTCGTACTGCTCGTCTTCAGTTGGGAAGTTTTGAGAATCCATGTACAAGAACTCTGTACGGTAAAGACCTACAGCTTCTGCACCGTTGTCATTAACACCTTCAACGTCTTTTGGAGTACCAATGTTTGCTGCCAATTCGAAGTGTTTACCATCAGCAGTAACAGTTTGAGCATCCTTCAAGAGTGCCCATTCAGCTTTTTGTTGAGCGTAAGCTTCACCAGCTGCTTTAAATTCAGCCGCTTGTTCTTCAGTAGGGTTGATAATCACTTCACCTGTAATACCATTAACGGCAAGTAGGTCACCATCTTTAACGATTTCAGTGATATTGTTTGTACCCAAAACTGCAGCGATTTCAAGTGTACGAGCCATGATAGCTGAGTGACTTGTACGACCACCAATGTTTGTTACAAAAGCTTTAACAAAGTTTTTGTCCAATTGAGCTGTATCAGATGGAGTCAAGTCGTGAGCAATCACGATTACTTCTTCATTGATAGAAGCTGGGTTTGGCAATTTTTTACCAAGGAGGTTAGCCAATACACGTTTTGTTACGTCGCGGATATCCGCTGCACGTTCTTGCATGTATGGGTTGTCTTCCATGCCTTCAAAGATTGTGATAAACATGTCTGTAACTTCTTTCAGACCTGCTTCTGCATTCACTTTCTTAGCACGGATAGTTTCTTTGATTTGACCGATCAATTCAGGGTCAGCAAGAACCATCAAGTGGGCGTCAAATACTTGTGCCGCTTCTTCACCAAGCGTACCTACAGCCTTCTCGCGGATAAGAGAAAGCTCGTTTTGAGAAGCTTCAAGAGCAACATCCAAACGAGCCTCTTCTGCATTTGTATCTTCGACTGTAACAGTCTCGAATGATAAATCCGGTTGAACGAGTAGATATGCTTTTGCAACTGCAACACCGTCAGATGCTGCGATTCCTTTAAGCATTTCTGTCATTTCCTTATGCCAATCCTTCTTTTTCCATTGTTTCTGAGATTGCAGCGATAGCGTCATCAGCGTCTGCACCTTCAGCAGTGATTGTAACGTCAGCACCTTGACCAACACCAAGACTCATTACACCCATGATAGATTTAAGGTTAACTGATTTACCTTTGTACTCAAGAGTGATATCTGAAGCAAATTTGCTAGCTGTTTGTACCAACAATGTTGCTGGACGTGCGTGAATACCTGTTTCTGCCACTACGTGGAAATCTTTAGAAGCCATAGTTTGACTCTCCTTTAATAGTTTTCTTGTTGAGTTACATATCTGATAACCCTTACAATTTAGTATTATATCACCTTCATTGATATTTTTCAAGTATTTTATGGACTTTCTTCAATTTCCTTTCAGATAACTTGCTGAAAATCTTCTATTAAATTTAGTAAAACACAGTATGTAGTTTTTGTCGAGACACCAATAATGAAATCATTGCTTTTTCTGTAATTATTTTTCAATACAACACTATATATTGTGCTTGTTAGTAAAATCAGTAAAATAAGTACACAAGATTTAGTTTTAGAAAGTTGACAAAGTTTTTTTTTCTGATATACTAAGAAAGTAATAAAATTTTAAAGAGGAGTTACAGAAATGGTAACCGTATATTCTAAAAACAACTGTGTCCAATGTAAAATGACGAAACGTTTTTTAGACAGTAATAATGTTGAATATAAAGAAATCAATCTTGATGAACAACCTGAATACATTGATCAAGTAAAAGAGCTCGGCTTTAGTGCTGCTCCTATTATTCAGACACCAACAGAAGTTTTCTCTGGTTTCCAACCAGGTAAACTCAAACAACTTGCTTAAGAATCAGGACAAAAGCTTCTATGTCTACCTTAGAAGCCTTTCTTTTGTAATTAGATAAAGGATTTTTTATGGGATTAAAACAACTTGAAGATGTGACTTACTTCCGTCTTAATAATGAAATTAACCGTCCTGTTAATGGACAAATTATGCTTCACAAAGACAAGGAAGCTTTAGAAGCCTTCTTTAAAGAAAATGTTGTACCAAATACAATGGTTTTTAACTCAATTACGGATAAAATCAACTTCCTCATTGAGCATAACTACATTGAAACAGCATTTATCAAGAAATACCGTCCAGAATTTTTGGAAGAACTACACCAATTTATCAAGGATCAAAACTTCCAGTTTAAGTCTTTCATGGCTGCCTATAAATTCTATAATCAATATGCTTTGAAGACTAATGACGGGGAATACTACCTTGAAGGCATGGAAGATCGCGTCTTCTTTAATGCCCTTTACTTCGCGGATGGTGATGAAGCGATTGCTATTGATATTGCCAACGAAATCATCCACCAACGTTATCAACCTGCTACTCCTTCTTTCTTGAATGCAGGTCGTGCTCGTCGTGGTGAGTTGGTATCTTGTTTCTTGATCCAGGTAACAGATGATATGAACTCTATCGGACGTTCTATCAACTCTGCTCTTCAACTTTCACGTATCGGTGGTGGTGTGGGAATTTCCCTCAGCAACCTTCGTGAAGCTGGAGCTCCTATCAAAGGATATGAGGGTGCTGCTTCTGGTGTCGTACCAGTTATGAAGCTTTTCGAAGATAGCTTCTCTTACTCAAACCAACTCGGTCAACGTCAAGGTGCTGGAGTTGTTTACCTCAATGTCTTTCACCCAGATATCATCGCATTCCTTTCAACCAAGAAGGAAAATGCCGATGAAAAAGTGCGTGTCAAGACCCTTTCACTTGGTGTTGTTGTACCAGATAAATTCTACGAATTAGCTCGTAAGAATGAAGAAATGTACCTATTTAGCCCATATTCTGTAGAAAAAGAGTATGGCGTACCTTTCAACTACATCGATATCACAGAAAAATACGATGAGCTAGTTGCAAATCCAAACATCCGTAAGACAAAAATCAAAGCGCGTGATTTGGAAACTGAGATTTCTAAATTGCAACAAGAATCTGGCTATCCTTATGTGGTCAACATTGATACTGCTAACCGTGCAAATCCAGTTGATGGTAAGATTATCATGAGTAACTTGTGTTCAGAGATTCTTCAAGTCCAAGAACCAAGTCTTATCAATGATGCTCAGGAGTTCCTAAAAATGGGTACTGATGTCTCATGTAACCTTGGTTCAACAAACGTGGTCAACATGATGACTTCACCTGACTTTGGTCGCTCCATCCGTGCTATGGTTCGTGCCCTTACTTTCGTTACAGATAGTTCACACATCGTCGCTGTTCCTACTATCGACCACGGAAACAGCCAAGCTCATACATTTGGACTTGGAGCTATGGGACTTCACAGCTATCTTGCTCAACAATTGATCGAATACGGATCACCTGAGTCTGTTGAATTTACAAGCATCTACTTCATGCTTATGAACTACTGGACCTTGGTTGAGTCAAACAATATCGCACGTGAACGTGGTGTAACCTTCCACAACTTTGAAAAATCAGACTATGCTAACGGAAGCTACTTTGATAAGTATTTAACTGGCGAATTCCTTCCGAAATCAGACCGTGTTAAAGAGCTCTTCAAAGATATCTTTATTCCTACTGCTGCTGACTGGGCTGAACTTCGTGATAAAGTTAAAGCAGATGGACTTTACCACCAAAACCGACTTGCTGTAGCGCCAAATGGTTCTATCAGCTACATCAACGATGTTTCTGCTTCTATTCACCCAATTACGCAACGTATCGAAGAACGTCAAGAGAAGAAAATTGGTAAGATCTACTATCCTGCTGCTGGTTTGTCAACAGAAACAATTCCTTACTACACTTCTGCTTATGACATGGATATGCGTAAGGTCATTGATGTTTATGCTGCTGCGACTGAGCACGTGGACCAAGGACTTTCACTCACACTCTTCATGCGTAGTGATATCCCAACAGGCCTTTACGAATGGAAGAAAGAAAACAAACAAACGACACGTGACTTGTCTATCCTTCGTAACTATGCCTTCAACAAAGGTATCAAGTCTATCTACTACGTCCGTACCTTTACAGATGATGGTGGAGAAGTCGGCGCTAACCAATGTGAAAGCTGTGTGATTTAATTCAACTCTCAAAAAAATTACATTTACTTAATCCATTAAACGTATTTTGTTGATAAAAGCATGTAAGAACATAAAAGTCGGGCTTCCGACTTTTTGTTCGATTATAGCATAGAATTATGATAAAATAAGAATGATTATGTTATCGCATTACTACACACAGAAAGAGATTTCAAATGGAAACTTACTACAAAGCTATTAACTGGAATGCCATCGAAGATGTCATTGACAAATCAACCTGGGAAAAGCTGACTGAGCAGTTCTGGCTCGATACACGTATCCCCTTGTCAAATGACCTAGATGACTGGAGAAAGCTTTCTAACAAGGAAAAAGACCTTGTTGGTAAAGTTTTTGGAGGTTTGACCCTTCTTGATACCATGCAATCAGAAACTGGTGTTCAAGCCCTTCGTGCTGATATTCGTACGCCTCACGAGGAAGCTGTTTTTAACAATATCCAATTTATGGAATCTGTTCATGCTAAGTCTTACTCTTCTATCTTCTCAACCTTAAATACCAAGTCTGAAATTGAAGAAATTTTTGAATGGACTAATACCAATCCATATCTTCAGAAAAAAGCTGAAATTATCAATGAAATCTACCTAAACGGAACTCCTCTTGAAAAGAAAGTAGCGAGTGTTTTCCTTGAAACCTTCCTTTTCTACTCTGGTTTCTTCACACCACTCTACTATCTTGGAAACAACAAGTTGGCCAACGTAGCTGAGATCATCAAGTTGATTATTCGTGACGAGTCTGTACACGGAACCTACATCGGCTACAAATTCCAACTTGGTTTCAATGAATTGCCAGAAGATGAACAAGAAAAACTCAAAGAATGGATGTACGACCTTCTCTATACTCTTTATGAGAATGAAGAAGGCTACACAGAGAGCCTCTATGACGAAGTCGGATGGACTGAAGAGGTTAAAACCTTCCTTCGCTACAATGCAAATAAAGCCCTTATGAACTTGGGGCAAGATCCTCTCTTCCCTGATTCAGCTGACGATGTCAATCCGATCGTTATGAATGGGATTTCAACTGGTACATCAAACCACGACTTCTTCTCTCAAGTTGGTAATGGCTATCTACTTGGTGAAGTTGAAGCTATGCAGGATGATGACTATAACTATGGACTAAATTAATACCTAACCTAAAAAACATCTAAGTTTATTTACAAACTAGATGTTTTTTTTTGTTTATTTTTGTTTTCTTTAAGTTGCTTAGCTGTTTAAAATATGATAAAATAATATTAGATTTGGGGGTGGTTCAATGCTGAAGCAAGAAAAATTAGATACTATTTTAGAAATTGTTAATACAAAAGGAACTATCACTGTTAAGGAGATTATGAATCGCCTTGATATTTCCGATATGACAGCTAGACGATATTTACAAGAGTTAGCGGATAAGGATTTGCTGGTTCGAGTTCATGGCGGTGCTGAAAAACTTCGAACAGGTTCCTTATTAAATAATGAGCGTTCTAACGTTGAAAAACAAGGACTACAAACAGCAGAAAAACAAGAAATTGCTCGCTTTGCAGGTCACTTAGTTGAAGAAAGAGAAACTATTTTCATTGGTCCAGGTACCACATTAGAATTCTTTGCGCGTGAACTTCCTATCGATAACATTCGTGTTGTTACCAATAGTTTGCCTGTATTTCTCATTCTAAACGAGCGTAAGCTAACTGATCTCATTCTAATCGGTGGTAATTATCGTTCAATTACAGGAGCTTTTGTCGGTACTCTCACTCTTCAAGATATCGCTAGTTTGCAATTTTCAAAAGCCTTCGTTAGTTGTAATGGTATCAAGGATCATGCTATCGCTACTTTTAGTGAAGACGAAGGTGAAGCACAGAAATTAGCACTAGAAAACGCCAATAAAAAATATCTCCTAGCTGACCATAGCAAATTTGATAAATTTGATTTCTTTACATTTTACAATATCTCAGATATCGACACCATTATCACTGATTCAAAATTAAGTGATCAAACACTCCAATCACTGTCTAAACAAACTAAAATTATCAAGTCAAAATCTTAAACTCTACAACTAGTCATAGAATTTAGTAGCTACTACTAATTCCATGGCTAGTTTTTTATTTTGCAAAAATTATAAAAAATTCCCGCAATGTTTATAGATATTTACCAAACAAAAATATTATAGAACTAAAAAAACCGGCTCTATAATATTTGTAGTGGGTAAATCCCCTATGGATCTTATGGAGCCTATTTTTGTGTAGAAAAAAAGTCCCATATGACCTATAATGAAAAGCGATCAAACAACTCATTAGAAAGAATCCTATGGAACAATTACATTTTATCACAAAACTGCTCGATATCAAAGACCCTAATATCCAGATTCTAGACATCATCAATATGAATACCTACAAAGAAATCATCGCTAAACTGGACTACGACGCCCCATCTTGCCCTGATTGCGGAAGTCAAATGAAGAAATATGACTTTCAAAAACATTCTAAGATTCCTTACCTCGAAACGACTGGTATGCCTACCAGAATTCTTCTGAAAAAGCGTCGATTCAAGTGCTATCATTGCTCGAAAATGATGGTCGCCGAAACCTCTCTCGTCAAGAAGAATCATCAAATTCCTCGTATTATCAACCAAAAGATTGCTCAAAAGTTAATTGAAAAGACTTCTATGACTGATATTGCACATCAGCTATCCATTTCAACTTCAACTGTCATTCGTAAGCTCAATGACTTTCACTTTAAGCATGATTTTTCTTGTCTTCCAGAGATTATGTCTTGGGACGAGTATGCCTTTACCAAGGGAAAGATGAGTTTTATCGCACAAGATTTTGATCAGCTCAATATCATTACTGTTCTTGAGGGAAGAACACAAGCTATCATCCGCAATCAC
>NZ_JYOV01000015.1 GCF_000963255.1 Streptococcus infantis | reverse complement strand
GATTTATTGTTTTTTCATTGTTCAGTACTACAACCTTAGTTGTAGTGCCCTGCACATTGGTTCGTCTTGTTCAGTTTTCAAAGGTCTTTGTCACTCACTTCTCTCAAGTGACAACTATATTAGTATATCACAGCCGCTTTCGCTTGTCAACACTTTTTTGAAACTTTTTTTAATTTTTTTCATCTAGTGTTTTATCTGCTTCATACTATAGTCCGTACGGGATTCGAACCCGTGTTACCGCCGTGAAAAGGCGGTGTCTTAACCCCTTGACCAACGGACCAGAGTTGTTATTTTCAACTCTTACTATTATACCGACTTTTCTTACTTTGTCAACACCTTTTTTTAATTTTTTTTAGAAGTCTTGTAATCTTTCCTTCAGCTCTCTGAGAAGGGCTTTGCGACCTTTAAATCGTTCGTCTGCCCAGAGGCGTTCATAAGCTTCCTGCTTATCTTCTGGTAATTTTCTTCTATAAGTATTCAACAGTTCATGAAGGGCGTAGTAATCATCCAACCACAATCCTCCTTCTGGTAGGCGATGGCTAATCTCCCCTACTTCTTCATAGGCCATCCGGTCTAGGCGACGCTTTTGACTCTCTTGTTTTCTGACGCTATCAAGGATTCGATTGCGAAATTTTGTTTTGAAGTAGACGTAGAGTTTCTTTTCTTCTTCCATTAGTTCTGGATGCTTTTCTAGAAGTTCATGGAGACAGATCAGTCCTTCTTGGTCCCAATCCTCTTTCTCCCACAGGTGGAGATAGTAGTCTTTTCTACATTTATGAACAATTCCTTTTACCTTTGCATAATACTTCTCAAGCATTTGCTTTCCTATCTTGTGTTTTTTTCAAGTCCAATGTGTATCAGGAAGTATGAATACTGACAAGTGAGAGAAAAAAGACAACTGTTTTCTCTACAGTTGTCTTTACTTTGTAATTTAATTGATGAAATGTCCGATTAAAGTTCTGCAATCTGGTTAAGATTTACTTCTGCAACTGTATCATTACCAAACATTGAGATAATCATCTTAACTTTATTGTTATCAATTTCTGTGATCTTACCTGTGTAATCTGCGAAAGCACCGTCAATAATACGAACAGTTTGACCAACTTCGACATCAATATCAAATTCTTGGACAGTTTGACCCATAGAAACTAAAATATCACGAATTTCTTGTTCCAAAAGTGGAGTTGGTTTTGATCTATTACCGTGTGAGCCTACGAATCCTGTTACGTTTGGTGTGTTACGCACAACAAACCATGCTTCGTCGGTCATAACCATTTCTACAAGAACATAACCTGGAAAGCGATTTTCTTCGATTTCTTTTTTCTTTCCATTTTTTTCTACTTGCACTGTTTGTGTAGGAATTTCAACACGTAGAATATTTTCTAGCATATTGTATGTTTGTGCACGTTGCAATAGATTTTCTTTTACTTTATTTTCGTAGCCAGAATAAGTTTGTAGCACAAACCATCCTTTATCAAAACTATCCATGTTTTTTCCTTTCCTAACTGAAGAATTTCAGCGACTAGATCTTTTTCGTAGCTTATTTTAAAAAATATTAATAAAACGAATCAATCCGCTAACAATCAATTGGTCAAAAATATAAATCATCACTACAAAGAAAGCAGTGTATTCCATGATAGATTTAAAATCTAACCAACTTTCCTTGCGAGTCGGCCAAGTTGTTTCTTTAAGAAGTTTAAAAATATCCTTAATAAAACGCATCGTTTTCTCCTATCTCGTTTCTCGGTGTGTGGTGTACTTGCCACAGTGTTTACAAAATTTATTTACTTCTAAGCGTGTTGGTTTTGGATTTCCACTAATCTTAATCGAATAGTTTCTAGAACCACAAACCGCACAGGCTAGACTTGCTTTTTTAAGTGCCATAACGCCTCCATCTTACCTATTATAACAAGAATCCTCTGCTTTGACAAGCTTAATTGTTTTTTGTATTCTTAAAACTTTCTATTTAAATTTGCAAAATATGGTTTCTTTTAATCTCGCACGGTAATATATAGAAATTGAAAAAACCCAGGAATCATCCTAGGCTTTATGGTTCTTATTTACCAAGGTAGTATTCAGAAACTACGTTCAATTTTTCGTCAAATTCGAATACCAATGGTGGGAAGTTAGGGATTTCCACGTCCATGATTTCGTCGTCTGACAAACCTTTGATGTGTTTTACAAGAGCACGGATTGAGTTACCGTGTGCTCCTACGAATACATTTTTACCATCTTTAAGAGCTGGAGCGATTTTATCTTCCCAGAATGGAAGGGCACGTTCCAAAGTCACTTTCAAGTTTTCAGCATCTGGGATAACTGAGTCGTCAAGTGAAGCGTAACGACGGTCAGTGTGAGCTGAGTGCTCATCGTCGCGATCCATTGCTGGAGGCAATACATCGTATGAACGACGCCAGATGTGAACTTGTTCATCACCAAATTGTTCAGCTGCTTCAGCTTTGTTTTTACCAGTCAAACCACCGTAGTGACGTTCGTTCAAGCGCCATGATTTTTCAACTGGAACCCACAATTGGTCAGATGCTTCAAGAGCCAAGTTAGTTGTTTTGATTGCACGTTTCAATACTGAAGTGTAAGCTTGGTCAAATTCGATACCAGCTTCTTTGATCAATTTACCAGCGTCAATCGCTTGTTGTGTTCCTTTTTCAGACAAATCAACATCAGCCCAACCAGTGAAAAGGTTAGCTTTGTTCCATTCAGACTCACCGTGGCGAGCAAAAACCAATTTTACCATTTGATGGATACTCCTTTTATTTTCCGAGGTTTCCCTCGTTTATCTATTCTATTTTACACAATTTTTCACAAAAAAGCTAGTCAAAATCAATCATAACCACCCGTCTAACGGGTGGTTTGCACCAGGGCTATAAGCCCATATTACCAGCCAGCGCCTAAAGACGCTGGCTTTCACGTTGTTCAAGCCTCATTGCTCTTGACTCGTCACTTGCCTCTTAAAGAGGCTTTAGTATTACTTGCCACTATCCCTAAAGGGATCCTCATATTCTTTTACACTCAATTTATCTAGTGCTATATCATGCTTTTCCTGCTCTTGAATATATTTCTTAATTGTGGCTTCATTAAGCCCTACTGTACTCACATAATAACCTTCCGCCCAGAAATGCCGATTTCCAAACTTATATTTCAAATTGGCGTGTTTGTCAAACATCATGAGTGCACTCTTACCTTTTAAATATCCCATAAAACTTGAAACACTTATCCTCAGTGGAATACTTACTAACATATGTACATGATCTGGCATCAAGTGTCCTTCGATAATTTCAACACCTTTATAACTACACAAGCGATGAAATATTTCACCTAAACTACTCCGATATTGATTATAGATGACTTTTCGTCTATACTTAGGGGTGAACACAATGTGATACTTACAGTGCCACTTTGTGTGTGATAAACTATGAGACTTTTGTACCATGGTTTTCTCCTTTCGCTTTACAATTGGCTTGAACACCTTTATTGTATCGCGTTTGGAGTTTTTTGGTATAACCTTCGACGCGCACCCGCATAGCGGGTGGTTTTTTTGTCTCGCACCTAACGGAGCGAGACGGACTGAAAGTCACATAATCAAAAAAGAGAAGCGACTTCCTGTCCAATGTCATTAAGTTAAGAAATTCAAATACAATTCTGTATTTGGGTTTCTTTTTTTATGTGCTAAACTGATAGTTAAGGAGGTACTTCCTATGATAAAACAGATAAAAGCCCACTTGAATAAGAGTATTCAGAGTATCCTTGGTCAAAAAGTTGAGCTCGTCAAACAAGATGAACAGGCCTTTACTCGTAAAAGAAGGTTATCACTAGAAACCATGATTCGTACCATTCTGGGAATGGGAGGAAAATCACTGTCAAAAGAATTACTAGATGCTAGACTGACAGTTTCAAATTCAGCCTTTGTTCAAAGACGCTATCAGATAAAACCTGAGGCTTTCTATACCTTATTTAAAGAATTTACAGCACCTATTCCACTTAACACCAATCTTCCGATATTCGCTGCAGATGGGAGTGATATCTGTATTCCTCGAAATCCCATGGATACAGAAACCTCTATCCAAACCCAAACGGATGTTAAATCCTATAATCTCATACACATAAATGCCCTATACGACTTGACGACTGGAGTGTATAGAGATGTTTCTATTCAAGACAAACATACGCAACATGAGCGCTTAGCTCTGATTCAGATGATGAAGGCTTCTCCCTTTCGAGAAAGCTCTTGTTATCATGGATAGAGGCTATGAAAGTTACAATCTCATGGCTCATTTTCAAGAAAAAGGATGGCTTTATATCATCCGAATTCGAGATGGAAAACAATCCATGCGTTCCTCCTTCAACTTGCCAAATACAGAGTGTTTTGATCAAAACTTTTCTCTAAAATTATCACGAAAGCAAACCAATCAGCTCAAAAAACTTTATCGTGATTTCCCCAATGACTATCATTTTATTCCACACAATTCTACTTTTGATTTTCTTCCAGAAACAAGTCAAAAACATGACCCTGTTGAACTATACCAACTTCCTTTTCGTTTGGTGCGTTTAGAAGCGGAAGAAGGAAAATACGAAACTTTGGTGACAAATACAGACTATTCAGTCCAACAATTAAAAAATCTCTACGCCAGCAGATGGGGCATAGAGACTAGTTTTCGTGACCTGAAATACAGTATTGGCTTGGTCAATTTTCATGCCAAAAAGAAGGAAGGGATTCTCCAAGAAATCTTTGCCCGATTTACAAATTTTAACTTTTGTCGTTGGGTAACCTCGCAAGTTGCCATCGACAGTAGTCACAAAAAACAAAGATATAAAGTGTGTTTCTCAGATGCGACTTATGCCTGCCGTTTGTTTTTTAACGGTTCCCTTTCTTCTCTCCAGTTGAAAAACTACCTCAAGAAACAGTTATCTATTATTCGACCGAATCGAAAATATCCAAGAAAAATAAAGGCCCAATCGGTAATTGATTTCATCTATAGAGTAACATAAATCTCAAAAAATAGGGTGAAAAAACCTTTATTTGTTATGCAAAAAAAATAGAAGATAGGATAGAGAATCACTTTGATGATCTCAATCCTATCTCCTATTCAAATAGTTAGATTACTAACTTAATGACATTG
>NZ_JYOV01000014.1 GCF_000963255.1 Streptococcus infantis | reverse complement strand
AATACTGCGGCTCAAGTAGTCAACTACTACAACCCAACTACTAAGAAAGTTGAAAAACCTGAAAAACCAACTGAAAAACGTGTAAACAACGTTCCAGTTGAAGTGGAATTCAACTTCACTAAACGCTTGGAAGGTCGTGAGCTTAAAGCTAACGAATTCAGCTTCGTTCTTAAAGATTCAGAAGGTAAGACTCTTGAAACTGTAAGCAACGATGCGGCTGGTAACGTTAAGTTCAAAGCTCTTGAATTCAAGAAAGGTCAAGAAGGCGTACACAACTACACAGTAGAAGAAGTTAAAGGAACAGACGCAACCGTTACATACGACACCATGAAAGCGAATGTAACAGTTACAGTGAAACACGATGGAACAGCTAAAGTTCTTATCGCGACTGTAGGCGACATTGCGAATAAAGAATTTAACAACCGTGTCACTCCTCCAGAAGAACCTAAGTTCCAACCAGAGAAATACGTTGTTTCTGAAGAGAAATACTCAATCACAGACAACAAGCTTCTTGATGATGATTCTGAGTTGACTGATAAATATGGTGAAACAAATACAAATCCATATGTAGATGGAACAGACAACAACGAAGCAGAAAACTTGAATACTAAGACTGTTAAACGTGGTCAAAAACTTTACTACCAAGTATGGCTTGATACAACTAAATTTGACGCAACTAACAAAGACAACGTTCAATCTGTAGGAGTCACTGATGACTTCGATGAAACAAAAGTCGATGTAGATGCTTCAGCTATCAAGGCTTACGATTCAGTAAGTGGAGCAGATGTAACAGACAAGTTCGACATCAAGGTTGAAAATGGTGTGATGACTGCAACTCTTAAAGCTGGCTTCACTAAGTCACTTGGAGACGCAGAAAACACTCAAATCATTGACACCACTAAATTCGAATTCGGACGTTACTACAAGTTTGAGATCCCAGCAACAGTTAAAGCTGACGTTGCAGGTGGAGTAGACATCGAAAATACTGCGGCTCAAATTGTAAACTACTACAACCCAGTAAGCAAGACTGTTGAAAAACCAAGCAAACCAACTGAAAAACGTGTGAACAGCGTACCAGTTGAAGTATCCTTCAACTTCACTAAGAAACTTGAAGGCCGTGAATTGAAAGCTAACGAATTCAGCTTCGTTCTTAAAGATTCAACAGGTAAAGTTGTTGAAACTGTAAGTAACGATGCAGATGGAAACGTTAAGTTCTCAGCTCTTGAATTCAAGAAAGAACAAGCAGGCGTTCACAACTACACTGTAGAAGAAGTGAAAGGTACTGATGGAACTGTTACTTATGATGAGATGAAAGCAGTAGTAACTGTAGAAGTTAAACATGACGGAACAGCGAAAGCTCTCATCACTAACGTAACTGATCCAGCAGACAAAGAGTTCAACAACAAGGTGACTCCACCAGAAACTCCTGAGTTCAATCCAGAGAAATATATTCTTAATGAAGAGAAATTTGATATCACTGGAAATAAACTCCTTGATGATGATAAAGAGTTGACTGATAAAGTAGCTGATACCAACAAAGATCCATACGTGGACAAAGTTGATAATAATGAAAAGCAAAATATCAATACTCAAACACTCCATAAGGGTGATAAGGTTGTTTACCAAGTATGGTTAGATACAACTAAATTCACTGAAGCACACAATATTCAATCTGTTGGTATTACTGATAAATATGATAGCGAAAACTTGGATGTTAATGTAGCTGAAATTAAGGCTTATGATTCAGTAACTGGTGAAGATGTAACAGCTAAGTTTGATATCTCAATTGTGGATGGTGTCATTACTGCTACATCTAAGGCTGACTTGACTAAGTCACTTGGAGATGCAGAAAATACTCAAATAATCGACACTGCTAAATTAGCATTTGGACGTTACTACAAGTTTGATATTCCAGCACGTATCAAGGGAACTGCTAAAGAAGGTGTAGATATTGAAAATACAGCTTCTCAAATTGTTCACCAATATGATCCAACTAAGAAATCAGTTGAAAAACCAGAAAAACCAACTGAAAAACGTGTTGTTAATATTCCAGTGAAAGTTGAATTCAACTTCACGAAGAAATTGGAAGGTCGTGCGTTGAAGGCTGGTGAATTCAGCTTCGTATTGAAAGACAAAGATGGTAACGTGATTGAAACCGTAAGCAATGATGCTGAAGGTAAGATCAAGTTCTCAGCTCTTGAATTCAAACGTGGTCAAGAAGGTACTTATATCTATCATGTAGAAGAAGTGAAAGGTACAGAGGCTGGAGTTGAGTACGATAAGATGGTAGCGACTGTTGGAGTTACTGTAACTAAGGATGGTAAAGTGTTGACTCTTACTTCACAAATGCCTGAAGATACTGAGTTTAACAACAAGGTAACACCGCCAACACCACCAACACCGCCAACACCACCAACACCACCAACACCAGTAACACCGCCAACACCGCCAACACCACCAACACCGCCAACACCAGTAACACCACCAACACCAGTAACACCACCAACACCAGAAAAACCTAAAGGTCCTGAGTTGCCAAACACTGGTGAACAATCTAAATCTGGAATTGCTGCACTTGGTGCTGCACTTGGTCTTGTAGGTCTAGGTTTGGTTGCGAAACGAAAAAAAGAAGATGAAGCTTAATATTTCTAGTTTTCTAGAATGATTCAAGATTTGTCTTTGAATATCTAAACAAAAGATATTCTAAAGTTGGTTATACATTTATTAAATAAGTGTATGTAATCGCAAGAAGAGAGGTTAATTCCTCTCTTTTTGTTTTTATAATTTATTTAAGAAACGGAAAACTTTGAATAAATATAAAACTTTAAAATTAATTAAACAAATGGTCGGTAAATGTACATTTTTTAAATAAGTATGGTATAATTTGGTTAGATAATCAAATGTTTTCTAATCGTAAAGGAGGTTATTATGAAGCATAAATTGTCTAGATGTTTAACATTTTTTTTAATGTTTTTGCTAATAGGCTTATCAATAGTTAAATTAGCAAAAACAGTTCAAGCGGATTCGGTGACGGGTTATAATCTTGATACTAAGATTATTCATGAGCGATCTGGCCTTGAATTGAGTGATGATGTGGAAGTTATTGCTGGGGAACGTTTAATCGCAACTTATCAATTAATTTTTCCAGATAGTCAGAGTATCTCTGAGAATGATCAATTGATTTTAGATATTCCTAGATAGCTTAGATTGATTACAAATTTGACATTTGACGTTACAAATAGTAAGGGCACGAAGGTTGGGATTGCTCAAACAGATCCTAGTACAGGAAAAGTTACGGTAACTTTCACAGATTATTTTGCTAAGAGGCCTGAGAATAAAGAGCTTTCTTTACAGTTTAATTTAACTATTAATCGAGAAGTCATTAAGGAGAGTCAACCAGTTTCTGTTACCATTGGTCATAAGACTTATAGTTTCAAGTACAAACAAGACAGTGGTGAAGCAGGCGACTATGAGATGAAATACGGTTATCAAGATGATACAGATCCAAGTATTATTAAGTGGCGTATTCTCCTGAATGCGAATCAAGATATGATTCGTGGGATGACAATTACGGATACTTTTGGGGATGGACAAACCTTAATTCCTGAGAGTTTTCGTGCAGTTCGTTATGAAACACAACCAACAAAAATTCGTAACGAAGCTCATATTCTCACGTTAGAGCCATCAGATAACTTTTCAAACAAGGCAGTATTCACTAAAAATGCTCAAGGAGGAATCACAGGCTTTACGATTCCATTTGGAGATAACTATCATTGGGCAATGTATATTGAATACTCTACTAAATTACCAGATGGAGTTCCTGCAGGTTCATTAGTATCGAATAATTTAGCATGGTCTGCAACAAATTTTAAAACACGTAGTATGGTACGTGAAGTCCGTCTAGAGTCAGGATCAGGTTTTGGTAACGCAGAAAAATCAGAATCAGTTATTTTAAAGGCCCACAAAACTTTAAAAGGGAAAACACTAGAAAAAGATCAGTTTAACTTTGCACTTTATGATGCTGCAAACCCTAGTGAACCTCTTCAAATTGTAAAAAATGCTGAAGATGGAAGTGTAACCTTCAATGCTATTAAGTATAAAAAAGAAGGAGTTTACAACTATATCATTCGTGAAGTTATTCCTGAAAGCACTAATAATTACGATTATGATAGTCATGAACTAAAGGTTACTGTAACAGTAACGGATGATGATGGTATCAAAATGGGAACAGTGTCTTACGGTGAAGAGGAAACTACATTTATCAATACTTATCGAGGAACTACAAGTATAAAAGGTAAGAAAATTTGGAATGATACAGATAACAAAGCTGGCATTCGTCCAGATGCTATAACTGTTCGTCTTTTAGCTAACGGTAAAGAAGTAGCAAGTAAATCTGTTAAATCAGAAGATAATTGGAACTTTACATTTGATCAGCTACCTGAAAATGATGCTGAAGGAAATGCAATTGTTTATACTGTAGCAGAAGACAAAGTTGAGGGGTATACGACAGAAATAGATCAGACAAACTACATCATCACTAATACACATGTCCCTAATATTCCTGATACTCCTGAAGTGACAGAATTAAAAGTCAGCAAGATTTGGGAGGATGCTGATAATGAAGCAGGAAAACGCCCAAATAGCATTAAGGTACAACTCTATGCTGATGGAAGTAAAGTAGGGCAAGAAGTTATTTTGAACGAAGATAATAATTGGACTCATACTTTTACAAATCTTCCGAAATATTTAGCAGGGAAAATGATTAGCTATACAATTAGTGAAGTCAATGTTCCTGAGGGATATGTATCAAAAATAGTTCGAGATAATGAAACGAACCTAGTTTTGGTTAATACCTATCAACCACCAGTACCTCCGGGTCCAATAACGCCTCCAGGCTCAGTAACGCCTCCAGGCTCAGTAACGCCTCCAGGTCCAGTAACACCTCCAGGTCCGGTCACACCTCCAGGTCCAGTAACACCTCCAGGTCCGGTCACACCTCCAGGCTCAGTAACACCTCCAGGCTCAGTAACACCTCCAGGCTCAGTAACACCTCCAGGTCCGGTCACACCTCCAGGTCCAGTAACACCTCCAGGTCCAGTAACACCTCCAGGCTCAGTTACACCTCCAGCACCAGTAACATCATCAACGCCTGAAAAGAAAAAGGCTAATGAGTTACCGAAAACAGGTGAACAGAAAACTACAGTTTTAATCGTTTTAGGAGTAGCGCTTGGTTTAGTTGGATTGAGTTTGGTTGCTAAACGTAAAAAATAATATAAGAAAAAGAAACATTTTCCAAAATATAATCAGGAAGTGTTTCTGATAGATGATTTAAGAGAGGACGTCAAACTCCTCTCTTTTTTAGAGTAGGTAGACCTATCAATTGATTTCTTTAGTATATTTATATTTTCAACAAAAATAAACCGTTTTCACTTGACAAAAATTGGTCTATACCATATAATAAAATAAAGAATATGGAGGACAAAATTATGAAAGTTATTCAAGTGGAAAATCCAATTGAAGGTGGAAAAGTTGCTTTTGATATCTTAAAAGAAAAATTGGAAAACGGTGCACAAACATTGGGACTTGCAACAGGAAGTAGCCCTCTGGAGTTTTACCAACAAATCGTTGAGAGCGATCTTGATTTTTCAAATCTTACAAGTGTGAACTTGGATGAGTACGTAGGTCTTGATGGGGACAATCCTCAATCATATCGTTACTTCATGCAAGAAAATCTTTTCAATAAGAAACCATTTAAAGAAAGCTTCTTGCCACGTGGTGTCAAGGATAATGCAGAAGCAGAAGTAGAACGCTACAACCAAATTCTTGCTGACCATCCAGTTGACCTACAAATCTTAGGAATTGGTCGTAATGGACACATTGGATTTAACGAGCCAGGGACTCCATTTGATAGCCAAACACATCTTGTAGAGCTTGACCAGTCTACTATCGAAGCTAACGCACGTTTCTTTGATAAGATTGAAGATGTTCCAACACAAGCTATTTCTATGGGAATTAAAAACATTTTGGACGCTAAGTCTATCCTTCTCTTTGCTTATGGTGAATCAAAAGCAGAAGCTATCGCTGGAACTGTTGAAGGCCCTGTGACAGAAAGTCTACCTGCAAGTAGCCTGCAAAACCATCCAGATGTGACCATTATCGCCGATGCAGCAGCACTCAGCTTGTTAAAGAAATAAGATTTTAATCATTAAAAACCATTCGATCCTATAGATTGGGTGGTTTTTTGGTTTGGATATGCTCAAAAAATGAATACAGTTTATCTGAAAGTGGTACAATAATTTTAATAGAGGAGTGAGTGATAGATTTTCCCTTGAAAAGAAGAATATATAATTCTCATTTTTTAAAAATTAAATGAAATGATTTGGGAGAATTTCATTTTTTTCTTGACAATTTTCTTCATTACGTGTAAAATAGAGTAGATCTTGAACTTGAAGGGAGTGAAAAAAATGTCTAAAACAGTAGTACGTAAGAATGAATCTCTTGACGATGCTCTTCGTCGTTTCAAACGTGCAGTTACTAAAGCTGGTACTCTTCAAGAAACACGCAAACGTGAATTCTATGAAAAACCTTCTGTAAAACGTAAACGTAAATCAGAAGCAGCTCGTAAACGTAAAAAATTCTAATTAATAAGAAAGGCTAGACTTGTCTAGTCTTTTTTGTTAGCTTCTAAGAGTGAAATCTCAGAGAGGATAGTTAATTCAGTGTTAAATAGATATAATGATATTAATTATAGCTGATTTTTTAAGATAGTGTTAAAAGATTAGAGTCAAGAAAGTATTTTTGCAGAGAAGATTATAAACAAGCAGATAGAAGTCTAGGGAAAAATTATCAGAAACAGTTACTGAAGAAAAGCTATAGAGTACTATGATTACAGATAAAAGAGTACGAAAGTTCATCTTTTATATTTAAATACTATTGCAGAAAGAAGTCATTTTGGGTAGTAAAAATGACATTTTACATTTTTACACCCCTTTTTCATGTTTTTTTGGTATAATTGTATATATATTAGTAGAAAAATCTGAGAGGCTTTATCATGAAAAAAACAAAAGTTGCAGTCGCTTTAGGAGCATTTTTGTTTCTTAGTGTCAGCGCAAGAGTTGAGGCGGATACAAGTTCGCAGTCTGACGTGAATCGGATTCATTTCATTAATACCAAAGGAAGTCCAGGTACAGATGCCATTTTGCTTGAAAGTAATGGGCATTATGCGCTGATAGATATGGGTGAAGACTATGACTTTCCAGATGGAAGCGATCCCCTTTATCCATTAAGATCGGGGATTATTACGTCAAATTTCTACGCAATTGAAGATCGACTTTTCCGTCATCTTGACCATGTAGGTGTTCAGAAGTTAGACTTTATGCTTGGAACACATGTTCATAGTGACCATATCGGTGGAGCTGATGAGGTTCTAAAAAAATATAAGGTTGATAAATTTTATCTAAAAAGATATTCGGATGATCGAATTGCCACTCAATGGGGCTTGTGGGATAACCTTTTCAACTATAATAATGCTCTGAATGCCGCTAGAAAATATGGGGTCAATCTTATCCAGGATATCTCTGATAATGATAGTCATTTCAAAATGGGGGATATGGATATTCAGTTGTATAACTACAAGAATGAATACGGTCCAGATGGAAAATTAAAGAAAGTATACGATGATAACCCCAATTCAATTGTTGCTGTAGTTACAGTAAATGGAAAGAAAATTTATCTGGGTGGGGATCTTGATAATGTTTATGGAGCTGAAGATCGCTTAGGTCCACAAATTGGGAAAGTCGATTTGATGAAGTGGAACCATCACCTCGATGGAAAAGTTTCAAATAGCATTAATTTCCTCAATAACCTCTCTCCATCTATCGTTGTGCAAACAACAGGTTTGGATATCAATGTTCAAGCAACAAGAGATAAATTGAAAGAGATGAATGTTCAAGTCGTTCATGCTTCAAGTGATAAAAAAGATGCTACTGTCTTTGATATAAAAACAGATGGCATTAATAATATTTCTCAAGAATACCCAGATATTCCGAATACTACTGCACGTTGGATTACTGAAGATGGATATAAGAAGTATTATTTCGCTGATGATCAGATGGCAACTGGTTGGCATACAATTGATGGTGCGAAATACTTCTTCAATGGTAAAGGACATCTGCAACAAGATAAATGGCTTCAAGATTTTGATGATGAAGGTACTCTTAAATCTTTATATATGGATAAAGATGGGAAGTTACAAACTTCTAAATGGCTTCAGATTGACAAGCATTGGTATTATGTAGATTCTAAAGGATATCGAAAAGAATCCGAGTTAGCAATCATTGATGGTAAGACCTATTACTTTGACGAAAAAGGGATTATGCAAACTGGTACCAGAACAGTGAATGGAGCAACTCTGGTCTTTGATGATACAGGTGCGCTTTCAAATGAACTAAGAGCATCATCCTGGAATAAAATTGGTAATAAATGGTATTACCTAGATGAAAATAAAAAAATGACCATTGGTTTCAAAGAAATTGACGGAAAGTTGTACTATTTCAATGAAGCCGGAGAAATGGGAACTTATTGGCAATATACGCACCAAAAATGGTATTACTTTAGCGCTTCAGGTGAAATGAAACGTGGTTGGCTCAATGATGCAGGTAAATGGTATTATCTAGATCCTAAAACTGGAGAAATGGTCACTGGTTTAAATAAGATTGACGGCAAATTCTATCGCTTCAATGATGGAGGCGTCATGGCAACTGGTTGGGAACAATTTGATGGCAAATGGTACTATTATACATCTAGTGGCGATCAGAAAAAAGGCTGGCTTAAATACAACAATGACTGGTACTATCTCGAACTGAAAGATGGAGAGATGGTTACAGGAACCAAAGAAATCGATGGGCAACAATATAGCTTTAAAGATAGTGGTGCTATGGTTACTGGCTGGAAACAAACAGATGACAAATGGTACTATTATGCATCAAGTGGTGAACTGAAAAAAGGCTGGATTAAATATGCTGGTGATTGGTACTATCTTGATTCGAAAGATGGAGAGATGGTTACAGGAACCAAAGAAATCGATGGGCAACAATATAGCTTTAAGGCTAGCGGTGCTATGGTTACTGGCTGGAAACAAGAAGATGATAAATGGTACTATTATGCATCAAGTGGTGAGCAGAAAAAAGGTTGGATAAAATCTGCAGGTAAATGGTACTACTTGAATCAAAATGACGGCGTTATGGTGACTGGCAGACAGGAAATTGATGGTGTCAAATATAGCTTTAACCAATCTGGAGCTATGGAAACCGGATGGGTATTTGACGGCAAAGATTGGTACTATCATAAAGAATCTGGAGCTGCAGAGACTGGTTGGTTCAAGTACTCTGGTAAATGGTATTACTTAGACAATGAGACTGGTAAAATGGTCACAGGTATCCATGAAGTCTCTGGAGATTACTATTACTTTAATAAGTCTGGTGAAATGCAAGTTGGTTGGATTCAAGAAAAAGGAGACTGGTATTACTTCAAACCAAGTGGAGAAATGCTTCGAAATGCGACTACACCTGATGGTTACAAAGTAGGTAGTGATGGTAGAATGCTTTCTAATGGAGTAACAACAACCACAAGCACTACAACTACGACTCCAAACACAACAACTGTAGAAGAACCAGCTTCAACAGAAGCAACTCTAAGAGAACCAGCTGAACACACAACCGAATCTACAACAAGTAGTGAAGAAAAATCAGTACCAGCTAGCAGTGATAAAGTGTCTGACTAGTCTAGTACTGTTGAATAGTTGAATAAATAAAGAGAAGGGATTAAACACTAACCTATTGTTTAATCCCTTTTGGCTGTTAAAATTATAATGGTTGCTTTCTTAAATAAATACCCCAAACACTGTTAAAAACATAAACTTCCTACCACAATTTGATATAATAGTAGGGAGAACTCGATTGAAGGAGAAAATTATGTCGGTTTTAGTCAAAGAAGTGATTGATAAGCTTAGACTAGACATTGTCTATGGTGAGCCAGAATTACTTGAAAAGGAAATCAATACAGGCGATATTTGTCGTCCAGGTCTCGAAATGACAGGCTATTTTGATTACTATACCCCAGAGCGGATTCAACTATTGGGGATGAAAGAGTGGTCTTATCTGATTAGCATGTCTTCTCATAACCGCTACCAGGTATTGAAAAAATTGTTCCAACCGGAAACACCTGCAGTTATTGTTGCGCGTGGTTTAGTAGTTCCAGAGGAAATGCTAAAGGCCGCTAGAGAATGTAAAATCGCTATTTTAACGAGTCGTACAGCAACAAGTCGTCTGTCTGGAGAATTGTCAAGTTACCTAGATTCTCGTTTGGCTGAGCGTGAAAGTGTACATGGTGTCTTGATGGATATCTATGGTATGGGTGTGTTAATCCAGGGTGACAGTGGTATTGGTAAGAGTGAGACAGGTCTAGAACTCGTGAAACGAGGACACCGTTTGGTAGCGGATGACCGTGTAGATATCTTTGCTAAGGATGAAATGACTCTCTGGGGTGAACCAGCTGAAATCTTGAAGCATTTACTTGAGATTCGTGGTGTTGGTATTATAGATGTGATGAGTCTTTATGGTGCTAGTGCAGTGAAGGATTCTTCACAAGTTCAGTTGGCTGTCTATCTAGAAAATTATGACACGCAAAAGACTTTTGATCGCCTAGGCAATAATGCTGAGGAATTGGAGATTTCTGGAGTAGCTATTCCACGTATCCGCATTCCTGTAAAAACAGGACGTAATATTTCTGTCGTTATCGAAGCAGCAGCGATGAATTATCGTGCTAAGGAAATGGGCTTTGATGCTACTCGACTATTTGAAGAAAGATTGACAAATCTGATTGCAAAGAACGAGGTGAAAAATGATTGATCCAATCGCTTTTCAAATTGGTCCTTTAGCTGTTAGATGGTATGCGCTTTGCATCGTTACAGGTCTTGTTTTAGCGGTATATCTTGCCAGTAAAGAAGCGCCTAAAAAGAAGATTTTATCTGATGATATTTTGGACTTCATCTTAATTGCCTTTCCTTTATCTATCATTGGTGCTAGACTCTACTATGTCATCTTTAGATTTGATTATTATAGTCAACATCTGGGAGAGATTTTTGCTATTTGGAATGGTGGTCTTGCGATTTATGGTGGTTTAATTACTGGAGCGATTGTTCTCTATATCTTTGCTGATCGCAAATTAATCAATACTTGGGATTTCTTAGATATTGCAGCTCCTAGCGTCATGATTGCTCAGAGTCTAGGTCGTTGGGGGAATTTCTTTAACCAAGAAGCCTACGGAGCAGCCGTTGACAATCTTGATTACTTACCTGGTTTTATCAAGAATCAAATGTATATCGATGGTTCCTATCGTCAACCAACCTTCCTATACGAATCTATCTGGAATCTGATCGGTTTTGCCTTGATTGTCGTTTTTAGACGTCGATTAAAGAGTGTCCGTCGTGGTCATATCACTGCCTTTTATCTAATTTGGTACGGATTTGGACGTATGATTATCGAGGGCATGCGTACGGATAGTCTCATGTTCTTTGGACTCCGAGTATCCCAGTGGTTGTCCGCGCTATTGATTGGCCTTGGTATTTATATCATCTTTTATCAAAATCGGAAAAAAGCACCATTTTATAATGTAAAAAAGGAGAATTAAAATGTTAGAAGTGGCTTATATTATTGTGGCAATTGCCTTGGTTGTATTTTTAGTTTATCTGATTATTACCCTTCAAAAAGTTGGTCGTGTAATTGATGAAACTGAAAAAACTGTTAAAACTTTAACATCAGATGTAGATGTAACTCTTCATCAAACAAATGAATTGCTTACAAAAGTCAACGTTCTTGTTGATGATATCAATGTCAAAGTTGCTACAATTGATCCCCTCTTTACAGCAGTTGCAGACCTCTCTGTTTCTGTTTCTGACCTAAATGAACAAGCACGTGTTTTGAGTAAAAAGGCATCATCTGCTGGATCAAAAACTATAAAAACTGGTGCAGGTTTATCTGCTATTCGTGTTGCAAGTAAATTTTTTAAAAAATAAAAAAGGAGTTGACTAATGGGAAAACTATCATCTATCCTTTTAGGAACTGTTTCAGGTGTTGCAGCTGCCTTGTTTTTAACTAGTGACAAAGGAAAACAAGTTAGAAGCCAAGCACAAGAATTTTTAGAAGATCTAAAAGAAGATCCTGAGTATGCTAAAGAGCAGGTTTGTGAAAAATTAACGGATGTCAAAGAACAAACCAAAGAATTCGTTCTTAAAACAAAAGATCAGATTGAATCTGGGGAAATTACTCTTGACACTGTCCTAGATAAAGCAAAATATCATGCTCAACAAGCGACCGAGGCTTCAAAAGAAACCTTGAATCATTTCAAATCACAACTGGAAGAAAAAGTAGTTGTGGAAGAAAATGGAAATGGTCAAGAAATTGTCATTGAGCTTCAAGAAAATTAAAATAGAGTCACCATTCTTTGTTTTCTAGAAAATCAAGAATGGTGATTTTTTTCTTGAGTGAACTCTTTGTGGTATAATAAATACTATGCAGAAGAAACCGACATCAGCCTACGTGCACATACCATTTTGCACACAAATTTGTTATTATTGTGACTTTTCCAAGGTCTTTATTAAAAATCAGCCAGTAGACAGCTATCTAGAGCATCTACTGCAAGAATTTCATTCTTATGACATTCACAAATTGCGTACACTCTATATTGGTGGTGGGACACCGACAGCCTTGTCCGCTTCTCAATTGGAAGTTTTGTTAGAAGGATTGACTAAAAACTTAGATTTGTCAGTCTTAGAAGAATTAACTATCGAGGCTAATCCTGGTGATTTGGATGCGGATAAGATTGCTGTTCTGCAAAATTCTGCAGTTAATCGTGTTTCACTAGGTGTTCAGACCTTTGATGATAAAATGCTGAAAAAGATAGGGCGTAGTCATACGGAAAAGGATATTTATGAAAATATCGATCGTCTCAAACAGGCTGGTTTTGACAATATTTCCATTGACTTGATCTACGCACTTCCTGGGCAGACCATGGATCAGGTAAAGGACAATGTCGCTAAGGCAATTGCCCTTGATATTCCTCATATGAGCCTCTACAGCTTAATTTTAGAAAATCATACGGTTTTTATGAATCGTATGAGACGAGGAAAATTACCACTTCCTAAGGAAGAATTAGAAGCAGAGATGTTTGAGTATATCATTGCAGAGCTAGAAAAAGCTGGCTTCGAGCATTATGAGATTTCTAATTTTTCAAAACCAGGATTTGAGAGTCGTCACAATCTTATGTACTGGGACAATGCTGAGTATTATGGAATTGGTGCTGGTGCGTCTGGCTATGTAGACGGTGTTCGCTATAAAAATCATGGGCCTATTCGCCATTATTTAAAGGCGGTAGAAGAGGGAAATGCTCGTATTACTGAAGAACACCTGAGTCAAAGGGAAAAAATGGAAGAAGAGATGTTTCTCGGCCTTCGCAAGAAGTCAGGAGTTTCCATGGCACGCTTTGAAGAAAAATTTGGACGGTCTTTCCAGGAACTTTATGGGGATATTGTCAAAGACTTGATTCAACAAGGTCTTATGCAACTTGATGGCGATCATGTTCGTATGACTAAGAGAGGGCTCTTCTTAGGTGATACAGTAGCAGAACGATTTATATTGGAGTAAAATTATGGGCTTAACTTATCAAATGAAGATGAAAATTCCTTTTGATATGGCTGACATGAATGGTCATATCAAACTACCAGACGTTATCTTGTTGTCCTTACAGGTATCAGGGATGCAGTCAATTGAACTGGGAGTGAGTGACAAGGATGTTTTAGAACAGTATAATCTGGTCTGGATTATCACGGATTATGATATCGATGTGGTACGTTTACCTCAATTTGCTGAGGAAATCACCATTGAAACAGAAGCTTTGACCTATAATCGTCTTTTTTGCTACCGCCGATTTACTATTTATGATGAAGATGGTCAAGAAATCATTCATATGGTAGCTACCTTTGTCCTTATGGATCGTGAGAGTCGAAAGGTTCATCCTGTAGTACCAGAAATTGTCGCCCCTTACCAATCTGAGTTTTCTAAGAAACTGGTCCGTGGGCCAAAATATACAGAGCTGGAAGAAGCGATAAGCAAGGACTACCACGTTCGTTTCTATGACTTAGATATGAATGGTCACGTCAATAACAGTAAATACCTAGACTGGATTTTTGAGGTCATGGGAGCAGATTTTCTTATCAACCATATCCCTAAAAAAATCAACCTCAAATATGTCAAGGAAGTTCGACCAGGAGGCATGATCACTTCTAGTTATGAATTAAATGGATTAGAGAGTAATCACCAAGTCTCAAGTGATGGCGATATCAATGCTCAAGCAAAGATAACTTGGCAAGAAATTAAAAAAGATTAGAAAGAAAGATATGACTTATAAAGGATATTTAATTGATTTAGACGGAACAATCTATAAGGGGAAAGATAGAATCCCAGCAGGAGAAGCTTTTGTTCATGAGTTACAAAAAAGAGAGATTCCTTATCTTTTTGTGACAAACAACACCACTCGTACACCTGAAAGTGTTCAAGAGATGCTAGCTAATCAGTTTAACATCGACACGCCTGTATCAACCATTTATACTGCAACCTTAGCGACTATTGATTACATGAATGATCTAGGACTTGAAAAGACAGTCTATGTCATCGGAGAAGCAGGCCTAAAGGAAGCCATTCAAGCAGCAGGATATGTTGAAGATAAAGAAAATCCAGCCTATGTAGTTGTTGGCTTGGACTGGCAAGTAGACTATGAAAAATTTGCTACAGCAACCCTAGCTATCCATAAAGGTGCTCATTTTATCGGTACCAACCCTGATTTGAACATTCCAACTGAACGTGGACTTTTGCCTGGTGCTGGTTCACTGATTACTCTTCTTGAAGTAGCAACTCGCGTAAAACCAGTTTATATTGGAAAACCTAATGCGATTATTATGGACAAGGCTGTTGAACACCTAGGACTTGAGCGAGAAGAAATTGTCATGGTGGGCGATAATTACCTGACTGATATTCGAGCTGGTATTGACAATGGCATTCCTAGCCTTTTGGTAACGACAGGATTTACAAAACCTGAAGAAGTAGCTGATTTACCAATTGCACCAACTCATGTCCTTTCAAGTCTAGCGGAGTGGGATTTCGATGAAAACTAAGTTTACTTTTGTAGGAAGTATTCTCTTTCTCCTCTCGCTTGCTATTTTATTGACCATTTACCTGGCTTGGTTTGTCTATCCTCAGGAAATTTCTTGGTTAAACTTGACAAGTCGTGTTCATCTGCAACCTCAGACTATCCAGCATAATTTTAATGTTTTGATGGATTATTTGACCAATCCATTAAATCAAGCATTGGAAATGCCAGATTTTCCTTCATCAGCTTCTGGTATCTATCATTTTGCGGTTGTGAAGGATTTGTTCCATCTGGCTCAAGGAGTAGCACTAGTAACTCTACCGATATTCTATCTTTTTTGGAAGCAGGTCATTCAGAAAGGATTTCTATCTCTGTACCGTAGAGGTCTCTTAATCATGCTCTCGCTACCTTTGGTACTTGGGTTAGTTGGTGTCTTCATCGGATTTGAGCAGTTCTTTACTTTGTTTCATCAAATTCTTTTTGTAGGTGATGATACCTGGCTATTTGATCCAGCAAAGGATCCTGTCATTCTTATCCTACCAGAGGACTTTTTCCTCCATGCCTTTCTTCTATTTTTCTGCTTGTATGAATTGATTTTTGGATTTATGTACCTACAGAGTAGAAAAACAAATAGATAAGTCAAGAAAAGTATTACTGATTCCAAATAAAATCTAGGAAAAAACTATCGTTTGTAACATGAATATTTCTATATTTAAGCGAAACATTCACATTTGATTCTAAAAACCCTATTTTTCTTGAAAAAGTAGGTTTTTTTACGGAAATAACTAGTCAAGCGCTTTATTTTTTTGTATAATAGGAATAGAAAAGTATGTAAAGAAGAGGAAAGCATGATTACACTATTTTTATCACCGAGTTGTACATCATGTCGTAAAGCAAAGGCCTGGCTCGAGAATCATAAAGTGCCCTTCCAAGAGCATAATATTATGACCAGCCCTTTAACGAGAAAAGAACTGCAACATATTCTTTCCTTGACCGAAAATGGTACTGATGACATCATCTCGACTCGTTCAAAGATTTTTCAAAAATTGAATATTGATGTAGAGAGTATCTCAGTATCGGAGTTGCTTCATTTAATTGAGCAGTATCCGAGTCTTTTGCGTCGTCCGATTATTATTGATGCAAAGCGAATGCAAATCGGTTTTAATGAAGATGAGATTCGTGCTTTTCTCCCTCGTAGTTACCGTAAACAAGAACTGAAAGAAGCTACATTGAGAGCTGGTATTAATTAGATGAATAAACAGTATAGTTACCCACTAGATTTGTCGTGGAGCACTGAAGAACTTGCTTCAGTGCTTTCTTTTTTTAATGATGTTGAAGCAGCCTATGAGACTAAGGTAGAGGCAAAAAAACTACTAGATTCCTATAAGGGATTCAAAGCGGTTGTTCCAAGCAAGAGTGAAGAAAAACGCTTGGGCCGTGAATTTGAAACTGCGAGTGGTTACTCCTTCTATCGAGCTGTCCAATTGGCCAAAGAACAAGGGGAAGGGAAGATTTCACTTGGAAAATAAATTTATGTTTGCCAAAGAGATTGTCAAGGAAGCAGGAGACTATATTCTAGCTCATATGCAGGAAGAATTGCATATTGAGAGAAAATCATCCCCTACAGACTTGGTGACTCGTTTGGACAAGGAAGTTCAGAATTTTTTGATTGATAAGATTCGTTCGCGTTATCCTGATGACCAATTTTGTGCTGAAGAGGGATGTCTACGTGCTTCAGTTGGACATGGATCTGTTTGGGTCATTGATCCCATTGATGGTACCAACAACTTTGTCGCACAAGGTGATGATTTTGCCGTTATGCTAGCCTATTTTGAAAACGGTGTGGGCCAGTTTGGGATCATTTATGATGTCATGAAAGGTCATTGTTATCATGGAGGAGGTACTTTTCAGGCCTGTCTCAATGAAGAACCCTTGCCTAATTTTAAGGATAAGCCCTTGCGAGATTTTCTAATTGCGAGTAATGCTGGCATGTTGGAAACAAACGCTTGGGGTGTCGCAGAATTGGCTAATGCTTCACTTGGTGTACGTATCTATGGAAGTGCAGCTATCAGCTTTTCAAAAATATTATCTTGTCAGCTATTGACCTATATCACCTATCTCCAACCTTGGGACTATGCTGCAGCTGGTATCATTGGAAAAAGTTTAGGTTATCAGATTGTAACCTTAAATGGAGAGCCGGTGGATTTTCAGACACGACAACCAATTATGATGGTTCCAACAGACAAGTTGGCAGAAATTCAATCCTATATCTATGAAAGGAAATAAACTTACATGCAATTTCCAGAAGGATTTGTAAAAAAATATGAAGCAATATTGGGAGATGAGGCAAGAGCTTTTCTTGCCTCTTTTGATGATGAGGCAGTTTCCGCCTTTCGCATCAATCCCTTAAAAGAAAGCCAAGTTTCTTTTTCAGATGCTATTCCACATACACCTTGGGGCTATTATGGCAAGGTTTCTGGGAAATCTTCTGAACATGTAACAGGCTTGGTCTATTCCCAAGAACCTGCTGCTCAAATGGTTGCTCAAGTAGCTAAACCAAAACCAGGCATGAAGGTCTTGGATTTGGCAGCGGCTCCCGGTGGGAAATCAACTCAACTGGCAGCTTATCTTGCAGGCGAAGGACTACTTGTTTCCAATGAAATTTCTAGCAAGCGAGCTAAGATTTTGGTTGAAAATATGGAACGGTTTGGAGCATCAAATGTAGTTGTAACCAATGAATCTGCCGATCGTTTGGCTAAAGTATTTAAAGGATATTTTGACCTAATTGTCCTAGATGCACCATGCTCTGGAGAAGGGATGTTCCGAAAACAGCCAGATGCTATGGATTATTGGAGTGTAGAATATCCAAGCCAATGTGCTGACTTGCAGCGTGAAATTCTAGAGGATGCGGTCACCATGTTGGCTGATGGTGGCCGTTTGGTTTATTCAACCTGTACCTGGGCCCCAGAAGAAAACGAAGAAATTATCAAATGGTTACTGGATAGTTATGATTTTGAATTGATTCCAATCGAACCTATCAATGGGATGGCTCCTGGGATTGATTTTCCAGAGACAGCTCGGATGTACCCACATCGTTTTAAGGGAGAAGGCCAATTTGTTGCTCATCTTCAGTTTAAGGGACAAAACAAGTCAGGCAAGTTCAAGCCTTCTAAGACTAATATCAGTCGCGAACAGTTGAGTTTATGGCAAGATTTTGAAAAAAAACACCTAAAGATTAATTTGCCAGGTATTTTACAGACTTTTGGAGACCAACTGTATCTCTTACCAGAAGTCTTACCAGATTTGGGTAAGCTTAAGATTGCACGAAACGGACTCCATCTTGGAACCTTTAAGAAAAAACGTTTTGAACCAAGCTTTGCACTTGGATTATCTTTAAAACCAAGCCAAGTCAAACAATCAATTGAAATTCATGAAGAGGACTTTGTTAAATACGTGGCCGGTGAGACAGTTCAATTGTCTGAAACTTTGCCAAATGGCTGGTACCAAGTTTTAGTTGGTGGGAATGGTCTAGGCTTTGCAAAAGTGATCGGAAATATCTTGAAGAATTATTTCCCTAAGGGCTTGAGGTTTAAGGTAAAAAACTAGTCAAAATCAGTATTCTATGTTATAGTGGAAGTATGGATTTTTTGCATAAAACATTAGAAAAATAGGGCGAAATTCCAAGCTATTCATCATTATTTTCAAGGAGACAAATAGTGAAAAAATTTAAAAAACTCACCCTCTTTCTTGCAACCTTTTTACTTGCTGGTTCACTAGCAGGGTGTGCAAGTTGGATTGATCGTGGGGAGTCAATGACAGCTGTTGGCTCAACTGCCCTCCAACCTTTAGTCGAGGCGGCAGCAGATGAATTCGCATCAGCTCATATCGGTAAAACTGTCAATGTTCAAGGTGGTGGTTCTGGTACAGGACTATCGCAGGTTCAGTCAGGAGCAGTAGATGTCGGAAATTCGGATGTATTTGCGGAGGAAAAAGACGGTATTGATGCTTCAGCCTTGGTTGATCATAAGGTAGCTGTTGCAGGTTTGGCTGTTATTATCAATAAAGAAGTAGATGTTGATAATCTAACGACAGATCAACTCCGACAAATCTTCACAGGAGAAATTACCAACTGGAAAGAAGTCGGTGGGAAAGATTTAGCCATCTCTATAATCAACCGTGCGGCTAGTTCAGGTTCTCGTGCAACCTTTGATAGTGTGATCATGAATGGTCAATCAGCAATGCAAAGTCAGGAACAGGATTCAAACGGGATGGTCAAATCAATCGTTTCTCAAACCCCTGGAGCTATTTCCTACTTAGCATTTGCTTATGTTGATGATTCTGTTGGGACAATCAAACTCAATGGTTATGAACCAATTTCAGAGAATGTAACCACGAATAATTGGCCTTTGTGGTCTTATGAACATATGTATACACTTGGTGAGCCAAATGAATTGGTTGCCGAATTCTTAAACTTTATCCTTTCAGACGAAGCTCAGAACGGAATCGTTAAAGGAATGGGCTATATTTCTGTTAAGGAAATGAAGGTTGAAAAAGATGCTGCAGGGACTGTAACAGCGCTAGAAGGGAGTCAATAATGAATCAAGAAGAATTATCTAAAAAATTGCTCTCTCCATCAAAGAACTCTCGTCTTGAGAAATTAGGGAAAAGTCTGACTTTTGCCTGTCTCTCTTTGATTGTTATCATTGTGGCTATGATTTTAATCTTTGTAGCCCAAAAAGGGTTATCTACCTTCTTTGTTAATGGTGTGAATATCTTTGATTTTCTCTTTGGTGCAACTTGGAATCCATCAGGTAAACAGTTTGGCGCCCTTCCAATGATTTTAGGTTCCTTTATCGTTACCATCCTATCAGCTCTTATCGCAACACCATTTGCAATTGGTGCTGCGGTCTTTATGACAGAAGTATCGCCAAAAGGAGCTAAGATTTTGCAACCAGCTATCGAACTTCTAGTTGGGATTCCTTCGGTAGTTTACGGATTTATCGGTTTGCAGGTCGTTGTACCATTTGTACGTAGTGTCTTTGGTGGAACAGGTTTTGGTATTTTATCAGGGATTTTCGTTCTCTTTGTTATGATCTTGCCGACTGTAACCTTTATGACAACTGATAGCTTAAGGGCAGTGCCTCGTCACTACCGTGAAGCAAGTTTAGCTATGGGAGCGACTCGTTGGCAAACAATCTGGCGTGTTACTTTGAAGGCTGCTCGTTCAGGTATTTTTACGGCTGTAGTCTTTGGTATGGCGCGTGCTTTCGGTGAAGCACTAGCTATTCAGATGGTGGTCGGAAACTCAGCCGTTGTCCCAACTTCATTGACAACACCTGCTGCGACTTTAACCTCTGTTTTGACCATGGGAATTGGTAATACCGTTATGGGAACTGTTGATAATAATGTTCTTTGGTCACTGGCCCTAGTATTGCTCTTGATGAGTTTGGCCTTTAACAGTGTGATTAAATTGATTACGAAAGAAAGAGGAAAGAAAAACTATGCACGCTAAGAAATTAGATAAACTTGCAACAGCTGTCCTCTATACCATCGCAGGAATCATTGTGACCATTCTTGCTTCCTTGATTCTCTATATCTTGGTTCGAGGCTTACCTCATGTTTCTTGGTCCTTCTTGACTGGAAAATCATCTTCTTACCAAGCAGGTGGAGGTATTGGAATTCAGCTTTATAATTCCTTCTTCCTTTTGGTCATCACCTTGTTCATCTCTGTGCCTTTGTCAATGGGAGCTGGGATTTACTTGGCTGAGTATGCCAAAAAAGGTCGTGTTACCAACTTCGTTCGTACCTGTATTGAGATTTTGTCTTCTCTACCATCAGTCGTTGTTGGTCTCTTTGGTTACCTTATCTTTGTAGTTCAGTTTGAATATGGATTTTCAATTATTTCTGGTGCCTTGGCTTTAACTGTCTTTAACCTTCCACAAATGACTCGTAATGTTGAAGACAGTTTGAAACACGTTCACCATACGCAACGTGAAGCTGGTTTAGCGCTTGGACTTTCTCGTTGGGAAACAGTTCTTCATGTTGTTATCCCCGAAGCCCTACCTGGTATTGTTACGGGTGTTGTCCTTGCATCAGGTCGTATCTTTGGTGAAGCTGCGGCTCTTATCTATACTGCAGGACAATCAGCACCAGCTCTTGACTGGTCAAACTGGAATGTCCTCAGTGTAACCAGTCCAATCTCAATCTTCCGTCAAGCAGAAACCTTGGCTGTTCATATCTGGAAAGTCAACAGTGAAGGAACTATTCCTGATGGAACACTTGTTTCAGCAGGTTCTGCTGCGGTGCTCCTAATCTTTATCTTAATCTTTAACTTTGGAGCTCGCAAACTCGGAAGCTACTTACACAAGAAATTAACCGCTGCCTAAAGGAGAAGCCATGTCAAAATATAATTGGGATGAAAAGCATATCATTACCTTTCCAGAAGAAAAAGTGGCCCTCTCTACTAAGGATTTACATGTTTACTACGGTAAAAATGAATCCATTAAGGGCGTCGATATGCAATTCGAAAAAAATAAAATCACGGCCCTGATTGGTCCGTCGGGATCTGGGAAATCAACCTATCTACGCAGTCTCAACCGTATGAATGATACCATTGATATTGCCAAGGTTACAGGCCAAATCCTCTATCGAGGTATTGACGTTAACCGTCCTGAGATCAATGTTTATGAAATGCGTAAACATATCGGAATGGTGTTTCAACGTCCAAATCCATTTGCTAAATCAATCTATCGTAATATTACTTTTGCACATGAACGTGCAGGGGTCAAGGACAAGAAAGTCCTAGATGAAATTGTAGAAACATCACTTCGTCAGGCTGCCCTCTGGGATCAGGTCAAAGACGATCTTCACAAGTCGGCCTTGACCCTATCAGGTGGTCAGCAGCAACGACTTTGTATCGCTCGTGCAATCTCTGTTAAACCGGATATTCTCTTGATGGATGAACCTGCATCAGCCTTAGATCCGATTGCGACAGCTCAACTTGAGGAAACCATGCTTGAGTTGAAGAAGGACTTTACCATTATCATCGTAACCCACAGTATGCAACAGGCTGCGCGTGCTAGTGACTACACAGGATTTTTCTACTTGGGTGATTTGATTGAGTATGATAAGACTGCTAATATTTTCCAAAATGCTAAGCTACAGTCTACTAATGACTATGTAACTGGACACTTTGGTTAGAAAGGGAACAGTATGACAGAACCGATTTTGCAGGTTTCAGACCTGTCAGTCTATTACAATAAAAAGAAGGCCTTGAATAGTGTTTCCTTATCATTCCAACCCAAGGAAATTACAGCCCTTATCGGTCCGTCTGGATCTGGAAAATCAACACTTCTAAAGGCTATTAACCGAATGGGTGACCTTAATCCTGAAGTGACGACAACTGGATCAGTGGTTTATAACGGTCACAACATCTATAGCCCTCGTACCGATACAGTTGAATTGCGTAAGGAAATTGGAATGGTATTCCAACAACCCAATCCTTTTCCTATGTCTATCTATGAAAATGTCGTTTATGGCCTTCGCATAAATGGAGAAAAGGATAAGCAGGTCTTAGATGAAGCAGTGGAGAAGGCTTTACAACGTGCTTCAATCTGGGATGAGGTCAAGGACCGTTTGCATGACTCTGCCATTGGTCTTTCAGGTGGGCAACAGCAACGTGTTTGTGTGGCACGTGTATTGGCGACTAGTCCTAAAATCATCCTTTTGGATGAACCAACTTCAGCCTTGGACCCTATTTCTGCTGGTAAGATTGAGGAAACCTTGTATGGTCTAAAAGACAAGTACACCATGCTCTTGGTCACTCGTTCTATGCAGCAGGCATCTCGAATCTCTGATAAGACAGGATTTTTCCTCAATGGAGATTTGATTGAATTTAACGATACCAAGGATATGTTCCTCTATCCTCAACATAAGGAGACAGAGGACTACATTTCAGGTAAATTTGGATAAGGAGTGAGAAGATGTTACGATCTCAATTTGAAGAAGATTTAGAGAAATTGCATAATCAGTTTTATGCCATGGGACAAGAAGTTCTTTCCCAAATCAATCGTACCGTACGTGCTTTTGTAACGCATGACCGTGACATGGCTAAAGAAGTCATTGAGGAAGATGCAGAAGTAAACGAATACGAAGTGAAACTTGAAAAGAAATCATTTGAAATGATTGCCCTACAACAGCCAGTTTCACAGGACTTGCGAACAGTTTTGACAGTTTTAAAAGCTGTTTCAGACCTAGAACGTATGGGAGACCATGCAGTATCTATCGCAAAAGCAACGATTCGTATGAAGGGTGAGCAACGCATCCCTGCAGTTGAAGAAGAAATCAAAAAAATGGGTCGTGAAGTAAAAAACTTTGTTGAAGCCGCTTTAGAACTTTATTTGAATGGTTCCGTAGATCAAGCCTATGAAGTTGCAACCATGGATGAAAATATCAACCATTACTTTGATAACATTCGAGACCTAGCTACAGAAGAAATCAAGAAACATCCTGAAGCCATCGTCACAGGTCGTGATTACTTCCAAGTTATTTCTTACTTGGAACGCATTGGTGACTATGCAAAAAATATCTGTGAATGGGTTGTTTACTTTGAAACAGGTAAGATTGTTGAATTGTAAGATTGATTAATTATGCAAAAAAAGGAGCTTGTTAGTAAGTAAAAGCTCCTTTTTTGAAAGAAAAATTGAAAATTTTTCATAAAAATTTAAAATATGCTTGACAAACAAAGTTTATAGAGTTATAATTATACAAAATTAACAGAGAGGTTGTTTATTTATGAATTTTAAAAAATGGATATTTGTCTTATGTAGTTTTCTTGCAAGCTTCTTTTTAGTAGCTTGCCAATCGTCTAGCTCAAGCTCACAGTCTGCAGTGGAGGCCATCAAGCAAAAAGGGAAATTAGTGGTCGCAACTAGTCCAGACTATGCTCCCTTTGAGTTTCAATCCCTTGTAGATGGTAAGAACCAAGTCGTAGGTGCTGATATTGACATGGCGCAAGCAATCGCTGATGAACTTGGAGTGAAATTGGAAATTTCAAGCATGAGCTTTGATAATGTCTTGACTAGTCTTCAGACAGGTAAGGCTGATTTGGCCATTGCGGGAATCAGTGCAACTGAAGAAAGACAAGAAGTCTTTGATTTCTCAATTCCTTACTATGAAAATAAAATTAGCTTCCTTATCAGAAAGTCAGATCTTGAAAAATACAAGGATTTGGACTCTCTAGCAAGTGCTAATATTGCAGCTCAGAAAGGGACTGTTCCTGAATCTATGGTTAAAGAGCAACTTCCAAAGGCACAGTTGACTTCTTTGACAAACATGGGCGAAGCAGTCAACGAGCTTCAATCTAGTAAAGTAGATGCCGTTCATATGGATGAGCCAGTAGCACTAAGCTATGCTGCTAAGAACTCAGATTTGGCTGTAGCTACAGTAAGCTTGACTATGAAAGAAGGCGAAGCAAATGCCGTAGCTATCAAAAAAGGTAACTCAGATTTGAAAGAAGTAGTTGATAAGGTCATCCAAAAACTGAAAGATGACGGAACTTACCAAACTTATCTTGAAAAAGCTGCTAAGCTAACAGAAGTAGAACAATAAAAAATAACAGAGTTGGATTTCAGTCCAGCTCTGTTTTTAAATAGCTTAATGTTTCTTCAATATTTTCTAGGGGGACTTTTGCAAAGTGATAAGGGCAGTTCGCTAGATAGGAAGATTCAAAGAAGTCGAGTTCTAGAGGACTATGTTTAAGACTAGCGATGCTAGGATAGTTCCTGAGATCAAGCAAAAGCCCATCATGAAGTGGATAGCTTGGTAGGGAAATAGGATAGCTTTGTAAGAGTTGTTGGATGTGCTCCTGACTTTTTTCTTGCAGTGCCAATCGTGCTAGTCTGTTTTTTTCAAAGAGTTGACTATCAATATAGAGTGATAGAGCCTTTTGCATGATAAGGTTGTTGTCATAGTCGAGAATGTTTTTATAGGTTACAAAAGCTTCCTTGATAGTGTTTGGAAGAAGAAGGGCGGTAATCCGAAGGGCAGGAAATAGACTCGTAGAAAAGGACTTGATATAGATGACCAAATCATGCTGGTCCAAATAATGAAAGGTTTGACCCATTTTAGGATCCAAGTCACCCAGGTAGTCATCCTCAACGATATAAATCTGATATTTTGCAGCTAAGTCAAGGATAGCAAGTTTTTCCTCTTCAGAATAAGAATGCCCCAGAGGATAGTGGAAACGGGGAATGGTATAGAAAAACTTAATCTTTCCACTTTTAAAATGCTCCTCAAGTTCTTTCAGGTCGATGCCATCCACCCGACGTTCAATGGTTTGAAAGGGAAGATTTTGAGCTAGTAGCAGCTGGTTCATTCGATGATAGGTCGGTTGTTCGACCAGTATTTCCTGAGCTTGACCTGGAAAATCAATCTGAGAAAGAATAAACAGTGCTTGTTGGGTTCCAGACGTCATGACCAACTGGTCTGCCTTACTATAAATGGCTTGATCAAAGAGCAAAGTCTGAACGGACTGGCGTAATTCTTCTAAGCCTTCTTGGTGTTCATAGTAGTTGTAGAGATAATTTTCTCGTCCAATCAAGCTTTCGTTGACACAAAGACGAAAATCATCATAGGCAGCTGCGTGTTCATCATTGACTGAGATAATTAGATCTTCATGACTGGTTTGTTGCTCCAATACATAATAACCACTTTGAGGTTTGGAGTAGATATATTTCTGGTATCGGAGTTCTAAGAGTGCGCGCTGTATGGTGTCTTTGCTACAGTGAAAATCTTGACTGAGTCTTCGGATAGATGGTAGGCGATTTCCAGTTGGAAATCTACCTGATTCTATCTCATTTTTTAGATAGTGAACGACTTGTTCATACTTGCTTTCTTGCTTCATCCCAGACCTCTCATGATTTTGTTACATTGTACCTTTTTTTTAGAAGTTTGGCAATGTTATACTCTTCGAAAATCTCTTCAAACCGCGTCAACGTCGCCGTGCCGTAGGTATGGTTACTGACTTCGTCAGTTCTATCCACAACCTCAAAACAGTGTTTTGAGCTGACTTCGTCAGTTCTATCCACAACCTCAAAGCAGTGCTTTGAGCTGACTTCGTCAGTTCTATCCACAACCTCAAAGCAGTGCTTTGATCTAACTTCGTCAGTTCTATCCACAACCTCAAAACAGTGTTTTGAGCTGACTTCGTCAGTTCTATCCACAATCTCAAAGCAGTGTTTTGAGTAACCTGCGGCTAGTTTCCTAGTTTGCTCTTTGATTTTCATTGAGTATTAAAAGGCAGTCTAGCATTCAATTCTAATCAGAAATGTGATATACTTAGTAAGTAAAATTTTCAAAGAAGAGTGAGATGATAAAGGTGCAAGAACCAGTTAAATTATTCCAATACAATACTTTGGGAGCCTTGATGGCTGGACTTTACGGTGGAACCATGACCGTGGGTGAATTGCTTGAACATGGAAATTTAGGACTAGGAACCCTGGATTCTATCGATGGAGAATTGATTGTCTTAGATGGGAAAGCTTATCAGGCTAAGGGATCAGGTGAGAAACCTGAAATTGTGGAAGTTTCACCAGAAGCTTTGATCCCCTATGCAGCAGTTGTACCCCACCAGGCAGAAGTTATTTTCCGCCAGCGTTTTGAAATGACTGATCAGGAACTTGAAAAACGTATTGAGTCCTATTATGATGGAGAAAATCTATTTCGTTCGATTAAGATTCATGGTGATTTTAAGCATATGCATGTTCGTATGATTCCAAAATCAACAACTGAAACGAAGTTTGCTGAGGTTGCGACGCATCAGCCTGAATATAGCTGTGACAATGTCTCAGGAACTATCGTTGGTTTTTGGACACCTGAAATTTTCCATGGAGTTAGCGTTGCTGGTTATCATTTGCACTTTATCTCAGATGATCTAACCTTTGGTGGCCACGTGATGGACTTTGTCATCAAGGAAGGGATTGTAGAGGTGGGAGCTGTTGACCAGTTGGATCAACGTTTTCCTGTTCAAGACCGTCAGTATCTATTTGCTAAGTTTAATGTTGACGAGATGAAAAAAGATATCGAACAGGCAGAATAAAAGGAGTCAAATATGAAAATTCATGTAATAATAACGATGCTGGCTTTATTTGCCATCCTCATTGCAGCAGTTTGGTATGCAAGAAAGCAATATAAGATTAATTTTGCAGTTTTGGGACTTGGGGCAGTTGCATTTTTTGCTTCTTCTCAAGTCTTGGAAAAAATCGTTCATCTCTTGGTTCTCCACCCACAAAAGGATGGGACAGTTCCACTCATGACGGGAAATCCTCTTCTCTATGTGATTTACGGGATTTGTATGGCTGCTTTGTTTGAAGAAACAGCTCGACTTATTTTCTTTAAATGGTTGGAGAAGAAAAGAACTTTGGAAGATTCAGATGCTCTTGCTTATGGATTGGGGCATGGTGGTTTAGAGTTGATCTATATCGGGATTGCAAGTTTACTCAATCTCTTCATCCTCTTTTCAGCCGTAGAATCTCAAAATCCAAACATCATGCAACTCTTGCCTGAAAGCACGCTTGCTACGATTAACAATCTAGCAGCATGGCAGATTTACCTTTTGGGACTAGAGAGAATCCTAGCCTTGCTTCTTCAAGTCGGCTTGACCTTCTGGGTTTATCAAGCAGTTCGCCAAAAGAAATGGATTTACCTAGTAGCTGCTTATGGTTTACACGCCCTATTTGATTTGGCTCCGAGCCTATCTCAAGTTGGTTGGTTGTCAAATCCACTTCTAGTGGAGGTTATTCTTCTTGTAGAACTTCTGGCTTTTGTCTGGCTGACAAAATCTACATTTTGGAAAAAATCATCATAAAAAGAGGGAAACCTCTTTTTATTGTTCTCTGTTATCTCTGTTATTTGTCTGTTTATTAGCTCTTTGTAATTTTTTTCGCTTACCTAAAATTTAAAGTAGTGACTACTGCAAGCAGATAGGAATTAGTTTTTACAAACTGTGCTTGGACAAGCTGCTTAATGGAAGATATACTATTTACCACCTCAACATCAACTCTGTCAAAGACTACAAAAAAAATAAAATTTATTTCATTTTCCTCTTGACATGGAACGCGTTCCAGAATGTAAAATGGTATCAAAGGTTGGGAATGCGCATTTAAACCGACCTATCACACGCTAGCGGATAAAGAAGAAAAGAGGACAAAATTATGACCATCAAACGTATTTTTTCAGATATGGACGGCACCCTTCTAAATTCTGAGGGCCGCGTTTCTAGCGAGAATAGCAAGGCTATCCGTGATGCCCAAATTCCTTTAACTCTAGTTTCTGCTCGAGCTCCCATGGAAATGCGAGAGGCTATAGAGGAACTCCAGTTGACTGGACCTCAAGTTGCCTTTAACGGCGGTTTGATTTATCAACTTGTGGAGGGGAAAGTCAAACCCCTTCATACAGATATCCTTCCTAGAAAGACAGCACAGACTATTTTACAGGCAGTGCGCAAGCATTTTCCACACATTAGTATCAGCTATTATGATATGACGCACTGGTATTGTGATACAATAGATGAAGGAATTCGTCTAGAACACAGAATCACGCGCCAAAAACCAACACTACAAATCGAGGCTGAGTTTCTTACTGCCAAGGATAATACTTTCAAGATTATGATGATTGCCCTAGAGAATGACAAACTATTAGCTTTGGAGAAATATTTACAATCTTTAGATTTAGGTGAGGTCAGCATTCTTCGATCTGGTCAGTATCATCTGGAAATTACTAGCAAAACTGCTAAAAAATCAAAAGGGATTGCCTATATTCTCAAAAAAGAGGGGCTTGACAAGAGCCAGACTGCTGCCTTTGGTGATGGGCATAATGACATCCCAATGTTCGAAATGGTGGGATTTCCTATCGTCATGGACAATGCATTTCCTGACATCAAAGAGCTAGCTTATAAGGTTACGCGTAGCAATGATGATCACGGTGTCGGCTATGGTATACGTAAGTATCTTAAAAAATTGAACTAATCACGTGTTTGGAGGGCTTCAATCCTCCCATAGAAAGAAAACAATGACAAATATTCGAAAAATTGCCAAACTGAGTGGCTATTCTGTTTCTAGCGTATCACGGGTTATTAATAACCATCCTCATGTTTCAGAGGAAGCTCGCCAGAAAATTTTGCAAATTATGGAGGAATTGGACTATCGTCCCAACATCCTAGCTCAGGAATTAAGTTCGGGTTCGACTCGTAGGGTTGGTGTGGTTATTCCCTACACGACACTCCATCCATATTTCAGTCAGTTACTGAATGGGCTTTTGGATGCAGCCTTGGCTCATAACCACACCCTGCTCATCCTACCTTCGCGATATGATATAGATTTGGAAAAAAATTACCTGGAGCAACTTCGAGGACGGGCCTTCGACAGTCTGATTTTCACCTCTCGCAGTGTTGACATAGAAACCATTGCTTCTTACGCTAAGTATGGCAACATTGTCTGCTGTGAAGAAGTGCAGGAACCCAATCTGAGCAGCGTCTATGTGAACAGGACCCATGCCTGCAAGACAGCCTTCAACTGGATTAAAGACCAGGGGAAAAGCAAGATTGCTTTGCTATTTACCCGAAAAGACTTAAAAAGTTCTACTTATCGTCTAACCATGGAAGCTTATAAGGAAGTCTTTGGTGAGAAAGAGGAACCTCTGATTTTGGACGGAATTTCCACAGGAGAGGATGCTTATGAACAAGGAGACAGCTTGATTAAGCATGATTTAGACTGTATTTTTAGCAATGGAGATGATGTAGCAACTGGTGTAGTTCGTTACTATCAGGAGAAAAATCTTGAATTACCCTTGTTGATTGGCCAAGAGAAGCAATTAACAGGAGAAGTGCTTGGCATTCCTACCATTGATAACAAATCCTACCAACTCGGTCAGGAAAGTTTCAAACAAGCACTCTCGGACGAAAAACGGACCATTATCCTACAATCGGAGTTTATCATACGATGATAAAATAGGCTAAAGCGACAACCGTCACTTGAGACCTATTTTTCTTTTATACAGCATCCGTAAACAAACTAGGATGCAGATGCTTAGGCAGGCAATTAAAACCAGACGATAAGGATCAAACTCTGAGCTAGAACTAGATAGGTGTACCAAGTTGCCAGAGAGATAAAAGACTAGTACACTAACAAGATAGGCAATTCCCTGATAAATATTCCAAATAGTAAAGGGACTGGGGCTAGCTGCCTGGTGTTTGACTAGGGAAATGTAGAGTCCCCATAGAGCTCCGACAGCTCCATTTAACACGCCCCAACCGATGCTCCAAAAAACTGTATAGGATGCAGCATCATGGGGAAGAAAGAATATCAAAAGAATCTCGCATCCCGTCATCACTAACAAGATTGTGAAAAACAAAGAACGTCTTTTCTCAAAACAAGGACCTGCAAGAGCAAGGGCCAGTACATTTCCCAACAGGCTCATACTTGAATACAAAGATACAAGGTTTGCGGATAGGTGCAATACTTGTACCATATAGAGGACATTCATGGTTAAGGTTATATATAAAATCAAGCTATCCAAAAGTAGGATACGTAGATGGTACCAGATTTGTTTTTTCAAAACTTGCCAATCCATCCGCCCTGTTTCTTGGTGATTTTGAAACAAATGATAGTCAGTCTGTAACTGTTTCAAAAGGATAAACTGCAAGATTAGACTAACAAGTGCAATTCCCAGTAGGCAACGATAATGGAATGAAGTCAGCTCCTTTCCGATACAAAAGGAAATAAGGAGAGTATAAAAGCTAGTTACCAGCTGAAATAAACCTAAGTGACTGAGAAATTTTGCACGGGATTTTTCTTCTGTTACCAATAGTATCAAAGGATTCCAAGCCAGTCCAAAGCCTAGCTCCACGGTTATCTGATACAGAACTAGAAAAACAGTGTAGATAGAAAAAGTCACTCTTTCATAGGGAATTACCACTAATATTGCTATCAAACACAGCTTAGACAGTACACTCCACCGCATTAAGTCAAGGAGATTTTTCCTTCGCATCAGATAAGACAAGGGAATGCGGACAAGGGCAATAATGGGCAGCATGGTAATCAGCCAGCTATTTTGCAAATCACTAAACCCTAAAATCTGACTCATAAAAAGAATCATGAAGTCACCTGTGATGGTGATAGAGATAATTTGATTACTGAGGCTGAGCCCTACTATACTAGATTTATACGATTTTTTCATACGTTCTCCTTTCTTGGCCCATTATAAACCAACGTTTATCGCTTTTCTAGAAGTTAATGATGAAGAAATATGCACTTATGTTGCAAGGAGAAAGTATTTATGAAACTTTGGAACTATTTTAAAGAATCATCCAAGGAATTTTATTTAGAAGAATGTGGAATTGATGATTATTCTAACTTTCCGTTTTACGATTATACTGTTTTTCAGGATTTTGTCATTCACTGGATTTGCGAAGGGAAAGGTTACTTGGAAGTTGATGGTCAAACCTATTCTTTGGAGAAAAATGATGGTTTTATCCTAAAAAAAGGACAAAAAGTGCGCTATTGGGCTAATCAAGAAGATCCTTGGACAACCTATTGGTTGGGATTTTCTGGTGAAAAACTGACCGAATACCTCCACAACACACGAGTCTTTTCTGAGCCTGTTTGTCATTTTTGTAGTCATTTTCAAAGTAGGAGAATCATTGAAGACATTTGTCACAAAACGGCAGAAAATAAGCAAAAGGAAAGCTGGTACCGGATGCAAGTTTTTACCTTCCTCTACTATCTGCAGGAAGAATTTCCAGCTGAAATGCCACTGAGCATTATTCAACTCCCTGTCGAGAAAGCTGCACAAATTTTGTTACAGCAGTATGCACAAGATATCTCTATTCAGGACTTGGCATCCCAAGTCGGACTCAGTCGTAGCACCTTGTTTCGTCAATTTAAGAAACATTACCATAAATCTCCTCAGCAATTTCTCCTTGAAACCCGTCTGCTAAAGGCAAGAACTCTCCTAACTGATACAGATTTGTCTATAAAAGAAATTACCATGGAAGTTGGATATCAGGATCAGCTAGTCTTTTCAAAGGCTTTTAAGAATTTTTTCTCTATAAGTCCTAAATTTTATCGTCAAGGCTGGGAAAATCATCCAACTGATTAGAATACATTCTATTTAGGATAGTCTTATTGATTTCTTCAAATTCAGATAGATTCAATATAAAAAATCTTTTTTTAAACTGCATCCCAAAAGTTAGACAGTATACATCTAATTCTTGGGGTGTTTTTATTCACATCAATCATTTGAAAAAGCTAACCAAATCATCGAAAAATAGAGCTAAAAATGGTATAATGGAATGAATTTTATAAAAGGATTAGAAAAATGACCGTATTAGATAAACTAAAAGAAACCTTAGAAGGAATCGATATTCGATTCGATGAACCGCTAAAAACTTATACCTATACTAAAGTTGGAGGGAAGGCAGATTATTTAGTATTTCCTCGTAATCGCTACGAGATGGCTCGTGTGGTAAAATTTGCCAATCAGGAAAACATTCCTTGGATGGTTCTTGGAAATGCAAGTAACATTATCGTCCGTGAAGGTGGAGTACGTGGTTTTGTAATCATGTGTGACAAGCTTAATAACGTTTCTGTTGATGGCTATACCATCGAGGCAGAAGCTGGAGCTAACTTGATTGAAACCACTCGTATTGCACTCCGTCATAGCTTGACTGGTTTTGAGTTTGCTTGTGGAATTCCAGGAAGCGTCGGTGGTGCAGTCTTTATGAATGCTGGCGCCTATGGTGGTGAGATTGCTCATGTTCTCCAGTCTTGTCAAATCTTGACTAAGGAAGGTGAAATCGAAACCTTGTCTGCTAAAGACTTGGCCTTTGGTTATCGTCATTCAGCCATTCAAGCATCAGGAGCAGTTGTCCTATCTGCTAAGTTTGCCTTAGCTCCAGGTAATCACCAAGTTATCAAACAAGAAATGGATCGATTGACCCACCTTCGTGAACTCAAGCAACCTTTAGAGTATCCTTCTTGTGGTTCAGTCTTTAAACGTCCAGTGGGTCATTTTGCTGGACAATTGATTGCAGAAGCTGGTTTGAAGGGTTATCGTATCGGTGGCGTCGAAGTTTCAGAAAAGCATGCAGGCTTTATGGTCAACATAGCTGATGGAACTGCCAGAGATTATGAAGACTTGATTGAGTCTGTCATTGAAAAGGTTAAAGAACACTCAGGTGTTACTCTCGAGCGAGAAGTTCGTATCTTGGGTGAACATGAGTAAATACTATAAATAGCTTTGCTGCTACTAACAAGAATGTAGAGGGGGTAAAAGCCTATCGGTAGCGAAGATGCATGCAGGAGGCCTAACTCCCTGCAAGAGGTAGTGGTGGCCTGACAGAGCCCTGATCTGTTAATCTATGAAAAAGAAGGAATTTATGCCAATTGAAAAAACCAATTATCGAATTCAAAAACGTTTCTAAAGTTTTTGAAGATAGCAACACAAAGGTTCTCAAAGATATTAATTTTGAGTTGGAAGAAGGGAAATTTTATACACTGCTAGGTGCATCTGGTTCAGGTAAATCAACCATTCTCAATATCATCGCCGGTTTGCTAGACGCAACGACTGGAGATATTTTACTGGATGGCGTGCGAATCAATGATATCCCGACCAATAAGCGCGATGTTCATACAGTCTTCCAATCTTACGCCTTGTTTCCGCATATGAATGTCTTCGAAAATGTTGCCTTTCCATTGCGTTTGCGTAAGGTCGATAAAAAAGAAATCGAACAACGTGTATTAGAAGTTCTCAAGATGGTACAGTTGGAAGGTTTCGAAAAACGTTCCATCCGTAAACTTTCTGGAGGACAACGCCAGCGTGTAGCAATTGCGCGTGCGATTATCAACCAACCACGAGTGGTCCTCTTGGATGAACCTTTGTCAGCCTTGGACTTGAAATTGCGAACAGATATGCAGTACGAACTGCGTGAATTGCAACAGCGATTGGGCATTACCTTTGTTTTTGTTACCCATGATCAAGAAGAAGCCTTAGCTATGAGTGACTGGATTTTCGTTATGAATGACGGTGAAATTGTTCAGTCAGGAACACCAGTTGACATCTACGATGAGCCAATCAACCACTTTGTTGCAACCTTTATCGGTGAATCAAACATCTTGCCAGGAACCATGATTGAGGATTACTTGGTCGAATTTAACGGCAAACGCTTTGAAGCGGTCGATGGTGGGATGAAGCCAAATGAACCGGTTGAAGTCGTGATTCGTCCAGAAGACTTGCGCATTACCCTTCCAGAAGAAGGAAAACTTCAAGTGAAGGTCGATACTCAGCTCTTTCGTGGGGTTCACTATGAGATTATCGCCTATGATGAACTCGGCAATGAATGGATGATTCACTCAACTCGTAAGGCCATTGTTGGTGAAGAAATCGGTCTGGACTTTGAACCAGAAGACATCCACATCATGCGTCTCAATGAAACAGAAGAAGAGTTCGATGCTCGTATCGAAGAGTACGTAGAAATCGAAGAGCAAGAAGCAGGTTTGATCAACGCTATCGAGGAGGAAAGAGATGAAGAAAACAACCTCTAAACTCTTTGTAGTGCCCTACATGCTTTGGATTGCACTCTTTGTATTGGCACCCTTGGTCTTGATTTTTGGACAATCCTTTTTCAACATCGAAGGCCAGTTCAGTTTAGAAAACTATAAATCCTATTTTGCGTCACAAAACTTGACCTATCTCAAAATGAGCTTTAACTCAGTTCTCTATGCTGGGATTGTAACTCTAGTGACGCTACTTATCAGCTATCCAACAGCTCTCTTCTTGACTCGTCTCAAGCACCGTCAACTATGGCTTATGCTGATCATTTTGCCAACTTGGATCAACCTATTGCTTAAGGCCTATGCCTTTATCGGGATTTTTGGGCAAAATGGCTCTATCAACCAATTCTTAGAATTTATCGGAATCGGTTCTCAGCAGTTGCTCTTTACGGATTTCTCATTTATTTTTGTCGCAAGCTATATCGAGCTTCCATTTATGATTTTGCCTATCTTCAATGTTTTAGATGATATGGATAATAATCTCATTAATGCCAGCTATGACCTCGGTGCGACCAAATGGGAGACTTTCCGCCATGTCATCTTCCCTCTTTCTATGAATGGAGTACGAAGTGGTGTCCAATCTGTCTTTATCCCGAGTTTAAGTCTCTTTATGTTGACCCGTTTGATTGGAGGGAACCGAGTGATCACCTTGGGGACTGCCATCGAGCAGAACTTCCTGACAAACGATAATTACGGTATGGGTTCAACTATTGGTGTTGTTCTTATCCTGACCATGTTCATCACTATGTGGGTGACTAAGGAAAGGAGAGAGCGATGAAAAAATTATCGAATCTTTACCTAGCCTTTGTCTTTATCGTCCTCTATCTGCCAATCTTTTACTTGATTGGTTATGCCTTCAATGCTGGGGATGATATGAATAGTTTTACAGGCTTTAGTTTGTCTCACTTTGAAACCATGTTTGGCGATGGAAGACTCATGCTAATCTTGGTTCAGACCTTTTTACTAGCCTTCCTATCAGCCTTGATTGCGACTGTTATTGGGACTTTCGGTGCCATTTACATCTACCAATCACGCAAAAAATATCAAGAAGCCTTCCTATCACTCAATAACATTTTGATGGTTGCCCCAGACGTTATGATTGGTGCCAGCTTCTTGATTCTCTTTACCCAACTCAAGTTTTCACTTGGATTTTTGACAGTTCTGTCTAGTCATGTGGCTTTTTCCATTCCAATCGTAGTTCTTATGGTCTTGCCTCGATTAAAAGAGATGAATGGAGATATGATCCATGCAGCCTATGATCTTGGAGCTAGTCAGTTCCAGATGTTCAAGGAAATTATGCTTCCTTACCTAACGCCGTCTATCATTGCAGGATACTTCATGGCATTCACTTATTCATTAGATGACTTTGCTGTGACCTTCTTTGTAACAGGGAATGGTTTTTCAACTCTCTCAGTTGAGATCTACTCTCGAGCTCGTAAGGGAATTTCGCTGGAAATCAATGCTCTTTCAGCCTTGGTCTTCCTCTTTAGTATTATCCTGGTTGTCGGATATTACTTCATTTCACGTGAGAAGGAGGAGCAAGCATGAAACGACTCTATTCATTTTTAGCAGGAATTTTAGCGATTATCCTTGTCTTATGGGGAATTTCTTATCATCTTGACAGTAAAATCAATAGCCGTGATAGTCAAAAATTGGTTATCTACAACTGGGGAGACTATATCGCCCCTGAACTTCTGGAAAAATTTACAGAAGAAACAGGAATCCAAGTCCAGTATGAGACCTTTGACTCCAACGAAGCCATGTACACGAAAATCAAGCAGGGTGGAACGACTTATGATATTGCCATCCCAAGTGAGTACATGATTAACAAAATGAAGGACGAAGACCTTCTAGTTCCACTGGATTATAGTAAGATTGAGGGCATTGAGAATATCGGTCCAGAGTTTCTCAATCAGTCCTTTGATCCCAACAACCAGTACTCTATCCCATACTTCTGGGGGACCTTGGGAATTGTCTACAATGAAACTATGGTGGAAGAAGCGCCTGAACATTGGGACGACCTTTGGAAGCCAGAGTATAAGAACTCCATTATGCTTTTTGATGGGGCGCGTGAAGTACTTGGTTTAGGTCTTAACTCACTAGGCTATAGCCTCAACTCTAAAGATCCACAGCAGTTGGAAGAAACGGTAGATAAGCTCTATAAGCTAACACCGAATATCAAGGCTATTGTTGCCGATGAGATGAAGGGTTACATGATTCAGAATAATGCTGCCATCGGTGTGACCTTCTCTGGTGAAGCTAGTCAGATGCTAGAGAAAAATGAAAATCTTCGCTATGTCGTTCCGACAGAGGCCAGCAACCTTTGGTTTGACAATATGGTTATTCCCAAAACAGTCAAGAACCAGGATGCAGCCTATGCCTTCATCAACTTCATGTTGAAACCCGAAAATGCTCTTAAAAATGCAGAGTATGTCGGCTATTCAACACCAAACAATCCTGCTAAGGAAATGCTCCCTGAGGAGACCAAAGAAGACAAGTCCTTCTATCCTGATGCAGACACTATGAAACACCTAGAGGTCTATGAGAAATTTGACCATAAATGGACAGGAATCTACAGCGACCTCTTCCTACAATTTAAGATGTATCGAAAGTAGAAGTTAGCAGTCACGAAACGAATCAGTCAATCTGGTTCGTTTTTTGAATAGTTGTATAGCTTTATATTTTTACTATCCTATTTGCTTATTTTATAGCCTAGTAGTATACTAAGTTTATAATAATAGAAAGCGGTAACAAATCATGAAAATGTCTACTTTTTTCAAAAAAAGTTATTGGCCAACCTTTTTGATTGTTAACGAAACAATTATACTATTCCATTTAAAGGATGGCTTGGATCGACAATACCTAACAACTGATTCCATACATTTGGTGATAGGTTACTTTATATTTGCAAATATTTTTGTATTTATGTATAGCAATTCGAAAGCTTGGAATAAAAGTTGGGATAAAAAGAAAAATGGCAGTAAGAAAAAATATATTCTGAAAAAGTAACCAGAGATTTAGGGAGTTGGTTATTTAAATGAGGATTATTTCCAGTTGACGCAGACTTAAAAAAACGATATAATAAGAAAGTTGAGAATTGATTTTCTCTCCATCTTAGTTCAGAGAATTGGCGGTGCTGCGAGCCATCTAAGATAGAAAATCATGCTACTCAATCCAACAATTGCATAAGAATCAAAGAATGACAAGTTCATTGAATGAAGGTGGTACCGCGGTTTTTCGCCCTTCGTGATATGGATTTGTCTTTTATTTTTGGAGGTGTTTATGAGAACATTTCTTGTCAAACAAAAATTTCGCCTAGGTGGTGAACGCTTTGATATCAAGGATGAAATGGGCAATGTCGCCTATCAGGTTGAAGGTTCATTTTTTAAGATTCCTAAAACCTTTACCATCTATGATGTTGCTGGTGAACAGGTCAGTGAGATTAGTAAGGAAGTCTTAACTTTCCTACCTCGTTTTGAGATTCAACTCAGTAATGGAGATCATTTTTATATCCGAAAGAAGTTGACTTTCTGGAAGGATAAGTATGAGTTTGATAATCTCGGTCTTCGCATCGAAGGAAATGTCTGGGATTTGAATTTTAAATTGCTGGACGATCGTGACCAAGTGATTGCTGAGATTACCAAGGAACTTTTCCATTTAACCTCTACCTATACCGTAACCGTCTATGACGAATCTTATGCAGACCTAGTCATTTCCCTCTGTGTCGCTATTGACTATGTGGAAATGCTAGAAAGCCAATCAAATTAGTAAAAAGGAGATACATATGAAACAATTATCTAGTGCACAAGTACGCCAAATGTGGCTTGATTTCTGGGCAACCAAAGGTCACTCAGTAGAACCATCCGTTAGCTTGGTTCCAGTAAACGACCCAACACTTTTGTGGATCAACTCAGGGGTTGCCACTCTTAAAAAATACTTTGATGGAACCATCATTCCTGAAAACCCACGTATTACCAATGCGCAAAAGGCTATCCGTACCAACGATATCGAAAACGTAGGGAAGACTGCACGTCACCATACTATGTTTGAAATGTTGGGGAACTTCTCAATCGGGGATTACTTCCGTGACGAAGCAATTACATGGGCATATGAGCTTTTGACAAGTCCTGAGTGGTTTGACTTCCCGAAAGACAAACTTTACATGACTTATTATCCAGATGACAAGGATTCATACAACCGCTGGATTGAAGTGGGAGTAGATCCAAGTCATTTGATCCCAATCGAAGACAACTTCTGGGAAATCGGTGCGGGACCTTCTGGACCTGATACAGAAATCTTCTTTGACCGTGGAGAAGCCTTTGACCCAGAAAACATCGGTCTTCGTCTTCTTGCAGAAGATATCGAAAACGACCGTTATATCGAAATCTGGAACATTGTATTATCACAATTTAACGCAGACCCTGCTGTTCCTCGTAGCGAGTACAAGGAATTGCCACACAAAAATATTGATACGGGCGCTGGTTTAGAGCGTTTGGTAGCAGTGATCCAAGGTGCTAAGACCAACTTTGAAACAGACCTCTTCATGCCAATTATCCGTGAAGTTGAGAAATTATCTGGTAAGGTTTACGACCAAGATGGCGACAACATGAGCTTCAAGGTCATTGCCGACCACATCCGTTCTCTTTCATTTGCGATTGGTGATGGTGCCCTTCCTGGAAATGAAGGTCGTGGTTATGTCCTTCGTCGTCTCCTTCGTCGTGCCTCTATGCATGGTCAAAAATTGGGTATCAATGAGCCTTTCCTTTACAAACTCGTTCCAACTGTTGGAAAAATCATGGAAAGCTACTACCCAGAAGTTCTTGAAAAACGTGACTTTATCGAAAAAATCGTTAAGAGCGAAGAAGAGTCATTTGCTCGTACTCTTCACTCAGGTCAACACTTTGCTCAAGGCATCGTAGCAGACTTGAAAGAAAAAGGACAATCTGTCATTGCTGGTCAAGATGTCTTTAAACTCTATGATACATACGGATTCCCAGTGGAATTGACAGAAGAAATCGCTGAAGAAGCTGGTATGACTGTAGACCGTGAAGGCTTCGAAGCAGCCATGAAGGAACAACAAGAACGTGCGCGTGCCTCTGCAGTCAAAGGTGGATCTATGGGTATGCAAAACGAAACCCTTCAAAACATCACTGTAGAAAGTGTCTTCAACTACAATGCTAGTCAATTGTCTTCTAAGTTGGTTGCTATCGTAGCTGATAATGCTGAAGTAGAAGCTGTATCAGAAGGAACTGCGTCACTTATCTTTGCAGAAACTCCATTCTACGCTGAAATGGGTGGACAAGTTGCGGACCATGGTCAAATCTTGGATGCTGCAGGAAATGTCGTAGCGATTGTAACAGACGTTCAAAAAGCACCAAACGGACAAGCATTGCACACCGTTGAAGTTCTTGCTCCTCTTGCTTTGAACCAAGAATACACTTTGGCTATCGATAGCAATCGTCGTCATCGTGTCATGAAGAACCACACAGCCACTCACTTGCTCCATGCAGCTCTTCATAATATCCTTGGCCACCATGCTACTCAAGCAGGTTCACTTAATGAAGTAGAATTCCTTCGCTTTGACTTCACTCACTTCCAAGCCGTGACTCCTGAAGAATTGCGTGCTATTGAGCAACAAGTCAATGAGAAGATTTGGGAAGCCATCGCAGTGGAAACAGTTGAGACTGATATTGACACAGCTAAAGAAATGGGAGCTATGGCCCTCTTTGGTGAGAAATATGGTAAGGAAGTTCGCGTAGTCACTATCGGGGACTATTCAGTAGAGCTTTGTGGTGGTACTCACGTTGGCAATACTTCTGAAATCGGTCTCTTCAAGATTGTCAAAGAAGAAGGGATCGGATCAGGAACTCGTCGTATCTTGGCAGTGACTGGTAAAGAGGCCTTTGAAGCTTATCGTGACCAAGAAGATGCACTGAAAGCAGTCGCAGCAACCTTGAAAGCTCCTCAACTCAAAGAAGTACCTCACAAGGTGGAAGGACTTCAAGAGCAACTCCGTCAATTGCAAAAAGAAAATGCAGAATTGAAGGAAAAAGCAGCAGCAGCGGCGGCAGGTGATGTCTTCAAGAATGTTCAAGAAGCAAACGGCCACCGTTACATTGCCAGCCAAGTATCTGTATCAGATGCAGGTGCCCTTCGTACCTTTGCGGATAACTGGAAACAAAAAGATTACTCTGATGTTCTTGTTCTTGTCGCAGCTATCGGTGATAAGGTCAATGTCCTTGTAGCCAGCAAGACAAAAGAGGTGCATGCAGGTAATGTGATTAAAGAATTAGCTCCAATCGTTGATGGACGTGGTGGTGGTAAACCAGACATGGCCATGGCAGGAGGAAGCAACCAAGCGAGAATCCAAGAATTGTTGGATGCAGTAGCAGGTAAATTGTAAGAAAGTAAAGATCTATCCAGTAGGGTAGGTCTTTTTTTATGTATAAGAAAAAACTCCTCACAGGAGATGTGAGGAGTTATGTAGTTACTAGGAATTAAACAATCCCTTGTGCAATCATAGCGTTTGCTACGTTTTCAAAGGCAGCGATATTTGCACCTGCAAGGTAGTCAGTTCCAAGACCGTAAGTTTCTGCAGTTGTTTTAGCAGTGTTGAAGATGTTAGTCATGATATCTTTCAAACGACCGTCAACTTCTTCACGTGTCCATGAAAGACGAAGGCTATTTTGGCTCATTTCGAGAGCAGATACAGCTACACCACCAGCATTGGCAGCTTTGGCAGGTCCGTAAAGGATTCCATTTTCCTTGTAAACTTTGATAGCTTCAAGGTCGCTAGGCATGTTAGCACCTTCAGATACACAGATAACTCCTTGAGCAACCAAGCGTTTCGCAGCTTCACCGTTGATCTCGTTTTGAGTCGCACATGGAAGAGCGATGTCATAGTTACCAGTGTAAGTCCATACGGAACCTTCGTAGTAAGTAGCAGTTGGTTTTTCTGCAGCGTACTCAGTCAAACGAGCACGGCGTTTTTCTTTAACGTCTGTAAGAAGGTCGAAGTCGATACCATTTTCATCGATAACATAACCATTTGAGTCAGATACTGAGATAACAGTTGCACCAAGTTCAGTTGCTTTTTGAAGAGCGTATTGAGCTACGTTACCAGAACCTGAAATCACAACTTTCTTACCAGCAAAGCTATTGCCGTTTGCTTTAAGCATTTCTTCAGTGTAGTAAACCAAACCGTAACCAGTTGCTTCTGGACGAATCAAGCTACCACCAAATCCAAGAGGTTTACCAGTCAAGACACCAGCATCAAATTGGTTGAGGCGTTTGTATTGTCCGTAAAGGTAACCAATCTCACGTCCACCAACACCGATATCACCAGCAGGTACGTCAAGAGATGGTCCGATGTATTTTTGCAACTCAGTCATGAAGCTTTGGCAGAAGCGCATCACTTCAGCATCAGTTTTACCTTTAGGATCAAAGTCTGATCCACCTTTACCTCCACCGATTGGAAGTCCAGTCAAAACGTTTTTAAAGATTTGTTCGAATCCGAGGAATTTCAAGATCCCTTGGTTTACAGTTGGGTGGAAACGAAGTCCGCCTTTATATGGTCCAACAGCTGAGTTGAATTGAACACGGTAACCACGGTTAACTTGAACTTTTCCATCACGGTCAACCCAAGGAACACGGAAAGAAATTACGCGCTCTGGCTCAGTGATACGTGCCAAGATATTTTCTTCAATATACTCAGGGTGTTTTTCAAAGACAGGCTCCAAAGTGCTGAAGAATTCTTCAACCGCCTGGAGAAATTCAGCCTCATGCCCGTTACGAGCTTTTACAGTTTCAAACACGCTTTGGATATATTCTTTAGCAGATGTCATATCGTTCTCCTTTTTGTTGTCATATTTTATTACATGAGTCATTATAGCAGAAAATTTTTTCAGTGTAAAGAAAAAAACACAAATTTTCTAAAAATTCTTTCAATTTGATACAACTGATTCAAAACTTGCTAAAAAACGAACCTTTTCTATGGAAATGGTTTTATTGAAAAGCAAAAGTTAAAGTATGGTATAATAATAGATATAAAAAGGAATCTGGAGGAACAGAATCATGGTATCAACTAAAACACAGATTGCTGGTTTTGAGTTTGACAATTGCTTGATGAATGCGGCAGGAGTTGCTTGTATGACGGTTGAGGAGTTGGAAGGTGTCAAAAACTCGGCAGCAGGAACCTTTGTCACTAAGACAGCAACCTTGGAATTTCGTCAGGGGAATCCTGAACCACGTTATCAAGATGTTCCACTCGGTTCAATCAACTCTATGGGTCTACCAAATAATGGTTTAGACTATTACTTAAACTATCTATTGGAATTGCAAGACAAGGAACCAAACCGTACCTTCTTTTTATCATTAGTTGGAATGTCTCCAGAGGAAACTCATACCATCTTGAAAAAAGTTCAAGAGAGTGATTTTCGTGGTCTAACTGAACTCAATCTCTCATGCCCAAATGTTCCAGGTAAGCCACAGATTGCCTATGACTTTGAAACTACAGATCGTATCTTATCAGAAGTCTTTGAGTATTTTACAAAACCATTAGGAATTAAGCTTCCACCTTATTTTGATATTGTTCATTTTGATCAAGCTGCAGCGATCTTTAACAAATATCCGCTCAAGTTTGTCAATTGTGTCAACTCGATTGGTAATGGTCTTTATATTGAAGATGAGTCAGTCGTGATTCGTCCTAAGAATGGCTTTGGTGGGATTGGTGGAGAATACATCAAACCAACAGCCCTTGCAAATGTTCATGCTTTCTATCAACGCTTGAATCCAGAAATTCAAATCATTGGAACTGGTGGAGTATTAACAGGACGTGATGCTTTTGAACATATCCTATGTGGTGCCAGCATGGTGCAGGTAGGAACTACCCTACATAAAGAAGGTGTGGGTGCTTTTGGACGTATTACTAAGGAACTCAAAGAAATTATGGCGGAAAAAGGTTATGAAAGCCTTGAAGATTTCCGTGGTAAATTGAATTATATTGATTAAATAAAAGCGAAACTAAAAAGAAAGGAGAAATGATGCTAGCAATAGAAGAAAGCCAAAAGCTATCTTTATCAAATTTACCTAGTTTGACCTTGTTTACAGGCGCTGATCAAGGACAGTATGAAGTCATGAAAACTCAGGTGCTAAAGCAAATCGGCTACGATTCTGCTGATTTGAACTTTGCTTATTTTGATATGAAAGAAGTAGACTACAAAAGCTTGGAACTAGAGCTGGTCAGTCTTCCTTTCTTTGCGGATGAAAAAATTGTTATTTTAGATCATTTTCTCGATATAACAACAGCTAAAAAGCGCTATCTATCTGATGACGAACTTAAGGCTTTTGAAGAATATTTGGAAAATCCATCTCCGACGAGTAAATTAGTTATTTTTGCTGAAGGTAAACTAGACAGCAAGAGACGTCTAGTTAAAATTCTAAAGAGGGATGCCAAGATTTTTGAAGCCTTTGAGCCAAAAGAACAAGAGATGCGTGCTTATTTTCAAAAGTGGGCTCAGGAACAAGGACTTTCCTTTGAGGGGAAAGCTTTTGAACAGTTGCTTATCAAATCAGGTTTTCAATTCAGTGAAATTCAGAAAAATCTACTCTTCTTACAGTCTTATAAGGATGATGACCGAATTACCGAAGAAGACATTGTTGAGGCCATACCAAAGACTTTGCAGGATAATATCTTTGATTTAACTCAGTTAATATTGACTAAGAAAATTGATCAGGCACGTGATTTAGTCAAAGATTTGACCTTGCAGGGAGAAGATGAGATTAAACTGATTGCCATTATGTTGGGTCAGTTCAGACTTTATACACAAGTGAAAATTTTGCAAGAGTCAGGTCAGACAGAGTCCCAGATGGTCAGCAGTTTAGGTCACTATCTTGGTCGCAATCCGAATCCCTACCAAATCAAGTTTGCCCTTCGTGATTCTCGAAGACTATCCCTTGATTTTCTCCAGAATTCTATTCGTCATCTCATCCAAGCTGATTACCAAATTAAGACAGGAGTTTATGAGAAAGGCTACCTGTTTGAGAAGGCCCTATTGCAGATTGCTAGCCAGTCAAATTGAGCAAATAACTTGAAAAAATAGGATGATTGCGTTATCATCTTTATATAGAAAGAAAAAGAGGTATTACAGATGGCTATTATCTTACCAGATCTTCCATACGCTTACGATGCATTAGAACCATACATCGATGCTGAAACAATGCACTTGCACCATGACAAACACCACCAAACTTACGTTAACAATGCAAATGCAGCTCTTGAAAAACACCCTGAAATCGGTGAAGACCTTGAAGCTTTGCTTGCTGACGTAGAATCTATCCCAGCTGATATCCGTCAAGCGCTTATCAACAACGGTGGTGGACACTTGAACCACGCTCTTTTCTGGGAATTGATGACTCCTGAAAAAACAGCTCCTTCAGCAGAACTTGCAGCAGCAATCGATGAAACTTTCGGTTCATTCGAAGAATTCCAAGCAGCCTTCACTGCAGCAGCAACAACTCGTTTTGGTTCTGGATGGGCATGGTTGGTTGTTAACAAAGAAGGTAAGCTTGAAGTAACTTCAACAGCAAACCAAGACACACCAATCTCAGAAGGCAAAAAACCAATCTTGGGCTTGGATGTTTGGGAACATGCTTACTACGTGAAATACCGTAACGTTCGTCCTGACTATATCAAAGCTTTCTTCTCAGTTATTAACTGGAATAAAGTAGACGAACTCTACGCAGCAGCTAAATAATATTGAACATAACACCTTTTGGTTAGAATTTCATCTACCTTAAAAGGTGTTTTTTGTTTGCTTTTCTTAGAAGTAACTGTCTTATGATTTTCCTTTGTTAGATAGGCTTGATTTATGGTATAATGATAAGATAGAAATCGAAGGAGAAATCATGAATATTCAACAATTACGCTACGTTGTAGCTATTGCTAATAGTGGTACTTTTCGTGAAGCGGCTGAGAAAATGTACGTTAGCCAACCCAGTCTATCTATTTCTGTAAGAGACTTGGAAAAAGAGCTTGGCTTCAAGATTTTTCGTAGAACAAGTTCAGGAACTTTTCTTACACGTCGAGGGATGGAATTTTATGAAAAGGCACAAGAGCTGGTTAAAGGATTTGATGTTTTCCAAAATCAGTATGCTAATCCCGAAGAGGAAAAAGATGAGTTTTCAATAGCCAGCCAGCACTATGATTTCTTACCACCAACCATTACAGCTTTTTCGCAACAATATCCTGACTATAAAAATTTCCGTATCTTTGAATCTACAACTGTTCAGATTTTAGATGAAGTAGCTCAAGGACATAGTGAGATTGGAATTATCTACCTCAACAATCAAAACCAAAAAGGAATCATGCAACGGGTTGAAAAGTTAGGCCTTGAAGTGATTGAGTTGATTCCTTTCCAAACGCACATTTATCTACGTGAAGGTCACCCCTTAGCTAAGAAAAAAGAGTTGGTCATGGAAGATTTAGTTGATTTGCCAACAGTTCGTTTCACTCAAGAAAAGGATGAGTATCTTTATTACTCAGAGAACTTTGTAGATACAAGTGCTAGCTCTCAAATGTTTAACGTAACTGACCGCGCTACCTTAAATGGGATTCTTGAAAGAACAAATGCTTATGCGACTGGATCTGGATTCTTAGATAGCGATAGTGTGAACGGGATCACCGTTATTCCGCTAAATGATAATCTCAATAATCGCATGGTTTATGTGAAACGTGAGGAAGTAGACTTGAGCCAAGCAGGGACTTTATTTGTAGAGGTTATGCAAGAGTATTTTGATCAGAAGAGGAAAGCATGAAAAAAAGAGGAATAGTAGCAGGGATTATAACAGCCTTGATTGTCTTAGATCAATTGGTAAAGGCGTACGTCGTTCAAAATATTGCTCTTGGTGAAATCAAGTCATGGATCCCAAATATCGTCAGTCTAACATATCTGCAAAATAGGGGAGCAGCCTTTTCAATACTTCAAGATCAACAGTGGTTTTTTGCCGTGATAACTCTAGTAGTTATGGCAGGGGCAATCTGGTATCTGCTCAAGCATATGGAAGATTCCTTCTGGACAGTCTTTGGATTGGTTTTGATTATTGCAGGTGGTCTTGGAAACTTTATTGATCGCGTCAGTCAAGGCTTTGTCGTGGATATGTTTCACTTAGACTTTGTTAATTTTGCCATATTCAATGTGGCTGATAGCTATCTGACGGTCGGAGTGATTGTATTATTGCTTGCAATGCTAAAAGAGGAAATGAATGGAAATTAAAATTGAAACAGGTGGACTACGCTTAGATAAGGCTTTGTCAGATTTAACAGAACTGTCGCGAAGTCTCGCCAATGAACAAATCAAATCAGGTCAAGTCTTGGTTAATGGTCAGGTCAAAAAAGCCAAGTATACGGTTCAAGAGGGCGATGTCGTTACTTATCAGGTGCCAGAACCAGAAGTTTTGGAGTATGTAGCTGAAGATATTCCTCTAGAAATCATTTATCAAGATGAGGATGTAGCAGTAGTCAATAAACCTCAAGGGATGGTTGTTCATCCAAGTGCTGGACATACCAGTGGTACCTTGGTTAACGCCCTTATGTACCACATCAAGGACCTATCAGGCATCAATGGTGTCTTGCGTCCAGGGATTGTCCATCGTATTGATAAAGATACATCTGGACTCTTGATGATTGCTAAAAACGATGATGCCCATTTAGCACTGGCTCAAGAATTGAAGGATAAGAAGTCTCTTCGCAAATATTGGGCTATTGTTCATGGAAATCTTCCAAATGACCGTGGTGTGATTGAAGCACCAATCGGACGAAGTGAAAAAGACCGCAAGAAACAAGCTGTGACTGCCAAAGGTAAACCAGCAGTGACACGTTTCCAAGTCTTGGAGCGCTTTGGTGATTATACCTTGCTGGAATTGCAACTGGAAACTGGAAGAACTCACCAAATCCGTGTACACATGGCTTACATCGGTCATCCTGTCGCTGGGGATGAGGTTTATGGTCCTCGTAAAACTCTGAAGGGGCATGGACAATTTCTCCATGCCAAGACACTTGGATTTACCCATCCAAGAACAGGGAAAACCATGGAATTTACTTCCGAAATCCCAGATATCTTTAAAGAGACTCTGGAAAAACTTCGAAATAACTAAAAAAAGGACTCAAGCGAGTCCCTTTTATTTGCGTTTTTTCTTAGCTTTTTTCATTTTATTGGCCATGCGTTTCATGGATTGCTTCATAGCAAATTCACCGATTTTGCCCTTGAGACCTCCACCGAACATCTGGCTCATATCAGGCATTCCTGCTCCTCCAAGAGCTGACAAGTCAGGCATACCACCTTGTCCCATCATACCTTCAAGGGCTGACATATCCATACCTCCAGGCATATTTTTAGGAAGGTTGTTAGGGTTGATGCCCATCTGTTTCATCATCTTGTTCATGTCACCCGACATGACACCTTGCATGAGTTGTTTAGCTTGGTTGAAGTCCTTGATGAACTTGTTGACTTCGATAAAGGTATTACCAGAACCGGCAGCGATACGACGACGGCGACTTGGAGTAAGCAAGTCTGGGTTTTCACGTTCTTCAGGAGTCATAGAAGAGACGATGGCACGTTTGCGAGCAATTTGTTTTTCATCCACCTTCATATTTTGAAGGGCAGGATTGTTGGCCATTCCTGGAATCATCTTGAGCAAATCTTCCATTGGTCCCATATTTTGCACCTGATCCAACTGATCGATGAAATCGTTGAAATCAAAGGTGTTTTCTCGCATCTTTTCAGCCATTTCAATGGCTTTTTGTTCATCGTATTCTTGGGAAGCTTTCTCAATCAGAGTCAGCATATCCCCCATACCGAGAATACGGCTAGCCATACGGTCTGGGTGGAAGGTTTCGATATCGGTAATCTTTTCACCAGTACCCGTGAACTTGATTGGTTTTCCAGTGATGTGACGAACAGAAAGGGCAGCACCACCACGAGTATCACCATCAATCTTTGTAAGGATGACACCAGTCACTTCCAACTGAGCGTTAAATTCACGCGCAACGTTTGCAGCTTCCTGACCAATCATGGCATCGATGACCAAGAGAATCTCATTTGGTTGAGCAAGTGCTTTAACATCACGGAGCTCATTCATGAGAAGTTCATCAATTTGCAAACGACCGGCCGTATCAATCAAGACATAGTCGTTATGGTTGGCTTTGGCTTGCTCCAAACCTTGGCGAACAATCTCAACTGCAGGAACTTCTGTACCAAGAGCAAAGACGGGAACATCAATTTGTTGTCCCAGTGTTTTCAACTGGTCAATAGCAGCAGGACGATAGATATCGGCTGCAATCATTAAAGGACGAGCATCCTCTTCCTTTTTGAGTTTATTAGCAAGTTTACCTGCAAAAGTTGTTTTACCGGCCCCCTGCAAACCGACCATCATGATAATGGTTGGGATTTTTGGTGACTTGATAATCTCAGCTGTGTCTGAACCAAGGATTTCTGTTAATTCTTCATTGACAATCTTAATGATTTGTTGAGCTGGATTGAGGGTATCAATGACTTCATGCCCGATCGCACGTTCGCGAACTTTTTTGATAAAGTCCTTAACAACTGGCAGAGCAACGTCGGCTTCTAAAAGTGCCAGACGAATTTCCTTGGTCGCTTCCTGGATATCGCTCTCTGTAATTTTTCCTTTTTTACGTAGGTTTTTAAAAACGTTCTGCAAACGTTCTGTTAAATTTTCAAATGCCATATTTTTCTCCTATTTTTTCAATTCAGTGGAAATCGTCCGAAATGTTGCAAACTCTCTAGTTCTTCGGTTGTGACTTCTTTCATGATTTCATTTGGATATCCCCAACAGCTAAAACCTATTTGCATAGCTTTGGATATATCATTGGGCGAGATAATCTGTAGTCGTCTAGGAAATGGTTCCTCTGCAGCTAATAATTTACAGGGTATTCCTTTATAGACGACAAGATTTTCCATGATTACTCCCTATTATCAATACTGGTCAAAATCTCAATTTGCTCTTGCAGAAAAGTATCCTCTGGATAACGCTCCAAAATCTGATCAAAAATCTGACTGCGAACAATGTAGTCAGAGTACATATGGAGTTTCATCTCATAGTCTTCCAGAATCTTTTCAGTTCGTTTGATATTATCATAAACGGCCTGGCGACTGACACCGAATTCTTCAGCGATTTCAGCTAAACTATAGTCATCAGCATAGTATAGTTCGATATAGTTCATCTGCTTATCAGTCAAAAGGGCTGCATAAAATTCAAACAGAGCATTCATTCGATTGGTTTTTTCAATTTCCATAAGATTTATTATACCAAAAAAAAGCCCAATCCGCTAGCTGGGGGCTGATTTTAGCTAGAAGTTAGAAAATAAGCTTTTCACTGTTCTTTTCTGACTATGAAGCCTTTTTTTGATATAATGGATAGGATTATAATGATTTAGAAAGAGGTAGTTATGAAAGAATTAGAATCAGTGTTACAAGACCGTTTTGAGCTTGTTTTTACAGATAAAAGCTTACTTGAAACAGCTTTTACCCATACCAGTTATGCCAATGAGCACCGCCTCTTAAAAATTTCACACAACGAACGCTTGGAATTTTTAGGAGACGCTGTTCTGCAATTATTAATTTCAGAATATCTGTTTAAAAAATACCCTAAAAAACCAGAAGGGGACCTGTCAAAACTACGAGCTATGATTGTCCGTGAGGAGAGTTTGGCTGGTTTTGCCCGTGATTGTCAGTTTGACCAGTTTATCAAGCTTGGTAAGGGGGAGGAAAAGTCTGGTGGTCGTAACCGAGACACGATCTTGGGCGACGCCTTTGAAGCCTTTTTGGGTGCTCTGCTTTTAGACAAGGATATAAAGACTGTAAAAACCTTTATCTACCAAGTCATGATTCCTAAGGTTGAAGCTGGCGATTTTGAGATGATCAAGGATTATAAGACTCATCTGCAAGAATTGCTCCAAGTTAATGGAGATGTTGATATTCGTTATCAGGTGATTTCAGAGATTGGGCCAGCCCATGATAAGATGTTTGAGGTTGAAGTCCTTGTTGAGGGACAAAGTCTAGGTTCAGGTAAAGGACGCTCTAAAAAATTGGCCGAGCAGGAAGCCGCTAAAAATGCAGTTGAGAAAGGGCTGGATTCATGTATTTAAAGGAAATTGAGATCCAAGGGTTTAAGTCCTTTGCTGACAAGACCAAGGTTGTTTTTGACCAAGGGGTGACGGCAGTTGTAGGACCAAATGGCTCTGGGAAATCAAATATCACTGAAAGCCTCCGTTGGGCACTTGGTGAATCTAGTGTCAAGAGTCTGCGTGGTGGGAAGATGCCTGATGTCATCTTTGCAGGAACAGAAAGTCGGAAGCCTCTAAACTACGCTTCTGTTATTGTTACTTTGAATAACCAAGATGGCTTTATCAAGGATGCAGGCCAGGAAATCAAAGTTGAACGTCACATCTATCGAAGTGGAGATAGTGAGTACAAGATTGACGGGAAAAAAGTCCGTCTCCGTGATATCCATGACCTTTTCTTGGATACTGGACTTGGACGTGATTCCTTCTCCATTATTTCCCAAGGGAAGGTTGAAGAAATTTTTAACTCTAAACCTGAGGAACGTCGCGCTATCTTTGAAGAAGCGGCTGGAGTTTTGAAGTATAAAACTCGTCGTAAAGAGACGGAAAGTAAGCTTCAACAAACTCAAGACAACTTGGATCGTTTGGAAGACATCATCTATGAGCTGGACAATCAAATCAAGCCTTTGGAGAAGCAAGCAGCTACAGCTCGTAAATTTATGGAGTTGGACGGTCAGCGTAAAGCGATCTACTTGGACGTTTTGGTTGCTCAGATTCAAGCCAATAAGGCTGAATTGGATCTAACAGAAGAAGAATTAAACCAAGTCCAAGAACTTTTAACCGGTTATTATCAAAAACGTCAAGACTTAGAAGAAGAAAATCAAGTTCTCAAAAAGAAACGTCATGATTTACAGGCTGAGATGGCAAAAGATCAGTCAAGCTTGATGGATTTGACTAGTTTAATCAGTGATCTAGAACGTAAGTTAGCTTTGTCTAAACTAGAAACTGAGCAAGTTGCCCTCAATCAACAAGAAGCTCAAGCACGTTTGGCTGGTTTAGATGAAAAGAGAAAGGCTCTCATTCAAGAGAAGGAAGAAAAAGAAGCCAATCTAAATCAGTTAGAAGAAAATTTAGCGGTCAATACGAAGGAACTCAATCAGCTAGAAGCAGAATTATTAGCTTTTTCTGATGATCCAGACCAAATGATTGAGCAGCTGCGTGAACGCTTCGTTGCCTTTCTGCAGGAAGAAGCTGATGTGTCTAACCAGCTGACACGCATTGAAAATGACCTTGAAAATAGTCGCCAACAAACTCAAAAGCAAGAAGAACAATTAGAATCCTTGAAGGAGCAATTGGCTTCTGCCAAGTCCAAGGCTGCTGAGAAAGAAGCTGCCCTTAAATCAGCTAAAGAAGAAGTACAGAACTTACTCGCTGACTATCAAACCAATGCCAAGCAAGAAGAAGCACAAAAGCAGGCTTATCAAAGTCAGCAAAATCAACTCTTTGACCGTTTAGATAGTTTGAAAAACAAGCAGGCCAAGGCACAAAGTTTGGAAAACATTCTTAAAAACCATAGTAATTTTTATGCAGGTGTTAAGAGTGTTTTACAAGAAAAAAATCGCCTAGGAGGTATTGTTGGAGCTGTTAGTGAACATTTAACCTTTGATGTTCGTTATCAGACAGCACTTGAAATTGCTCTTGGTGCAAGTAGCCAACACATTATCGTTGAAGATGAACAGGCAGCAACAAAGGCCATCGATTTTCTTAAGAGAAACCGAGCTGGTCGCGCTACCTTCCTACCTTTGACAACCATTAAGGCACGTAGCATTTCTGGGCAGAATCAAGATGTGATTGCCTCAAGTCCAGGTTTTCTTGGCATGGCAGATGAATTGGTTACCTTTGATGCTAAGCTTGAAGCTATTTTTAAAAACTTGCTTGCTACAACAGCAATCTTTGATACAGTGGAGCATGCGCGTGATGCAGCTCGTAAGGTACGTTATCAGGTTCGAATGGTAACGCTAGATGGTACAGAATTGCGAACAGGTGGTTCTTATGCTGGAGGTGCCAATCGTCAAAATAACAGTATTTTCATCAAGCCTGAATTGGAGCAATTGCAAAAAGAAATCGCTCAAGAAGAGAAGCTCCTTCGTCAAGAGGAAGAAAATTTGAAGTTAGTTCAAGAAGCTTTGAATACTCTCACTCAAACTTTGGAGACCATTAAATCCCAAGGAGAGCAGGCTCGTATTCAGGAACAAGGCTTGTATCTTGCTTATCAACAAACATGCCAGCAAGTCGAAGAACTTGAGACACTCTTGAAACTTCAGGAGCAAGAATTAACTAATCTCAGAGGTGGAGATTGGCAAGCTGAAAAAGAAAAATGCCAAGAACGTCTCGCAGTTATTGCAACCGAAAAGCAAAAGCTGGAATCTGAGATTGAAGAAATCAAGTCCAATAAAAATGCTATTCAGGAACGCTATCAAAACTTACAGGAAAAACTTTCTCAAGAGCGTCTGCTCAAAACAGAAATGCTTGGACAGAAGCGATATGAAGTTGCTGATATTGAACGGATCAATAAAGAACTTGAGAACCTCAATATTGAACAAGAAGAGATTGAACGTCTTTTGCAAGAAAAAGTAGACAATCTTGAAAAAGTTGATACAGAACTTTTGGCCAAGCAGGAAGCAGAAGCTAAGAGTCAAAAGGAAGAAATTCAACAAGGACTCATTCGTAAGCAGTTTGAACTAGATGATATTGAAGGTCAATTGGATGATATTGCTAGTCATTTAGAACAAGCTCGTCAGCAAAATGAAGAATGGATTCGAAAGCAAACCCGAGCGGAAGCGACTAAAGAGAAGATTACAGACCGCCTTCGCTATCTTCAAGGTCAACTGACTGAAGAATACCAGATTAGTTATACAGAAGCATTAGAACAAGCCAACCAATTGGAAGACTTGGCTGTCGCTGAACAAAAGGTTAAGGATTTGGAAAAATCCATTCGTTCACTTGGTCCTGTTAATTTGGATGCCATTGAACAGTTTGACGAAGTACACGAACGCTTAGAGTTCTTGAATAGTCAGCGTGACGATATTCTTTCTGCTAAAAACTTACTTCTTGAGACCATTACAGAGATGAATGACGAAGTGAAAGAGCGCTTCAAGTCTACGTTTGAAGCTATTCGTGAGTCCTTTAAGGTGACCTTCAAGCAGATGTTTGGTGGTGGTCAAGCAGACCTAATCCTGACAGAAGGAGATTTATTGACAGCGGGTGTCGAAATCTCTGTGCAACCACCAGGTAAGAAAATCCAATCCCTCAACCTCATGAGTGGTGGAGAGAAGGCCCTGTCAGCTCTAGCTTTGCTTTTCTCAATCATCCGTGTTAAGACCATTCCATTTGTAATCCTAGATGAGGTAGAGGCCGCACTCGATGAGGCTAACGTTAAGCGTTTTGGTGATTATCTCAATCGATTTGATAAAGACAGCCAGTTTATCGTCGTTACTCACCGTAAGGGTACAATGGCAGCTGCAGACTCTATCTATGGGGTGACCATGCAAGAATCTGGTGTATCTAAGATTGTCTCTGTAAAACTAAAAGATTTAGAGAATATGGATGCTTAGTTAGTGCTCATTACAAATTTTTTATCTAAGCATTTAAATGACCTTCAAGAAGTCGGAAGGGTTACAAAATAATTTGAGGAGCTTATATGGATTTTGATCTATTCCTAATGATCTGTAATTATATTGGAACTATAGCCTTTGCTGCTTCAGGAGCCATCAAAGGATTTGGTAAACGTTTAGATATTTTTGGAATCAGTTTATTGGCAATTGTAACTGCAGTAGGCGGAGGAATCCTAAGAGATTCCATTATTAGTCGCTTTCCAGCTTCTCTAGCAGATCCTAGCCCCATTTATGTCTCTATCCTAGTAGCTGTTATCATGTATGTCTTTGTGACTTCAAAACAGGCCAATGCCAGTCATGATAAAAAGTTCTATAAGTGGTTGAGAGAAGCCTATCTCATCTTTGACTCCATTGGGTTGATTATCTTCTCCTTGATTGGAGCGACAGCCTTGGTGGATAGTAAGCTAAATCTAATGTCTGCAGGGATTTTGGCTTGTCTAACAGGAGCCGGTGGAGGTATTATCCGAGATCTCCTTATAAATGAAGTTCCAAGTGTTCTAAAAGAAGATATCTATGCCCTTCTATCTTTCGTAATTGGAGTTATTTATTACTGGCTAGCATTTGTCCTTCACTTTCCAAGAATTACTGCCTTTATCATTCTCTCGATAGTTGGCTTTGTGATTCGACTTTGTATTATTAAGTTCAAGCTCTCTTTGCCAAATATGGATAAGAGAACCTTGAATTGATGAATAAGCGAGAGTTATTTTATCAGCGTCTAATCTCATGTGGATTAGGCGTTATTTTTTTGCAAATAAGGGAAATTAATGATGTAAAGATTAATTTTTGCTATTATATTTGTAATTTCGAATAAGGTAGGAATAGCAATGAGTAATTTGAAACATTCAGTTGATTTTATTAAAGAAATAGAGAAGTTAAAGTCAGTAAGAAGATTTAATAGAACTCTTGATGGCAGATTTGAAAATAGTGCTGAACATTCTTGGCAGGGTGCCATAGCTGCGATGGTTCTTCAAGATTATTATCCTGAAAAATTGGATATGGAAAAAGTCACTTCTATGTTATTGATTCATGATTTAGGTGAGATTTATGCCGGAGATACTTGGGTGTTTGATGATGAAAAAAAGCTTCATTCTCATGACAGAGAACTAGCATCTTTAGAAAAAACAATGAGTATCCTTCCAGAAGAAAAATATTTACAAATGAAAAATTCGTGGTTGGAATTTGAAAAAGGGCAGAGTTCTGAAGCAAGATATGCAAGAGTTATCGACGCCTTGGTACCGCTGATAAATCACTTGGAAGTGTCAGAATTCAATTATAATCCTGATAATATCAGTGCAGACATGGTATTAGAAAAGAAAAAGTTCATAAAAAGTGAATCAGAAGAATTATGGAAACTGACGGAAGAGTTAATTCAGGAAAGTGTGGAAAAGGGCTTATATTTTTAATAACAATTGGCCCAATAGAAGATAGATTCTTAACTGGAAAATGGAAATATATATGATTTAACTTGTCACAACTGAAATCGGAATAAGGAAATTGATACAATAGAATATAGAGAAAGCCTTGGAATGTTTCCAAGGCTTTTTAGCTATCTATAGATAGAATGAAAAAATTGCTAGAGTAGATGATTTTTATTTGGATACTCTTGTTTTGTATAACGTTACACTATATGTTATTTAAGACAGATTGTGTTGAGTATTGAATTATACAAAAATTACTAATGGATTAAGACTTTTGCATTTGATTATACTGTAGAGGATATTAGTCAAATAAAATTGTTTTGTTTTCACTAATGCATTTCTTATTATCATCCCAATAGTTAATGCTTTCAAAGCTTCCTTTTCTGAAATAAAGCGGTAGCCTTTTTCTAATTTCATCTTGCATTGGTATTTTATCAATATCTTTTAGATTCCACCATTTTGGCTCACCTTCAGCAGATGTGCTTAGTTCACCAGCAAACTGAGTACATAAAAAGTCATAGAAGACAAATCTCTCATTACCAATTGAATTAGTAAAGCCTGAAATTCCCTTTAATTCAAGATTTAATGCAGTGAGTCCAGTCTCTTCCTTAAGTTCCCGTAATGCAGCTTCAAAAAAACTTTCAGGAAATTCAACTTTTCCCCCCGGTGGAATCCAGCCAGGAAAATTATCGTGCTGTCTATTAAGTAATAAAATTTCTTGATTTTTCAAAACACAAATATTAACCCAGTTTTTGATTTTTTCAGTCATATTATCAACCTCCAACAAGTATTTTTTCATATGCAAGATTATATGTCAAGAACTATATGCTATTTATGATTGTGACAAATGTATCTCAGTCAAAGATTGATGATTTTTACGCAATAGCTGATTAACTCTCAGAATAGACTTCAGTAAAGAGCTTTGGAAGAAAAGTGTTGAGAGGTTGGATATAAAAGAAAGTAAGCAAATCAGACTGGCCTTAAAAATGGCATATGGATTGATTTATAGAAGACAAGGATGTGTCAATTCAGCACGTCTTTTTTTACTTTTTCTATGGTATAATAGAAGGTAGATTTATTAATTGGAGTATGAAGAATTTATGATTAAATTAGTAGCAACGGATATGGACGGTACTTTTTTGGATGGTGCCGGTCAATTTGATATGGAGCGTCTGAAAAAGTTGCTCCATTCTTATCAAGAAAAAGGAATCTACTTTGCTGTTGCCTCAGGTCGTGGGCTTTTGTCACTTGAAAAGCATTTTGCGGATGTTAAAGATGAGATTATTTTCATTGCTGAAAATGGGAGTCTCGTTCGTTTCCATGGTGAGGACCTCTATGAAGCAACCATGCCTCGTGATTTTTACTTATCAACATTTGAAAAGCTAAAGACTTCACCTTATTTTGATGAGAAGAAGATGCTCTTGACTGGTAAAGAGGCTTGCTATGTCTTAGATACAGTAGATGAAACCTATCTTATGTTTAGCCATCATTACAATGAAAATATCAAAAAAGTAGCCAGTCTTGAAGATATTACCGATGAGATTTTCAAATTCACAACTAACTTCACTGAAGAAACGGTTGACGCTGGAGAATCTTGGGTCAATGAACATGTTCCTGGGGTCAAGGCTATGACGACTGGCTTTGAATCCATTGACATCGTTTTAGACCATGTTGACAAGGGAGTCGCCATTGTCGAATTGGCTAAGAAATTAAATCTGGATATGGATCAAGTGATGGCCTTTGGTGATAATCTAAATGATCTTCACATGATGCAAGTGGTTGGGCACCCAGTGGCACCTGAAAATGCTCGTCCAGAGATTTTAGAACTTGCTGAAACAATTATTGGACACCACAAGGACCAATCAGTTATTGCTTATATGGAGGAATTGTAATGGCAGATATTAAATTAATTGCTTTGGACTTAGATGGAACCTTGCTGACGACAGACAAGAAATTAACTGATCGTACCAAGGCAACTTTAAAGGCTGCGCGTGATCAGGGAGTCAAAGTGGTACTGACAACTGGACGTCCCCTCAAGGCTATGGATTTCTTCCTCAAAGAGCTAGGGACAGACGGTCATGATGATGAATATACCATTACCTTTAATGGTGGATTGGTTCAGAAAAATACGGGTGAAATTCTCGATAAAACAGTTTTTTCAATCGATGATGTGACACGCATTTATGAGGAAACTGAAAAACTAGGTATTCCTTTAGATGCTATTTCAGAAGGAACCGTTTACCAAATCCAATCAGATCAAGAGAGTCTGTATGCTAAATTTAATCCTGCTCTGACTTTCGTTCCAATTGACTTTGAAGATTTGTCTAGTCAAATGACTTATAATAAATGTGTGACAGCCTTTGCCCAAGAACCGCTGGATGCAGCAATTGCTAACATTTCATCAGACTTGTTCAACAATTATGAAATTTTTAAATCTCGCGACATGCTTTTGGAATGGTCACCAAAGATCGTTCATAAGGCTACTGGATTAGCTAAATTGATTGACCACCTAGGAATTGACCAAAGTCAGGTGATGGCATGTGGAGATGAGGCCAATGACCTTTCTATGATAGAATGGGCAGGACTAGGTGTTGCTATGCAAAATGCTGTGCCTGAGGTCAAGGAAGTTGCAAATGTAGTCACCCCTATGACCAATGACGAGGAAGCTGTTGCCTGGGCCATTGAAAAATATGTACTGAAGGAGAACTAAAGTATGGGATTATTTGACCGTTTATTTGGTAGAAAAGAAGAACCAAAAATCGAAGAAGTTGTTAAAGAAGCTTTGGAAAACTTGGATCTGACAGAACCTGGCGACGAAGTTGAAGCACTTGAAACTGAAGAAGTTGAAGTGAAAAATACTGAAGAAATCGACCAAAGTTCAGAAGTTGAGGAAACTTATTCTAAAGAAGCTAGTGAGTCGGAAGAACCACTAGCAGAAACTACTACAGAAACAGTTGAACCAAAAGCAACTCCTCAGGAAGAAATTCAGCTTGAAGAAGAAACTGAATGCCATTGTTGTCAGGAAGAGTCAACAAAAGTTGAAGAAACTGAAGAAAGAGTTCAAGAGGTAGCAGAGTTTGTTGCAGAAGAACCTGAGTCACCAGTTGAAGAAGTACCTTCAAGTGATAGCGACGATGAAGAAGCTGATCAAGTTCAACCAGACGAGATGGAGTCAGATACTTCTGAAGAAGTGGATGAAGATCCAATAATCGAAGAAACTTCTCAAGTCCAAGAGACTGTACAGGAAAAATATGACCGTAGTCTCAAGAAAACTCGTACGGGATTTGGTGCTCGTTTGAATGCCTTCTTTGCTAACTTCCGCTCTGTTGATGAAGAATTCTTCGAAGAACTAGAAGAACTCTTAATCATGAGTGACGTTGGTGTACAGGTAGCATCAAACTTAACAGAAGAGCTACGTTACGAAGCTAAGCTTGAAAACGCCAAGAAACCAGATGCCCTCCGTCGTGTCATCATTGAAAAATTGGTAGAGCTCTACGAAAAAGATGGACAATACAATGAAAGCATTAACTTCCAAGATGGTTTGACAGTTATGCTCTTTGTAGGTGTTAATGGTGTAGGGAAAACAACCTCTATCGGTAAATTAGCTCATCGCTACAAGCAAGCTGGCAAGAAGGTCATGCTTGTTGCTGCGGATACCTTCCGTGCTGGTGCAGTTGCCCAATTAGCTGAATGGGGACGTCGTGTGGATGTTCCAGTGGTTACAGGACCAGAAAAAGCTGATCCAGCCAGTGTTGTCTTTGACGGGATGGAACGAGCAGTAGCAGAAGGTGTTGATATTCTCATGATTGATACAGCTGGCCGTTTACAGAACAAGGAAAACTTAATGGCTGAGTTGGAAAAGATTGGTCGTATCATCAAACGTGTCGTTCCAGAAGCTCCGCATGAAACCTTCCTAGCTCTGGATGCCTCAACAGGACAAAACGCTCTTGTACAAGCCAAAGAGTTTTCAAAAATTACGCCTGTTACAGGAATAGTCTTAACCAAGATTGATGGAACTGCCCGAGGTGGTGTTGTTCTGGCTATCCGTGAAGAACTCAATATTCCTGTTAAGTTGATTGGATTTGGTGAAAAAATCGATGATATCGGTGAGTTTAACTCTGAAAACTTTATGAAGGGCCTTCTAGAAGGTTTGATATAAAAGAAAATCCTGCAAGAATTCTTGCAGGATATTTTTTCTATTCTAAGCGACCATCTTTACGATAGGCGATATCTGGTTGCCAAGTCCACTCAGCACCGTATTTTTCAAGGAGTTCAAAGCTAGCTTGAGGCCCCATAGTACCAGCCTTGTAGTCATGGAGTGGAGCACCGTTTTCAGCCCAAAGCTTTTCAATACGGTCAATCAATTTCCATGAGGCACTCACTTCATCCCAGTGGCTAAAGTTAGTTGAATTATTGTTCAAAACATCATAGATGAGTTTTTCATATGGATCTGGCGAAGCACCTGTTGCAGTTGCATCTGTTCGATAGTCAAGAGAATTTGGCGCAAGGCTAAACTCTTCACCGACCTTTTTACCGTTAAGACTGAGAGAGAATCCTTCAGTTGGTTGGATATAGATGGTAAGCACGTTTGGTGCTAGAGGCTCTCCGAAAATGGAATCCATTTGCTTGAAGACAATGTTCACGTGTGTTCCTTTTTCAGTGAGGCGTTTCCCTGTACGGAAGAAGAAAGGTACATCACGGAAGCGATCAGTATTTACAAAGAAGGCACCTGAAGCAAAGGTTTCTGTCATAGATTCAGGGTTGACATTTGGTTCGCTACGGTAAGAGATGTATTTCATGCCATCGACTTTACCAGAACGATATTGACCACGGATGAATTGTTCTTTGAGTTCCTCATCTGTAGGGTGGTAAAGATTTTTAAAGACTTTGATTTTCTCTGCACGAATGTCATCCTTTGTAAAGCTTGCTGGCTTGTCCATGGCGAGGAGTGACAGAAGCTGAAGTGTGTGGTTTTGAACCATGTCTCGAAGGGCACCAGATTCATCATAGTAGCCACCACGTTCTTCAACACCTAGACGCTCTGCAAAGGTAATCTGTACGTTATCGATGTGCTCACGATTCCAAACATTTTCAAAAATCATATTGGCAAAGCGAATGGCAAAAATACTTTGAATCATTTCCTTACCGAGATAGTGGTCGATACGATAGATTTGCTCTTCGTTAAAAGTAGCTAGGAGTTCTTCGTTTAGTTTGCTTGCAGTCTCATAGTCTGTTCCAAAAGGTTTCTCAACGATCAAACGTTCAAAGCCTTTACCATCAACAATCTGCTCTGATTTGAGGTGTTTGGCGATGGTACCAAAGAACTGAGGTGCCATTGAGAGGAAGAAGAGTTTGTTGTGCTCAGTCTGATATTTTTCGTTTAATTCAGCCTGAAGTTTGCGTAATTCGATGTAGTGCTCAGTGTCATTAACATCGTGACTTTGATAGTAAAAATGACTCGCAAATGCTTGAGCTTCTTCCACACTGTCTGCCAAGTCCAGAATTGATTCGACAACGACAGATTCGAAATACTCCTTACTCCAAGGTCTACGAGCAGTTCCAATAACAGCAAAATGATCAGAAAGATTACCTGATTTATAAAGTCTAAAAAGTGAAGGGTAGAGCTTACGTTTGGCCAAATCCCCACTTGCACCGAAAATTGTAACAATAACTTTTGATGACATCTAGCTACCTAATTTCTATTTTGTTTCCTAGTTAAACTAGGCATGAGGAATCCCCATTTTTCATATCCCTTATTTTATCATAATTTTCTAAAAAATCCAAAAATCCAATACGTCTATATTAAGAGTCTGGGCATAAACTTAATTTCATACTCTTCGAAAATCTCTTCAAACCACGTCAGCGTCGCCTTACCGTATATATGTTACTGACTTCGTCAGTTCTATTTACAACCTCAAAACAGTGTTTTGAGCTGACTTCATCAGTTCCATCTACAACCTTAAAACAGTGTTTTGAGCTGACTTCATCAGTTCTATCTACAACCTCAAAGCAGTGCTTTGAGCTGACTTCATCAATTCTATCTACAACCTCAAAGCAGTGCTTTGAGCAACCTGCGGTAGCTTCCTAGTTTGCTCTTTGATTTTCATTGAGTATTAGGAGAAACCGAAGTAAATCTTTCCACAATAAAACGCATAATATCAAGTTTTTAATACCTGATACAATGCGTTTTTTTGATTATAAAGACTTTTTGCCTAACTTCTTCTAGGTGTTTAGAACCTTGTCTAAAAATTCTTTAAGACGCGGATGTTGTGGGTTATCAAAGATTTGGTCAGGTGTACCGTCCTCAAGGAATTCACCATCTGCAGTAAAGATAACTCGATTGGCAACCTTGCGGGCGAATCCCATTTCGTGGGTTACGATGATCATGGTCATGCCTTGTTCGGCCAATTCCTTCATAACGTTAAGAACGTCGCCGACCATCTCAGGGTCAAGGGCAGAAGTTGGTTCGTCAAAGAGCATGATATCAGGGTTCATGGCTAGGCCGCGAGCGATGGCCACACGCTGTTTTTGACCACCTGATAGGCTTTCAGGATTAGCATTAGCCTTATCAGCCAATCCAACTTTTTCAAGGAGTTCCATTCCCAATTTTTCAGCTTCGGCCTTAGTCATCAACTTATGCTCTACTGGTGCGAAAGTGATATTTTCCAATACCGTCATGTGTGGGAAAAGATTGAAGTGCTGGAACACCATTCCGATATTTTCACGAACGTGGTCCACGTTGGTTGCTTTATCCGTCAAGTCATAACCATTAACTGTGATATGACCTTTTGTACCTTCCTCAAGGAGATTCAAGCTACGCAAGAAAGTTGATTTACCTGAACCAGAAGGTCCAATGATACAAACAACATCTCCTTCATAGAATTTTGCTGAAATCCCTTTAAGGACTTTGTTTTTACCATATTGTTTATGTAAATTATCGACATCGATTTTTAATTTAGCCATTATTGAATCCTCTTTTCTAAGCGTTTTGCAAGTCTAGTAAGAAGAGTGATAATCACAAGATAGAAGACTGCGAGAATTGCATACATTTTGAAACTTTGGTAGTTACGAGCAATGATAATCTTACCAGTCTGGAAGAGTTCGACCAAACCGATTGCAGATACGATAGTTGTATCTTTCAAAGCGATGACAAATTGGTTGACGAAGTTTGGAAGCATAAGTTTGGTTGCTTGTGGCAAGACAATCTTACGCATGGTTTTACTGTAAGAGATACCAAGGCTTCGACTAGCTTCCATTTGTCCGATAGGAACAGCCTTAATACCACCACGTACAATTTCAGCGATATAAGCGGCTGAGTTTAGGGAGAGGGCGATTGTACCAGCGACAAAGTCATTGATTGGACTCTGTTGGCCTGTAAGAGATTCAATAAAGTTAGGAACTCCCCAGAAGATAAAGGCAGCAAGAATCATCAATGGAATACCACGAATCACATCGACAAAGATTTCTGAAATAAGACGAAGTGATTTATAAGGACTAACGCTAAACATACCAAAGATAATTCCGATAACAATCGCAATTGCAAAGGAAATCAAAGCTAGAGAAAGGGTAATTCCAAGTCCACTTAGAAGTTGTTTGTAGTTATTTTTCAACAAGCCCAAGATAGTAGTTTCGTCAACAGTTGATGATTCACTTGTTGAATCAGTTGCAAGGTATTTATCAAGAATCTTTTGGAACTCACCGCTTGCTTTAAGATTTGCAAGACCGTTGTTGAACATTTCAATCAATTCAGGATTGCTTCCCTTTTTGACTGCAAAAGCAGTTTCACCGATTGGAGTACCTTCGATTGGTGTTTTTAATTTTTGACCTTGGCTGATAGAGTATTTAAGAACTGGTTCGTCATCCATCACAGCGTCAATTGAACCTGTGTTCAAGCTGTCATACATAGATGAACCGTCTGCAAAGGTTTTAATTTTATAACCATATTTGCTTTGATTTTCAGTTAGGAAGGTTTGAGAAGCAGTACCGTTTTTTACACCAACGGTTTTACCATTCAAATCTTCATAAGAAGAAATGGTACTTGATTCCTTAACTCCAAGAATAGTATTAGCTGTATAGTAAGAATCAGAGAAATCAAAGGTTTCTTTACGAGCGTCTGTAACAGACATACCAGCAATCATACCATCAGCTTGACCAGATTGAACTGCGTTAATAGCAGCGTCAAAACCTGGGTTGGTGATTTCAATTTCAAAACCTTGGTCTTCGGCAATAGCTTTGATTAAGTCCATATCAATACCAGTGTACTGGTTGCTTGAGTTTTGGAAAACGAATGGTGCAAATGAAGAATCACTTGCGATAACGTATTTTGATTTGACTGGAGTAGCTTTTTGACCTGCGCTTGTAGTAGAAGTGAGAGAAGTTACTTGTGAACTAGTTTTAGAAGAACTTGTCCATTTATTGATAATTTTGTCCAAGCTACCATCTTTTTTCATCTGTGCTAAAGCTTCGTTAAATTCTGTAACTAGGTATTCGTACTTGCTATCTTTTTTAACTCCAAAAGCAAAGCTTCCAACGGCTTCTCCGTCCATGTTGATACTGAGATCTTGCCCTTGGTTAATAGCGTACTCGATAACTGGTTTGTCATCCATGATGGCATTTACAGCACCTGTACTGAGACTGTTATTCATCAAATCACCAGTATCAAAGGTTTTGATAGTGAAACCATATTTATCTTTGATACTTTCTAGGAAACGTTGTGCGGCAGTACCGTTTTTAACACCAACAGTTTTACCACTGAGTTCTTCATACTTAGTGATTTTGTTAGACTTAGTCGTTGCGATGACAACTTTTGTATCATAGTATGTATCAGACATGGTAAAGACGTTTTCACGTTCTTTGGTTTTTGTCATACCAGCCATGATTGCATCTGCTTGCCCTGCTTGGACCGCATTGACAGCAGCATCAAATCCTGGATAAGACATTTGGATATTCCATCCTTTTATCTTAGCGACTTTATTGATGATGTCGACATCAATTCCTTTATAAGTCTGGTCTGTATCTTTAAACTCAAAGGGTGCATAAGCAGTATCACTAACAATCTTGATAGTGTCCGCATTAACATAGCCTAAAGAGAATAAGGGAAATAAAAATAATAAAAATGCAAGGATTTTTTTCTTCATGTTTAGTCTCCTTTTTAGAATATTTACCCATTATAGCAGAAAATAAAAAAGTTGGCAAATATTTAGTGTTTTGATGTAAGAAGATGTGACATCGTTTTAGGGCTGTTCAAAAGTTGAGAAGCAGTAAGTCTTACTTTTTTATGGTAAAATAGAAGGATAGAATATGTGTATGAGGCTTTTATGATAAATCGAATTACAGACAACAAATTTAAACTGGTATCCAAATACCAACCATCAGGAGATCAACCTCAAGCTATCGAGCAGTTGGTGGATAATATCGAAGGTGGAGAAAAGGCCCAAATCCTGATGGGGGCGACTGGTACAGGGAAGACCTATACCATGAGTCAAGTGATTGCTCAAGTCAATAAACCAACCTTGGTCATCGCCCATAACAAAACTCTTGCAGGTCAGCTCTATGGAGAATTTAAGGAATTTTTCCCAGAGAATGCAGTCGAGTATTTTGTATCTTACTATGACTATTACCAGCCTGAAGCTTATGTTCCATCGAGCGATACCTATATAGAAAAAGATAGTTCTGTTAATGATGAGATTGACAAGCTTCGCCACTCTGCGACTTCAGCCCTTCTGGAGCGTAATGATGTTATTGTCGTAGCTTCCGTCTCTTGTATTTACGGTCTGGGTTCGCCCAAGGAATACGCTGATAGTGTCGTGAGTCTGCGTCCAGGTCTTGAAATTTCCCGTGATAAACTTCTTAATGACTTGGTGGATATCCAGTTTGAACGCAATGATATTGATTTCCAACGCGGAAGATTTCGTGTGCGTGGGGATGTGGTAGAGATTTTTCCAGCTTCCCGAGATGAACATGCTTTTCGAGTAGAATTTTTCGGAGACGAAATTGATCGTATCCGTGAAGTTGAAGCTTTGACCGGTCAGGTTCTTGGTGAAGTGGATCATTTAGCGATTTTCCCAGCGACTCACTTTGTGACCAATGATGACCACATGGAAGTAGCTATTGCTAAGATTCAGGCTGAATTGGAGGAGCAGTTAGCTATCTTTGAAAAAGAAGGTAAACTCCTCGAAGCGCAACGCTTGAAACAACGGACAGAGTACGATATTGAGATGCTACGTGAGATGGGTTATACCAATGGTGTCGAAAACTACTCACGTCACATGGATGGACGAAGCGAAGGGGAGCCTCCGTACACCCTTCTTGACTTTTTCCCTGATGATTTTCTGATTATGATTGACGAGAGCCATATGACCATGGGGCAAATCAAAGGAATGTATAATGGTGACCGTTCACGTAAGGAAATGTTGGTTAACTACGGGTTCCGTTTGCCGTCTGCTTTGGACAACCGTCCCCTTCGTCGTGAAGAGTTTGAAAGTCATGTCCACCAGATTGTCTATGTTTCAGCGACGCCAGGTGATTACGAGATGGAACAAACGGACACCGTGATTGAGCAGATTATCCGTCCCACTGGTCTTTTGGACCCAGAAGTGGAAGTTCGCCCAACAATGGGACAGATTGATGATCTTTTGGGTGAAATCAATGCCCGTGTTGAAAAGAATGAACGTACCTTTATTACTACTTTGACCAAGAAAATGGCAGAAGACTTGACTGACTATTTCAAAGAAATGGGCATCAAAGTCAAGTACATGCACTCGGATATCAAGACTTTAGAGCGGACAGAGATTATTAGAGATTTACGATTAGGAGTCTTTGATGTCTTGGTTGGAATCAACCTCCTTCGCGAAGGGATTGACGTACCAGAGGTAAGTTTGGTTGCCATTCTTGATGCTGACAAGGAAGGTTTCCTCCGTAATGAACGTGGCCTGATCCAAACCATCGGTCGTGCTGCCCGTAATAGTGAAGGTCATGTTATTATGTATGCTGATACTATGACTCAATCTATGCAAAAAGCCATTGATGAAACAGCTCGCCGTCGTAAAATCCAGATGGCTTATAATGAAGAACACGGCATTGTCCCACAAACTATTAAGAAGGAAATCCGTGACCTTATCTCTGTCACAAAAACTGTGGCTAAAGAAGAGGACAAGGAAGTTGATATCAATAGCCTCAATAAACAAGAACGCAAAGAACTAGTCAAGAAACTGGAAAAACAAATGCAAGAAGCCGTCGAAGTGCTTGATTTCGAGTTAGCTGCTCAAATCCGTGACATGATGTTGGAAGTCAAGGCTTTGGATTAGATGGGATAAAGCGAATGAAGATTATCATTAAAACAATGGAAACTCCTGAAGAGATAGAAGGTAAGTCCCTCGTTCACTGGCAAACGTGGAGAGAGGCTTATGACGATCTTTTACCCGCGGAATTTCAGGAGACGATGACATTAGAAAGATGTCGATTCTTTAGTCAAAAATATCCAGAAAATACCTTGATTGCTATGGATGGAAAGCAGGTCGTTGGATTTATCAGCTATGGAAATTTTCGTGATGAGACTATTCAAGCTGGTGAAGTCATTGCCTTATATGTTTTAAAAGATTACTATGGAAAAGGTGTGAGTGAACAGTTAATGCATGCTGCATTTGTTGCTCTCGATCATTTCTCTGAAGTTTATTTATGGGTATTGAAAGATAATAAGCGAGCCATTGCTTTCTATCAAAAAATGGGTTTTACTTTTGATGGCCAAGAAAAAATACTTGACCTTGGAAAACCTGTTAAGGAATTGAGGATGATGTGTTCTTCAAATAAAAATTCCTAAAGGACGTATCTATCAATCTTTGAACCATTATTAACTAATCAAGTATAAAATGTGAAATAGATAGAATGAAACAAAGAGATGAAGGAGTAGACGAATGAAAATTCTAGTCATCAATGGACACCCGGATAAGGAAAGTTACTGTCAAGCCATTTTTCAAACCATTGTAGATAATATTGATTTAAGTCACCATGAACTTGAAGTCATCAGTCTTAATGAAGAAGATTTTGATCCTGTTTTACGTTATGGTTATCGAAAACGTATGGAAGAAGATTCTTTTATCCTTCATTCTCAGCAATTAATCCAATGGGCAGATCATTTCATCTTTATTTATCCTATCTGGTGGAGTAGTATGCCTAGCCTCATGAAAGGCTGGATTGATCGTGTCTTCACACCTGGGATTGCCTACTCTGCCAATGACCAGGGAAGTTTTATCTGGAATTATCTAAGAGGCAAGCAGTTTAAAAAGTTATTAAAAGGGAAAACAGCCAGTATTTACGCAACCTCCATGGCGCCCACTTGGTGGTATAAAATCTTTTCGGGTCCTATCAACATTCCAGATAGCTATGGCATCTCTGTTTTGAAAAATGCGGTCTTGAATCACTGTGGAATTAAAACTAAGCGCGTGTGCGTACTAGGTGAAGTTGGACGGGATGTGAATACAACAAGTATGCGTGAAAAGCATCTCCAAAAAGTAGCAGAAGAAGTTAAAAAACTATCATGAAACAAAAAAGTAAGAGACAGAAAACATTAAAAAAACACCAGAAATCAAAGCGAAAGATTGGTCTACTAGACCGCATGAATCTGTGGTTTGTGCAACATTCAACAATTGCCTGGATCCTTGATGCAAGCGTTCTGTTCTTTTCTGCTCTAGGAATATTATATCTATTGTACGGAACAACCCTTATTTCAAGTCCCTATCGGGAACTGCATTATAGTTTTCCACTTTTTTAAATCTTTTTGTATTGGTGAATGCATCTTATCATTCTTTTCTTCGTACCTTTAGGAAAGACTGGATTTCCTTGCGAAATTTTGCAGAAGTGTTTTTATATCCTAACGGAATTGCTTGTGTATTCCAGTTAACGATTGGGATGACCTCTAAAAGAGGAACAAGATTACTTCCGATATGGGCATTAGACTATCGCTACATCTGGTTTCCACTCTTACTTATTTCATTTTCTTTCTAGTGCCTATTGTGACAATTATAATTTCCAAGTATATTGAAAAGAAAAAGAGAAAAGAAGAAAATGGGAAAAATACAATCAAATCAAAGTAACAAAAGAAAGTCAAATACAAAAAAGAATCACCCAAGAAAAGAAAGTTTTCAGCTTTGGCTAGATTCTCATAAAATTATAGGTTTTTTCCTGATCCTTGCTCTCATCTTAGGAATAGGACTAGGTGTTACCCTTGTTTTTAAACTTCTTCCTATTCCGTCTCCATACCGAGATATCAACTATAGTTTTCCAATATATATAAATCTTTTTTGTCTGGTGTATCGATTATTTGACTATTGGTTCCTAGACTTGTCTAAGACAAGGATGACAATAAAAAGATATGCAGATTTATTTATCTATCTTAATAGTATTGGTTTAATAGTTCATCTCTTTATTGGTATTGGCGGGAAAAATAGTAAAGGAATTTTACCTCCCCTCTTATCCCTAGATCACCGCTACATCTGGTTTCCTATTGCAACTTATCTGATCTTTTTCAGTTTGGCATCTATTATAACTCTAGTAATGAAATATATTGAAAAGAAAAGGAGTCAATCATGATGAAACATCTAACTGTATTTAGGTTTATTTATCTTTTGTGCCTGGTATTTGTACTGCTTCATTTTATCTTAGGGCTTTTTGGTTTAGCCTTTACACCGGTCTTGTGGAATTTCTGGTTCTTTGGTCTTTGTTTAACCCTATTTATCCATCCGTGGACTATCTTTTATAAATCTAGAATCTTTCAATGGCATCATCTGATTTTTCAAGCTCTCAGTGGATTCGTTGCTCTCATAATCTGGTTTATGATATTTTTATTTTTCTCCACGGTTCCAGATTCATCTATGCCTATCAATTTAGACTACTATGTGATTAGGGAAAAAAATGAAATAAGAATCATCAGAGGATTCTTACTCCATGAAATTCATGAATATCATGACTTAGTTAATCCTTTGATTATGAAGTCTAAAGTTAAGTATGTAGAAAAAAATTAAACATTAGAAAGTGAGTCTATGTATGTCTCGAGCACAATTAACCATTCTAACTAATATTTGTCTAATAGAAGACCTTGAAAATCAGCGCGTGGTTATGCAGTATCGATCGCCTGAAACCAACCGCTGGTCTGGCTATGCCTTTCCAGGAGGTCATGTTGAAAATGGAGAAGCATTCGCTGAATCTGTTATTCGTGAAATTTACGAGGAAACAGGTCTGACGATTCAAAATCCTCAACTTGTCGGCATTAAAAATTGGCCTTTAGATTCGGGTGAACGCTATATTGTCTTTTGTTATAAGGCGACTGAGTTTTCTGGAAGGCTTCGTTCTTCGGATGAAGGAGAAGTGTCCTGGGTACAAAAAGACCAGATTCCAAATTTGGATCTGGCCTATGATATGTTACCTTTGATGGAGATGATGGAAGCTCCTGATAAATCAGAATTTTTTTACCGTCACCGTACAGAAGATGGATGGGAAAAGAAAACCTTCTAATCCTTTACTAAATAACCTAACTTATCCAAGGCCTTCTCGATATAGAGGAGGTCTTGTTCATTTTCAGCTTCGACTAGGTGATAATGGACGCCATCTGTTAATTCAGAAAGTGGTCTAAAGTCAGACCTTTCGACTTGCTCTAAAAAATGCTGAACGTCACGACGACAAGAGAGTTTGAGCAAGGTTTCAATTTCTCCGTAGACAGGATGATCAATCAAGGTATTTTGAACACGTCCCCCATTATCGACGATAGCTAGAAGTTCTTGACCTATTTCTTCCATCTCGTGCTTAACTTTAAACAGTCTGTGAACATAAGGATTGGTTTTATTCTCTTTATAGATATAGCCACGATTGGTTGATAAGATCGGAGCACCGTCTGCACGAAGAACTGCAATGTCCTGAACGATAATCTGGCGAGTGACATGAAAATGTTCTGCTAAGCTTTTTCCGTTTAGAGGTTTTTGAGCTTTTTCTAAGAGTTGTAGAAGGGCTTCTTTTCGATTTTTTGTCATATTCTTCTCTCTTAACGCTTAACGGCGTTTTCTCAATGCTTTATAAACAGCCAAGGCTAAGTAATAGTCTACCATACTATGGATAATAGTACCAAATCCAACTAATACAAACAAGACATAGAACATATTTTTTAAGTCAGTTCCAGTACTAGCATAAAAGATCATACAAGCCAAAACTTCAGCAATAGCATGAACCAAACCAAGTACAAAGTTAAAAATCAATGAAGATTTCTTATTGTCCAAGGTTTGAGGATGTTTTTGAAGATAGAAAGCACCCAGACTTCCAAAGAATATGTGGGAAAAGGCGCGAAGTACAATGACAATCGGATACCCAGCCATGAGAAATCCTAAACTAGAAGCTATAATAACAAAGATAGCCATCCATGGCGAGAGAAACATGGCGATAAAAATAGCAACGTGACTTCCTAAAGTGTAGGAAGCGGGAGGAATGACAATTTTAAAGGGCATCACCAAAGGAATCAAAATAGCGATAGCTGTTAGCAATGCGGTTAAGGTCATGAATTGTGTTTTCTTTTGTGTATTCATAATAACTCCTTTTTATCTGTATATACAGTTGTATAGTACAATAAAAAATCAAACAAGTCAAGAACTAAAATTGATTTTTGATGAGATTATCTTGAAATAAGGTTAAAAAATAAATAAATTTTTTAAAAAATAAGAAAAAAACTCTTGCACTAATCAAAGTAGTATGTTATACTTAATAACGGTTTGAAAAAACTGCCTAAGACAGTAGGGGAGCTCGACTCATAAGTATCCTACCGAGGACAAAACGTATCATGTAAAAAGAAGCGTATTGTACTTTCGTGTCTAGGTTTGGGCGCGTTTTTCTTTTGGAAAAATTCCCCAAGCAAAATAATTACGGAGGTGAACACACTAATGAGTGAAGCAATTATTGCTAAAAAAGCGGAACTAGTTGACGTAGTAGCTGAAAAAATGAAAGCTGCTGCATCAATCGTCGTTGTTGACGCTCGTGGTTTGACAGTTGAACAAGATACAGTTCTTCGTCGTGAGCTTCGTGGAAGCGAAGTTGAGTATAAAGTTATTAAAAACTCAATCTTACGTCGTGCAGCTGAAAAAGCTGGCCTTGCAGAACTTGCATCTGTATTTGTTGGACCATCTGCTGTAGCATTTTCTAACGAAGATGTTATCGCTCCAGCGAAAATCTTGAACGACTTTGCTAAAAACGCTGATGCACTTGAAATCAAAGGTGGTGCAATCGAAGGCGCTGTCGCATCAAAAGAAGAAATCGTTGCTCTTGCAACTCTTCCAAACCGCGAAGGACTTCTTTCTATGCTCCTTTCTGTACTTCAAGCGCCAGTGCGCAACGTTGCTCTTGCAGTCAAAGCGGTTGCAGACAACAAAGAAGACGCAGCTTAATCTTAAGCTACGCAGCGTAGCCTAGCTACAAAAATATAAACATAAAATATAAACTTATTTGGAGGAAATAACAATGGCATTGAACATTGAAAACATTATTGCTGAAATTAAAGAAGCTTCAATCCTTGAATTGAACGACCTTGTAAAAGCTATCGAAGAAGAATTTGGTGTAACTGCAGCTGCTCCTGTAGCTGTAGCTGCTGCTGGTGGTGCTGAAGAAGCTGCTAAAGATTCATTTGACGTTGAATTGACAGCTGCTGGCGACAAGAAAGTCGGCGTTATCAAAGTTGTGCGTGAAATCACAGGTCTTGGTCTTAAAGAAGCTAAAGAACTTGTTGATGGTGCACCAGGTGTCATCAAAGAAGGCGTTGCAGCTGCAGAAGCTGAAGAAATCAAAGCTAAATTGGAAGAAGCTGGAGCTTCAGTTACTCTTAAATAATAGAGAAACTACATTCGTAGCTTAAAAACATGATTAAACCGCTAGTCTTAGGATTAGCGGTTTTTCTTTTTGTTCGAGAAGGGGCAAAAAAGGGCAGTTAAATTAATTTGACTGAGAAATATATAGGATTAGTGATAAAATAATTTTACTTTTTCATTCCTTTTTGTTATAATAGACGACAAGAAAGAATATCTTATCAGTAAATCCCAAGCGAGCCTGTGGTAGTGAGAGTCAGGTGATTGAGAGATGAGTGTGGCGCTTTTGGTAAATTTTAAAAAATAATGAAGTAATAAATTAGGGTGGAACCGCGTTTCTGACGCCCCTAGGTCACTTGACTTAGGAGCAAAGACACGGTTCTTTTTGTATTCTAGGTCGCAAGAAATTATAGAAAAAGGAGTTAATAATGTCTAAAAAACTAACCTTCCAAGAGATTATCTTGACTTTGCAACAATACTGGAATGATCAGGGTTGTATGCTCATGCAGGCTTATGATAATGAAAAGGGTGCGGGAACTATGAGCCCTTATACTTTCCTTCGTGCTATTGGTCCTGAGCCATGGAATGCGGCTTATGTAGAGCCATCACGTCGTCCAGCAGACGGTCGTTACGGGGAAAATCCAAACCGTCTTTACCAACACCATCAATTCCAAGTGGTCATGAAACCATCACCTTCAAACATCCAAGAGCTCTACCTTGAGTCATTGGAAAAATTGGGAATCAATCCTTTGGAACACGATATTCGTTTCGTTGAAGATAATTGGGAAAACCCATCAACTGGATCAGCAGGTCTTGGTTGGGAAGTTTGGCTTGATGGTATGGAAATCACTCAATTTACTTACTTCCAACAAGTCGGTGGTTTGGCAACTGGACCTGTTACCGCTGAAGTTACTTATGGTTTAGAGCGTTTAGCTTCTTACATCCAAGAAGTAGATTCTGTTTACGATATTGAGTGGGCTCCAGGTGTTAAATATGGAGAAATCTTCCTTCAACCAGAATACGAGCATTCAAAATACAGCTTTGAAGTTTCTGACCAAGATATGCTTCTTGAAAACTTTGAAAAGTTTGAAAAAGAAGCAGGACGTGCTTTGGAATTGGGCCTAGTTCACCCTGCCTATGACTACGTTTTGAAATGTTCACACACTTTCAACTTGCTTGATGCTCGTGGAGCAGTATCCGTAACAGAACGTGCTGGTTATATCGCTCGTATTCGTAACTTAGCCCGTGTCGTAGCCAAAACCTTCGTCGCAGAACGTAAGAAACTTGGCTACCCACTTCTCGACGAGGCAACACGCGCCAAACTCCTAGCAGAAGAGGAAGAATAAAAAAGTTACAAGAATAGAAAAAGGGCGAACAAAGTGAGCCCGTATGGCACCCAGAGGCAAGTCGAAGACTTGCTAAAGGGATAGGCACCGCTGTACTGCTATCTGGGGATTTTTGAAACTTTAGGTTCAAAAATCAGTTGGCTAAATCCACTTTGATGAGACTGTTGGAAATCTTTGTCAAGAAGACAGAAGATTTCCCCATAGACTCACAAAGTTAGTTAGCAACGTCCCCAGTACCTAAGGTGCCTATCAAAAAGAAGAAATTTTGTAAAGGAAAAAACATGGCAAAAAACTTATTAGTAGAACTAGGACTTGAAGAGTTACCAGCCTACGTTGTTACACCGAGTGAAAAACAACTAGGTGAAAAAATGGCAGCCTTTTTGGATAATAACCGCCTTTCATACGAAGGAATTCAAACTTTTTCAACTCCACGTCGTTTGGCTGTTCGCGTACTTGGCTTGGCAGACCAACAAACGGATTTGACTGAAGATTTTAAAGGACCTTCTAAAAAAATTGCTTTGGATGCAGAAGGAAATTTCTCTAAAGCAGCGCAAGGGTTTGTCCGTGGTAAAGGATTGACTGTAGATGATATTGAATTCCGTGAAATCAAAGGTGAAGAATATGTCTACGTAACTAAGCATGAAGCTGGAAAACCAGCTGAGGAAGTTTTGGCTGGAATTCCAGAAGTATTGGCTAGCTTAAGCTTCCCGGTAAGTATGCACTGGGCAAACAATACCTTTGAATATATCCGTCCAGTCCATACGTTGACAGTTCTTTTGGATGATGTGGCACTCGATATGGATTTCTTAGATATTCATTCAGGAAGAGTTAGCCGTGGACATCGTTTCCTTGGTCACGAAGTAGAAATTCAGCATGCTGACAGCTATGAAGAAGACCTGCGCAAAGTTTATGTTATTGCAGATAGCATTGAACGCGAAAATATGATTCGTGAGCAAATTAAGGCTATCGAAGCTGCAGAAGGTGTTCAGGTACAAATTGATGAAGGACTCTTGAATGAAGTTCTGAATTTGGTTGAATATCCAACTGCCTTTATGGGGAATTTTGATCCTAAGTACCTAGAGGTTCCAGAAGAAGTCTTGGTCACTTCAATGGAAACTCACCAACGCTACTTTGTAGTACGTGACCTTGACGGAAATCTAAAACCAAACTTTATTTCTGTTCGTAACGGAAATGCAGAGTATCTGGATAATGTCATCCGAGGAAATGAGAAAGTCTTGGTGGCACGTCTGGAAGATGGTGAATTCTTCTGGCGCGAAGACCAAAAACTCAAGATTGAAGATCTTGTAGCTAAATTATCACACGTAACCTTCCATGAAAAGATTGGTTCACTTCGTGAGCACATGATTCGTACAGGGCAAATTGCTATCCTTTTGGCAGAAAAAGCAGGTTTATCAGTTGATGAAACTGTTGACCTTGCTCGTGCTGCAGCCATTTATAAGTTTGACCTCTTGACTGGTATGGTTGGTGAATTTGATGAGCTTCAAGGGATCATGGGTGAGAAATATGCCCTTCTCGCTGGTGAAAATGCAGCAGTAGCACAAGCTATTCGTGAACACTACCTTCCAGATTCTGCAGATGGTGCTCTTCCTGAGTCTAAAGTCGGAGCTATCCTTGCACTAGCTGATAAATTGGATACTCTCTTGTCCTTCTTCTCTGTTGGTTTGATTCCATCTGGTTCAAATGACCCTTATGCTCTTCGTCGTGCAACACAAGGGATTGTCCGTATCTTGGAAGACTTTGGCTGGAATATTCCAATGGACGAATTGATTGCTAGCCTTTATGCTTTATCATTTGATAGCCTAACTTACGATAATCAAGAAGAAGTACTTAACTTCATCAAAGCTCGTGTTGATAAGATGATGGGTTCTACTGCAAAAGATATTAAGGAAGCTGTTCTAGCAAGCTCAAACTTTGTTGTTGCAGATATGATTGAAGCAGCAGAAGCACTGAAAGAAGCATCTCTAAATAGTGACTACAAACCAGCTGTTGAATCCTTATCTCGTGCCTTTAACCTAGCGGAAAAAGCAGAAGGTTCAGTCAAAGTTGATACTAGTCTCTTTGAAAATGAACAGGAAAAAGAACTAGCTCAAGCAGTAGAAAATCTAGAATTGAAAGGTTCAGCTAGTGATAAATTAACGCAGTTATTTGCTCTTAGTCCTGTTATTGATGCATTCTTTGACAATACAATGGTTATGGCAGAGGATGTTGATGTTAAGAATAATCGCCTAGCTATTCTAACTGAACTTGTGAATAAAGCAAAAACTGTCGCTGCTTTTAATCTTCTTAATACAAAATAGAAATTAAAAAGTAGATTGGAGGTTCAAATATGACACCAGAAAAAATCGCTCGTATTAATGAGCTTGCGAAAAAGAAAAAAACTGAAGGCTTGACTGCAGAAGAAAAAGTAGAACAAGCTAAACTTCGTGAGGAATATATCGAAGGCTATCGTCGTTCTATTCGTCATCACATTGAAGGAATCAAAATCGTAGATGAAGATGGAAATGATGTGACTCCTGAAAAACTTCGTCAGGTACAACGTGAAAAAGGCTTGCATGGTCGTAGTCTTGACGATCCAAATTCATAATTTTGAGATATAGAAAACTCGGTTAGATTTCGCTAACCGAGTTTTTGTTTTAAAAAAGGAACCAAGAATGGTTCCTTGATGACTAGTTACTTGCACCAGAAGTAGCGTCTGCATCTCCATGGCCACCATCAGCTGAGTCAGAAGCGCCAGAAGTAGCATCTGCGTCGCCATGACCTCCAGCAGCAGGAGCAAAAGGTCCGCTGCCTCCTACCAAGCGTTGACCTGTTTCTTTCAAGTACCAGTCAAGCCATGGTTGGAAGTTAAAGACAATTTCATTGATACCAGCATATGATCCGTCAGGATAGTACATAGCTTGGTAGTTGTGAGTGTTGATAACACCGGCAGGAGAACCAGGAACGATTGTACGTACGTATTCTTGGTTACCATTGCGAAGTGTTCCGATAACCCACTCAACATTTTTCATACGTGCTGGTGGAAGTGAACCGTGAACGGTTGACATACGGCTACCAGATTGAGATGGTACACGTTTTGCAAACATTGTATCAGGATCTTGGTGAGCATTGTTGTAGTAGAGGAATTGGTTGTTATCGTCAGCGTATGTCAATTCAAAAGGCATAGCTTTCAAGAACATATCAATTTGGTTAACAGTCAAGATACCATGGTCAAGTTTAACATATGTATCACCTGAAACAGCACCTGTGATTTCTGCGACTTTTTCTACCCAGTTTGGATCGTCAGGATCAACTTCTGTAATAGTTGTAGCGATTGGTTTTCCACAATCCAAGTCTTCTGGTTCAATTGGTTTTGGTTTTTTCAATTTAGAAACGACTCCTACGTATTTGACAAAGTTATCTAAGCAAGTTTCAAGGAATTTAACAGTTCCTTCGTTGATAATATTTCCGTTAGCATCAAAAGCTTCTTTAGCTTTTCCAAGAAGGAATTCATTACCTGGAAGAGTATAGGCATTTACACCTGGAGCGTCAAGAATCTTACGAAGGTGAACTTGTGCACGAGAAGTTCCTTGGTCGTAGTAAGAAGCACCCACGATAATCACTGGTTTGTTTTCGAATGGATGTACTTCATATGAAAGCCATTCAAGAACTGACTTGAGTGAAGCAGAAATTGTATGGTTGTGCTCAGGAGTAGCAATAATCACACCATCAGCACGAGTAATTTTATTGTAAAGAAGGCGTAATTGGAAGCTTTCGTCCCATTTTTCGTCTTGGTTAAACATTGGAACTTCATCGATTTCAAGAACTTCTAATTCAAATTTCAGTTTGAAGTTACGACGGATGAATTCCAAGAGTTTGCGGTTATATGATTGGTCGTAGTTTGATCCAACAAGTCCAACAAATTTCATTCTTTCGATCTCCTATCTTACAAATTTTCCCAGTCAAATTCTTCTGCATCTTTACGAAGAAGTTCTTGTGCATTACGCAATTTTTCAGTAATCTTGACAAAGATACGGAAGTCATCAAAGATGGCATCCAATTTCTTGATGACATCAAGATCTACCAAGTCACCATTCTTATCGAATGCTTGAAGAGAATGAGAGAGCAAGAACTCATCTGGAAGAACATTTGCTTTAATTTCTGGAGCATTCAAGATTTGACGGAGTTGCAATTGAGCACGTGATGAACCGAGTGTACCGTATGAAGCTCCTGTGATCATCACTGGTTTGTTAAGGAGTGGAAATACTCCATAAGAAATCCAAGCAAGAGCGCTCATAAGAACAGCAGGAATTGAGTGATCGTATTCAGGAGTACCGATAATCACACCATCAGCTGCTTCAATTTTTGCAACAATTTCTAAGGCTTCTGCAGGAATAAGTTTATCTGCAGGTTTGTTGAATACTGGTAGGTCTTTAATTTCTACCAATTCGATTTCTGCTTTATCAGCAAAGTGTTTTTGCATATATTGAAGCAGTTGGCGGTTTGTGGAACGTTTAGAGTTAGTTCCTACAATAGCAATAAGTTTTAGCATGAGCTTTCCTTTCTCTTTTTGCATTATTTATTATTTATCTTTGGATACCGGATGAACAAGCGATATGTCCATCTTTATCAATAAGGATGGCTTCAATTCCATCGATATTTTCGATTTGCCACATGATAGAAGCGCTACGTTCACCAAACAATCGTGTGGTCCATATCTCACCATCAACTGAGCGGTCAGATATAATCGTTAAACTAGCCAAATCCGTCTCAATAGGATAGCCAGTTTCACTATCGAAAATGTGATGATAATCCTTTCCATCGATTTCAAGATGCCGTTCATAAATTCCAGAAGTAACAACAGATTTTCCAGTGATAGATAAGGTCATCAGATGATTACCACGTGGATGATTAGGGTCTTGAATACCAATTTGCCAAGGTTGTCCATTTCTGGCTTGGTTATTACCAATAGTAAGGATATTTCCCCCGAGATTGATAAGAGCAGAAGTGACACCATTTTCTTTTAAGAAAGTAGCAACCTTATCTGCGCTATAGCCCTTGGCTAAACAACCTAAATCAATTTTCATTCCTTTCTTTTCTAAGAAAACAGTAGAAGCAATTGAATCAAGTTTGATAAAACGGGGATCTATCAATGGTAAAACCGAAGAAATTTCTTCAGGACTAGCAACTTTTGCATCGGAAAAACCAATACGCCAGGTTTGTACCAAGGGACCAATGCTGATATTGAGATGACTTCCAGGAGCTAGACTGTGTTCTAATCCTAAAGAAATCAGTTCAAACAGATCAGGGTGGACCTTAACTGGGGCAATTCCTGCCTGATAGTTAACTTCCATTAATTCCGATTCGGTGCTATTCGCATTGAATCGGAATTCAAGTTCCTTTAGCAAATCAAAAGCTTGACGGAGAAGATTGTCCGCTTGTTCATGTACCAAGGAAATAGTAATCGTAGTTCCCATTAACCGTTCAGATAATGAACTGAGAGGCAAAGAATCAACTCCCTTCAAATCAATTGGAAATAGTTGTAAATCCAGATATGAAAGCAATCTGAAGATTTAAATTTCATTTCCATATAAATAGAATATCATAAAGTCAGCGTTTTCACAAATTATTTTTTACAAAAAGTCAAGAAATATGCTTGGATAAATAAAAAAAGTGCAAAAAACTTTGAAAAAGTTGAAAATAAATTAATATATATTTCAAAAAAATTTCAAAAAAACAGCAAACTAGTCAAAAAGCTTGTAAACGCTCACAGATAATGATATACTAGAAAGGTAAATAAAAAATTAAAGGTAGGAATTATCTTATGAGTAAAATCGTAGTCGTGGGTGCTAACCACGCTGGAACTGCTTGTATCAACACTATGTTGGACAATTTTGGAAGTGAAAATGAAATCGTTGTCTTTGACCAAAACTCAAACATTTCATTCCTAGGATGTGGAATGGCTCTTTGGATTGGTGAGCAAATCGATGGTCCAGAAGGTCTCTTCTACTCAGATAAAGAAAAATTGGAAGCAAAAGGTGCTAAAGTTTATATGAACTCACCAGTTCTTTCAATTGACTATGATAACAAAGTTGTAACTGCTGAAGTTGATGGAAAAGAACACAAAGAATCATACGAAAAATTGATCTTTGCTACAGGTTCAACTCCAATCTTGCCACCAATCGAAGGTGTTGAAATTGTTAAGGGTAACCGCGAATTCAAAGCAACTCTTGAAAATGTACAATTCGTTAAATTGTACCAAAACGCAGAAGAGGTTATCAACAAACTTGCTGACAAGAGCAAACATCTTGAGCGTATCGCTGTTGTTGGTGGTGGATACATCGGTGTTGAGCTTGCTGAAGCATTCGAACGTCTTGGAAAAGAAGTTGTACTTGTTGATATCGTTGACACTGTATTGAACGGATACTATGACAAAGACTTCACACAAATGATGGCTAAAAACTTGGAAGACCACAACATCCGTTTGGCACTTGGTCAAACTGTTAAAGCTATTGAAGGTGACGGTAAAGTTGAACGCTTGATCACTGACAAAGAAAGCTTTGACGTTGATATGGTTATCCTTGCAGTTGGTTTCCGTCCTAACACAGCTCTTGCTGATGGTAAGATTGAACTCTTCCGCAACGGTGCTTTCCTTGTTAACAAAAAACAAGAAACATCTATCCCAGGTGTATTCGCTGTGGGTGACTGTGCAACTGTTTATGACAACGCTCGTAAAGACACTAGCTACATCGCTCTTGCATCAAATGCTGTACGTACTGGTATCGTAGGTGCTTACAATGCTTGTGGTCATGAACTTGAAGGAATCGGTGTTCAAGGATCAAACGGTATCTCAATCTATGGTCTTCACATGGTTTCAACTGGTTTGACTCTTGAAAAAGCTAAAGCTGCAGGCTACAATGCTGTTGAAACAGGCTTCAACGATCTTCAAAAACCAGAATTTATGAAACATGACAACTATGAAGTAGCAATCAAGATTGTCTTTGATAAAGATAGCCGTGAAATCCTTGGTGCTCAAATGGTATCTCGTGATTCAGCAATCAGCATGGGAATTCACATGTTCTCATTGGCTATCCAAGAACATGTTACAATTGAAAAATTGGCATTGACTGACCTATTCTTCTTGCCACACTTCAACAAACCATACAACTACATCACAATGGCTGCACTTACAGCTGAAAAATAATGACTTGTAAAACGGAAGAGTTGCTTCTTCCGTTTTTATCATCAAAAAATAGTAACTTCAAACTCGAAGTTACTATTTTTGTTGTCTATGTATTAGGAAGTTTCTTCTTTTACAAAGGTGAAACCTTCTCCTAGAATTTCGTGAGCTTCAGTGATGGTGATAAAGGCTTTAGGATCGATCGTATGAATCAGTTCTTTCATCTTAATCATTTCATTTCTTGCTACGATACAGTAGATAATTTTTAAATCTTTTTGACTGTAGTAACCTTGCCCAGATATGAAGGTGACACCACGACCTAAATCTTCATTGATTTTATCTGCCACTTCCATAGGCTTTTGAGTGATAATCATAAAACCTTTTCCAGCATATCCGCCTTCACCAATCAAGTCAATAACTCTTGAGACGATGAAGTCAAATAGAAGTGTATAAGTAACGAGACGAAGGTCTTGGAAGATTATTAAAATGAGCATTAAGATGAGGAAGTCTAGTGCAAAGAGTAATTTCCCCACGGAGATATTGGTGTACTTGTTCAGGATTCGAGCGACGATATCTGTTCCTCCAGTGGTACCACCAGCATTGAAGATAATACCTAGACCAAGTCCCAAAAGAACACCCGCAACTAAAGCAACGATGACTAGATCTCCCTCAAGATTAAAGCTGAGAGGAATCTTCTCAAAGATTGCCAGCCAAATAGATAAGGAAATAGTACCAAGCAGGCTGCTGTACAGGGTCTTCGCACCAAATATTTTCCAGGCTAGAATGAATAATGGGATATTGATGATGAGGTTCATCACGGAGATAGGGATGTTAAAGAGATAATAGGTAATCAAGGTGATTCCCGTTGCTCCACCTTCGAATAAGTGGTGGGGAACAACAAAATACGTGAGTCCGAAGGCATAAATGGCAGCTCCGAATATTATGGTTAAAATAGATTTGATATGCCGTAGCATTGAACGCACCTCCCATTTTTATTTGAGTCTATAGCAGTAACAGCCCACAAGTATACAAGACTTTATTTGATTTTCATGGACTGAATTTTTTCAGGGTCGGGTGTAACACGGAGGGTCTTTTGCCCAGTATAGGTGACAAAACCAGGTTTTCCACCAGTTGGTTTGTTGAGTTTTTTAACTTCAATCATATCCACCTGAACGAGATTTGAGAGACGTCCCTTAGAGTAGTAGGCTGCAAGTTCTGCAGCGTCTGTTTTAACCTCATCAGTAGGATTGAGATTGCCAGAGATAACAACGTGACTTCCAGGAATATCCTTAGCGTGAAACCAGAGTTCTTCTTTACGGGCCATTTTAAAGGTCAATTCCTCGTTTTGTAGGTTATTGCGCCCCACGTAGATGATCGTTTTTCCATCACTAGCTAGATACTGCTCAGGTTTCTGTCGTTTCTGGATTTTTTCCCTTTGTCTTCGACGGATAAATCCTGTTTGGATTAATTCTTCTCTAATTTCAGCAATTTCATCGAGTCCGGCTTGATTGAGTACCGTTTCGACACTTTCTAGATAGAGAATGGTTGCCTTGGTTTCTTCAATCAGGTCAGTCAAGTATTTGACAGCTTCTTTTAATTTCTGATAGCGTTTGAAGTAGCGTTGAGCATTTTGGTTTGGCGTTAATGCCTTATCAAGTGCAATCGTGATAGGCTGGTTGGTGTAGTAGTTTTCCAAAATGACCTGATCTTGGTCATTGGGAACTTGATGAAGGAAAGTGGTTAGTAACTCACCTTTTTGACGAAATTCTTCTGCATTTTCGGTAGCCAGAAGTTCTTTTTCCTGTTTCTTTAGTTTTTGACGATTCTTTTGTAGTTCGTTTTCGACGCGACGTATGAGTTCGCTAGCCTGTTGTTTCACACGGTCACGTTCGGCTTTATCCTTATAATAGATATCAAGTAATTGTGAAAGACTGTCAAAATTCTCCTCTGTTTTACTAGAAAAAGGCACACAAGAAAAGGATTTATCTGTTAGGCAAGGTTTTGTTTCTTGTCCAAAGAAGTTCCGGAAATTGGCTAGTTTATCATTAAGCAGTTGTCTTTCTAACTCGGTTGCTGTATCTCTTCCCAAACCTTGAAAGAGGTTTTGAAGGTTTTTAGCAGTTAACTCTTGGGTTTGTAGAATCTCAAAGAGTTTTTCGTCCTTGACCATAAAAGGATTGAGCGCCTCTGTACTTGGAGGAGCGATATAAGTAGCACCTGGTAATAAGGTACGGTAGCTATTTTGAGAGAAACCGATATGCTTGATAACTTCAAGGATTTTGTGACTAGACTTATCTACAAGGAGAATATTGCTGTGTTTGCCCATAATCTCAATAATAAGCGTGGCTTGGATATGGTCCCCAATCTCGTTTTTATTGGAAACCGTGATTTCCACGATACGATCGTTTTCAATTTGCTCGATTGACTCAATAACTGCTCCTTGAAGATACTTTCTCAATACCATAATAAAAGTAGATGGCTGAGCAGGGTTTTCAAAGGTGGACTCTGTTAACTGGATGCGTCCAAAAACTGGATGGGCAGACAGGAGCAAACGATGACTTTTACGATTGCTACGGATTTGCAGGACCAATTCTTGGTCAAAGGGTTGATTAATCTTTTGGATGCGACCATTTAGTAGTTCAGTTCGCAATTCCTCAACCATGTGGTGTAAAAAAAATCCATCAAATGACATGGTTCTCTCCTCGTGAATGTATTCCATAGTATTATATCAAAAAGGTAGAATAAAATCATAGAAATGTGATATAATAAAGCCAAGTAAAGAGAATCGAGAAGCACATGTATATTGAAATGGTAGATGAAACTGGACAAGTTTCAAAAGAAATTTTAGAACAAACACAGGAAATTTTAGAATTTGCTGCAAAAAAAATTGGAAAAGAAGACAAGGAAATGGCGGTCACATTTGTGACCAACGAACGAAGCCATGAACTCAATCTAGAGTTTCGTGATACCGATCGTCCAACAGATGTTATCAGTCTTGAATATAAGCCGGAGTTAGAGATTGCCTTTGATGAGGAAGATCTGGAAAATGATCCCGACTTGGCAGATATGATGTCAGAATTTGATGCTTATATCGGTGAGCTTTTCATTTCCATTGATAAGGCACATGAGCAAGCTGAGGAGTACGGTCATAGTTTTGAGCGTGAAATGGGCTTCTTGGCAGTGCACGGCTTTTTACACATTAACGGCTATGATCACTACACTCCCGAGGAAGAAGCGGAGATGTTCGGTTTACAAGAAGAAATTTTGACAGCCTATGGACTCACAAGACAATAAACGAAAATGGAAAAATCGTGACCTAATCTCCAGTTTAGAATTTGCCATTACAGGGATTTTTACTGCGATTAAGGAAGAACGTAACATGAGAAAGCATGCAGTGACGGCTCTAATAGTTGTCCTTGCAGGTTTTGTTTTTCAGGTGTCACGAATCGAATGGTTATTTCTACTTTTGAGCATTTTCATGGTAGTAGCTTTTGAGATTATTAATTCAGCTATTGAAAATGTAGTAGATTTGGCTAGTCACTATCACTTTTCTATGTTGGCAAAAAAAGCTAAAGACATGGCAGCTGGTGCCGTGCTTGTGGTCTCTCTTTTTGCCGCTTTGACAGGTGCACTCATCTTTCTCCCACGGATTTGGGATTTATTATTTTAAACAGTAAGAGGAAATTATGACATTTAAATCAGGCTTTGTAGCCATTTTAGGACGTCCAAATGTAGGGAAGTCAACTTTTTTGAATCATGTCATGGGGCAAAAAATCGCCATCATGAGTGATAAGGCGCAGACAACGCGCAATAAAATCATGGGGATTTACACCACTGATAAGGAGCAAATCGTCTTTATCGATACTCCTGGTATTCACAAGCCTAAGACAGCTCTTGGAGATTTCATGGTAGAGTCAGCCTATAGCACCCTTCGTGAAGTAGATACTGTTCTTTTTATGGTTCCTGCAGACGAGCCACGTGGGAAGGGTGATGACATGATTATCGAACGACTCAAGGCTGCTAAGGTTCCGGTTATTCTTGTGGTCAACAAAATTGATAAGGTACACCCTGATCAACTTTTGGCTCAAATTGATGATTTCCGTAATCAGATGGATTTCAAGGAAATTGTTCCGATTTCAGCACTTCAGGGAAATAACGTTTCTCGTCTAGTCGATATTCTAAGTGAAAATCTTGAGGAAGGTTTCCAATATTTCCCTGCGGATCAAATCACAGACCATCCAGAACGATTCTTAGTTTCTGAGATGATTCGTGAAAAGGTCTTGCACCTAACTCGTGAAGAAATTCCACACTCAGTTGCAGTAGTGGTGGACTCTATGAAACGAGACGAGGATACAGACAAGGTTCATATCCGAGCAACTATCATGGTTGAACGTGACAGCCAAAAAGGGATTGTCATCGGTAAAGGTGGTGCCATGCTCAAGAAAATTGGGACTATGGCCCGTCGTGATATCGAGCTTATGCTAGGGGACAAAGTTTTCCTAGAAACCTGGGTCAAGGTCAAGAAGAACTGGCGCGATAAAAAGCTAGATTTGGCTGACTTTGGCTATAATGAAAAAGAATATTAAGTAGAGGTGGGCTCATGCCTGCTTCTTGTTTTTACAGAAGGAGGAATTATGCCTGAATTACCTGAAGTCGAAACGGTTCGACGAGGTCTTGAAAAACTGATTCTGGGTAAGAAGATTTCGAGTGTAGAAATTCGCTATCCTAAGATGATTAAGACAGATTTGGATCAGTTTCAGAAAGAATTACCTGGTCAGATTATCAAGTCAATGGGACGTCGTGGTAAGTATTTACTTTTCTTCCTGACAGATAAGGTCTTGATTTCTCATCTACGGATGGAAGGCAAGTATTTTTACTATCCAGACCAGGTTCCTGAACGTAAGCATGCCCATGTTTTCTTCCAGTTTGAAGACGGTGGCACTTTAGTTTATGAGGATGTACGCAAGTTTGGAACTATGGAATTGCTTGCTCCTGAACTCTTAGATGCTTACTTTGTATCTAAAAAGCTTGGACCAGAACCTACTGAACAGGATTTTGACTTAGAGATTTTTAGAGGTGCCTTGAAGAAATCTAAGAAGCCTATCAAATCGTATCTTCTCGACCAGACTTTGGTTGCTGGATTGGGAAATATCTACGTGGATGAAGTTCTCTGGAGAGCTCAGGTTCATCCAACTAGACCTTCAAAAAGTTTGACAAGAGCAGAAGCAACAGCTATTCATGATCAAACCATTGAAGTTTTGGGGCAGGCTGTTGAGAAAGGCGGTTCAACCATTCGCACCTATACCAATGCATTTGGCGAAGATGGGACCATGCAAGACTTTCATCAAGTCTATGATAAAGCTGGACAAGCTTGTTCACGTTGTGGATCCATTATCGAAAAAATTCAACTCGGTGGTCGTGGAACCCATTTTTGCCCAAAATGTCAAAGGAGAAAGTGATGGGAAAAATTATTGGAATCACTGGTGGTATTGCATCCGGGAAGTCCACCGTCACAAATTTTCTAAGACAAAAAGGGTTTGAAGTGGTAGATGCGGATGCGCTTGTTCACCAACTTCAAAAACCTGATGGTCGCCTTTATCAGATTTTAGTAGAGCATTTCGGTGAAAAAGTCCTTCTAGAAGATGGGAAATTGAATCGACCATTACTTGCCAGTCTGATCTTTTCTAACTCTGAGGAGAGAGAATGGTCTAAAGAAACTCAAGGACAAATCATCCGTGAAGAATTGGGCTCTTTGAGAGACAAGTTAGCTAAAACTGAGGACGTATTTTTCATGGATATTCCATTGCTTTTTGAACAGGACTATGCTTCATGGTTCGATGAAACTTGGCTAGTTTATGTAAGGCGAGATACCCAGCTGGATCGCTTAATGAACCGTGATCAGTTATCCAAAGAGTCAGCTGAAACTCGTTTAGCTTCACAGTGGCCTTTAGAAGAAAAGAAGAAATTTGCTACTTATATATTAGACAATAATGGTAGTCGAGAGCAGCTTTTGAGTCAAGTAGTGACCTTACTTGAAGGAGGCAATGCCCATGCAAGAGATTAGTTGGAAGGATAATCTTCGTATTGCTTGGTTTGGTTGTTTTTTAACAGGAGCCAGCATTTCTCTCGTTGTTCCTTTCATGCCTATTTTTGTCGAACAGTTAGGAATTGAAGGAGATCAAGTTGCCTTTTATTCAGGTTTAGCTATATCAGTCTCAGCCATTTCTGCAGCCTTTGTATCACCAATTTGGGGTATCTTAGCAGACAAGTATGGTCGAAAACCCATGATGATTCGTGCAGGGCTAGCCATGACTATTACTATGGGTGGTCTGGCTTTTGTTCCAAATGTTTTCTGGCTCTTGTTCTTACGATTTCTTAATGGAGTTTTTACAGGATTTGTACCCAATGCGACAGCTTTAATTGCTAGTCAAGTCCCCAAAGATAGGTCAGGATACGCTCTAGGGACTTTATCAACTGGTGTTGTCGCTGGAACTTTGACTGGTCCATTTGTAGGTGGTTTCATTGCTGAAATTTTTGGCATTCGGAATGTCTTTTTATTGGTTGGTAGTTTCCTGTTCTTGGCAGCTATCTTAACCATTCTTTTTATCAAAGAAAACTTTCAACCAGTGCCAAAAGAAAAAGCACTCCCTACAAAAGAGCTCTTTACTTCTGTTAAATATCCTTTTCTCTTGATAAATCTATTTCTAACCAGTTTTGTAATTCAGTTTGCTGCCCAATCTATTGGTCCCATCCTTGCCCTGTATGTACGAGATCTGGGACAGAAAGAGAACCTTCTTTTTGTCTCTGGTTTGATTGTATCCAGCATGGGATTTTCAAGTATGATGAGTGCAGGTATCATGGGTAAATTAGGTGATAAAGTGGGCAATCATCGACTACTTGTCGTAGCTCAGGTATATTCAGTTTTCATATATCTATTATGTGCAAATGTGACTAGCCCATTCCAATTAGGCTTCTATCGTTTTCTATTTGGTCTGGGAACAGGAGCTCTGATCCCTGGTGTCAATTCTCTCCTAAGCAAAATGACTCCTAAAGCAGGCATTTCAAGGGTATTTGCCTTTAATCAAGTCTTCTTTTATCTAGGAGGAGTGATAGGTCCCTTAGCAGGATCAGCAGTAGCGGGACAATTTGGCTATCACTCAGTATTTTATGCAACAGCTCTTTGTGTAGCTCTCAGTTGTTTATTTAACCTTATCCAATTTAGAACATTATTAAAAGTGAAGGAAATCTAGTGCGAGTAAAAATCAATCTCAAATGCTCCTCTTGTGGCAGCATCAATTATCTAACCAGTAAGAACTCCAAAACCCATCCAGACAAGATTGAGGTCTTAAAGTATTGCCCTAAAGAAAGAAAAGTGACTCTACATCTTGAATCTAAGTAGAAATTATGGTAGAATAATAGGGATTTTAAGGAGTTTGATATGTATAACCTATTATTAACCATTCTATTAGTATTATCTGTTGTGATTGTGATTGCAATTTTTATGCAACCAACTAAAAACCAATCTAGCAATGTATTTGATGCCAGTGCAGGTGATTTGTTTGAACGAAGCAAAGCGCGCGGTTTTGAAGCTGTGATGCAACGTTTGACAGGAATTTTAGTCTTTTTCTGGCTAGCCATTGCCTTAGCATTGACGGTATTATCAAGTAGATAAGAAAATAATGGGCGGGACTAGGTCTTTGCCTATTTTTATTTTTAAAAGAAATAAGGTTTTACACCAAAAAGAAAATATTATAAATCTAGAAAGTAAACATGAAAGATAAAATAAAAGAATATTTACAAGAGAAGGGGAGTGTCACAGTTAATGACTTGGCCAGTGCTCTCGGGAAGGATGGTTCAAAGGACTTCCGTGAGTTAATCAAAACTCTTTCCTTGATGGAACGTAAGCATCAGATTCGCTTTGAAGAAGATGGTAGTTTAACCCTAGAACAGAAGAAAAAACATGAGATTACCCTAAAAGGAATTTTCCATGCCCATAAAAATGGGTTCGGTTTTGTAAGTCTTGAAGGCGAAGAAGACGATCTTTTTGTTGGAAAAAGTGATGTTAACTATGCCATTGATGGTGATACTGTTGAAGTTGTCATCAAGAAAGTTGCTGACCGTAACAAAGGAACCGCAGCAGAAGCAAAGATTATCGATATTTTAGAACACAGTCTCACGACAGTTGTCGGGCAAATTATTCTTGATGAAGAGAAACCAAAGTATGCGGGTTATATTCGTTCTAAAAATCAAAAGATTAGTCAACCGATTTATGTAAAAAAGCCATCTCTCAAGCTAGAAGGGACAGAAGTTCTCAAGGTTTTTATTGACAAGTACCCAAGTAAGAAACACGACTTCTTTGTGGCGAGTGTCCTAGATGTGGTTGGACATTCAACAGATGCAGGAATTGACGTTCTTGAAGTCCTAGAGTCTATGGATATTGTCTCAGAGTTTCCAGAGGTAGTTCTCAACGAAGCTGAAAGTGTACCTGATGCTCCATCAGAGAAGGATATAGAAGGACGTCTGGACCTGAGAGATGAAATTACATTTACCATAGATGGAGCAGATGCTAAGGACTTGGACGACGCAGTTCACATCAAGCCTTTGAAGAATGGAAATTTTGAACTTGGAGTTCATATCGCTGATGTCTCTTACTATGTGACAGAGGGGTCTGCTCTTGATAAAGAAGCCCTCAATCGTGCGACCTCTGTCTATGTGACAGACCGTGTAGTTCCAATGCTACCAGAACGCCTTTCAAATGGTATTTGTTCCCTCAATCCTCAAGTAGATCGTTTGACCCAATCAGCTATCATGGAAATTGATAAATATGGTCGGGTTCGTAATTACACCATTACGCAGACAGTTATCAAGACAAGTTTCCGTATGACTTATAGTGATGTGAATGATATCCTAGCAGGTGATGAGGAGAAGAGACAAGAGTATAAGAAAATTGTTCCTAGCATTGAACTCATGGCTAAGCTCCATGAAATTCTTGAAGGTATGCGGATTAAGCGTGGAGCTCTCAATTTTGATACCAATGAAGCTAAAATCTTGGTTGACAAGCAAGGGAAACCAGTAGATATTGTTCTTCGTCATCGCGGTACTGCAGAACGTATGATTGAGTCCTTTATGTTGATGGCAAACGAAACAGTTGCAGAGCATTTTAGCAAGCTTGATTTACCTTTCATCTATCGTATCCATGAGGAACCTAAAGCTGAAAAAGTTCAGAAGTTTATTGATTACGCCTCTAGTTTTGGCTTGCGAATCTATGGGACTGCCAGTGAAATTAGTCAAGAAGCCCTCCAAGACATCATGCGTGCTGTTGAGGGAGAACCTTACGCGGATGTTCTCTCTATGATGCTTCTGCGTTCTATGCAACAGGCTCGTTATTCTGAGCATAACCATGGGCACTATGGTCTGGCAGCGGACTATTACACTCACTTTACTAGTCCAATCCGCCGTTATCCGGACCTCTTGGTTCACCGTATGATTCGTGACTATGGACGTTCTAAAGAAGTTGCAGAGCATTTTGAACAGGTCATTCCAGAGATTGCGACTCAATCATCCAATCGTGAGCGCCGGGCTATCGAAGCTGAGCGTGAAGTTGAAGCTATGAAAAAAGCTGAGTATATGGAGGTATTTGTGGGCGAAGAGTATGATGCTGTTGTTTCCAGTATTGTTAAATTCGGTCTTTTTGTTGAATTGCCAAATACAGTTGAGGGCTTGATTCACATTACTAATTTACCTGAGTTCTATCATTTTAACGAACGTGATTTGACTCTTCGTGGGGAGAAATCAGGGACAACCTTCCGTGTGGGACAACAGATACGCATTCGTGTCGAAAGTGCCGATAAGATGACTGGTGAGATTGATTTCTCCTTTATTCCAAGTGAATTTGATGTGATTGAGAAGGGGTTGAAACAGTCTGGCCGTAAGGATAGAGGTCGTCGTTCGGATAAGAAAGAAGACAAGAGAAAAACTAGCCGCTCAAATGATAAGCGTAAGCATTCTTCGAAGGACAAGAAGAAAAAAAGCAAGAAACCTTTTTACAAAGAAGTAGCAAAGAAAGGAGCTAAGCATGGCAAAGGGCGAGGGAAAGGTCGTCGCGCAAAATAAAAAAGCGCACCACGACTATACTATCGTAGATACGCTAGAAGCAGGAATGGTTCTAACTGGTACAGAAATCAAGAGTGTTCGAGCAGCCCGCATCAATCTGAAAGATGGGTTTGCTCAGGTTAAGAATGGGGAAGTTTGGCTGAGCAATGTCCATATCGCTCCTTATGAGGAAGGCAACATCTGGAATCAGGAACCAGAACGTCGTCGTAAACTTCTCCTTCATAAAAAGCAAATCCAGAAGTTAGAGCAGGAAACAAAAGGAACAGGGATGACTCTGGTTCCACTTAAAGTCTACATCAAAGATGGCTACGCCAAGCTACTCTTAGGACTTGCAAAAGGGAAACACGACTATGACAAACGGGAGTCTATCAAACGTCGTGAGCAAGATCGTGATATTGCGCGTGTTATGAAAGCTGTCAACCATCGATAGAAAGAGTGAAGAATATGGAAAAACTAGTTGCCTATAAACGCATGCCTGTCTGGAATAAAGACACCATGCCTGAAGCTGTTCAAAGAAAACACAATACCAAGGTCGGAACCTGGGGCAAGATTACCGTATTAAAAGGGGCTCTTAAGTTTATTGAATTGACTGAGGAGGGGGAAGTTATAGCTGAGCACCTCTTTGAAGCAGGTGCTGATAATCCTATGGCGCAACCCCAGGCTTGGCACAGAGTCGAAGCTGCCACAGATGATGTAGAATGGTATCTGGAATTTTATTGTAAACCAGAGGATTATTTCCCAAAGAAATACAATACCAATCCAGTTCATTCGGAGGTTTTAGAAGCTATGCAGACGGTCAAGCCATGTAAGGTACTGGACCTAGGATGTGGTCAAGGAAGAAACGCCCTCTTTCTCGCTCAACATGGATTCGATGTCACAGCAGTGGACCAAAATGAGCTATCCCTTGAAATTTTGCAAAGTATCGTAGAGCAAGAAGATTTAGAAATGCCTGTAGGTCTCTACGATATTAATTCAGCTAGCATTGGACAAACTTACGATTTTATCGTATCAACGGTTGTGCTCATGTTTTTACAAGCAGAACGTATTCCTGCTATTATCCAAAACATGCAGGAACAAACCTCTATCGGTGGTTACAATCTTATCGTTTGTGCCATGGACACGGAGGATTATCCTTGCTCAGTGAACTTCCCATTCACCTTTAAAGAAGGGGAATTGGCCAATTACTACCAGGACTGGGAATTGATCAAGTACAATGAAAATCCAGGTCATTTACATCGTCGTGACGAAAATGGCAATCGTATCCAACTACGCTTTGCAACAATGTTGGCTAAAAAAGTAAAATAAAAATCTTAAAACGAATAGCTATCCATTTCTATTCGTTTTTTTATATAAAGACTTGAGGGCCAATCAACTGAATTATGCTATACTAGATGTGTAGAAAATGCTAAAGACAATCTCTTAACCCATATTTCTATGAAGTTTATTCTAAGTAATTTTAAATTTTCCATACAACTAGCAAATTTTTAATAGGGAGGTGGCGACATGCCTAGTCTTTTAGTCGAACTTTTTGATCATCACACTATCGAGAAAAATGTTTATCAGACTTTTATTTGTGATTGTGATGAGGTTTTATTTCTCTCCCTGAAAAAAATTACAGAAGATGAAAGATTGGCCTTGAAACATTTTTTGTTGGATCAAGTTTCCCATGTAAAGCAAGTGCATTTTAGGCAAATAAGTCTAGATAAGATTACGGATGATTTGAATCTTTTCTTGACTAACTATGATTCAGTGACCTTAGATGTTTTTGGAGGAGATTCGATATTAGCTATTTTCCTGTATCAATATGGTTTGGAAAAGCAATTACCGATTATTGCAATAGATATTGAGCAAGGAAAACAATTTAAATGGAAAATGGGTAAAGTGGAGAAGGAAGAGTTAGTGATTCCTAATCTAACCATTGAACAGTTGATGGCCTTAAGGGGTGGTAAACTCATCAAATCGAAACAACCTAAATACAGTCCGAAACAAATTACTGCCATTAAAAAACTAGCAAACTATGCAATTTTAAACCCAGAAGAATGGTATCAAATCACTCAATTCTTTGCATTAGCAAAAACAGCTGATTTTCACGCTGAAACAGCAAAAGTTTTGGAAAGTAACGGGAAAAGGTACCCTTATCCAGAATCTATGATTCCACTACTAACAGAAGCAAACTTGATTCATATTGATGAGAAAAGTTCCGAACATATTAGTTACACTTTTTCCAGCCCCGAGGCACAATTACTCTGTCGCACTAAAGGTCATATTTTAGAATTATATCTCTATCTTTTAGCGATAGAATCAGAGTATTTTGATGAATGTATGATAGGGGCAGAAATTGACTGGAATGGTATTTTCCCTGAAGTTGATAATGTACAAAATGAAATTGATGTTGTCCTCCGTAAAGGTCATTCCATTATTTTTATATCTTGTAAAATGACAGACTTGTCTGTGGAAGCTATTAATGAACTAGAGGTATATGCTAATCATTTTGCTGGTGAAACTTGTTTGAAATTAATTGTTTGCTCTGGAAAAATCAATCCCGTATATAACCATCGTTGTCAAGAGTATGGTGTGTTGGTGATTAAACAAGATCAAATTTCAAATCTGATTCCCATGTTACAAAAACAGATCAAAAAGCATAAAATATGAACAGGATTATCCTCAAAATATAATGGAAAGGCTGAATTTCTCAGCCTTTTTCTTATCCATTTCGAATAAAGTAGAAAAGGAGGTTTTATGTTTTTAGCTAGAGATGAAAACGGGCGCCTAGTCAATGCCTTGGAGGATGAAGTAAAGAAGCAAGCTTATTATTGTCCGGCTTGTGGAACAAGTGTCCGCATGAGGAAAGGGAAAAATGTGAGAAGGCATTTTGCCCATGAAAGTCTCAAAAAATGTGATTTTTTCCATGAAAATGAAGGACCAGAGCATCTGGAAAACAAGAAAAGACTGTTTTATTGGGTGAAGAAGAATGATGAAGTTGAGATGGAATATCCCATACCTGAACTGAAGCAAATCTCAGATATCTTTATCAATAAGAAAATAGCTTTAGAAATTCAGTGTAGTCCCATTTCTTGTGAACTTTTAAGGGAGAGAAGCAATGGTTATCGAAGTCTCGGGATTCAAGTTTTGTGGTTACTTGGAGAAAAACTATGGATAAAAGAGCGACTAACTCAACTTCAGAGAGGTTTTCTTTATTTCAGTAATAATATGGGTTTTTATCTTTGGGAGTTAGACCATAAAAGACAAGTTTTGAGACTTAAGTACCTACTCCACCAAGATTTGAAAGGGAAACTCCATTATCAAGTCAAGGAATTTTCTTATGACAAAGGAAATCTTCTAGAAATATTACGGACTCCTTATCAGCAACAAGATCTTATCACTTTTTCGGTTGAACAAGATAAGAACATTTGTCGTTACATTCAAAAACAACTCTACTATCAAAATCCCTATTGGATGAAGCAACAAGCCAAGGCCTACTTGAGAGGGGAGAACCTTTTGAATCTGAAGAAACAGGACTGGTATCCTCAAGTAAGGCCGATAGAAAATGATTCTTTTTGTCAAATAAAACAGGATATTAGTGATTATTATCGCAACTTTCGAATTTATTATCAAAAAAATCCTCAAACAGAGTTACAAAAGCTCTATCCACCTGCCTTTTATCAGCAATATTTCTTAAAAAATATGGTAAAATAGAAAGGATGGAGGAAACTTATGGTATTACAACGAAATGAAATCAATGAAAAAGATACATGGGATCTATCAACGATCTTTGAAACTGACCAGAAATGGGAAGAAGAACTCGCCCTTTTAACGGAAGATACAAAACAAGCAGCTAGTCTTGAAGGACATCTCTTGGATAGTGCAGAAAGCCTTCTTGATATTACAGAGTGTTATCTGGACTTGAGTCGTCGTCTTGAAAAACTTTATGTCTATGCACATATGAAAAACGACCAAGACACACGAGTTGCTAAGTATCAAGAATACTATGCAAAAGCAATGACTCTTTATAGTCAACTTGATCAAGTCTTCTCTTTCTATGAGCCTGAATTTATGGCTATCACAGAAGACCAGTATCAAAACTTTTTAGCAGAAGAACCAAAACTCCAGCCTTATAAACACTTCTTTGATAAACTATTGCAAAATAAGGACCATGTCCTTTCACAACGTGAAGAAGAGTTGCTTGCAGGTGCTGGTGAAATCTTCGGTGCTGCTAGTGAAACCTTTGCTATTTTAGATAATGCAGATATCGTCTTTCCATTTGTTAAAGATGAAGATGGAAATGAAGTTCAATTGTCACACGGCGTTTATATGCGCTTGGTAGAATCTAAGAATCGTGAGGTTCGTCGTGGAGCTTATGAAGCTCTTTACTCTACCTATGAACAATACCAGCACACTTACGCTAAAACTTTGCAGACCAATGTTAAAGTTCAAAACTACCGTGCTAAAGTGCGCAATTATGAGAGTGCTCGTCAGGCTGCTCTTGCGGCTAACTTTGTACCAGAAAGTGTCTATGACAATCTAGTGTCAGCAGTTCGCAAACACTTGCCACTCTTGCATCGTTATTTGGCTCTTCGTTCAAAAATCCTTGGTATTCCTGACCTCAAGATGTACGATGTTTATACCCCATTGTCTTCAGTGGAATACAGCTTTACTTATGAGGAAGCCTTGAAGAAGGCAGAAGAAGCTTTGGCAGTTCTTGGTGAGGATTACATGAGCCGAGTTAAACGTGCCTTCAGCGAACGTTGGATTGATGTGTATGAAAATCAAGGCAAGCGTTCAGGTGCATACTCTGGTGGTTCTTATGATACCAATGCTTTTATGCTTCTTAACTGGCAAGATAACCTAGATAATCTCTTCACTCTCGTACATGAGACAGGTCACAGTATGCATTCAAGCTATACGCGTGAAACACAACCTTATGTATACGGAGATTACTCAATCTTCTTGGCAGAAATTGCTTCAACTACTAATGAAAACATCCTAACAGAAAAATTATTACAAGAAGTTCAAGATGATGCAACACGCTTTGCGATTCTCAACAACTTCTTGGATGGTTTCCGTGGAACAGTATTCCGCCAAACTCAATTTGCTGAATTTGAACATGCTATCCACCAAGCCGATCAAAATGGTGAAGTCTTGACAAGTGAGTTCCTCAACAATCTCTATGCTGACTTGAACCAAGAATATTATGGCTTGAGTAAGGAAGATAATCCTCAAATCCAGTACGAATGGGCTCGAATTCCTCATTTCTACTATAACTATTATGTATATCAGTATTCAACAGGCTTTGCAGCTGCTTCAGCCTTGGCTGAAAAGATTGTTCATGGTAGCCAAGATGATCGTGATCGCTATATCGACTACCTCAAAGCAGGGAAGTCAGACTATCCACTCAATATCATGCGTAAAGCTGGTGTTGATATGGAAAAAGAAGATTACCTCAACGATGCATTTGCAGTCTTTGAACGCCGTTTGGATGAGTTTGAAGCCCTTGTTGAAAAATTAGGATTGGCATAAGGCAGATGGTAAAGTCTTATAGTAAAAATGCCAATCATAACATGCGACGTCCTGTTGTCAAGCATGAGATTGTCGAGTTCATGCGCCACAGACAAAAGCAGGTGACGGGTTCCCTAAAAGAACTAGAAAACTTTGCTCGCAAGGAGAATATTCCTATTATTCCTCATGAAACCGTCGCTTATTTTCGTTTTCTTATGGAAACCATTCAACCAAAAAACATTTTGGAAATCGGGACGGCTATTGGCTTTTCTGCCCTTTTGATGGCAGAGCATTCACCTAAGTCAAAAATCACCACTATTGACCGAAATCCTGAGATGATTGGTTTTGCCAAAGAAAATTTTGCAAAATTTGATAGCCGCAAACAAATCACTCTCTTAGAAGGTGATGCGGTAGATGTCTTGTCAACGTTGACTGAGACCTATGATTTTGTATTTATGGATTCTGCCAAGTCCAAATACATCGTCTTTCTACCAGAAATCCTCAAACACCTCGAAGTAGGTGGAGTCGTTGTCTTGGATGATATTTTCCAAGGAGGAGATATTGCGAGGGATATTATGGAAGTCCGACGTGGACAACGGACGATTTATCGTGGCTTGCAAAGACTATTTGATGCAACCTTAGACAATCCTGGCTTAACCGCTAGCTTGGTTCCACTTGGAGATGGGATTCTCATGCTAAGAAAGAATCAAGCAGAAGTAGAACTGCCTGATATTGATTGATTTCAGATATTTTTAAGACAATTTGGTAAAATAGATAAGGTAAACCTTTATTTAGTATACAAAAGGAGTAAACATGAAGAAAAAACTAATGGCAGGAGCCATCACATTGTTGTCAGTAGCTACTTTGGCTGCTTGTTCAAACAGTTCTGAAGGAACTGACTTGATTAGCATGAAAGGCGATGTTATCACTGAGCATCAATTCTTTGAAGAAGTCAAAAATAATGCGACTGCTCAACAAGTCTTGCTGAATATGACCATTCAAAAAGTTTTTGAAAAACAATATGGTTCAGAAGTAAGTGATAAAGAAGTAGATGATGCAGTTGCAGAAGAACAAAAGAAATACGGTGATAGCTATCAAACGATTCTCGCCCGTTCAGGTATGACTGCAGAAAGCCGTAAAGCTCAAATTCGTACAAGTAAATTAGTTGAGTATGCTGTTAAGAAAGCCGCTGAAGCTGAATTAACAGATGAAAACTACAAAAAAGCTTTTGAAGAGTATACTCCAGAAGTAACGGCTCAAATTATTAAACTTGATAGTGAAGATAAGGCTAAGGAAGTTCTTGCCAAAGCAAAAGAATCTGGAGCTGACTTTGCACAACTTGCAAAAGACAATTCTACAGACGAAAAGACTAAAGAAAATGGTGGAGAAATCACCTTTGACTCTGCATCAACAGAATTACCAGACGTAGTTAAGAAAGCCGCTTTTGCGCTTGATGTCAACGGAATTTCAGATGTTATCACTGCTCCAGGAACTCAAGCTTATACAAGTAGTTTCTACATTGTTAAGTTGACGAAGAAATCAGAAAAATCTTCTAACTTGGATGATTATAAAGAAAAACTTAAAACAATCATTTTGACTCAAAAACAAAATGATGCAACCTTTGTTCAAGGTGTTATTAGTAAAGAATTGCAAGATGCCAACATTAAAGTTAAAGATCCGGCCTTCCAAAATATCTTTACACAATACATCAAAGGCGAAACAACTTCTGACAGCAGCAGTAGTGCCTCAAACTAAGATAGTAATGAACTACCTTCCTCTGTCTGGAAGGTAGTTTTTAACTTTATAAAATATCAAGATTATAGTTTTATAAGTCCTAGTAACTAAAAACAATCGATATGTCGGATAAGGGGATCACTCAAGACATTCTAGTCCAGAGTCTGTTTTGAGTAAAATTCGAATGTTTATACTGTAAGAGTTTTTTTCTAGGCTAAAAAATGGTATAATAGCATGTAAAACTAGAAATAATATGGGAAAATAAAAATATTTTTCCGAAAGATAGGTGACATATGAAAATAAGTAAGAGGCACCTGCTGAATTATTCCATTTTGATTCCTTATTTACTGTTATCCGTTTTAGGATTGATAGTAGTTTATTCGACAACGAGTGCAACTCTTATCCAAGAGGGAAAAAGCACCTTACAACTGGTTCGAAATCAAGGAATTTTCTGGATAGCCAGTTTGTTTTTAATTGCCTTGATTTATAAATTGAAATTAGGATTTCTACGAAATGAGCGATTACTCTTTATCGTCATGTTTGTTGAGCTGATACTGCTAGCACTAGCACGTTTAATTGGGATTCCTGTCAACGGTGCCTATGGCTGGATTAAGGTTGGTCCCATCACGATTCAACCAGCAGAGTATTTGAAAATTATTATTGTCTGGTATCTAGCACAGCGTTTTTCAAAACAACAGGATGAAATAGCTATATACGACTTCCAAGTTTTAACCCTTAATCAGTGGCTTCCTCGAGCATTCAATGATTGGCGTTTTGTTCTACTGGTTATGATTGGTAGTTTGGCGATTTTCCCAGACCTTGGGAATGCTACCATCTTGATTTTGGTATCCTTGCTCATGTATACCATTAGTGGGATAGCTTATCGGTGGTTCACAACTATTCTGGGCTTACTAGCTGGTGTCTCTATGATTTCCTTAACAGCCATTCGGATAATCGGTGTTGAGAAATTCTCTAAAATTCCCGTATTTGGTTATGTTGCCAAGCGGTTCAGTGCTTTTTTCAACCCATTTAATGACTTGGCTGGAGCTGGACACCAGTTGGCCAATTCCTACTATGCCATGGTTAATGGAGGATGGTTTGGTCTGGGATTAGGAAATTCTATTGAAAAACGAGGGTATCTGCCAGAAGCCCATACTGACTTTGTCTTTTCGATTGTCATTGAAGAGTTTGGATTTGTAGGAGCAAGTCTTATTCTCGCTCTCCTATTCTTCTTAATTCTACGAATCATTTTGGTAGGTATTCGAGCAAGGGATCCTTTCAACTCAATGGTAGCAATCGGTATTGGTGGTATGATTCTAATACAGGTTTTTGTTAACATTGGAGGTATTTCAGGCTTGATTCCTTCAACAGGGGTAACCTTCCCTTTCCTTTCGCAAGGGGGGAATAGCCTCTTGGTTCTTTCGGTAGCCATAGCATTTGTATTAAATATTGATGCCAGTGAGAAGCGTGCGCGACTTTTTAGTGAATACGAAGCACAGCTTTAAGACATAGATAACAAGGAGAAAAAAATGTCTCTTCAAAAGTTAGAAAATTATAGTAACAAAACGGTCGTACAAGAAGAAGTTCAAATCTTGACAGATATGCTGGAAGATATCACAAAAAATATGCTTCCTGCTGAAACTTTTGATAAGATTATGCACTTGAAGGAACTTTCGTCAAAACTTGACTATCAAGGGCTAGATAAAGTAGTAACAGGTCTTTCAAATGATGAGATGGTCTACATTTCTAGATACTTCTCTATTTTGCCTCTTTTAATTAACATCTCAGAAGATGTTGACTTGGCTTATGAGATTAACCATCTAAATAATGTCGATCAAGACTATCTGGGTAAATTGTCAACAACGATCAAAATGGTGGCTGAAAAAGAAAACGCTGCTGAGATTCTTGAACACTTGAATGTGGTACCAGTTTTGACGGCCCACCCAACTCAGGTTCAACGTAAGAGTATGTTAGATTTGACCACTCATATCCATACCCTTTTGCGTAAATATCGTGACGTGAGAATGGGACTCATCAACAAAGAAAAATGGCATAATGATCTTCGTCGCTATATTGAGATTATCATGCAGACAGATATGATTCGTGAGAAGAAACTAAAAGTAACCAACGAAATCACCAATGTGATGGAGTACTACAATAGTTCCTTCCTACAGGCTGTCCCTAACTTGATGTTAGAGTACAAACGTCTAGCAAAAGAGCAAGGAATTGATCTTAAACAAGCCAAACCTATTACTATGGGAATGTGGATCGGTGGAGACCGTGATGGAAATCCATTTGTAACTGCTGAGACACTTCTGCGTTCTGCTACCATTCAAAGTGAAGTGGTTTTGAACTATTATATCAGTAAGATTTCTAGTCTGTATCGTACCTTCTCTCTTTCAACGAATTTATCAAAAACTAGCAAAGCTGTTGAAGAAATGGCTGCTCAGTCTGGAGATACATCAGTCTTTCGTGAGAAAGAACCCTATCGTCGTGCCTTTCATTTGATTCAGTCCAAATTGATTCAAACTCTCTTGAATTTAAAAGAATGGTCTGTTGTTGGCTCGTCAGCTGATGAACGTCATCCTGTTGAACGTCTTCTCGGTACGCAAAGGCATCAACAAGGAGTGATTACAGACTATATTAGCAATCGACTTTCAGGAGCTATTCAAGAGCTGGCTGAAGATCGTCCACCATTTTACGAAACAGTCGAAGAGTTTAAGCAAGATCTATACATTATTAAGGACTCATTACTTGAAAACAAGGCAGAGGCCTTACTCACAGGTGAATTTGCAGAACTTTTAGAAGCTGTAGAAGTCTTTGGTTTCTTCTTGGCTTCCATCGACATGCGTCAAGATTCAAGCGTCCACGAAGCCTGTGTAGCAGAATTGTTGGCATCTTCTGGAATCAATGACCACTATAGTGATTTATCAGAAGATGAAAAATGTGACTTGCTTTTGCATGAATTATTAGAAGATCCTCGAATCTTGTCTGCAACTCATGCTGAGAAGTCTGAACTTCTCGAAAAAGAACTGGCTATTTTCCAAACAGCACGTGAATTAAAAGATCGTTTAGGAGAAGATGTCATTCGTCAAACGATTATCTCACATGCAACAAGCGTGTCAGATATGCTTGAGTTGGCTATCATGCTTAAAGAAGTTGGTCTGGTAGATGCTGAAAAAGCGCGTGTTCAGATTGTTCCACTCTTTGAGACGATTGAAGACTTGGACCATTCTGAAGAAACAATGAGAAAGTATTTCTCTCTACCACTTGCTAAGAAATGGATTGCTTCTAAAAACAATTACCAAGAAATCATGCTTGGCTACTCTGATAGTAATAAGGATGGCGGTTATCTATCATCTTGTTGGACACTCTATAAGGCCCAACAACAATTGACTGCTATTGGTGATGAATTTGGAGTCAAAGTAACCTTCTTCCATGGTCGTGGTGGTACCGTTGGCCGTGGTGGTGGCCCTACTTATGATGCCATTGCTTCTCAACCACTCAAGTCCATCAAAGATCGTATCCGTTTGACAGAGCAAGGGGAAGTTATCGGCAACAAATACGGTAACAAGGATGCAGCTTACTATAACCTTGAAATGTTGGTTTCAGCAGCTATCAACCGTATGATTACCAAGAAGAAGAGTGATACCAATACGTCAAATCGCTATGAAGCAATCATGGACCAAGTAGTAGAACGTAGTTACGATATCTACCGTGAGCTCGTATTTGGAAATGAACATTTCTATGATTATTTCTTTGAATCTAGTCCGATCAAGGCGATCTCAAGTTTCAATATTGGTTCTCGTCCAGCGGCTCGTAAAACAATCACTGAAATTGGTGGTTTACGTGCGATTCCTTGGGTATTCTCATGGTCACAAAGTCGTGTTATGTTCCCAGGTTGGTATGGAGTGGGTTCAAGCTTCAAAGAATTCATCGATCAAGATCCAAAAAATATCGAATATCTTCGTGATATGTATCAAAATTGGCCATTCTTCCAGTCACTCCTATCTAACGTAGACATGGTATTATCTAAATCAAATATGAATATCGCCTTTGAGTACGCTAAACTTTGTGAAAGTGAAGAAATACAAGCAATCTACTATACTATCTTGGATGAATGGCAGTTGACTAAGGACGTTATCTTGGCTATTGAAGGCTATGAGGAACTCTTGGCAGAAAATACTTATTTGAAAGACAGTCTCAACTACCGCATGCCTTATTTCAATATCCTTAACTATATTCAGTTGGAATTGATTAAGCGTCAACGTCGTGGTGAGCTATCTTCAGATGAAGAAAGATTAATCCATACAACTATCAACGGAATTGCTACAGGATTACGTAATTCAGGCTGATACAAGTTAGATTTTATAAAAAACGTGGGGATTTTTGTTAATTTTTAAAATATTTTATGAAAACCCTTGACAAGTTTTAGTAAAATGATATAATTTAAGCATTCAGAAAGTAATCATTGAAATTTTTTAGAGAGTCTGTGGTTGGTGGAAACAGATAGGTGGAAGTGATGAAAATTGGGCTGAATGTTATTAAGAATTTGAAATCATAAGAATTCGGTGAGCACACCTTACAGTGCAACTCGTTTTAGCGAGTAAGAGCGATAGGACTAGTTCCTATAATTGAGGTGGCACCGCGCATCGACGTCCTCACACAAGTTTTTTGTGTGAGGACTTTTTCTATGGGGAGGAAAAAATTATGGAAATCAAACGATGGCGTCGCTTGAATAAGTGATTGAATAAAAAAATAATAAGTTAAGAAGAAATTAGGAGAAAATTATGAAAAACAAACGTCTACTCGGTATTATCGTAGCATTAGCACTTGTAGTTGGAGGAAGCTTGGTATATTCTAGCTTAACGAAACAAGAAACTAAAACTGAGACAGCTAATAAAACAGCTAAAGTTGGTGTTCTTCAGTTTGTAAGCCACCCATCGCTTGACTTGATCTACCGAGGTATCCAAGATGGACTTGCTGAAGAAGGCTATAAAGGTGACCAAGTTAAAATCGACTTTATGAACTCAGAAGGTGACCAAAGTAAGGTTGCGACAATGAGTAAACAATTGGTGGCAAACGGAAATGATGTAGTTGTTGGTATTGCAACACCAGCAGCTCAAGGTCTTGCAAGTGCAACAAAAGACCTTCCTGTTATCATGGCAGCTATCACAGACCCAATTGGTGCTAACCTTGTACAAAACTTGGAAAAACCAGGTGGGAACATCACAGGGGTATCTGACCACAACCCTGCTGAACAACAGGTTGAATTGATCAAAACTTTGACACCTGATGTCAAGACGGTTGGGGCTCTTTACTCAAGTAGTGAAGATAACTCTAAATCACAAGTAGAAGAATTCAAAGCCTACGCTGAAAAAGCTGGTTTGAAAGTAGAAACATTCGCAGTTCCATCAACTAACGAAATTGCTTCAACAGTTAATGTTATGACTGGCAAAGTAGATGCAATCTGGGTTCCAATCGATAACACAATCGCATCTGCATTCTCAACTGTAGTATCAAGTAACCAAACAGCTAAAAAACCAATCTACCCAAGTGCGACTGCCATGGTAGAAGCTGGAGGTTTGGCATCAGTCGTTGTGGACCAACACGATCTTGGTGTTGCTACTGGTAAAATGATTGCTAAAGTCTTGAAGGGTGAAAAACCTGCAGATACACCAGTTAATGTCTTCTCAACTGGTAAATCAGTGATCAACAAAAAAGTTGCTCAAGAACTTGGAATCACTATTCCTGAATCAGTTCTCAAAGAAGCAGGTCAAGTAATCGAATAAGAATGAAGGAGGAGTTGGAGACATCTCCTCCAATTTTTAAAATAAAGGAAATGAATCAAACATGCTAATATCTATTATTTCACAGGGATTGGTCTGGGCTATCCTAGGTTTAGGAATCTTTATGACCTTTCGTATCCTGAACTTTCCAGATATGACAACTGAGGGCTCTTTCCCCTTGGGAGGAGCTGTAGCAGTGACTCTGATTACGCAAGGAGTTAATCCTTTTCTTGCGACTTTAGCGGCTGTAGGAGTAGGTTGTCTTGCTGGTTTAGCAGCGGGGTTATTATATACCAAAGGGAAAATTCCAACTCTTTTATCAGGAATTTTAGTCATGACTTCTTGTCATTCTATCATGCTCATGATTATGGGACGAGCAAACCTTGGGCTTTTAAATACCAAGCAAATCCAAGATGTTCTTCCATTTTCATCAGAGGTTAATCAATTACTGACAGGTTTAATTTTTGTGACTTTGGTTATTCTTCTCATGCTTTTCTTCCTAGATACCAAACTTGGACAGGCCTATATCGCTACAGGGGATAATCCAGATATGGCTCGTAGTTTTGGTATCAATACAGGACGTATGGAGCTTATGGGCTTGGTCTTGTCAAATGGTGTAATCGCACTTGCTGGCGCACTTATCGCTCAACAAGAAGGTTATGCGGATGTCTCTCGTGGTATCGGTGTTATCGTTGTTGGTCTTGCCAGCTTGATTATCGGTGAGGTTCTCTTTAAGAGTCTTACCTTAGCAGAACGCTTGGTTACTATTGTAGTTGGTTCCATCAGCTATCAATTCTTGGTATGGGGAGTCATTGCTCTCGGCTTTAATACTAGCTACCTCCGTCTATACAGTGCCCTTATCCTAGCAACTTGTCTAGTCATTCCAACTCTTAAGGATAAATACTTGAAAGGAGTCAAGTTAAGCAAATGACAGCAATTGTAGAATTAAGAAATGCCACAAAAATTGTGACAAATGGCTTTGACGAAGAAAAGATTATCCTAAATGATGTTTCGCTTGATATTTATGAACACGACTTTATCACAATTTTGGGTGGAAATGGTGCAGGGAAATCAACCCTCTTTAATAGCATTGCGGGAACTTTACCTTTAACCAGTGGTAGCATTCGCATCATGGGCGAGGATGTGACTCATTTCAGCCCTGAAAAACGTGCTAAGTATCTCTCTCGTGTTTTCCAAGATCCTAAGATGGGAACTGCCCCTCGTATGACAGTTGCAGAAAATCTTTTGATTGCTAAGTTCCGTGGAGAAAAACGTGGTCTTTTTCCAAGAAGACTCTCAGCTTACAAGAAAGAATTTCAAGCAACCATTGAGAAGGTTGGCAATGGGCTCGAGAAACACTTGGATACACCGATTGAATTCTTGTCAGGTGGACAAAGACAGGCCTTGAGCCTCTTGATGGCAACCTTGAAACGTCCAGAGCTCCTTTTACTGGATGAACACACAGCTGCTCTTGACCCTAAAACAAGTGTCGCCTTAATGGAGTTAACTGATGACTTTGTCAGCAAGGACCATCTGACTGCTCTGATGATTACCCACCATATGGAAGATGCTCTCAAGTATGGAAATCGCCTCATTGTCATGAAAGAAGGGCGAATCATCCAAGATTTGAATAAGGATGAAAAAGCCAAGATGAAAATTTCCGATTACTATCAACTTTTTGAGTAGATGATTTTAAATAATTGAGATAAAAAACTTAGAAGTAGGCTTTTGCTTCTAAGTTTTTTAGTTGTTTTTAAATATTATTTATATTTCTATTTTCGTCTGTTTTCCTTTATAATAGAATCAATCTAAGAATCTTAAACTTTGATAATAGTAAGGAGATAAAAACATGGCATACACACAAGAAGATTTTCAGGAATGGATTTTTCAGATTGGATTTAAGATGGATTATTTTACAAGGGAGTTTGCGGAGAAAGAAGGGCTAAATTTAGACTATAGCATGCAGTCTTTGGATGATTTGGAGGCTTGGATCTTGGCTCACTACGAAGACCACCATGCTTTGATAGCAGACCGCAAGATGTTGGATTATTTGACCGTTTATATCGGTGAAACCTTTCGCAAACACCTAGGAGGAAAATGGTTTATTGACCTTAAAAATAAAAAGAACGCCTATTATTCTATGCCTGTATTGACTGATCCATCCTATAGAGGAGTGGTATACAAAGCACCATTGACTTATGCAACAGCTTGTATCAGTAGAAAAGATGGTCAGTATATTAGCAGAATATTGAAAAATAATCTCGAAGATCAAGTGAAATAGGATTTTATTTCTTTTGTTTTTCTTTCAAATATTAGAATGATTTGCTCAGAAGATTAAGTTTTTCATGATAGCTGGAAACTTATGAAATAGTCTCATGTAAAGTGTATGAAATGGTTTACTTTTTTTCAGAAATAAGCTATACTAGTTAGAGTAAACTGTGATAAAATGGAGGTATTGTCTATGGTTGACAAGAGACTCATCGAAGAGATCAAAAACAATACCAATATTGTCGAAATCATAGGAGAAGTGATTTCTTTACAAAAATCTGGACGGAACTTTTTAGGGCTCTGTCCTTTTCATGGTGAAAAGACCCCTTCCTTTAACGTGGTCGAAGATAAGCAGTTTTACCACTGCTTTGGATGTGGTCGTTCTGGAGATGTTTTTAAGTTTATTGAGGAGTATCAGCAGGTAACCTTTGCGGATGCAGTGGGGATATTAGCTGAGAGACTTGGGATTCAGATGGCAGCGCCTGTTCAAGGTTCTGTACAGCCTAGGTCGCCCCATCAAAATCTCTACGATATGCATGAGAAAGCCGCTCGTTTTTATCATGCTATTCTCATGACGACTAAGATGGGTGAAGAGGCGAGAAACTATCTCTATAAACGTGGCTTAACAGATGATGTTCTCAAGCATTTTATGATTGGTTTAGCTCCAGCAGAACGCTCTTATCTATATCAGCGTTTAGCAGATGATTATAGTGAGAAGGACTTGCTGGATTCGGGTTTGTTTTATCTATCTGAGAGTAACCAATTCTTTGATACCTTTCATAATCGCATTATGTTTCCTCTTTCAAATGATCAAGGAAAGGTGATTGCCTTTTCTGGTCGTGTATGGCAAGAGACTGATTCTCAAACTGGAAAGTATAAAAATAGTCGAGCGACGGCAATTTTTAACAAAAGTTACGAATTATATCATTTGGAGAGGGTAAAAAAAGGATCGGGTAAGGCACCTGAAATCTATCTAATGGAAGGATTTATGGATGTCATTGCGGCTTATCGTGCTGGTATTGAAAATGCAGTCGCTTCTATGGGTACCGCACTGACGAGTGAACATGTGGAGCATCTGAAACGCTTTACCAAAAAAGTGATCGTCACCTATGACGGAGATAAGGCTGGGCAAGCTGCGACGGCTAAAGCCTTGGACGAGCTTAAAGATATACCTGTCCAAGTAGTCCAGATTCCTGACGCGATGGATCCGGATGAATATTTGCAGAAAAACTCTCCTCAAGACTTGGCTTATCTCTTAACCAATACACGCATTAGTCCTGTTGAGTTTTACATCCATCATTTCAGACCGGAAAACAGTGAAAATCTACAAGCTCAAATTGAATTCATAGAGAAAATTGCTCCCTTAATCGCCAAGGAACCCTCTATCACAGCTCAGAATTCCTACATTCACATTTTGACGGATCACTTGCCATCTTTTGACTATCAGCAAGTCGAACATATTGTCAATGAAAGTCGTGTTAGACAGAGAAAGGAGAAGGTCAAGGAGACCTATAGTCCTAGTCCTATCACTATGTCTGTCACCAAGCAACTGACAGCAGTGATGAGAGCGGAGGCCCATATTCTCTACCGAATGATGGAACATCCCTTGGTGCTCAATGACTACCGCTTAAGAGATGACTTTATCTTTGAAACTCCAGAGTTTCAGACCTTGTATGGACTCTTGATTGATAATGGAAGTATCTCGTCTGAGGATTTGGCTCATCAGACTAGAGAAGTGGAGAGTGCTTGGTATCAAGTCCTAGCCTTAGATTTGCCACCTGAGATGTCCCCTCACGAGTTAGCTGAAGTGGAAGAGTCTCGAAAAAGAGCTCTCTTGAATCAGGAAAATCTGCAAATTAAAAAGAAAGTTCAGGAAGCTAGCCATGTCGGTGATACAGACACCGCATTAGAAGAGCTAGAACGCTTAATTGCCCAAAAAAGAAGAATGGAGTAAGAATGGCAACAAAACAAAAAGAAGTAACAACCTTTGACGTCCAAGTAGCGGAATTTATTCGCAATCATAAAAAAACTGGTACGGCTACAGATGATGAAATCAATAACGCCCTCGTAATTCCCTTCACTTTAGATGTGGAAGGTATTGAGAATCTTTTGCAACGCATTCAAGATGCTGGTATCTCAATTACGGACAACGAAGGAAATCCAAGTGCGCGTGTTTTGAGCACTGAGGAAGAACCAGAGTTGACTGATGAAGATTTGATTGGTTCAACCTCAGCTAAGGTCAATGACCCAGTCCGTATGTATTTGAAAGAAATCGGGGTTGTACCTCTTCTTACAAATGAAGAGGAAAAAGAATTAGCTCTTGCTGTTGAAGCGGGTGATATCGAAGCTAAACAACGCCTTGCAGAAGCTAATCTTCGTTTGGTAGTATCTATCGCTAAACGTTATGTTGGACGTGGAATGCAGTTCCTTGACTTGATCCAAGAAGGAAACATGGGCTTGATGAAGGCCGTAGATAAATTTGACTACTCTAAAGGGTTCAAATTCTCAACTTATGCGACTTGGTGGATTCGTCAAGCCATTACTCGTGCCATTGCTGATCAAGCTCGTACCATCCGTATCCCAGTTCACATGGTGGAAACCATTAACAAGCTTGTTCGTGAACAACGTAATCTTCTTCAAGAGCTAGGACAAGATCCAACTCCTGAACAAATCGCCGAACGCATGGATATGACACCAGACAAGGTCCGTGAAATCCTCAAGATTGCCCAAGAGCCGGTTTCTCTTGAAACACCAATCGGTGAAGAGGATGATAGCCATCTTGGTGACTTTATCGAGGATGAAGTGATTGAAAATCCAGTGGACTATACAACTCGTATCGTTTTGCGCGAACAATTGGATGAAGTTTTGGATACTCTTACAGATCGTGAAGAAAATGTTCTTCGACTTCGTTTTGGTCTTGATGATGGGAAAATGCGTACCTTGGAGGATGTTGGTAAAGTCTTCAACGTGACTCGTGAGCGTATCCGTCAGATTGAGGCAAAAGCTTTGAGAAAACTTCGCCAGCCAAGTCGAAGCAAACCACTTCGTGATTTCATTGAAGATTAAGTTGAGGGAGAGTGAAGATGGCTTATACAGAAGAACAAATCGAAAATATCAAAACACGTATTTTGACAGCACTAGAAGAAGTGATTGACCCAGAATTGGGGATTGATATTGTCAATCTAGGCTTGATCTACGAGATTCGTTTTGATGGCGATACAGGTGAGACTGAAATTGATATGACCTTGACAACCATGGGGTGTCCCTTGGCAGATCTTTTAACTGACCAAATCTATGATGCTATGACAGATGTTCCAGAAGTTACTAACGTTGAAGTCAAATTAGTATGGTATCCAGCTTGGACAGTTGAAAAAATGAGCCGTTACGCTCGTATCGCTTTAGGTATCAAGTAAGTATATTATGAAAAGAGAAATAGTGTAGACGCCAGGAATTCCCAGCTTTTATGCTATCTCTCTTTTTATTTGCTGATTTTATTTGAAGAAAATGGTATAATGGTTACTATGGAAAAAGACAAATTACGCATCAACATGCTAAGTTCAAGTGAAAAAGTGGCGGGCCAAGGTGTGTCTGGTGCATACCGTGAACTGGTGCAGCTTTTAAAACGAGATGCGAAAGACCAACTGATCGTAACAGAAAATCTTCCAATCGAAGCGGATGTTACTCATTTTCATACGATTGATTTTCCTTATTATCTCTCGACCTTTCAGAAAAAACGTTCTGGACGTAAGATTGGCTATGTTCACTTCTTACCGGATACTTTGGAAGGTAGTTTGAAGATTCCATTCTTCTTAAAGGGGATTGTCAAACGCTATGTATTTTCTTTTTATGACCGTATGGAGCATCTGGTTGTGGTCAATCCTACCTTCATTGAGGATTTGGTTGCTGCTGGAATTCCACGTGAAAAAGTGACCTATATTCCTAACTTTGTCAACAAAGAAAAATGGCATCCACTTTCTATAGAGCAAGTTGAACAACTTCGTAAAGATATGGGGATTGATGAGAATCAGTTTGTAGTCGTTGGTGCAGGTCAGGTTCAGAAGCGTAAAGGAATCGATGACTTTATCACTCTAGCTGAGGAATTACCTGATATCACTTTTATTTGGGCTGGTGGATTCTCTTTTGGGGGAATAACCGATGGTTATGAGCGCTATAAAAAGATTATGGATAATCCTCCTGAAAATCTAATTTTCCCAGGGATTGTTGATCCAGAACGGATGAGAGAACTCTATGCCTTGGCTGATCTTTTCTTGCTTCCAAGTTATAACGAGCTCTTTCCAATGACTATTCTAGAAGCTGCGAGTTGTGAAGCACCCATTATGCTTCGTGATCTAGATCTTTACAAGGTCATTCTTGAAGGAAATTACAGACCAACAAGTGATGTAGAAGAGATGAAAGAGGCTATCTTGGAATATCGCGAGCATCCAGAAGCACTAAAAGAATTAAAAGAAAAGGCTAAGGCCATTTCAAGAGAATATTCAGAAGAGCATCTTCTTGAAATCTGGCTAAAATTCTATCGGGAGCAAGCAGCTTTAGGAAAAAAATGAGGTAGTATATGCGAATTGGATTATTTACAGATACTTATTTCCCGCAGGTCTCGGGTGTTGCGACCAGTATTCGAACCTTAAAAACAGAACTTGAAAAGCAAGGACATGCCGTCTTTATCTTTACAACAACAGACAAGGATGTTAATCGTTATGAAGACTGGCAGATTATTCGTATCCCTAGTGTTCCTTTCTTTGCCTTTAAAGATCGTCGTTTCGCCTATCGTGGATTTACGAAAGCTCTTGAGATAGCAAAACAATACAAGCTGGATATTATTCATACACAGACTGAATTTTCTCTTGGTTTATTAGGGATTTGGATAGCGCGTGAGTTGAAAATCCCTGTTATACATACCTATCATACCCAGTACGAGGATTATGTTCACTATATCGCTAAAGGGATGTTGATTCGTCCAGGTATGGTCAAGTATCTTGTGAGAGGCTTCCTTCATGATGTTGATGGAGTGATCTGTCCAAGTGAAATTGTGCGAGACCTTCTATCAGATTATAAGGTCAAAGTTGAAAAACGAGTTATTCCTACAGGGATTGAGCTAGCCAAATTTGAACGACCTGAGATTGGACCAGAACATATCGCAGACTTACGGGTTAAACTAGGTATTAAGGAAGATGAAAAGATGCTTCTTAGCCTTTCACGTGTCTCTTACGAGAAGAATATTCAAGCTGTTCTGGCTGCATTTCCAGATGTTCTAAAAGAAGAGCAAAATGTTAAATTAGTCGTAGCTGGAGATGGTCCTTATCTGGAAAATCTCAAGGAGCAAGCATCAGATTTACAGATTCAAGATTCTGTTATCTTTACTGGTATGATTGCACCAAGTGAGACAGCGCTCTATTATAAGGCGGCTGACTTCTTTATCTCAGCTTCAACTAGTGAAACTCAAGGCTTGACCTATCTTGAAAGTCTTGCAAGTAAGACTCCGGTAATAGCTCATGGAAATCCCTATCTTGATAACCTCATCAATCATAAAATGTTTGGAACGCTTTATTATGAAGAGAGAGATCTAGCAGGGGCTATTTTAGAAGCTTTAATTGCAACTCCAAAGATGGATGAGAAACTTTTGGCTGAAAAATTGTATGAAATTTCAGCTGAGAATTTTGCTAAGAGAGTGCATGAATTCTATCTAGATGTTATTATTTCAAATAATTTTGAAAAAGAATTGACTGCAGATGAACCTGTTACGAAACGTATTTTAAAGACGGTATTTTATATACCGCAACAAGCAGTTTCCATGCCGGTCAAGGGTTCAAGACGTATGTTGAAAGCTTCTAGAAAACAGTTGAGTCATTTAAGAAAATATTTGAACGATTAATCGAATCAAAGAAAGGAAATGAAGAAATGAAAAAGAAATTTATGAGAAGTGGTAGAGATCAAAAAATCGGTGGTGTCTGCGCTGGTTTAGCTAATTATTTTGATATTGACCCTACAATTGTACGTGTGATTTGGGGAGTTCTAGCTTTCTGTTATGGTGCTGGACTTATTGCTTACTTGATCTTGTGGGCAATTGCTCCTGTATCAGATGAATTTTAAGATTAGACTATTATAGTAAAGGAGAAAAAATGGCATTTGGTGATAATGGGAAACGTAAAAAAACTTTCTTTGAAAAACTAACAATGTTTGTCGTTTTGATTATGTTATTTGTAACCCTAGCAGGTATCTTTGCTACAGCCATCGGTGTATTTAGCAGATTTTAAAATGCTAGATTTTCTAGCAAGTAGTAATAGTTGGTGACTGGGATTTCCCAGCCCTTTTTAGAGTGAGAAAAGAATATGAGTATGTTTTTAGATACAGCCAAGATCAAGGTCAAGGCTGGAAATGGTGGCGATGGGATGGTTGCCTTTCGCCGTGAAAAATACGTCCCTAATGGCGGTCCATGGGGAGGTGATGGAGGCCGTGGTGGTAACGTTGTCTTTGTTGTAGATGAAGGTTTACGTACCCTGATGGACTTCCGTTACAATCGTCATTTCAAAGCCCAATCGGGTGAAAAAGGGATGACCAAAGGAATGCATGGTAGAGGGGCAGAAGACTTAATTGTCCGTGTACCTCAAGGGACAACTGTGCGTGATGCTGAGACTGGAAAAGTCATCACTGACTTGATTGAGCACGGCCAAGAGTTTATCGTTGCTCACGGTGGTCGAGGTGGCCGTGGAAATATCCGTTTTGCGACACCAAAAAATCCTGCGCCAGAAATCTCAGAAAATGGAGAACCAGGTCAGGAACGTGAATTACAGTTAGAACTTAAAATTCTTGCTGATGTTGGTTTGGTTGGATTCCCTTCAGTTGGAAAATCAACTCTGCTCAGCGTAATTACCTCTGCAAAACCTAAAATTGGTGCCTACCACTTTACCACGATTGTACCAAATCTTGGTATGGTCCGTACCCAATCAGGGGAGTCCTTTGCAGTGGCAGACCTACCTGGATTGATTGAAGGTGCTAGTCAAGGCGTGGGCTTGGGAACTCAGTTCCTTCGCCATATTGAGCGTACTCGCGTTATCCTTCACATCATCGATATGTCAGCCAGTGAAGGTCGCGATCCTTACGAAGATTATCTAGCTATTAACAAAGAGTTGGAATCTTACAACCTTCGTCTCATGGAACGTCCCCAAATCATTGTTGCTAATAAGATGGATATGCCAGAGAGTCAAGAAAATCTCGAAGAATTCAAGAAAAAATTGGCAACTAACTTTGATGAGTTCGAGGAATTACCAGCAATCTTCCCAATATCAGGTTTGACCAAACAAGGTTTAGCACCTTTACTAGATGCAACGGCTGAACTTCTTGATAAGACCCCAGAATTCCTTCTTTATGATGAGTCAGAAATGGAAGAAGAAGTTTATTATGGCTTTGATGAAGAAGAAAAACCATTTGAAATTAGTCGTGATGATGATGCAACTTGGGTACTTTCAGGTGAAAAACTCATCAAACTCTTTAACATGACTAACTTTGACCGTGATGAGTCTGTCATGAAATTTGCTCGTCAGTTGCGAGGTATGGGAGTTGATGAAGCTCTCCGTGCCCGTGGTGCCAAGGATGGAGATCTGGTTCGTATCGGTAAGTTTGAGTTTGAGTTTGTAGACTAGGAGATAGCTATGGGAGATAAACCGATATCTTTCCGAGATGCTGATGGAAATTTTGTTTCTGCAGCAGATGTCTGGAATGAGAAGAAGTTAGAAGAACTGTTTAATCGCCTCAATCCAAATAGAGCTTTGAGACTTGCAAGAATTAAAAAGCAAGCTGAAAATAGCAAATCATAAAATTAACCCGTGATGACTATCATCACGGGTTTTTGTTACCGATCAAAAAATAGAGGTGGTGCAAATTGTTTGAGGCGTTCAAAGCAAGATTGAGCTTGTTCTTTATCCTCGCAGATAACCAAACAGACATCATTTCCACAGATAGTAGCGACTATTTCAGGGAAGTTTAGGGCGTCCAAGATAGATCCGAATGATTGTGCCAAACCTGGATAGGTTTTGATAACAACTTGGTGTTGGACGGGTTGCATCATGTAGAGGGCTTCCTCCATATAAACTTCTAGCCGTTTTTCCCACTTGGATGTAGAGCCAGTGTTGATTGAATAATAGGAGTGTTCACCTTCACGAATCTTAGAAAGATTCATCAGGTTAATGTCTCTTGAAAGTGTTGCTTGTGTGACCTGTACTCCGTTTTCAATCAGTAGTTCTTGTAATTCAGTTTGGGTATGAATTTTTTGTTTAGTGATTAGGGCTCGGATGAGCTGGTGTCTTTGTTCGGCTTTGTTCATCTACAGTTACCTCCCTTTGAAAAGGTATCTCAAGACTAGACTGTGCAAGGTCGACAGTCAAGTGATAGTCTGTATTGTCACGTACAGTAATCTCAAAGTCTGTTGTGTAAAGAACGAGACGTACTGTATCGCCTTCTTTTAGTTTGTAAATAGTTGGTTGGAGTTCAAATTGGAATTCCAACCATTCATCTGGCTTAACTTCTTCAATTTTCAATAAATCATAACGGTTTTGAAGATTGAGATAGCCTTTGGTGATAACACGTTGAGCATTTGGGCTAAATGGTAGCTCGCAAAGGTTTTCTAGCATATGGTAACGGCCATTATCAATAGTACGAGCAGACAAGACTCCTGGATACGGTTGAAGGTATTTCTTTTGACCAAGTTCGAGAAGTTGGACAGAAAGTAGTCCTTTATTAGTGCTTGACTTGAGACGAAGATTTAGTTTAACACGCCCATTAAGATGAAGTTCTTCTATCACTGGCAGGTCAATCGTAACTTGATTGACTTTCCTTTGATAGAGTTCATTGTTAAAGGTTTGGTAAGTTTTTCCAAATCGTTCAAAGTCTGAGCCTTGATAGTGGTTTTGAATGACAGCTTCTTCAGTACCTAATGTGAAAGTTTTGTGGTTGGTTTGATTTCCAAAATCTTCAAGAGTCATCCAGGTTTGAGGAGCAGTATTGTCTTGCCAAACGACTCTTGGAAGTTTGTAATCAGTTTCATGCCCCAATAATTTCTGCGTCAAAAGAGCATTCATGGATTCACGGAAATCAATAGACTGCCAGTTGTTCATATAAACATGGGCACCGTTATGATAAAAGAGATGTTTCTTAATATTGCTTGGAAGAGCATTGAACATTTGATAGACATGAAGTGGTTTTACATTCCAGTCTTGTGAACCGTGTGTAAAAACAACCTCAGCTTTGACCTTGTGGGCATTAAGTAGGTAGTTTCTGTCATGCCAGAATTGGTTATAATCCCCAGTTTTACGGTCTAGATTTTTCTTGAGTTCTTCTATGGAAGCTTTATGAGCGTCATTTCCACGAATATAGTCACCAGCTAAGAGATTACGAGAATAAGTTAATTCATCTAATGAATCGAAGTCCTCCCCTGGATAGCCACCAGGGCTTGTTACCAGACCATTTTCACGATAATAGTTGTACCAAGAAGAAATACCTGCTTCAGCAATAATGACTTCTAAACCATCAACTCCTGTAGTAGCCAGACCATTAGACATTGTTCCTAGGTAAGAAAGACCAGTAGTTGCTACTTTACCATTTGACCAGTCAGCCTTGACCTGACGTTCACGACTATGGTCTGTGAAGGCACGACAACGACCATTGAGCCAATCAATGACATTTTTATAGGCTTCAACTTGTCGGTAGTCACCATTAGTCATCTGACCTTGAGAATCCTTGGTACCAAGACCAGATACGTAGATATTGGCAAATCCTCTTGGAAGGAAGTAGTCGTTAAGTGTGTAGCTGCTATTGATATGAGTCAGTTTTTCTTCAGCTTCTGGAACGAGTTCTGCTTGGCCAACTGGTTCAACAAAACTAATACTTGGTTCTTCTAAGCTAATCTCGTGAGGTTCTTTGACTGCTAATTCACCTTCCATTTTGTAGAGGGCCTTATCACTAGCCTTGTCATTAGTTCCCTGGTGGTATGGACTTGCCGTCATAACAGCTGGAATTTTGCCATGGTAAGACGGACGGATGATGTTGACTTTGACGAGGTCAGGTAGGCCATCATTATCAGAATCAATACGACTCTCTACATAAACAACTTCACGAATAACATTGTTTGCAGAGAAGGTTGCCAAGCTCTTGCCATTGAAGTAGTGGTAATCATTGTCCTCAGGGATAAGACCATCGCTAACCAATTGATCGATCAAGGTATTTCCCTTTTTAGTGCGCGTGTTAAGGAGTTGATAGAGATTGTCAATCAAATTTCCGTATACAATAGGGAATGCCGTTTCTTTATGAAAAGCAAGACAATCTTCAAAGTCTGTCAAGTAACTGAAACCAAGCAACTGAAAGGCAACAGTATAGAAAATTTCTGCAGTTAATTCACGATCAGAATTGAAGAAAGTGAGCAGATCAGTTTCTTTATCAACCGCTAAAGTTGAGAGGGGATAATCCGTATTTTTGTAATTGAAAAAGCAAGTTCTAACAAAAGCTTCAAACAGTTCTTTCGCAGAATTTGATTGGTCAAGCTTGAATCCAAGGTTGGATAATTCCTGTAAAGCTTCTTGCTGGCTTATAGGATAGTAACTGAATTGATTAAAACGCATAGATGCCTCCTTTGAAGAATCATTAAATTTATTATATCAAAAAAGTAGGGAAAATGATAGAATCAGCTGGTTTGTAAAGGTTAAATTGCTATTATTCTAACAGAGTTTAAGAGAGTGTTTTAACAAGCCCTATCTTGATTTTTTGAGTATCCTAAAAGGTTATGCTATACTAGAAATATGTTAGATTTGGAGAAATATGGTGTGACCATGTGGGAAGAGGAGAAAATTCTCTCTTTCCGTCAAAAATTATTAGCCTGGTATGACGAAAACAAGCGGGATTTACCATGGAGACGGAGTAAGAATCCTTATCATATCTGGGTATCTGAAATTATGTTGCAGCAGACTCGAGTTGATACCGTCATTCCCTATTATGAACGTTTTTTAGACTGGTTTCCGACCGTAGAAAGCTTAGCAAATGCTCCTGAGGAGCGCTTATTAAAAGCCTGGGAAGGACTTGGCTATTATTCTCGTGTCCGCAATATGCAAACAGCCGCTCAACAGATTATGAGCGAATTTGAAGGCAAGTTCCCGTCTACTTATGAAGGTATTTCAAGCTTGAAAGGGATAGGTCCTTATACTGCTGGCGCTATTTCTAGTATTGCCTTTAACCTTCCGCAGCCTGCAGTAGATGGCAATGTCATGCGTGTTTTGGCACGTTTGTTTGAAGTCAATCATGATATTGGAAATCCTAGCAATCGAAAAATATTTCAAGCGATGATGGAAGTTCTGATAGATCCTGATCGTCCAGGTGATTTCAATCAGGCTTTGATGGATTTAGGTTCAGATATTGAGGCTCCTGTTAATCCAAGACCGGAGGAGAGTCCTGTTAAGGAGTTCAGTGCTGCTTACCAACATGGGACCATGGATCGCTATCCCATTAAGGCTCCCAAGAAAAAGCCAATCCCTATTTATCTAAAGGCTCTTGTAGTGCAAAATAATCAGGGGCAGTTTCTATTAGAGAAGAATGAGAGTGAAAAACTCTTGGCTGGATTTTGGCATTTTCCCTTGATTGAAGTTGATGAATTCTCAGACCAGACTCAGGACTTGGACCTTTTTAGTCAAGTAGCGGAGCCAATTCTAGAACTGGGACCATCTCCACAGGAGAGTTTTGAACAGGACTATGATCTTGAAGTTGATTGGCAAGATCTACGATTTGAAGAGGTCAAGCACATTTTTAGCCATCGTAAATGGCATATCCAGATAATTGCAGGCCGAGTTACTGAAACACAGGAATATGCAGATAGAGAAGTCCTTTGGTTAAGTCCGGAAGAATTTATCAATTATCCCCTAGCTAAACCTCAGCAAAAGATTTGGCAAGCCTACTTGAAAAGAAGCTGCTAGTATCGGTCTTTCGTGTCTTCTTTACATTTTTTTGGTATAATGAGATAAGGAAAAAGGTGACTAAATGAAAAAAATACTAATTGTAGATGATGAAAAACCCATCTCAGATATTATAAAATTTAATATGACCAAGGAAGGTTATGAAGTTGTAACTGCTTTTAATGGTCGTGAAGCTCTTGAACAATTTGAAGCTGAGCAACCAGATATTATTATCTTGGATTTGATGCTTCCAGAGATTGATGGACTTGAAGTTGCAAAAATTATTCGTAAGACAAGTAGTGTTCCTATTATCATGCTTTCAGCAAAGGACAGCGAGTTTGATAAGGTTATTGGGCTTGAACTTGGAGCGGATGACTATGTAACCAAGCCATTTTCAAATCGTGAACTACAGGCCCGTGTTAAAGCTCTTCTCCGTCGTACAGATATTGTCTCAGTTGATAACCAAGAACCTGAAACGAAATTACAAAGTCTGCAGATTGGCGATTTGGAGATTTTACCCGATGCTTACGTGGCTAAGAAATATGGTGAAGAGTTAGACCTAACCCACCGAGAATTCGAACTCTTACATCATTTAGCTTCTCATCTTGGTCAAGTTATTACCCGAGAACATCTTCTTGAAACTGTTTGGGGATATGACTATTTTGGAGATGTCCGTACAGTTGATGTAACAATTAGACGTTTGCGCGAGAAGATTGAAGACACACCAAGTAGACCTGAATACATCCTAACTCGTCGTGGAGTAGGATATTATATGAGAAATAATGATTGAAGTAATTAAACAAACAATTTTGACGAGTGACTTTATCTTTATCCTCATCCTAATTGGCTTTATTATGCTGGTGACTTTTCTTTTGCTTGAGAGCCGTCGTGATAATATTCGCCTTAGACAGCTAAACCAGAAGGTTAAGGATTTGATTGCTGGTGATTATTCTCAGGTTTTGGATATGCAGGGAAGCTCAGAGATAACTAATATCACTAACAATCTTAATGATTTGTCAGAAGTAATCCGTTTGACTCAAGAAAATCTGGAACAAGAGAGTAAAAGGTTGAATAGTATCTTGTCCTACATGACAGACGGAGTACTTGCGACCAATCGTCGTGGTCAGATTATCATGATTAATGACATGGCTAAGAGACAACTTGGAGTTGAAAGGGATGATGCTCTTAATCAAAATATCTTAGAGTTACTCAAGATTGAAGAAGAGTATGAGCTGAGAGATCTCATTACCCAAAGTCCTGAATTGATGATTTATTCGCAAAATGTGAATGGGGAGTATATCAGCTTGCGTGTGCGTTTTGCCTTGATTCGTAGAGAGTCTGGCTTTATCTCTGGTTTAGTAGCAGTTCTACATGATACGACTGAACAAGAGAAGGAAGAACGTGAGAGAAGGCTTTTCGTTTCGAACGTTAGTCATGAGTTGCGTACACCTTTGACCAGTGTAAAATCCTATCTTGAGGCCTTGGACGAAGGAGCCCTAACAGAACCAGTTGCTCCATATTTTATCAAGGTTTCTCTGGATGAAACCAATCGTATGATGCGGATGGTGACGGACCTCTTGCACCTCTCACGGATCGACAATGAGACCAGTCACTTGGATGTTGAATTGATTAACTTTACTGCCTTTATCACCTTTATTCTCAATCGTTTTGATAAAATGAAAAGTCAGGATGAGGAGAAGAAGTACGAGTTGGTGAGAGATTATCCGATTAACTCTGTTTGGATTGAGATTGATACAGATAAGATGACCCAGGTGATTGACAATATCCTGAATAACGCTATCAAGTATTCACCAGATGGTGGAAAAATCACTGTAAGCATGAAGACTACAGATGATCAGATGATTTTGTCCATCTCCGACCAAGGTCTAGGGATTCCAAAGCAAGATTTACCGAAGATTTTTGACCGCTTCTATCGAGTTGATAGAGCAAGAAGTCGTGCCCAAGGGGGAACAGGACTAGGATTGGCTATCGCCAAGGAAATCATCAAGCAACATAAGGGCTTTATCTGGGCTAAGAGTGAATATGGCAAGGGATCTACCTTTACTATCGTACTTCCATACGATAAGGATGCCGTGAAAGAAGAGATTTGGGAGGATGAACTAGAAGACTAGAATGAGTGATATCGGTTTTAAATATAGTATTTTAGCATCGGGTTCCAGTGGAAATTCATTTTACTTGGAAACACCAAAAAAGAAAATTTTAGTAGATGCGGGACTATCAGGCAAAAAAATTACAAGCCTCTTGAGTGAAATCAATCGTAAACCAGAGGATTTAGACGCTATCTTGATTACGCATGAACATTCAGACCATATCCACGGTGTGGGCGTTCTGGCTCGCAAGTACGGTATGGATCTTTATGCCAATGAGAAAACTTGGCAGGCTATGGAAAATAGTAAGTATCTTGGTAAGGTTGACTCATCTCAAAAGCATATATTCGAGATGGGAAAAACTAAAACCTTTGGCGACATCGATATCGAGAGTTTCGGTGTGAGTCATGATGCAGTGGCGCCCCAGTTTTATCGTTTTATGAAGGATGATAAGAGCTTTGTTATGCTGACGGATACGGGCTATGTTAGTGACCGTATGGCTGGCATTGTCGAGAACGCAGATGGCTATCTGATCGAGTCAAATCATGATGTTGAAATCCTGCGAGCAGGATCTTACGCATGGCGACTCAAACAACGCATCCTGTCCGACCTTGGTCACCTCTCAAACGAGGATGGAGCAGACGCCATGATTCGTACACTAGGTAATCGTACCAAGAAGATTTACCTAGGCCATTTGTCTAAGGAGAATAATATCAAGGAACTGGCCCACATGACCATGGTCAATCAGTTAGCTCAAGCAGATCTGGGAGTGGGAGTAGACTTTCAAGTTTACGATACTTCACCAGACACCGCAACACCATTGACGGAGATATAGAAAGGAACGCCGAGAGGTGTTCTTTTTATTTTGACTGGGTTCTTAAAAAGTAATACAATGGTATTACCAATAATTCTAGGAGAATAAACATGCCGACTATTACATTAAAAGTTTCCGAAGCAGATAAAACATTTATGAAAGCCATGGCTAAGTTTGAAGGAGTTTCTCTATCAGAGTTGATACGGACAAAAACTTTAGAAGCTTTAGAGGATGAATATGATGCTCGTGTAGCAGATTTAGCTTATCAAGAGTATTTAGAAGATTTGGAAAAAGGGCTTAAACCCATTACTTGGGAAGAAATGATGCATGATCTAGGTCTGGAGGAAGATTAACTTGTATAAGCTAGTTCCAACAAGACGATTTATTAAACAACTAAGGAAATTAGATCGTTATACACAAATATTAATTACAAAGTATCTAGAAAATAACGTTTTAGAGGATCCAAGACGTCATGGGAAAGCTTTGGTGGGGAATCGAGGTGGTCAATGGAGGTACCGGATTGGTAATTATCGAGTTATTGTGCAAATTGTAGATGATGAACTGATAGTCTCTACTCTGGAAGTTGGTCATCGTAGAGATATTTATTAGAATTCCCATTAAACTATTTTATTTACTTTTTATAACAAGAGGAGTTTACAGATTGCAGAACAAGTGGAAGATAAAAGCCTATTACGATACTAGTATTATAATATTAGCTTTAATATCAGTTGTTTTAGTAATACTTGGTTTTACAGATTTAATTGATCTTGAGAAACCTCCATACAGTATTATAGACTTAGTCATATGGTTTGTTTTTCTTGTCGATTATATTTGGAGATTTAGTATTTCCAAAAGTAAATGGTCATTTATTATAAACAACATTTTTGACTTGCTTGCAATTCTGCCTTTGAATGCTATTTTTACAGTTTTTCGTTTGGGGAGGATCTTCCGTCTTGCACGCTTAACAAAGTTAGTAAAACTAAGTCGGTTATTAAGAATTATAGGTCTTACTGGCAAATTAGAGAAAAAGCTAAAAAATTTTTCTAAGAACAAATGGATTAATTTACATTCTGTATGTCAATTTTTTTATCGTTCTAGTTGGTAGTTCAATCTTATCGGTTGTTGAAGAGAAGTCATTTTCTGATAGTGTATGGTGGTCACTTGTTACAGTTACAACTGTTGGATATGGAGATATTGTACCGAGTAGCCTATTTGGAAAATGGCTAGCTGTATTATTGATGCTAGTTGGAATTGGAACAATAGGAATGCTAACAAGTTCTTTAACTAATTTTTTTGTTAAGGATGAATCTAAAACTCAAATAAATCTTGATAAACTTTATAAGGAAATTGAGAATCAAAGACAATTAATAGAATCACAAGATAAAAAGCTTGAGGAGCTGAATCAGATGGTTAAAGAATTGCTGAAAAAAAGTTAGCAAACAAATAGTTCTTCAACAGTCTATAAAATCAAAAAACGCATAATATCAGGTGTTCATAAACCTTGATATTATGCGTTTTAACATGAAAAAAATTATTGGATTATCTCCTAAAATTCAATTTAAACTAAGTTTCTTACAACCCAGCAAATTCTTTGATTTCTTGAGCTGACATTGAAGAGTCGCAACGGACCTTGATTTGTCCATTTGCAACATGGACGAATCCTGGTACAGTAGGGATTTCATAGCGTGAGCGGAAGTCTTGTAAAGCTTCAAGTTGACTTGGTTCTTCACTATTGATGAAGTAGATGTGCGCTTTGGTTTCAGCTACTACACCAGCCAATGTACCAGCAAATTTACGGCAATAAGGACAAGTTTTGCGTCCGATGAAGAAAGTTGCTGTTTCTTGCTTGTCAAGTGCTTCTTGAGCACGCGCTACAGTTGTAACTTCAAGATCTTTGATGTTTTCTAAAAATTGTTCCATGAGATTACCTCGCTTTCATTGATATGTCTAGTATGCCATAAAGTTTCTAAAATTGCTCAGTTTTGATACGAGAATAGATGGTGGTGCAGAAAGCAGTAGACTAAGTCTGATTTTCTAGTCCTTTATTCTTGTATCCTTAAAGATATAGAAACTATAGTTCAGGTTAAAAGAGATAGAAGAAGACATAAATTACAGTCAGTTTTTACTTTAAAATCAAAAATAAAGGTCAGGATTTTTCCCGACCTTTAAATAGTTTTTTATTTTACAAAGGCATTGATTTCAGCTTCGATGTTAGCAATCTTAGCTTGTGAATCTTCGTTACTTTCACCAACAACTGCAATGTAGAACTTGATTTTTGGTTCAGTACCTGAAGGGCGAACTGCAATCCATGATCCATCAGCAAGTGTGTATTTCAATACATCACTTGGAGGAGTAGTTAAGGCTGTTACAGTGCCATCAGCGGCAGTAGATGTTTGTGCTTTAAAGTCTTCAGTAATTGAAACTGCTGTTGCGTTAAATTCTTTTGGACCATTTTCACGGAATTTAGCCATAATTGCTTTGATTTGCTCAGCACCGTCAACACCAGAGAGGGTAACAGAGATTGTCTTTTCAGCATAGTAGCCGTACTCTTTGTAGATTTCTTCGATACCATCTGCAAGAGTCAAACCACGAGAGCGGTAATAGGCAGCAAGTTCAGCAACAACAAGAACAGCTTGGATAGCGTCTTTATCACGCACGAATGGTTTAATCAAGTAACCGAAGCTTTCTTCAAATCCCATCATGTAAGTGTGATTGTGTTTTTCTTCGAATTCTTGGATTTTTTCAGCGATAAATTTGAAACCGGTCAAGACGTTGAACATAGTTGCGCCGTAGCTTTCAGCAATCTTAGTTACCAAGTCAGTTGATACGATAGATTTGCAAAGAGCTGCATTCTCTGGAAGTGTCCCAGCATTTTTGTGAGCTTCCAAGATGTACTTAGCCATGATGGCACCGATTTGGTTTCCTGAAAGGTTGAGGTAGCTACCGTCTTTTTGAAGGACTTCAACACCGACACGGTCAGCGTCAGGGTCAGTTGCAACAAGAACATCAGCTCCTACTTGGCGACCAAGTTCTTCTGCAAGAGCAAAGGCTGCTTGACTTTCTGGGTTTGGAGATTTAACAGTTGAGAAGTCAGGGTCTGGAGTTGCTTGAGCTTCTACGACTTGAACTGAGTCGAATCCTGCTTGCGCAAGAGCACGACGAGCCAACATTTCACCTGTACCATGAAGTGGAGTGTAGACAATCTTCATGTCCTTACCAAACTCTTCAATCAAAGCTGGGTTGATGTTCACATCTTTAACTTCTTTGAGGTATTCGGTATCGACTGCTTCGCCAATAACTTCAATCAAACCAGAAGCTTTTTCAGCTTCTACATCAGCAACTTCAACAGCAAATGGATTTTCAATAGCACGGATGTAAGTTGTCAAAGCATCAGCATCGTGTGGAGGCATTTGACCACCATCTTCTCCGTAAACCTTGTAACCATTGAATGGAGCAGGGTTGTGGCTAGCAGTAATCATGATACCTGCGAAGCAGTTGAGGTGACGAACAGCAAATGAAAGTTCTGGAGTGGGACGGAGACTTTCAAAGACATAGGATTTAATACCGTGTTTAGCAAGAACTGCTGCAGATTCAAAGGCAAATTCTGGAGAGAAGTGACGGCTATCGTAAGCAATGGCTACACCACGTTCTTTTTCGTTTCCACCTTTTGACTCAATCAAACGAGCCAAACCTTCAGTTGCTTGACGAACAACGTAGATGTTAATGCGGTTAGTACCAGCACCAATCAGTCCACGCATACCTGCAGTACCAAACTCAAGATTGGTATAGAATGCGTCTTCTTTAGTTTTCTCGTCCATGTTTTCCAAATCTTGACGAAGGTAATCTGGAAGTTCTGCGAAATCAACCCATTTTTGGTAGTTTTCTTGGTAAGCCATAGGAAATCTCCTTTAATATATAATCTAATCGCTTACATTATACCACGATTTGAAGTTTTAGTAAAACGTTAGCATGAGTTTCTGAAAAGTTATGAATAGAGCTAAACCACAAGTCTTGAACGGCTTACCGAAACATGCTATACTAACTGTATGATTATTTTACAAGCTAATAAAATTGAACGTTCTTTTGCAGGAGAGGTTCTTTTTGATAATATAAACCTACAAGTAGATGAAAGAGACCGTATTGCCCTCGTTGGAAAAAATGGTGCTGGGAAGTCTACTTTGCTCAAGATATTGGTTGGAGAAGAGGAGCCAACCACTGGTGAAATCAATAAGAAAAAAGATATTTCCCTCTCATATCTAGCACAGGATAGTCGCTTTGAGTCTGAGAACACCATTTACGATGAAATGCTACATGTATTTGATGACTTGCGTCGTACTGAAAGACAACTTCGCCAGATGGAGTTGGAGATGGGGGAAAAGACTGGTGAAGAACTAGATAAACTCATGTCTGACTATGATCGCCTATCAGAAAATTTCCGTCAGGCTGGAGGCTTTACTTATGAAGCTGATATCCGTGCTATCTTAAATGGTTTTAAGTTTGATGAGTCTATGTGGCAGATGCGAATTGCTGAGCTTTCTGGTGGGCAAAATACCCGTTTAGCCCTTGCCAAAATGCTCCTTGAAAAGCCTAATCTCTTGGTTTTGGATGAGCCGACTAACCACCTAGATATTGAAACCATTGCCTGGTTAGAAAACTATTTAGTTAATTATAGTGGTGCCTTGATTATCGTCAGTCATGACCGTTATTTCCTCGATAAGGTTGCGACCATAACACTCGACTTAACCAAACATTCTTTGGACAGATATGTAGGAAACTACTCGAGCTTTGTGGAGCAGAAGGAGCAGAAGCTCGCAACTGAAGCTAAGAACTATGAAAAACAACAGAAGGAAATTGCTGCCTTAGAAGACTTTGTCAATCGAAATCTTGTTCGAGCATCGACAACCAAACGAGCGCAATCCCGACGCAAGCAACTGGAGAAAATGGAGCGCTTGGACAAGCCTGAAGCTGGCAAGAAATCAGCTAATATGACCTTCCATTCTGATAGAGTATCTGGTAATGTCGTTTTGACAGTTGAAAATGCTGCCATTGGCTATGATGGTGAAATCTTATCAGAACCAATCAACCTTGATCTTCGTAAGATGGACGCTATTGCCATTGTTGGTCCAAATGGCATTGGTAAGTCAACCTTTATTAAGTCTATTGTGGACCAGATTCCCTTTATCAAGGGTGAAAAGCGCTTTGGTGCTAATGTTGAGGTTGGTTACTATGACCAGACTCAGAGCAAACTGACACCGAGCAATACGGTCTTAGACGAACTCTGGAATGATTTTAAATTGACGCCAGAAGTAGAAATCCGTAATCGCTTAGGTGCCTTCCTTTTCTCTGGTGACGATGTTAAGAAATCTGTTGGAATGCTGTCAGGTGGTGAGCGAGCTCGTTTGCTTCTGGCAAAACTTTCCATGGAAAACAACAACTTCTTGATTCTCGATGAGCCGACTAACCACTTAGACATCGATAGCAAGGAAGTCTTGGAAAATGCCCTGATTGACTTTGATGGGACTCTTCTATTTGTCAGCCATGACCGTTACTTTATTAATCGTGTAGCCACTCATGTTCTAGAATTATCTGAAAATGGCTCAACTCTTTATCTAGGTGATTATGACTATTATGTTGATAAAAAAGCAGAGCTAGTAGCTAGTCAAGCGGAAGAAGCGGCAGCTGTTAACCAAGAAAAAGAATTTTCTCCAGTTAATGACTACCAAGCTCAAAAGGAAAGTCAAAAAGAACTTCGTAAATTGATGAGACAAATTGAAAGTCTTGAGACAGAAATCGAAGAACTGGAAACTCAAGCCCAAGCTATCTCTGAACAAATGCATACCACCAATGATGCAGATGAACTCATGCAATTACAAGCAGAACTGGATAAAATTAGCCATCGTCAGGAAGAAGCTATGCTGGAGTGGGAAGAATTGTCGGAGCAGGTGTAAGATGGAAAATCTTGGAAAAGTCTTTCGTGAATTTCGAATCAGTAAAAATTACTCTCTAAAAGAAGCTGCAGGAGAGGCCTGTTCGACCTCTCAATTATCCCGCTTTGAATTGGGGGAGTCGGATCTAGCTGCATCTCGTTTCTTTGAAATATTAGATAATATTCATGTGACGATTGAGAATTTTATGGATAAGACTAGAAATTTTCAACATCATGAGCATGTGAGCTTGATGGCTCAGATTATTCCGCTTTACTACTCAAATGATATTGCAGGTTTTCAAAAGCTTCAAGAAGAACAACTTGAAAAAGCTAAGAGTTCAACAAATCCCCTCTATTTTGAGCTGAACTGGATTTTGTTACAAGGTCTGATTTGTCAAAGAGATGCTAGCTTCACTATGAAGCAAGGTGATCTGGATAAGGTGGCAGATTATCTTTTCCAAACAGATGAATGGACCATGTATGAGTTGATTCTCTTTGGCAATCTCTATAGCTTTTATGATGTGGACTATGTTGCTCGCCTTGGTAGAGAAGTGATGGAGCGTGAAGATTTCTATAAAGAAATTGGTCGCCATCGAAAACTGGTCTTGATTTTAGCTCTTAACTGTTACCAGCATTGTTTAGAACATCTTGCTTTTGAAAATGCCAGCTACTTTGAAGCTTATATAGAGAAGATCATAGGTAAGAGCATCAAACTCTATGAGCGTAATGTTTTCCACTTTCTTAAAGGATTTGCTCTTTATCAGAAGGGGCAAAAAGAAGAAGGTTGTAAACAAATGCAGGAAGCCATGCATATTTTTGAAGTGCTAGGTCTTCCGGAGCAAGTAGCTTACTATCAGGAACATTACGATAAATTTGTAAAAGATTAATTTCCCAAATAAGGGAAAAATGAGAAACTCCTTCAAGTTTTGATACAATAGTTTCAAAATTTGAGAGGAGTTTTTATGAATCGATATGCAGTACAGTTGATTAGTCGTGGAGCTATTAACAAACTAGGAAATATGCTCTATGATTATGGGAATAGTGTTTGGCTGGCCTCAATGGGCAATATAGGAAAGACGGTATTAGGGATTTATCAAATTTCTGAGTTGGTGACAGCTATACTAGCTAATCCCTTTGGAGGTGTGATTTCAGACCGTTTTTCGCGTCGCAAGATTTTGATGACAACAGACTTGGTTTGTGGGATTCTCTGTCTGGTCATTTCTTTTATCAGAAATGATAACTGGATGATTGGAGCTTTGATCTTTGCTAATATTGTCCAGGCCATTGCCTTTGCTTTTTCTCGGCCTGCCAATAAAGCTATTATCACAGAGGTGGTAGCAAAGGACGAGATAGTGACCTATAACTCTCGCTTGGAGTTAGTTTTACAGGTTGTAGGAGTCAGTTCTCCGGTGCTTTCTTTCCTTGTTTTACAATTTGCAAGTCTTCATCTGACGCTCTTACTAGATGCTTTGACCTTTTTCATCGCTTTTGCCCTAGTGGCTTTACTTCCCAAAGAAGAACCAAAGGTTCAAGAGCAGAAGAGTTTTACAGGGAAAGATATTTTTGCGGACATCAAAGATGGCTTGCACTATATCTGGCATCAAAAAGAAATTTTCTTTCTCTTGTTAGTGGCTTCCAGTGTGAATTTCTTTTTTGCAGCTTTTGAGTTTTTGCTCCCTTTTTCAAATAAACTCTATGGTGTAGAAGGAGCCTATGCAACTATCTTAACCATGGGTGCAATTGGCTCAATCATCGGAGCATTGATTGCAAATAAATTTAAATCCAGTATGAATACACTTTTGTTCTTAATAATCCTCACAGGAGTAGGAGTTTTCATGATGGGATTGCCACTACCTAATTTTCTCACTTTTTCAGGAAATCTAGTTTGTGAACTCTTTATGACAATTTTTAATATTCACTTCTTTACACAAGTACAGACCAAGGTTGACGGAGACTATCTGGGGAGGGTATTGAGTACCATTTTTACACTGGCCATTCTCTTTATGCCGATTGCGAAGGGGTTAATGACCTTTCTACCAAGTGTTCATTTAGCTTCCTTTTTAATTATCGGTCTTGGAGTTATTTTTCTTTCTTTAGTATCAATGTTCTATATTCAAAGACAAGGGTAACACAGAAAAAAAGCAACGGCGCCGTTGCTTTTTTGTTTACATCTATCCACCCTGAGGGAATCGAACCCCCATCTCAAGAACCGGAATCTTACGTGATATCCATTACACTAAGGGTGGAAACTTTAATTATTATATCAAAAAAGAGAGCTGAACTCAAGTTTTTTCTAAACTCAGCAAAAGGGGAAGTAAAAAAGGATTCAGTATTGAACCGAATCCTCTAGATGATTATTTTTTCTCAAGAAGAGCTTTGATTTCTTGAAGAACTTCCAACTCAGTTGGACCAGCAGGTGCTTCTTCAGCAACCTCTTCTTTTTTGCGAAGGTTTTGAGCTTTTTCCATTGCTTTAATCACAAAGAATAGAACAGTACCAACTACAAGGAAGTTGATAACAGCACTCAAGAAGTTACCGTAAGCAACCCCATTCCATGAAAGTTCAGCAATACGTTCGATTTTCGCTGCTTTCAAAGCAGGGTTCAATAGAAGTGGAGTGATGATATCATTAACAAATGAAGTTACGATAGCACCAAAAGCAGATGCAATGATCACACCGACAGCAAGGTCTACAACGTTACCGCGGAGCAAAAATTCTTTAAGATCTTTTAACATTTTCTTTTTCCTTTCGTAATTTAACAGTCTTAATTATAGTATAATAGTTATTAGAATGCAAGAAGTATGCTTATTGTTTTTTAAAAACAAAAACTTTACTGAAGATGTAATTGAGGACTATGATGGTGACCTGTGCAAAAATAGTCTCAATTGAATTGATAGTATTGAAATTATCACCTACGAATTGACCTATAATATGGGGGAAACTAGTCACAAAAATAAAGGTCAGAAGTAGGTCTAATAGGAAGGTTATGAATCTTGCAGTCGTAAACTTTATCAGGCGCTTGAACCAATGTTTTCGTTTTTGTTTAAAAACAATGGTATCATTGGTGAAAAAAGCAAACAGAATTCCAGCTATATTTCCCAGCGCAGTCGCCCATAATTCTTGTTGGAAAAAGTAAAAAATAGTGATACGAACAATGATAGAAACAAGTGTCGTTGCAACTCCAAAAAATAAGTAGGAGAGGATTTCATTATCGAAAAAATTTTTTATGCATGTTTTCATAAAAATAGTATAGCATAAAGGACATAAATGTGCTATACTTGAAAGGTTGACTTGTTCAACCCTTGGTGCTTAGCTTCTTTCACCAAGCATATTATACGCGGGTTAATCGCTAAAGGAGAATAATAGATGAAAAAACTTACTGTCCGTGATTTGGCAGATATTGCCATTGTCGCAGCAATTTATGTGGTTTTGACAATCACACCACCCCTTAATGCTATCAGTTACGGTGCTTATCAGTTCCGTATTTCTGAAATGATGAATTTTCTTGCCTTTTACAATCCTAAGTACATTATCGGTGTTACTCTTGGCTGTATGATAGCAAATTTCTTCAGTTTTGGAATCATCGATGTCGCAGTTGGTGGAGGATCAACTCTTGTCTTCCTAAGTTTAGGTGTATGGTTGTTTAGCAAATATAAAAAAGACTATCTTTTTAATGGATTGATTCGAAAAGATCATTTCTTCTTTTCAATTCTTTTTTCGATTTCAATGATCACCATTGCTGCTGAATTGAACATCGTAGCAGAAGCACCTTTCTTCTTAACTTGGTTTACAACTGCTATCGGGGAATTCGCTTCACTCATTGTTGGTGCTATTCTTATCGGTAAAATCGGTAAACGTCTTGATTTGACCAGATAAAGATATCACATGAAATATTATTGAAAATGGCTGAACATTGTTCAGTCTTTTTCTTTATCCATGAACCTAGAAGCTCAACAAAAGTGGTATAATAAAGAAAAAAGGGATTATTTTAATATGTATGGTTATCGTATTTCAGTTTTTGAAGTCCTTTGGAAAAATCAGGTCATTAGATTTTTGTTAATTTTTTTAGCACTATTTTATTTCTATCTTTTTTTCCAAAGAGTTAAGACATCCTTAAAAAGTGGTGGGAGTATGTTGGATCCTTTTCATATTGCAAAGGGAAGATTATACATTCACACGATTATTCTTTTTAGAAAAAGGATTGTTCCTCTAGCTGAAATTAGACAGATTGATATTGATTACATTCGAGGGAGAAGAATGAATGGGGACAGGTATCATCTGTATTTTACAAGGAAAGATGGAAAATCTTTTACTTTTCATTTTGGGAAAAGCAAAAGAAACGAGGAGTTAGTGAAAAATCTTGCCAATGTGGCCAAGAAGTGCCATATTAAAATCTATTATTATTATTAAGAGTCGATTGCTAAAATTGAATTGTTGTCACTTGTGACAATTGTCAAAGCCAGGAGAGTAGCTAATATGCTTCAACTACAAGTAATAAGAGAAGATAAACAACTAAGAATTTTATTGATGCAAGAATGCGATATTCTCTTTTATGACCAGTTGAAAGAGGTTGAATTTTCTCAGAACAATGAAGTTTATTCTTTTTCGCCCATAGCCTTTGCTAAAGACGGCAGCGGGGGAGAATATGTAATTCTTGAAGATCAGAGTATCGGCTTTATAGGGAGTGAAGGCCAAGTTGGTCGGGTAGCAGAAAGCCTTGATGACTTGCTTACTTTCTTAATTCATGCTGGTTCTATCTCAGACTTTTCTTGTCGGTTACTCTACCAAAACAAGGATTTGTTGGCAAAATTCTGTCAGGGATTTATCAACAAAGCACGACAAAATTACCAGTCAAAAGGCGAAAAGTGGGACAAAGTGAGAACTCTACTTGCACAAGAGTTGGGACTTGAATTTCAGCCAGAAAAACTGCAAGAGTTAGCCTTCAATTTTTATCAATCAGCGATAAGAACTCCACTATTTACTTGTAAATATGGTCATGGTGAGAATGAATATGTCTGCGATTCTGTTTTGTCAGATATTGTCGGCTTGTGGGTTTCAGAGCTGGTAGGGTTGACTGCAGAAGAAATTGAAGCTTTTGCTAGCACTAAAAACAATCAAATGTAAAGGACAAAAATTTATTTCCACTTAAAATATTTTATGTTATAATATTAACAATGATTTTTTAAGGAGTTTATATGAGTTCGTCAGAATTTATTTCAAAGATTGATTATTATTGTCATAAGAAAGAAAGTCTATTTGACAAAAGTAAGTTTAAATATGCCATTCGCTCAATGTTTGCAGGTGCTTTCTTAACCTTTAGTACAGCCGCTGGGGCCATAGGTGCTGATCTACTCAATAGCATCGTTCCAAGTGCTGGTTATTTCCTATTTCCCTTTGTATTTGCATGGGGACTTGCCTATATCGTTTTCTTAAATGCCGAATTGGTTACCTCAAATATGATGTACTTGACAGCTGGAACATTTTTGAAGAAGATTGATTGGAAAAAAGCCTTTATCATTTTACTTTATTGTGCCATTTTCAACTTAGTTGGTGCTCTGTTAGCAGGTTGGTGTTTTGCTAATTCATCGGCTTTTTCACACCTGACACACGACAGTTATCTTCCAAAGATTGTAGCCAAGAAGTTGGCACGACCTAGTGAGTTGGTCTTGTTGGAAGGGATTTTGGCAAATATGTTCGTAAATATTGCCATTCTGTCTTCAATTTTGGTTAAGGATAGCAATGCCAAACTCTGGATTATCTTGTCAGCTATTTCTATGTTTGTCTTCTTATCTAACGAGCATATTGCAGCCAATTTTTCGTCTTTTAGTATTATTAAATTCAGCATTGTTTCTGACCAAATTGCTAACTTTGATATTCCAAATATCCTCCGTCATTGGAGTGTTACCTTCATTGCTAACTTGATTGGTGGAGGATTCTTGATAGGTTTACCATACGCTTATCTTAATAAAAATGAAGAGACTTATGTTGATTAGCACTTAGCTCTTGCTAAATAAAATGAAAATCAATAATAGAGGAGGTCGGGACTAAAATTCCAGACCTCGATTTTTTTCCAAAGAACTTTTTGATCAAAACGTTATTTTCTCTGTCTATAAATTCAAACAAATTATTAGTGCATGGACTTTTGCTGAAAAATAAAGAAACTTTTTTGTAAATTCAATATAGAACAAAAATAAAATATATATTGAATATATGGAATAATAGATTTAAAAATAAAGAGTTGAAAACATTAAAGATGCTGATACAAAGCAAATGGAAACGATTGCTAAAAGTTATAAAAATATTGTAAATAGAATTAAGAAAGCCTTCCCATAATTTCGATTTTATGTTATAATATTCACAAATAAAAGTTTTAGGAGTTTATATGGTTTCTTCAGAATTTATCTCAAAAATTGAGTTTGCTTGTAAGAAAAAGGAAAGTCTTTACAGTCAAAGTAAATTCAAGTATGCTATTCGTTCAATGTTTGCTGGTGCATTCTTAACATTTAGTACAGCAGCTGGTGCAGTTGGAGCTGACTTGATTAATAAGATTGCTCCAGGTAGTGGACGTTTCCTCTTCCCATTTGTTTTCGCTTGGGGATTGGCTTACATTGTCTTCTTAAATGCTGAATTGGTAACATCTAACATGATGTTCTTGACAGCTGGTAGCTTTTTGAAAAAGATTAGCTGGAGAAAAACAGCTGAAATCCTTCTATATTGTACACTCTTTAATTTGATCGGTGCTCTTATAGCAGGATGGGGCTTTGCCCATTCAGCGGCTTATGCAAACCTAACACATGATAGCTTTATTTCTGGAGTTGTGGAAATGAAGTTGGGCCGTTCAAATGAACTAGTCTTGCTTGAAGCTATCTTGGCTAATGTCTTTGTAAATATCGCAATTCTTTCATTTGTTTTAGTCAAAGATGGGGGAGCTAAACTTTGGTTAGTTCTTTCAGCTATTTACATGTTTGTATTCTTAACAAATGAACACATCGCCGCAAACTTTGCATCATTTGCTATTGTGAAATTCAGTGTTGCTGCTGATTCAATCGCAAACTTCGGTATTGGAAATATTCTTCGTCACTGGGGTGTAACCTTCATCGGTAACTTTATCGGTGGTGGTCTACTCATGGGATTACCTTACGCCTTCTTAAATAAAAACGAAGATACATACGTAGATTAAAAGTTGGATTCATTCCAACTTTTTCTTTTTGTTTATCCATGCTATAATGAAAGTAGAATAGATAAATTTAGAGGAATAACATGAACGAGATTAAATGTCCAAACTGTGGCGAAGTATTTACAGTCAATGAAAGTCAATATGCAGAACTACTTTCTCAAGTTCGCACTGCAGAGTTTGATAAGGAATTGCATGAACGAATCAAACAAGAATTGACATTGGTGGAACAAAAAGCCTTAAATGAACAACAGGCAAAATTGGCTCAAAAAGATCAAGAAATTGCCCAGCTTCAAAGTCAAATTAACAACTTTGATACAGAAAAAGAATTGGCTAAGAAAGAAGTGGAGCAAAGTGCAAGTCAAAGCTTGCTAGAGAAAGAAAAAGAAGTCCAAGCTCTCGAAAATCAATTGGCTACCTTGCGCTTAGAGCATGAAAATCAACTACAAAAAACACTATCTGATTTAGAGAAAGAACGTGATCAGGTAAAAAACCAGCTCCTTTTACAAGAAAAAGAAAATGAGTTGTCTCTAGCCTCTGTAAAACAAAATTATGAAGCCCAGCTAAAGGCAGCCAGTGAGCAGGTTGAGTTCTACAAGAATTTCAAGGCGCAACAATCAACCAAGGCAATCGGTGAAAGTTTGGAACAATATGCAGATAGTGAGTTCAACAAGGTTCGTAGCTTTGCCTTTCCAAATGCCTACTTTGAGAAGGACAACAAGGTTTCAGCACGTGGTTCTAAGGGCGATTTTATCTTCCGTGATTTTGATGAAAATGGACTAGAATTCATTTCCATCATGTTTGAGATGAAAAATGAAGCAGACGGGACAGAGAAGAAACATAAAAATGCAGACTTCTATAAAGAGTTGGATAAGGATCGTCGTGAGAAAAACTGTGAGTATGCAGTTTTGGTAAGTATGCTTGAGGCTGATAACGACTACTTCAATACTGGGATTGTCGATGTTAGTCACGAATATGAGAAGATGTATGTCATTCGTCCCCAGTTCTTTATCCATTTGATTGGACTCTTGCGCAATGCTGCACTGAATTCTCTCAAATACAAACAGGAATTGGCTTTGGTTCGCGAGCAAAATATTGACATTACGCATTTCGAGGAAGATTTGGATGCCTTTAAGGTAGCCTTTGCAAAGAACTATAATTCAGCTTCTGTTAACTTTGGTAAGGCCATTGACGAAATTGACAAGGCTATCAAACGCATGGAAGAAGTCAAGAAATTCCTAACAACATCAGAAAACCAACTCCGCCTTGCTAACAACAAATTGGATGATGTTTCCGTTAAAAAATTGACTCGGAAGAATCCGACTATGAAAGCAAAATTTGAAGCCTTGAAGGAAGACTAGGAGGATCCTATGCAGATACGAAAAGCAACCATGAAAGATGCTGAAGCCCTACTGTCTTTATACGAAGACTTGGGCTATCCAACGACCGCTTCTAATCTGTCTCGACGTTTAGAAATGATTCTTTCTCAACCACATTATGGCTGTCTTCTAGCTGAAAGAAACGGAGAAATTTTAGGTTTCTTAGGTTATGCAAAGCTCTTCTTTTTTGAAACAGATGGATCTTATTATCGTATTTTAGCTTTGTCAGTTGCAAAAGAAACAAGACGACAAGGAATTGCTAGTAGGCTAATTGATGAATTGAAAAAACAAGCAGTAAAAGAAGGAGTTAAGGCACTGGCTCTAAATAGTGGATTAACCGCTGAACGAAATGCTGCACATCAGTTTTATCAGGCAGTTGGATTTGAAAAAGTGACTGCCGGCTTTGCCTTGCATTTAAAAACTCAACATAAATAAATCATGAAAAAATAGTAGAGGGAACGAAGTAATGTCTTCAACAAAAGGGAAAACATTATATTTTAACGATAAGAGCATGGATTATGTGACCTTTGGAAAAGGGAATCAACCTCTGGTAATTATACCAGGATTGGGCGATGGACTACAAACGGTTAAAGGTATGGCTATGTCTTTTTCAATCACATACCGTATACTTGCCGAACGTTACAAAATTTATGTTTTTTCTCGAATCAATGAGTTGAGGCAGGGTTATACCACCCGGGATATGGCAGCAGATGTTGCAGAAGCAATGGTGGTATTGAATATTACCAGTGCCTATGTTATGGGGATTTCGCAAGGTGGAATGATTGCCCAATGGTTGGTGGCGAATTTCCCTGAAAAGGTTCAAAAGCTCATTTTAGCCGTGACCACTGCAAAACTAAGTAATCTAGGCAGGGAGAGAATTAGTCGCTGGCTGAACCTGAGTCAAATAGGAAATTATAAAGATCTGATGATTGATATCGCTCGTCATTCTTACACGACTAAATCCTTTGGAAAATTTAAATACCTTTATCGAATAATGGGAATTTTTGGTCATATTAAAGATAAACAACGTATTGATATTCAGTCTGTATCTTGTTTGAAACATGATAGTCTAGATTTTTTGGAAAAAATCAACTGCCCTACGTTAATCATTGGAGCAGAAAAAGATGATGTTCTTGGCGTAGATGGTTCGTTTGGATTGCATCATCATATCAGAGGTAGTCAACTGATTATATTACCAGGGTGTGGACATGCACTCTATGAACAGAATAAGGATTTCCAAAAAAGAGTTTTAGTATTTTTAGAAAGTTAATAAATGAACGGTATTATCAACTTAAAAAAAGAGGCGGGGATGACCTCGCATGATGCAGTTTTCAAGCTGCGTAGGATTTTAGGAACTAAGAAGATTGGTCATGGAGGGACTTTAGACCCTGATGTTGTCGGTGTTTTGCCGATTGCCGTCGGTAAGGCAACCCGCATGGTCGAGTTTATGCAGGACGAGGGTAAAGTCTATGAAGGAGAAATAACTCTTGGATATTCTACAACAACTGAAGACGCTAGCGGTGAAGTTGTTGCAGAGACACCAGTATTGTCTCCCTTAGATGAAAAGATTGTTGATCAAGCAATCGCTAGTCTGACAGGTCCTATCACTCAGATTCCACCTATGTACTCTGCTGTCAAGGTCAATGGTCGCAAACTCTATGAATATGCGCGTGCTAGTCAGGAAGTGGAGCGTCCAGAACGTCAGGTGACGATTTATAAGTTCGAAAGAACCAGCCCGATTTCTTATGAGGATAAACTTGCGAGATTTACTTTTCGTGTAAAATGCAGCAAGGGGACTTATATCCGTACCTTGTCAGTTGACTTGGGAGAAAAACTTGGCTATGCAGCTCATATGTCTCATTTAACACGAACAAGCGCTGCAGGCTTGCAGTTAGATGATGCTTTGACCTTGAATGAAATTGAGGAAAAGGTTCAAGCTGGTGAGTTAGACTTTCTTCATCCCTTAGAGATTGGTACAGGTGACTTAGTTAAGGTGTATTTGACCCCAGAACAGGCAGAAGAAGTGCGTTTTGGTCGCTTTATTGAATTGGAACAAACTGAGAAGGAATTTGCTGGCTTTGAAGGTGATAAATTATTAGCCATTTTAGAGAAACGAGATCATCTTTATAAACCAAGAAAGGTTTTCTATTGATTAGAGCTGGTGGAAAAATTGCAAACTGATGTTTAGTTTAAAAAAGCTGATAGACAGTCTAGTTTTGAAGAAAAATTGTTTTGAAAAAGGGTTGAAAACACGGTGATATTTGACAGTTTTGCTTGCTTATGATAATATTTAAATAAAGAAAAGCTAGAAAACTTTCAGAGGATATTATGAGTATTGAGATGACTGTTAGTGAGATTGCTGAGGTCTTGGGCTTGTCCCGCCAAGCAATCAATAACCGTGTCAAGGAATTACCTGAAGAAGATACGACTAAAAATGATAAAGGAGTCACTGTGGTAACTCGCAGTGGCTTGATTAAGCTTGAAGAAATCTACAAAAAAACTATTTTTGAAGATGAACCTGTTAGTGATGATGTGAAGCAACGTGAGTTGATGGAGATTCTTGTTGATGAAAAGAACGCTGAAATCATCCGTCTTTATGAGCAATTAAAAGCCAAAGACAAACAGTTAGCTGAAAAAGATGAACAGATGCGTGTCAAAGACCGTCAAATCGCAGAAAAAGATAAGCAATTGGATCAACAACAACAGTTAACCCTACAAGCCATGAAGGACCAAGAAAACCTTCAGTTGGAGTTGGATCAGGCTAAGCAAGAAGTACAAGCAACGAAGAAAGGCTTCTTTGCTCGCTTATTTGGAGGATAAGAAAAAACTGCTTGGTTTCTAGGTATAACCAAGTAGTTTCTTTTTACACATACAGTAAGGAATGGATAAGATGGAAAAATTAAGAGATTACATTTCATTTGATTTGGAATTTAATGAACACCAAGATAAAACTCACTTGATTCAGGTATCTGCTGTCCGTTTTAAAGATGGTGAAGAAATTGGAGCTTTTGACTCTTATGTTCATACAGATGTACCATTGAAAAGTTTTATCAATGGTTTAACGGGTATCACTTCTGAAACCTTGAAAGATGCTCCGATGGTGGAGGAAGTTCTTAAGAATTTTCAAGACTTTGTGGGTGAGTTACCCCTTGTTGGTTATAATGCAGCCAAGAGTGATTTACCGATTTTGTTGGAACATGGTTTGGATTATAGTAGCCAATATCTAGTCGATCTCTATGATGAAGCTTTTGAGCGACGTAGTTCTGATCTTCATGGTATTGCCAATCTCAAGTTACAGACTGTGGCTGAATTTCTAGGATTCAAGGGCCAATCTCATAACAGTTTAGAGGATGCGCGAATGACTGCGCGTGTTTATGAAGCTTTCCTAGAATCTGATGAAAGTAGAATCTTACTGGACTCCAAGAGTAGTCTAAACTCTAATCCTTTCGGTGGTTTAGATTTATCACAGCTGTTTGATTAGGAGGTTTTATGAAACCTGAAAAACCTAAAAAATTGGGATTTAAAAAGATTTACCTGAATCTGGATAAAATCCTCTTTCTATTTTTTCTAATCTTCATGCTGGTAGATTATATTTGGTTGCCACTGAACTCATTGATAGCTGGTTTTTTACTAAATCAGACGGGCTATTTGTTTATTTCCTATAACAATATTTTTGAAATTTTAAAACATGCGCCTTTAGTAAGCTTTGGTTTTTTAATCTTAATAGCCATTAACCTTTTAGTGGCTTATTTTCAAATTAGTCTCCTCTTCATTGGGGCTCGACATCTTCTCTATCATGAAAAACGAACCTTGATTGAGTATAGTCGCAAGGTCTTTCGTGAAAGTATAGCCTTCATGAAACGTCTGACTCTTTCCAAGGCCTTGTTTATCTTCGTATATATTGCTATGATTTTTCCGTTTATCAGGAAGATTTTTAAAATTTATTATTTTAATAAAATAGTGATACCTGAGTTTATTCAAACTTATATGGAAGACAAGTACTGGATGTGGTGGTTATCTATTTTTATCATAACCATCCTATTTCTCTACATCTCTGTAAGAGTGATGTTTGCCCTTCCGAAAATTTTTTATGACAAGATGACAGTTAAGGATGCTGTGGTCTACAGTCTAGAAAAAACCAGGAATCATTTTTGGTTTTACGCTTGGCATCTTTTTCTAATTCTTGTTAAAACGAATCTATTCTTCTATTTGCTTTTAATCCCTCTATTGTTGATACAGTCTTTAGTGGATGGTCTTACACATCGAGAATCTTTAATTCTTGCTATTTCGAACTATATATTGATTAAAAATATCCACTATATGGCTTTGACTTACTTCTTGGTTAAGTTTACCTCCTTTTTAACTGGTGAGGAGTTGGATATTATGCCAAGACGAAAGAAAGATCATATCATGAGATGGGGTGTAATGGGGTGCGCCAGTGTCTTCTTTGCGATTGAGGGTTATGTTTATTTAGAAGCACCTGTAGTCAATCCTCCACTTGTTATCTCTCACAGAGGAGTTTCTAATGGGAATGGTGTCCAAAATACAGTTGAATCCTTAGAAAAAACAGCTCAGTTAAAACCAGATTTAGTTGAGATGGATGTGCAGGAAACCAAGGATGGTCAGTTTGTCATGATGCATGATGCTAACCTAAAAAGTTTAGCAGGATTAAATGTAACACCGCAAGACTTAACTTTAGATGAGTTGAAGCAATTAGATATTTATGAAAATGGTTATCAGACCAAAATATCTAGCTTTGATGATTATATAAATCGTGCCAATGACCTTCATCAGAAATTGCTGATCGAAATAAAAACAAGTCGAAAAGATAGTGCTCAAATGATGGATCATTTTCTAGATCAATATGGGGCAAAGATCAAAGTCTATGGGCATCAGATGCAATCTTTGGATTATCATGTTATTGAAAAAGTAACTCAGTATGATAAGGAAATTCCGGTCTATTTCATTCTGCCCTACAATTCCGTTTTTCCAAGAACGAATGCAACAGGCTATACCATGGAATATTCTACCTTAGATGAATATTTTGTAACCAAGCTTTGGAATACAAAACAAAAACTCTATGTATGGACAATCAATAGTTCGGAATCCTTTGATAAGTCCCTACGCTTGGGAGTTGATGGTATGATAACAGATGATCTAGAAAGAATTAAAAAAGAGCTTGAGACCGCTCAGGAAGATCCTGAATATACGGACTTGCTTCTCAAGAAAGCAGCAGAAATATTTACTTTCTAGGTAAGACAAAAGAGGCTGAATTGAACATCAGCCTCTTTTTATGGCTCTTTGTCAACTGTAGTGGGTTGAATAAAAAGCTAACATCTGGAGAGGACAACGATTGTCCTCTCCATTTTTATATTCAGAGCGATGAAAATTCGTTTCTTAAAGTTATCAAAGTTCCTAAAACCAAAAGCATTTCGTTTGATGAGTTTAATGAGATTATTGGTTGCTTCCAATTTGGCGTTGGAATAAGGTAATTGAAGGGCGTTGACAATCTTTTCTTTAACCTTGAGGAAGGTTTTCAAGACAGTCTGAAAAAGAGGATGAACCTGCTTTAGATTTTCCTCAATAAGTCCGAAAAATTTGTCAGGCTCTTTATTCTGAAAGTGAAAAAGCAAGAGCTGATAGAGATTATAGTGGTGTTTCAAGTCTTCGGAATAGCTCAAAAGCTTGTCTAGAATTTCTTTATTCGTTAAGTGCATGCGAAAAGTAGGGCGATAAAATCGTTTATCGCTGAGTTTACGACTATCTTGTTGGATGAGTTTCCAATAGCGCTTGATGGCCTTGTATTTATGAGATTTTCGATCAAATTGATTCATGATTTGGACACGAACCCGACTCATAGCTCGGCTAAGATGTTGAACAATGTGAAAACGATCTAGAACGATTTTAGCACATGGAAAAAGCTGTTTAGCTAAGGCATAGTAAGGACTAAACATATCCATAGTAATGATTTTCACTCGACATCGGACTGCTCTATCGTAGCGAAGAAAGTGATTGCGGATGATAGCTTGTGTTCTTCCCTCAAGAACAGTAATGATATTGAGCTGATCAAAATCTTGTGCGATAAAACTCATCTTTCCCTTGGTAAAGGCATACTCGTCCCAAGACATAATCTCTGG
>NZ_JYOV01000013.1 GCF_000963255.1 Streptococcus infantis | reverse complement strand
CAATGTCATTAAGTTAAGAAATTCAAATACAATTCTGTATTTGGGTTTCTTTTTTTATGTGCTAAACTGATAGTTAAGGAGGTACTTCCTATGATAAAACAGATAAAAGCCCACTTGAATAAGAGTATTCAGAGTATCCTTGGTCAAAAAGTTGAGCTCGTCAAACAAGATGAACAGGCCTTTACTCGTAAAAGAAGGTTATCACTAGAAACCATGATTCGTACCATTCTGGGAATGGGAGGAAAATCACTGTCAAAAGAATTACTAGATGCTAGACTGACAGTTTCAAATTCAGCCTTTGTTCAAAGACGCTATCAGATAAAACCTGAGGCTTTCTATACCTTATTTAAAGAATTTACAGCACCTATTCCACTTAACACCAATCTTCCGATATTCGCTGCAGATGGGAGTGATATCTGTATTCCTCGAAATCCCATGGATACAGAAACCTCTATCCAAACCCAAACGGATGTTAAATCCTATAATCTCATACACATAAATGCCCTATACGACTTGACGACTGGAGTGTATAGAGATGTTTCTATTCAAGACAAACATACGCAACATGAGCGCTTAGCTCTGATTCAGATGATGAAGGCTTCTCCCTTTCGAGAAAGCTCTTGTTATCATGGATAGAGGCTATGAAAGTTACAATCTCATGGCTCATTTTCAAGAAAAAGGATGGCTTTATATCATCCGAATTCGAGATGGAAAACAATCCATGCGTTCCTCCTTCAACTTGCCAAATACAGAGTGTTTTGATCAAAACTTTTCTCTAAAATTATCACGAAAGCAAACCAATCAGCTCAAAAAACTTTATCGTGATTTCCCCAATGACTATCATTTTATTCCACACAATTCTACTTTTGATTTTCTTCCAGAAACAAGTCAAAAACATGACCCTGTTGAACTATACCAACTTCCTTTTCGTTTGGTGCGTTTAGAAGCGGAAGAAGGAAAATACGAAACTTTGGTGACAAATACAGACTATTCAGTCCAACAATTAAAAAATCTCTACGCCAGCAGATGGGGCATAGAGACTAGTTTTCGTGACCTGAAATACAGTATTGGCTTGGTCAATTTTCATGCCAAAAAGAAGGAAGGGATTCTCCAAGAAATCTTTGCCCGATTTACAAATTTTAACTTTTGTCGTTGGGTAACCTCGCAAGTTGCCATCGACAGTAGTCACAAAAAACAAAGATATAAAGTGTGTTTCTCAGATGCGACTTATGCCTGCCGTTTGTTTTTTAACGGTTCCCTTTCTTCTCTCCAGTTGAAAAACTACCTCAAGAAACAGTTATCTATTATTCGACCGAATCGAAAATATCTAAGAAAAATAAAGGCCCAATCGGTAATTGATTTCATCTATAGAGTAACATAAATCTCAAAAAATAGGGTGAAAAAACCTTTATTTGTTATGCAAAAAAAATAGAAGATAGGATAGAGAATCACTTTGATGATCTCAATCCTATCTCCTATTCAAATAGTTAGATTACTAACTTAATGACATTGACTTCCTGTCTCTTCTCTTTTAGTCTAGAATTATCCTTCGATTTGGAAATGTTTTAAGCTTGACAAGTATAGCGCTCCACCAATGATGAGGATAATTCCACCAATCCATCCCAAGAACGGAATCAATGATACTACCGATCCAACGATAAATAAGATAGACGGAGCAAGTGAGATACGCTTGTCATCCTTATAGTAGACAAGAGTGAGAATTCCTAGGATTAGAGTTGCGATTTTTACTAAAGTAAAAACAAGGAAAACAATTCCCAAAACAATTCCCGCAAAATCTTCATTTTCAGAAATAGCTGCAATCATAACGATAACGACTGGTAAAATTGCTAAAACAGCTCCTGCAATGATCCCAATAATTCCATCAACTTGTGCAAGTGTTTTTGTCTTCATAAATGTCTCCTCAAAATTTTATTTAATCGTTATTTTACCATATTTTAGTTTTTATTTAAAGTTTTTACCAGCCTGGTATGGAATTGATGATTCCTTTACTGGATCTCTATACGAGGTAAACCAGTGATATTTCAAGTTTTATAGTTCTATTTTTACTTGTTATTTTACATTATGTTCAGTCATTCAAGTATTCCACTTATTTTTTCATAACCTCGTGAAATATTCTCACTCAAATCAGAAACTATATCTAACTTACCTCTAATTAGTAGAGAAGTATTTATCATTAGATTTGTTGCTAATCTTTAGCATCACCCATTTATTAGTTTAGGTTATACTCATCATTTATTTTTTGATTATTCTATTATTTTTGAGGTTAACTTTAGTTACAAGTCAGTTTCATTCTCAATCTCGATTATCTTCTAGATTTTCTAACTGTTTATATTTTCTATTTTGGCAGTTTAAACCCTTATGTAAGGCTATCTGAGTTAAATATCCGTTTTCTTGTTCTATGCCTTACTCAGATTTAATTTAGTGCTCTTGATCGTTTCTGATAGAACTATACAACTAGTATTAATAAATTGTTGACTATTTTACATACAGCAATTTTTCCGAAATATCGTTATCAGGAAAAAATTTAATTTATCTGACTCCAAATAGTTAAACGAACCTTAAAATCAAAAAACCGTAAGAAGAAATTCTTACGGTTCTTCTAGCAATATCAAAGAATAATCATTCTCAATTTTGCTTTATTTGAGCTTTTTATTTACTCTTCTTCCTCGCGTTTTTTAGCGATGAGGAGTCCTCCTGTCGCTGCTGCAAGAAGTGCTAGAGCAAGTGAAGCGCTAGATTGTTTTGTACCAGTGTTTGGTAATTCTTTAGCACCCGCTTTCTTAGCTGGAGTGTTATCAGAAGCTGGAGCTGCATTAGCTGCAACAGTTACTTTAACTGGAACTTCATCCTTAGATCCATCTGGATATGTTACGACAACAATTGCATCTTTTTCACCTGGTGTTGTTGTGTCTACTGGTGTCTTGTACTCAAACTTAGTTCCTGATGGAAGATCACCTACGTTGCCGATTGAATCTTTAGCGTTTGGTTTGTCACCTGGTTTAACTGTTTGATCTTTAGCGGTTGGAGTGTTCTTGTCCGCATCTGTAATTGGAGTTACAGGCGCTGGTGTGTTTGGAGTTACTACCTTAACAGTTACTGGAACTTCATCCTTAGAACCATCTGGGTATGTTACGACAACAATTGCATCTTTTTCACCTGGTGTTGTTGTGTCTACTGGTGTCTTGTACTCAAACTTAGTTCCTGATGGAAGATCACCTACGTTGCCGATTGAATCTTTAGCGTTTGGTTTATCACCTGGTTTAACGGTTTGACCTTTCGCTACTGGGGTGTTCTTATCCGCATCTGTACGTGGATCTTTAACAGTTACTTTAACTGGTACTTCATCCTTAGAGCCATCTGGGTAAGTTACGACTACTGTTGCGTCTTTTTCACCTGGTGTTGTTGTATCTACTGGTGTCTTGTACTCGAATTTAGTTCCTTCTGGAAGATCACCTACGTTGCCGATTGAATCTTTAGCGTTTGGTTTATCACCTGGTTTAACGGTTTGACCTTTCGCTACTGGGGTGTTCTTATCCGCATCTGTACGTGGATCTTTAACAGTTACTTTAACTGGTACTTCATCCTTAGAGCCATCTGGGTATGTTACGACAACAATTGCATCTTTTTCACCTGGTGTTGTTGTGTCTACTGGTGTCTTGTACTCAAACTTAGTTCCTGATGGAAGATCACCTACGTTGCCGATTGAATCTTTAGCGTTTGGTTTGTCACCTGGTTTAACTGTTTGACCTTTCGCTACTGGGGTGTTCTTGTCCGCATCTGTACGTGGATCTACTACTTTAACTGTTACTGGAACTTCATCCTTAGATCCATCTGGGTAAGTCACAACGACGGTTGTACTCTTATCACCTGGGGTTGTTGTATCAACTGGAGTCTTGTATTCAACTGTAGTGCCACTTGGAAGATCACCTACGTTACCAATTGATTTCTTAGGATCTGGAGTTTCACCTACATTGACTGTTTGGTCCTTAGGTGCTGGCGTGTTCTTATCCGCATCTGTTTTTGGATCTACTACTTTAACTGTTACTGGAACTTCATCCTTAGATCCATCTGGGTATGTTATGACTACTGTCGCGTCTTTCTCACCTTCTGTGGTTGTATCTACCGGTGTCTTGTACTCATATGTAGTACCACTTGGAAGATCTGAAACATTACCAATTGAGTTCTTGGCATCTGGTGTGTCGCCAATATTAACAGTTTGATCTTTAGCTACAGGAGTATTTACATCAGCTTGAGTTGGATTTGCGGCTACAGTAACCTTAACTGGGACTTCATCCTTAGAACCGTCTGGGTAAGTAACCACTACAGTAGCGTCTTTCTCACCTTCTGTGGTTGTATCTACCGGTGTCTTGTACTCATATGTAGTACCACTTGGAAGATCTGAAACATTACCAATTGAGTTCTTGGCATCTGGTGTGTCACCAACTTTAACAGTTTGATCTTTCGCTACTGGGGTATTCTTATCTGCGTCTGTACGTGGATCTTTAACAGTTACCTTAACTGGTACTTCGTCTTTAGAACCGTCTGGGTAAGTAACCACTACAGTAGCGTCTTTCTCACCTTCTGTGGTTGTATCTACCGGTGTCTTGTACTCATATGTAGTACCACTTGGAAGGTCTGAGACATTACCAATTGAGTTCTTGGCATCTGGTGTGTCGCCAATATTAACAGTTTGATCTTTAGCTACAGGAGTATTTACATCAGCTTGAGTTGGATTTGCGGCTACAGTAACCTTAACTGGGACTTCATCCTTAGAACCGTCTGGGTATGTAACCACTACAGTAGCGTCTTTCTCACCTTCTGTGGTTGTATCTACCGGTGTCTTGTACTCATATGTAGTGCCGCTTGGAAGATCTGAAACATTACCAATTGAGTTCTTGGCATCTGGTGTGTCACCAACTTTAACAGTTTGATCTTTCGCTACTGGGGTATTCTTATCTGCGTCTGTACGTGGATCTTTAACAGTTACCTTAACTGGTACTTCGTCTTTAGAACCGTCTGGGTAAGTAACCACTACAGTAGCGTCTTTCTCACCTGGTGTTGTTGTATCCACTGGTGTCTTGTACTCAAATGTTGTGCCGCTTGGTAGGTCTGATACATTACCAATTGATCCTTTAGCGTCTGGTGTGTCACCCTTGTTCACTGTTTGATCTTTAGCGGTTGGTGTGTTCTTGTCCGCATCTGTGCTTGGATCAACTACAGTTACTTTAACTGGCACCTCATCCTTAGATCCATCTGGGTATGTTACGACAACTGTTGCGTCTTTTTCACCTACAGTTGTTGTATCTACTGGTGTCTTGTACTCAAACTTAGTTCCTGATGGAAGATCACCTACGTTGCCGATTGAACCTTTAGCGTCTGGTGTTTCACCCTTGTTCACTGTTTGATCTTTAGCGGTTGGAGTGTTCTTGTCCGCATCTGTACTTGGATCTTTAACAGTTACTTTAACTGGAACTTCATCCTTAGAACCATCTGGGTAAGTTACAACAACGGTTGCTCCCTTATCGCCTGTTGTAGTTGTATCTACTGGATCTTTGAAGGCATAGGTTGTACCACTTGGGAGATCTCCTGTATTACCAATTGAATTCTTAGCGTCTGGTGTTTCACCCTTCTTAACTGTTTGATCTTTAGCTGTTGGGGTGTTTTGATCTGCTTGTGTTGGGTTTTCTACTACCTTAACAGTTACTGGAACTTCATCCTTAGATCCATCTGGGTAAGTTACAACAACGGTTGCTCCCTTATCGCCTGTTGTAGTTGTATCTACTGGATCTTTGAAGGCATAGGTTGTACCACTTGGGAGATCTCCTGTGTTACCAATTGAATTCTTAGCGTCTGGAGTTTCACCCTTGTTTACTGTTTGTTCCTTAGCTGTTGGAGTGTTCTTGTCAGCGTCTGTTGCTGGTTTTGTAACTGTAAATTTAAATGTTTCAGTTACAGGTTGTCCATCAGCACCTTTTACTGGTTGACCATTTTTACCAAGAACTGTGATCGTTACTTCTGATTCACCTTCAGTTGTTGGTGTGCCTGTAATTTGTTTTGTTACTGGGTCGTAAGAAACACCATCCGGAAGTCCTTCAACCTTGATAGAACCATCTGTAGGAACTTTCTCTACTGTGACAGTAACTGGTGTGATTTCTTTTCCTACTACACCTGTTTGATCATCAATTGGAGTAATTTTTGAAGCGATTGAGTTTGGATCTTTAGTGTTTGTACCATCTGTTGTTTCGTCTGAATCTTTGACACCATCATTATCATCATCTTCATCCGTTACATCTGGGATCTTATCACCATCAGTATCCAACTTAAAGGTAGCCTTGGCTGTATCAGTTGAGTTGTCTTTGTATGTTACTTTGACAGGTACTTCAACTTCTTCAACTGTTGTTCCTGGCTTAGCTTCAACAGTGATTTTTCCTGTATTTTCGTCGATTGATACAGTGTAGCCTTCTGGAGCTACAAAGTCAGATGGAATACTATATTTAGCACCTTCTGGAGCTGGTGTATCTTTCCCACCTTTATCTGTGAAAGTTGGCGTTGCTGTAGCAGGGGTTCCTGGTGTTACAAGTGTGTCAGCATATTTTGGAGTGTATTTGTCTGTTTCTTCATCAAGAACAGCAGTGAATGAATCAAGTGCCAATGCTGAATGAAGGTCACTTGTGTCTTCGCCTTGGAGGAATACAGCTGATGTATAGATTGCTGGTTCTGTAAGATCATTTGGCACAGTGAGTGGTACTGACTTAGCAGTTCCTTCTGCTGTTGACATTACAGTTGTTGCTTCACCGATTGCTTTACCATCTTTGAACCAACGGATTTGGTATTCGCGTGATGGCATAAGTCCACCAGTAGTACTTTCAGCAGTATTTCCTGGTTTTGCAAAATGATCAGAATTGTCATATACCAAGATGTCGTGCATTGGTTGTGGTGCGATTAGGGCAAAGTTTGTATTTGAAATATTTGCTGCCGCAAGTGATGAAGGTCCTACTGGAAGAACGGCATCTGACGTACCTTCAAACATATTTGATTGGTAGTTATTGCTCCAAATAGCATAGTCATTGACAAGAACAGTGGCATAAACATAATCCGTATTAATGTGACGGTATTTTTGTCCAATAGTTCCATTCCACTTCATAAGATGTTCATTGTCTAAATCTTCATCTTTAACAAGTGTTCCAAACTCTGCATCTGAAATTTTCTTAGAAAGTCCACTGTTAGCCTTATCAGCGCTCACACCATAAAGACCACGGAATGGAATACGATAGTAACCGTCTTTATCAACTGGTACTACAACAGTTTCAGCGATATGTGAACCTTTACCATTCTTAGCTTCATATTCTTTGATAATTTCAGCTTGAGCAGCTTTGAAATCATCAAGTTTGTAGTTTTTGTGTTCTTTTTTCCATTTGTCAAAAAGACGAGTCACTTCATCATTTACGTATGAAGCCGCTACTTTAACGTTTGTAGCATTGATATCGTAGCTGTCTTTTTTATACATACGTGCGTCAGAACCACTTGGGTCACGAAGTTCGTACCACACTCTACCACGGATTGTACCATAATCGCCTTTACGTGAAAATTGGCCGTCTGCTTGGTCACCTGTCTGACGGTCTGCTTCTGGTTTCAAGAGATAGTCTTCAGAATTTGGTTTTTCTTGAAGAACTACTTGACCACCAACAATACGGTTGATACCAGCCGTGAAATCCCAAGTTTCATTTAAACGGCTAAGACGTCCGTGGAAACCTGTACGTTGGTCACCTGATTTGATGACAGTGTATTTTGTTGGATCTGGATTTTCTACCCAAGTACGAATAGCAAGCTTAGGGTCTCCTGCAAGTTGAAACTCACCTGTGGCTCCTAGACGGTTTGCTACCGATTTAGACAAGTCAAATACAAAAGTTCCATCTTGTTCACTTGTTGTCTTATAAACTGGTGACACAAAACCTTTACCAGTTACATACTGAAGGTAGACATTTACACCACCAAGGCGTTTTGCATCTTCTTGGTTATCGTTATTGACTGTTCCATTACGGTAAAGCCAAACTGTTCCTTGATAAGTTTGCTTTTCACCCTTCACACCCGGACTGTAGATTGCTTTCTTTTGAGCTTCATTCTGAAGTTCAGAGTCAAAAGAGCGTGTAGTTCCATTTACTGGAGAAAGGGCACGACGTGAACGTGTAGGAGCTTCCGAAGTAGCTTCTGCCTTGACTTTAACTGTTTGAGAAGCTGACAATGTTGCGCTTGATCCGTCTGCAAATGTTACAATCGCAGATCCATCATTGCTAACTTGAACAGAAACTGCAGTCGGATTTGAACCTTTAATCGCTTCAGTAACATTTGAAATTTCTTCAGCAGTTAATGCTGATGCATCCGCTACTGTTGTCAAGCTTGGTGCTTGAACAGAATCTGATTCTTTTGTAGTTGCTACTACTGGTGCAGCAGAAGGCTCTGTAGCTTTCTCCTTAGCATTAGCTTCTGGAGCAGTCGCAAGTACTGGTTTCGTATTAGCTTCTGTAGCTATTGGAGCTTCCACAGCAGGTGCTCCGTAAGTTTCACCTTGATTCTGAGTCTCAGGTTTTACAGTTGTATCCTTAGCACTTGAATCTACTGGATCAGTTTGATCAGCTTGAACTGATGGAGCGACTAGTGCTGCTCCAACCGCAAAAACAAGCGAACAACCAAATAGGAAATGTTTCCCTTTTTTGATCATACGCCAGTTCTTTTGTTCTGCATTTTTACGATTAAAATACATGTTTGTATCTCCTTTTTTGTATTTTTTAGCATTTTATATGCTACATACATTTTTATTATAAAACATTGGTTAAAGAATGTAAAGAGCTTTATAATGTAAAATCATTTGCAAAATTTTCTATTTTTTACTTTTATCCTTGTTTTTTACACTTTATCGTTTAAATCATATTCATATTTTCTTATATGTTAACATCATCTAATTCTAGGGGCTTAACTCCTAAATAGAAAAACGAGAATCTCTAAAAACAGAGATCCTCATTTTCTAATAATGATTCTTACTAAATAGGAAAGAAATCCAACCTCTGGAACCTTAAAAACCACACAGCGATTCTTTAACCTTGATTGTTCTCAAGTCTTGAATCTCTGTGTGGTTTTATGACGAGGCTAGTCTTTTCTCTTAGCCTTTTCTAGCAAATTACAGAATTCATATTCTTAAATTTACCTTATTTGAGTAATTTCTTACTCTTCTTCCTCGCGTTTTTTAGCGATGAGAAGTCCTCCTGTCACTGCTGCAAGAAGTGCTAGTCCAAGTGAAGCGCTAGATTGTTTAGTACCAGTGTTTGGCAATTCTTTCGCTCCTGCTTTCTTAGCTGATCCTTGAGCAGGTGACTCTTGGTTAGCAGCTGTAACAGCTTTTTCAGCTGGAATGACTGCTACTGATCCATCCGCAAAAGTAACAACTACTGAGCCATCATTGTTGACAACGATATCTTTCGCAGTTGGGTTAGCTTTCTTAACTTCTTCTGCTACTTTAGCTTTTTCAGCGTCAGTCAAGTTGCTTGGATCTGTAACCGGAGTTACTGATGGATTCTTAACTCCATCTGATTCCTTAGCTTTGTCTGATGATTTCTTAACTGTCTTATCTGATGGAATAACCGCTGTGGTACCATCTTCAAAGGTTACAACTACTGATCCGTCTTTGTTAACCTTGATATCTTTTGCAGTTGGGTTAGCTTTCTTAACTTCGTCCGCTACTTTAGCTTTTTCGGCATCTGTCAAGTTGCTTGGATCTGTAACTGGAGTTACCGATGGATTCTTAACTCCATCTGATTCCTTAGCTTTGTCTGATGATTTCTTAACAGTCTTATCTGCTGGGATAACAGCTGTGGTACCATCTTCAAAGGTTACAACTACTGATCCGTCTTTGTTAACCTTGATATCTTTTGCAGTTGGGTTAGCTTTCTTAACTTCGTCCGCTACTTTAGCTTTTTCGGCATCAGTCAAGTTGCTTGGATCTGTTACTGGAGTTACTGATGGATTTGTAACTACTTTATCAGCTGATTTCTTAACTGTCTTATCTGCTGGGATAACGGCTGTTGTACCATCTGGGTAAGTTACAGTTGTTGTACCGTCGTTGCCAACTTCTACCTTACTTACTGTAGGGTTTGATTTCTTAACTTCGTCGGCTACCTTGGCTTTTTCCGCATCAGTCAAGTTGCTTGGATCTGTAACTGGGGTTACTGATGGATTTGTAACTACTTTATCAGCTGATTTCTTAACTGTCTTATCTGCTGGGATAACGGCTGTTGTACCATCTGGGTAAGTTACAGTTGTTGTACCGTCGTTGCCAACTTCTACCTTACTTACTGTAGGGTTTGATTTCTTAACTTCTTCTGCTACCTTAGCTTTCTCCGCATCAGTCAAGTTGCTTGGATCTGTTACTGGGGTTACTGTTGGATCCTTAACAGATTTGTCATCTGATTTCTTAACTGTCTTATCTGCTGGAATTACAGCTGTTGTGCCATCTGGGTAAGTTACAGTTGTTGTGCCATCTTTGTCAACCTTAACGTCAGTTACTGTTGGGTTTGATTTCTTAACTTCTTCTGCTACTTTACCTTTTTCCGCATCAGTCAAGTTGCTTGGATCTGTTACTGGAGTTACTGATGGATCCTTAACAGATTTATCAGATGATTTCTTAACTGTCTTATCGGCTGGGATAACGGCTGTTGTGCCATCTGGGTAAGTTACAGTTGTTGTACCATCGTTGCCAACTTCTACCTTACTTACTGT
>NZ_JYOV01000012.1 GCF_000963255.1 Streptococcus infantis | reverse complement strand
CAATGTCATTAAGTTAAGAAATTCAAATACAATTCTGTATTTGGGTTTCTTTTTTTATGTGCTAAACTGATAGTTAAGGAGGTACTTCCTATGATAAAACAGATAAAAGCCCACTTGAATAAGAGTATTCAGAGTATCCTTGGTCAAAAAGTTGAGCTCGTCAAACAAGATGAACAGGCCTTTACTCGTAAAAGAAGGTTATCACTAGAAACCATGATTCGTACCATTCTGGGAATGGGAGGAAAATCACTGTCAAAAGAATTACTAGATGCTAGACTGACAGTTTCAAATTCAGCCTTTGTTCAAAGACGCTATCAGATAAAACCTGAGGCTTTCTATACCTTATTTAAAGAATTTACAGCACCTATTCCACTTAACACCAATCTTCCGATATTCGCTGCAGATGGGAGTGATATCTGTATTCCTCGAAATCCCATGGATACAGAAACCTCTATCCAAACCCAAACGGATGTTAAATCCTATAATCTCATACACATAAATGCCCTATACGACTTGACGACTGGAGTGTATAGAGATGTTTCTATTCAAGACAAACATACGCAACATGAGCGCTTAGCTCTGATTCAGATGATGAAGGCTTCTCCCTTTCGAGAAAGCTCTTGTTATCATGGATAGAGGCTATGAAAGTTACAATCTCATGGCTCATTTTCAAGAAAAAGGATGGCTTTATATCATCCGAATTCGAGATGGAAAACAATCCATGCGTTCCTCCTTCAACTTGCCAAATACAGAGTGTTTTGATCAAAACTTTTCTCTAAAATTATCACGAAAGCAAACCAATCAGCTCAAAAAACTTTATCGTGATTTCCCCAATGACTATCATTTTATTCCACACAATTCTACTTTTGATTTTCTTCCAGAAACAAGTCAAAAACATGACCCTGTTGAACTATACCAACTTCCTTTTCGTTTGGTGCGTTTAGAAGCGGAAGAAGGAAAATACGAAACTTTGGTGACAAATACAGACTATTCAGTCCAACAATTAAAAAATCTCTACGCCAGCAGATGGGGCATAGAGACTAGTTTTCGTGACCTGAAATACAGTATTGGCTTGGTCAATTTTCATGCCAAAAAGAAGGAAGGGATTCTCCAAGAAATCTTTGCCCGATTTACAAATTTTAACTTTTGTCGTTGGGTAACCTCGCAAGTTGCCATCGACAGTAGTCACAAAAAACAAAGATATAAAGTGTGTTTCTCAGATGCGACTTATGCCTGCCGTTTGTTTTTTAACGGTTCCCTTTCTTCTCTCCAGTTGAAAAACTACCTCAAGAAACAGTTATCTATTATTCGACCGAATCGAAAATATCCAAGAAAAATAAAGGCCCAATCGGTAATTGATTTCATCTATAGAGTAACATAAATCTCAAAAAATAGGGTGAAAAAACCTTTATTTGTTATGCAAAAAAAATAGAAGATAGGATAGAGAATCACTTTGATGATCTCAATCCTATCTCCTATTCAAATAGTTAGATTACTAACTTAATGACATTGGGAAAATCCCTAGCCTTTATTTTTTTATAAAGATGAATCTTTCTTTATCAAATTCTACAGCTAACTCATATTTCCCATCTTCATTTTGAATGATGTAGCCCAATAAAACTAAACTATCAACAAAGATATCTCGACGCTTCTGCATGAGCTGGTCTTTTTTGAGAAATTTAAGTAAAAAGGTTGTCATATACTTGAGAGCATACTCAGGGTTGACATCCCCCAAAACAGCATAGAGTTTCTGCTGATCTTCTGTCAGTAGATACTGGTGCTTAACCTTATAAAAGTAATTAGACAAGGTCATTTTTTCCCTAGCAAAATCCGTATACTCTTCTAGGATTGCTGCATTGGTTTGGTTACGTAATTCAGTCTGAAATCTTTTCCCCAGGATTTCTAGATAGATGGGACTATCATCTCTCACAAAGACTTCTTGGTCTAGTTCAAGAGATTCTGTAGATTCTAGAAATGGGAGATTGAGATAATAGCGTTTATTTTCTCTCAAAATCAAACCCGCTTTAATATATTCCTCCAAATACTTGTCAACTGGAACCTCTGGAAACTGAGCCTTGATTTCGCGGAGGATAACATCATCATGCTTATCAAGATAGTTTACCAAATCTCTAAAGAATGGTTGACGCGTCAAGCGAGATGGATTAAAAATCTGAATCATGAAGATTCCTTTCTTTACAAACTAAAAGTGGTGATGATGCTAATTGACTAGGATTGGTACCTGCTTGATTGAGAGGTACAGGAAGCCCCAACTCTTGATAATAGTCTCTCCAGAAATCACTGATTTCCTGTGTATCATTCCCAAACTTCATAGGAATGGTCTCAAAAATAGGGAGAATTTCTGCTACAAACTGGGAACAGTAATAACCATCTCCATCCGAGTAAAAAGAAGCATTGTAGGGTGAACCCAAAAGGCTCTCTGCCTGCTTTTTAACCTCTGGGCAATCAATCTTCGCATAGCGATAAAGGTCATAGACTTTCTCGGCTTCAAAGAAATCTTCAGGAGATTGGGCAATGACTCCGCCTTCCGTAGTTGCATGATAGATGAAGCCGTCTAAAAAAATGGCCACATGGCTATAGTTACCAGTAGATTCCTTGATGGCCTGTCCTATATCCGAATCATCTTTCACAAAAATCAAATCGCCATTTTCTAACATACTTCTCTCCTAGCAAAAAAGGAGCCGAAACTCCTTTTTAACAATGGGCTTTCCCATCTATGATTATGCATTAAAGCTTTCAGTCAATTGTGGTACTACTTGTTTCTTACGTGAAACAGCACCTGGAAGGAAGGCATGGTTGTTTTCAAGTTTGAAGTTGAAAGCTGCTTCTACCTTGTCCATGTTGGCACCAAGAGCCAAAATTTCTGAGTTTGAGTTGACTATATCTGTAATCATCAAAACGAAGTCAGAGTAACCGTTAGCTGCATTTGCAGCTTGGATAGCTGCTTCGATTTCAGCTTGGCGTTCCAAAACTTCAGCGATATCAACTGTATTCACTTGGGCAACACGAACGTTGTTTCCGTTCAATTCAAAAGTCTTGGCATCGATGTCGATCAATTCTTCTGCTGATTTGCTTGCCAAGTTGGTACCTGCTTTGAGCATTGCAAGACCGTATTCTTCCAAGTTAACTCCAGCCAATTCAGCCAATTCAGGCGCAATCACTTTATCAGATGGATGAGTTGTTGGAGATTTCAAAAGAAGGGTATCTGAAATCAAACCTGATAGCATCAAACCTGCCAATTCTTTTGGCACTGCTACACCGTGTTCTTTGAACATGCGGTAAACGATAGAAGACGCTGATCCAACAGGCTCCAAACGCATGTAAAGTGGGCTGGCAGTTTCAAAGTTAGCCACACGGTGGTGGTCCACCACACCATAAACTTCTACTTCAGCGATATCTGACACTGATTGTTGGAATTCATTGTGGTCAGTCAAGATAACTTGTTCTGCACCTTCTGCTTTAGCAGATGTGATAACGCGTGGTGCTTCAACACCAAAATAGTTCAATACGAAAGCTGTTTCTTCATTTGGAGTTCCAAGAGCCACCGCTTCTGTATCCAAACCATAAGCTTCTTTTGCAAGATAAGCAAAGGCTACTGATGAACCGATAGCATCTGAATCTGGATTTTGGTGACCAAATACTAGAATCTTAGACATGATAATACCTCGTTTCTTTATTCTCTTTATTGTAGCATTTTTTTCAATTTTTGACAAAAGTAAGAGGAGTCAAAGAACTCCCCTCTACTCTTCAAAATGACCGAGTAAATTTTCCTCTTGGTTTTCAGATAAAAATCTTTCCTTTTGCACTCTCTTCTTACGTTTGAGAAGGGCTTCAGCAGACATGGCTTCTTCTTTACTATCGAAACCTTGAACATAGATGAGTTTTACTGGCAACCGAGCTCGTGTGTACTTGGCACCTTTCCCACTATTGTGAACAGCGACACGTTTCTTGACATCCGTTGTATAACCAGTATAGTAGGAACCATCCCGACACTCAACTACATACATATAAGCTTTATGATCCATAATAGATTTCTTGAATTTCTGGAGTATAGGAACCATCATCATTATGAACAATGAGTGGTGGCAGAATCTTAAAACCACTAGTGGAGCCGTCCTTGATAGCCTCGATCAAAAGCATATTGGCTTCCTTCTCCCGTTTAGGGTAGACAAATTGCAGACGTTTTGGAGCCAAATTGTGTTGTTGAAGTGTGTCTAAAATATCTAACAATCGATCAGGACGATGGACCATGGCTAAACGCCCATTGGATTTAAGAATACTTTGGGCACTACGGCAGATTTCCTTGAGATTGGTCGTAATTTCGTGCCGAGCCAACAAGTAATGCTCACTCTCGTTCAGATTAGAATTTGGGTCCACCTTAAAATAGGGAGGATTGCACAAAATCAAATCAACCTTACTCCCCTGAATATAAGTAGGCATATTCTTCAAATCATCACAAATGACCTGCATCTGTTCTTCTAAGCCATTTAATCGGACTGATCGTTCAGCCATATCTGCCAGGCGTTCCTGGATTTCAACAGACAGAATTTTCGCCTTAGTCCTGCTACTGGCAAAAAGTCCAACAGCTCCATTACCCGCACAAAAATCCACTAGCAAGCCATTTTTAGGAAAGCGAGGAAAGCGTGACAAAAGTACACTATCCACCGAATAGCTGAAAACCTCTCTATTTTGAATAATCTTGATATCTGTAGAAAAGAGCTGATTGATTCTCTCTCCTGATTTTAATAATTCTTCTACCATACTTCTATTATAACAAACTATATTAACATTTCAAGAGAGAAAAAATCAATTAAGACTTTTTCTTATTTAGATTAGAGATAGCTTCCTTGGTCCAGATAGGCATCATGCGAGCCAAAGGAGCAAATCCGTATTTGACACGGTCACTTGAAAAACGTCTCCGTCTCGGTAATTGATGTTTCTCTTCTTCCAAAGTCCGAATAGAAAGACTTGCTTTCCCTGTATATTCGTCCAAATCGACAACCTGGACTTGAACTTCTTCACCGATTTTCAGTACATCATAGATATTCTCAATAAATCCTGTACGAATCTCAGAAATATGAATCAAGCCTGTGATACCAGTCTCTAACTCCACAAAGGCTCCATAAGACTGAATCCCTGTAATTTGCCCTGTTAGCTTATCACCTATTTTCATCCTAGTCCTCGATTTCAATCGTTTCGATAACGACATCTTCAACTGGCTTGTCCATTGCACCTGTTTCTACACCTGCAATTGCATCCAGAACTTCATAAGAAGTTTCATCTGCAAGCTGTCCAAAAACTGTGTGACGACGATCAAGGTGAGGAGTTCCACCTTGTTCTGCATAAATTTCCGCAATTGGTTCTGGCCAACCACCACGAGCAATTTCTTTCTTAGAATATGGCAAGTGTTGGTTCTGCACGATAAAGAACTGGCTACCATTTGTATTTGGTCCAGCATTAGCCATAGAAAGGGCTCCGCGGATATTATAAAGTTCTTCTGAAAACTCGTCCTCAAATGACTCACCATAGATTGATTCGCCACCCATACCAGTACCAGTTGGATCTCCACCTTGAATCATAAAGTCCTTGATAATACGATGGAAAATGACACCATCATAGTAACCATCTTTTGACAGAGCGATAAAGTTGGCTACTGTTTTTGGTGCATGTTCAGGGAAAAGCTTAATGCGCATATCTCCATGATTTGTTTTAATAGTCGCAATCGGACCTTCTACTGCTTCAATGTCTACTTGTGGAAAATTTAATTCTTTTTCTACCATACCAAATCCTTCTAAGGCATCGAAAATGCCATCTTCTTCTAATGTTTTTGTAATATAATCTGCTTTTTCTTTGATTTTGTCATGAGAAACACCCATAGCGACACTAATGCCTGCATAATCAAAGAGCTCTAAATCGTTGAGTCCGTCCCCAAAAACCATGACGTTCTCAGGTTTAAGACCTAAATGTTCTACAACTTTTGCTACACCAGCTGCTTTTGAACCTGAAATTGGTACAACATCTGACGAATGTTCATGCCAGCGTACCATACGCAAAGTCGATGCTAAACTTTCAGGCAAAGTCAGGTCATCTCCCTTATCTTCAAAAGTCCACATCTGATAGATGTCTTCTTTTTCATAAAAATCTGGATCTACATCTAAGTCGGGATAAATTGGATCAATGGCCTCACTAATCAACTCAGTTCTAGTGGAGAGTTTAGCAGTATGACTACCAACTAAACCATAGTCAATCCCCACTTCCTTAGTCCAAGCAATATAGCTTTCAACCTTATCTTTAGCGATTTTGTTACTATCAATCACATTGCCTTTTTTATCCTCAATATAGGCACCATTCAGAGTAACAAAAAAGTCAGGTTTAAGCTCGCGAATCTCTGGCACGACACCGAAAATCCCACGACCAGTCGCAATCCCAGTCAAAATACCTTTTTCACGTAATTGTTGAAATACTGTTGGAATTGAGGTTGGGATAAAACCAGTCTTTGAGTTTCGCAACGTATCATCAATATCAAAAAAAACAATCTTTATCTTTTTTGCCTTATATCTTAATTTCGCATCCATCTCATTACCTCCTTCAATTCACTCTTTCCATTATACCATAAAGTAGAGGAATCCCACATCCCCAATAAAATCCTTATCTCTTATCCGAATTCCTTTACTAGATACAAAACCAAATCATCATTATTTTGGCTAGTTGCATTCATTTCCAAGGGTTGATTTCGATACCAGACACCTGTCCCATCTGGAATGTAGCCCCGTCTGATATACAATCTCTGGGCAGGGCCATAGCCTAAGTGCAAACCTACACCAAGAGTGACCTTACTCGAAACAAATTTGACTCGTTTTTCTGCTTCTTCTAGCAGTTGATTCCCAATCCCTTGATTTCGAAAAGGCTCAAACACATTAAAATCTGATAATTCTGGATAGACTTCTGCAAAAGGACCATGTTTAGCAGAGGGCAAAATGGTAACGTAGCCCGCTACAGCACCATCAATCTCTGCAACTAAGACTTCTCTCTCCCCACTTTCCTGTTCCAGAAAATATCTAGCCAAAATTTCCTCTCTACCAGGCCAACCTTGATTCATAAATCCATGAGATAAGGATTCAATATCAGACTTAATCATATTTCTAATCGTACAATTCATCTTTGACTTACCCACCTTTACTCTTTCTATTACCATTATAGCACGCCAAGGTCAGAAAAAAACTATCTCGTGAAAAAAGACCCAACCGGGTTTTAAACCGCTCTCTTGTTTTCAAGCTCATGAAAAAGAGGGCCACCCGGACCCAAACTCGCTCTCTCATTTCAAAGCTCGTGAAAAAGAGGGCCACCCGGACCTCAACTCGCTTTCACATTTCTATGCTCGTAAAAAAAGACCCGTCGGGGTCTTAATTCGCTTCCTTGTTTTCATGCTCATGAAAAAGAGGTCCACCCGGACCCCAACTCGCTTTCACATTTCTATGCTCGTGAAAAAAAGACCCAAACGGGTCTGAAAAAGAGGTCCACCCGGACCTCTTTTTTAATCTTCGTTTACGAAAGGCATCAAAGCCATTACGCGAGCGCGTTTGATAGCTGTTGTTACTTTACGTTGGTTTTTAGCTGAAGTTCCTGTTACACGACGAGGAAGGATTTTCCCACGTTCTGAAACGAAACGGCTAAGAAGCTCAGTATCTTTGTAATCAACATATTCAATTTTGTTTGCTGCGATGTAATCAACTTTTTTACGGCGTTTGAATCCGCCACGACGTTGTTGAGCCATGTTTTTTCTCCTTTATAGTATTAATTGTCCATTAGAATGGTAAATCATCATCTGAAATATCCAAAGGATTCGTTGTTCCGAATGGATTTTCATCACGTGAAAAGTCAGGTACTGATTGAGTAGGTGCTGAATAGTTTGAACTTGGTGCAGAATAAGCTCCACCAGTATGTCCTTCACGCACACTACGGCTTTCCAACATTTGGAAATTCTCAGCCACGACTTCCGTCACGTAGACACGTTGTCCTTGCTGGTTATCGTAACTACGAGTCTGAATACGACCTGTCACCCCGATAAGCGAGCCTTTTTTAGCCCAATTAGCAAGATTCTCAGCCTGTTGGCGCCACATAACGACATTGATAAAATCAGCCTCACGTTCGCCATTTTGACTCTTAAATGTACGGTTTACTGCAAGAGTAAAAGTCGCAACTGCTACATTTGATGGGGTATAACGCAACTCAGCGTCACGAGTCATACGCCCTACAAGTACAACATTGTTAATCATAATCTACCTTCTTACGCGTCAGTTTTGACGATCATGTGACGAAGAATGTCAGCGTTGATTTTTGAAAGACGGTCAAACTCTTTAAGAGCTGCATCATCATTTGCTTCAACGTTAACAATGTGGTAAAGTCCTTCGCGGAAATCTTGGATTTCGTATGCAAGACGACGTTTTTCCCATGTTTTTGATTCAACAACAGTTGCACCGTTGTCAGTCAAGATAGAGTCAAAACGTGCTACCAAAGCGTTTTTCGCTTCTTCTTCAATGTTTGGACGAATGATATAAAGAATTTCGTATTTAGCCATTGATATGTTCCTCCTTTTGGTCTAATGACCCCAAGACATTGCAAGGGGTAAGTGAGGTTTGCTCACAATAAATTATTATACTAGAAAAAAATTTTTTTAGCAAGTAAAAACTGCTTCTATTTTATTTTTTACAGTTTTTTTGCTAAAGTTTGTATAATTTCTTCAACCTGAATATTCTCAGATTCAAATTTCTGTTTAAAGGTAGCTAGATCAACCGTTCCCTCAATTTGAACTTCGATAACAATCTTACCATCTTTACGTGGAATATTAACAGTATGAGAAATATTTAGATTTTCCTCAACGATTAAAGAAACAATCTTACCAAGTACCCCAATTTCATTTTCTGTGATAAAACGAACACGGATTCCCTCTTCGCCATAACCAGAAATTTCAAGAAATGCTCTGAAAACATCACGGTCAGTAATGACACCATAGACTTGTCCATTATCAATAACTGGCAAGATTCCAATCTTGTTTTTCAGCATAAGGTAGGTTGCATCTTCCAAACTTGCATAACCTGAGACAGTTACAACATCACGAATCATGACGTCTTTTACTTTTGTTTTATTGAGCAAGTAATTCATCTCAAAGATTGAAAGACTTGTTGCTTTTGACGGACTGGCTTCAGCAATTGTTCCTTCTGTTACTAGACCAACTAATTTATCATTTTCAATAACAGGAAGACGGTGCAAACCTTGCTCGCGCATCAAGTCTGCTGCATGTGCTACAGTCGTATCGGGGCTAATATATACGACCTTTCGTGTCATAAAATCTTTAACTGCCATAGGAACTCTCCTTTATGTTTATAGCTTTATTATACACTTTTTACGAAAATCAATCAAACGCTTTCATCTCTTTTTCAAGATTCTGAAAACTCTGAAACACTATAAAAAGAGCCCTATATTAGGGCCCTCAATCTTATGATTATGTAATTTGTTTGGCAATCTTTCCCGTCAACTAAAACAATCTACTGGATCTGATGATTGCCAAGCAATCTCTATTCGCCGACTAAAAAGGTCCCACGGACTAATGTGGATTGCTGGCGCAATCTTTATCTGCCGACTAAAACAATCCACTGGATTGTTTTAGCCACCTAGATATGCTTTTCTGACTTCATCTGATGCTGCGAGTTCTTTTCCTGTTCCTGAAAGAACGATTTTACCTGTTTCAAGAACATAGCCTCGATCTGCGATGGCTAGTGCTTTATTGGCATTTTGCTCGATCAAAAGAACAGTTGTACCTTGTTTTTGAATATCTTGGATGATATCAAAAATTTCTTGGATGAAAATTGGTGCAAGCCCCATTGATGGTTCATCTAACAAAAGAAGCTTAGGCGTTGACATAAGTGCGCGTCCCATAGCAAGCATCTGCTGTTCACCACCAGAAAGGGTAGCTGCATCTTGGTTTTTACGTTCTTCCAAACGCGGGAAACGTGAAAAGACTTTCTTCAAATTTGCTTGATTCTCTTCACGATTTTTCTTAAGAAAGGCTCCCATCTCCAAGTTTTCCATAACTGTCAAACCAGGGAAGACGTGACGTCCTTCTGGTACTTGAGAAAGTCCTGATGCCACAATTTTTTGTGCAGGCATCTTTTGGATTTCTTGTCCCAAAAATTCAATTTTACCAGAACTTGGACGAACAAGTCCTGACAAGGTACGAAGGATGGTTGTTTTTCCAGCCCCGTTGGCACCGATAAGGGAAACAACTTCTCCTTCGTTTACTTCAAAGCTCACATCACGTACAGCTTGAATCATACCGTAGTGTACTGAGAGGTTTTCAACTTTTAACATAGACATTAGGCTTCACCTCCTAGATAAGCTTCGATAACACGTTTATTACTCTTGATTTCATCTGGTGTTCCATGAGCAATCAAACGACCGTACTCAAGAACATAGATACGCTCAGTAACTTCCATAACCAAGTTCATATCATGTTCAATCAGCATAATAGTAATCTTGAATTCATCCTTGATGCGGCGAATCAACTCAGTCAATTCTGCAGTTTCTTGTGGATTCATACCCGCTGCAGGCTCATCCAAGAAAAGGATTTTAGGTTCTGTAGCAAGAGCACGAACAATTTCCAAACGACGTTGTTGACCATAGGCTAAATTTTTAGCTAGAGTTTCAGCATCTCCATCCAAATCAAAGATTTTTAGTAATTCTAAGGCTTTAGCTTTCAATTCTTTTTCATTCTTATAAAAAGCTGGTAAGCGCAAGAAACTTGCAAAAACATGTTGTTTATGATGATTACTAAATGCAACCAGAACGTTATCCAAAACTGTCAAGTCCTTAAAAAGGCGGATATTTTGGAAGGTACGCCCTAAACCAAGAGATGCGATTTTATAGGGTTGCTTGCCATTTAACAAGTGACCATCCAAGGTTACTGTTCCTTCGCTTGGTTCATAAACACCTGTCAACAAGTTGAAGAGGGTTGTTTTCCCAGCACCATTCGGCCCAATCAAACCAACAAGTTCACCTTCGTTCAATTCGAGAGTGACGTCCCCAACGGCTGTCAGACCACCAAAATGTTTGGTTAAATTTTTTACTTCAAGCAATGCCATTAGTTTTGTCCCTCCTTCTTACCTTTTTTAAAGAGACGTGATAGGCTCAATTCCCAAGTTCCAAGAAGACCACCTGGTCTGAAGATCATAACGAGTACTAAGGCCAAAGCATAGATAATCATACGAATGCTGGCCACATCTTGAAGGAGCATGTTCAAGATTCCAAGCACGATTGCAGCAACAATTGCCCCTGTAATGGATCCTAAACCACCAAATACAACGATAATCAATACATTGATAGAGTTGATGAACGTATAATCTTTTGGTACGACTGATCCGATAAATCCTGACTGAAGAGTACCTGCGATACTTGCAGTAACAGCACCAAAAACAAAAGCAATAATTTTAATTTTTGTAGTATTTACCCCTACTGACTCAGCAGCAATCTCATCTTCACGAACTGATAAGGTTAAACGTCCGATAGGACTGCGAAGGAAATTAAGAGTGGCAATCGTTGTAATCACGGCAAAGAAGTATACCATTTGCCAAGTTGTAAAGTTAGGAATCCCCAAAATACCAGCTGCACCGTTTGTAAGGCTTCCACCATTAATAATGAAGATACGAATAATTTCAGCAACACCAAGTGTCGCAACCGCGAGATAATCCCCTTTCAAACGTAGGGTAGGAATTCCAACTACCAAGGCAACCAAACCAGCAATGATAGCACCGAGCAACATAGCTCCAAAGAATGCACCATAGGTTGGAGTTTTAGAACCAATAATAGCTGCTGCATAGGCACCAATAGCCATAAATCCAGCATGTCCAAGTGAAAACTGACCAGAGAACCCAACGATTAGGTTAAGACCTACTGCTAGAATAATATTGATACCGATTTGTTCAATAATCTGAATATGGAAAAGATTCAAGATTCCTACTGAAACCAATAGGCTAATCAAACCATATCCAAGCAACAAAAGGAATAACCATAGAATGTTAACTTTTAAATTTTCTTTCATTGTTTACACCTTCTCTTTCACATTCTTACCGAGGATACCAGCTGGACGAACAATCAAGATTAAGAGCAAGATTCCATACACGATGGCATCACGGAAATCTGACATTCCGAAGGCGGTAGCAAATGTCTCCAAAAGACCAATAACAAAGCCACCCAGAGCTGCACCAGGGATGATTCCGATACCACCAAGAACGGCAGCCACAAATGATTTAATACCTGGAGTCATTCCCATCAATGGTTCAAGAGAGTTATAGTAAAGTGCAATCAAGACACCCGCTGCACCAGCTAGAGCTGAACCCAATGCAAAGGTGAAACTGATTGTACGGTTCACGTTAATCCCCATCAGCTGAGCAGCATCACTATCTACAGAAACGGCACGCATGGCTTTCCCCATCTTGGTTTTTTGTACGATGAGTTGTAGAAGAACCATCAAAACAAGTGAGACAGTCAAAATCAACAATTGAATATTTGTTAGACTGATTGGGCCCAAGTCATAACGAACTGTTTGGATTGCTTGAGGAAAGGCACGTGTATTGGCGCCTACCAGATAGACCATCCCATACTCCAGTAAGAAGGAAACCCCGATGGCTGTAATCAATACAGAGATACGAGTTGAATGACGTAATGGACGATAAGCTAGGAACTCAATGATAACACCGAGAATTGCCGTTCCAATCATCGATAAGATCAAGGCAACAAAGAAATTTAATTGCAAGGAATTAATCAAAAAATAACCCATGAAAGCACCCATCATGTAAATATCACCGTGGGCAAAGTTAATGAGCTTGATAATTCCATAAACCATAGTATAACCTAGGGCTAGCAGTGCATAGACACTCCCCAAGATTAGACCATTGACAAGTTGTTGAAGCATATGGTTCACTCTTTCTAAGTTTTATTTTTTAGGATTTTTATAAAAAAATAATCCTTTCATAAACACCGAAACAGGGAGTGAGTAAAAGCTCATTCCCCATTTCCTGTATCTATAATTATGGTTTTACGACTTCTGCCGCTTCTACTTTACCATTATTCATGGTCATCATGAAGGCTGTTTTCACAGTGTTGTGATCTGCATCAAAGCTTGTTTGACCTGTAACACCTTCAAAGTTTTGTGTTTTAGCAAGATTGTTCTTGATATCAACTGAAGTTTTTGCACCTTTTGCTGCATTAGCTACAAGGTAAACTGAGTCATAAGCAAGAGCTGCAAATGTTGAAGGATCTTCGTTGTATTTTGCACGGTAAGCTTCAAGGAAGGCTTTTGCTTTATCTGAAACATCAACAGTAGTTGAGAATCCTGAGATAAAGTAGATGTTTGTTGCTCTTTCAGCAGTTGCTTGTTGAACAAACTCTGCACCGTTAAATCCGTCACCACCAATGATTGGTTTATCAATTCCCATACCACGAGCTTGGTTTACAATCTTACCAGCTTCTGTGTAGTAACCTGGTAACACGATTGCATCAAAGTCTTTATCTTTGATTTTTGTCAAAGCTGCTTGGAAGTCAGTGTCACCTGATACAAACGTTTCATCTGCTACGATTTCGCCTGAGAATGAATCACGGAATGATTTTGCAATTCCTTTAGCGTAGTCGCTTGAGTTATCAGTATACAAGACAACTTTCTTAGCGTTCAACTTGTTTGTAACATAGTTAGAAATAATTTTTCCTTGGAAGCTATCTTGGAATGTTCCGATGAAAAGGAAATCTTGACCTTTTGTCAAACCATCTTGAGTAGCACTTGGAGAAATCAATGGAACCCCAGCTTGTGTAGCATTTGCTACTGCTGCTGCAGTTGCACCTGAAGTTGCAGGTCCTACGATTGCTGCTACTTTAGATTGAGTAACAAGGTTTGTTGAAACTGAAGCAGCTTCAGCAGTTTCAGATTTGTTATCTTTGTCTACTACTTCGATCTGTTTTCCATCGATACCACCTGCTGCGTTGATTTCATCAACTGCAAGTTGAGCACCCTTTTGCTCAGATGTACCATAAGATGCTACAGCACCAGTTTCTTCAAAGTTGAAACCAATTTTAACGACTTTCTCATCCACTGGGTTACCAGTTGAATTTGAAGCTCCTGTCTTCACTTCTCCACAAGCTGCTAAAACAGCTACACTTGCAAGAGCTACAAGTGACAATGCAAATTTTTTCTTCATGTTTATCTCCTTTTAATTTCTTAATTTAAATTACATGTTAAGAATATACCGAATTATCTGAAAATTGTCAACACATTTACCTTAATTTTTACATGATAACGTTTTCGCTATTTCTATAGAGACTACCAACAAAGGGAGTTTCCAATTCTTGGATATGACATCGTCGCACTTTTTTGATAAATCTCTCTTTTCCTAAACGGCTAACCACTTCTTCCACTTCTTCTGTTGGGACATACAGTTGCAGATAACGGTGTTTTTTAGAGTGGTAACAAATATCACCATAATGATCGAGTTTTTTTGCATCACGATTATAGTATAGGTAGATAATCAGACCAGACCGATTCTCTTTTTGAAACATATTACAACTTCCTTCTAATAATCTTCTTACTATTATATCAAAAAAAGCAAACTCAGTCGAGTTTGCTTCAAAAGATTAATTCAAAGAATTATTAGCCATGATTTCATCAATGAAACCATATTCAAGTGTTTCTTGAGCGCTCATCCAGTAATCACGTTCAGCATCTGCATGGATTTGCTCAACTGATTTACCAGAATTATCTGCAAGAATTTGCTCCAAAGTCTTACGAGTTTTAAGCAAGTGTTCAGCAGCAATCGCCATATCTGTTTGCTGTGTACCACCACCTGTACCACCCATCGGTTGGTGAATCATGTATTCTGCATTCGGAAGCATGAAACGTTTGCCCTTTGCTCCACTTGAGGCAATAATTGTTCCCATTGAAGCAGCCATCCCCATAACGATGGTTTGGACATCTGCCTTAATAAAGTTCATAGTATCAACGATTGCCAAACCAGCTGATACAGAACCACCAGGAGTATTTACATAAAGGTAAATATCTTTTGTACTATCTTGGGCATCCAAGAATAGCAATTGGGCGATAACTGAGTTTGCCATATTGTCTTCGACTGGTCCAGTCAACATGATGATACGATCTTTTAGAAGACGTGAGTAAATGTCATATGAACGTTCTCCACGACTTGTTTGTTCAATAACTACAGGAATCATTCATTTCTCCTTCTGATTTCAATTTTTCTTAGTCAAACGACTTGATACAGGACTATTATATCTTTTTGGTCAAAAAAGGTCAAATTTTTGCTCTATCCTAAAAACAGACACAAAAATTCAACCTCCTTTCTAGACTAAAACCAATGAACAGTTTTAGTTTATGCTTAGAATTTTACTTAGTTCCGAACAAACGGTCTCCAGCGTCACCAAGGCCTGGAACGATATAGCCATGTTCGTTCAAACGTTCATCCAAAGCTGCTGTAAAGATTTCTACATCTGGGTGAGCTTCTTGAAGAGCTTTTACACCTTCTGGAGCAGATACAAGGCAGACAAATTTGATGTTTGATGCTCCACGTTTTTTGAGGGAATCAACAGCCAAGATTGCAGAACCACCTGTTGCAAGCATAGGGTCAACCACAAAAATTTGACGTTGGTCGATATCTTCAGGTAATTTAACCAAGTATTCTACTGGTTGAAGAGTTTCTTCGTCACGGTACATACCAATATGTCCAACTTTGGCTGCTGGAACCAAGCTCAATAGCCCATCGACCATCCCGATACCTGCACGCAAGATTGGAACAATTGCCAATTTTTTACCAGCCAATTGTTTTTGAACTGTTTTTGTGATAGGTGTTTCGATTTCAACGTCTTCAAGCGGAAGATCACGAAGTACTTCATATCCCATCAACATAGCAATTTCATCTACTAACTCACGAAAAGCTTTTGTAGAAGTGTCTGTACGACGCAAGATTGACAATTTGTGTTGAATGAGTGGATGATTAATGACTTCAAGTTTTCCCATTTTCTGAATTCCTTCTTTCAATTTATTCTTCTTATTATATCAAAAAATGGTTTAAAAATCCTTCTAAACCATCTTTTTTTTAATTTTTAAATCAAGTTAGCTTCTTGAAGAGCTGCTTGTACTGTCTCTAGCGATAAATGGGTCAACTCGGTACCTTTTTCACGATAGAGATACTGGGCGTAGTCATCCATACGGTATTGATTGATATACACGACACGCTCACAACCTACCTGAAGCAATTGCTTGGTACAGTTGAGGCATGGAAAATGTGTAACGTAGGCTGTGAAACCTTTTGGAACGCCACGCTCTGACCCTTGTAAGATAGCATTCACTTCTGCATGAAGGGTACGAACACAGTGACCCTCAATCACCAGACAGTCGTGGTCAATACAGTGCTCTGTTCCTGATACAGAACCATTGTATCCTGTTGAAATCACCTTATTATCCTTGACTAAAACAGCTCCTACCTTAGCGCGTTTACAGGTTGAACGATTGGCAATCAATAGAGCTTGAGCAGCAAAATACTCATCCCAAGCCAGTCTTTTTTCTGTCATATCTTCTCTCCTCTTGGTTTATTTTTTGAAAAATGGTAGGCGTAAATCTGCAATTTTTTCAGCAGGAACCTTCATTCCATCCTTGATCCACTTAAGCAAAACTGATACGATGGCAGAACTCCAAAAAGAATGCAGGTAAGAGCTGACTCCTTTTGATTTTCCATAGTATTTTTCTAAAAATTCTTGCATGGCTTGCACAAAGATTTTTTCCAAGTGGTAGTCCAAGGCAAGCTGAATAACCTTAGCCTCTTTCTTGGCTTCTCTAAAGAGGCGAACCCAAACCAGATAGAGGTCCGTTTTAACATCGTAATGACTCAATTGCTCCATGATGTTATGGACGCTACGTTTAAAGACACTTTCTAAAATCTCTTCTTTGGAGTCATAGTTTCGATAAAAGGCTGCACGGGAAACCCCAGCACGTTTGACCAACTCAGAAATGCTAATCTTTGTCAATTCCTTTTTCTCCAAAAGTTGCAAGAGAGCTGTTTCGATAGCTTCTCTGGTCAGTAAATTGGATTCTTGATTGGATTTTCTGAGATTTTCAAGCGAATTTTCAGAAATTCTTCGTTCGGCCATAACACTTCCTTTCTACTTGTGACAACAGAGTGACGAGACTTTTGTTTTAAGATTTTTCATGATATAATTGTAAAAAAAGACAGAACCTTTGTCAATGTATAAGTGATAAAGATGGAGAATTTCTATGACTTGGAAGATTGTAGCTGACTCTGGTTGTGATTATCGTCAACTGGCAAATCCAGCAATTGATACTGAATTCATCAGTGTTCCCTTAACCATTCAAGTGGCTGATCAAGTCTTTATTGACGATGCTAGTCTTGATATTGACAAAATGATGGAAACCATGTATGCAACTTCTGAAGCTTCAAAATCAGCTTGCCCTAGCCCTGATGATTACTTGCGAGCATTTGAAGGGGCTAAACATATTTTTGTAGTGACCATTACCGGAACTCTTTCTGGTAGTCAAAACAGCGCTCAATTAGCTAAGAATCTTTATCTCGAAGAACATCCTGATACTCAGATTCATGTCATTGATAGTTTGTCTGCTGGTGGAGAAGTTGACCTTATCGTAGAAAAAATCAATGATTTGATTGACCAAGGACTTTCTTTTGAAGAAGTGGTTAAAGCTATTACTGCTTACCAAGAAAAAACTAAGTTACTATTCGTCCTCGCTAAGGTTGATAACCTTGTTAAGAATGGTCGCTTGAGTAAGCTGATCGGTACAGTTGTTGGGCTCCTTAATATTCGTATGGTCGGGGAAGCAAGTGAAACTGGAACCTTGGAACTCCTACAAAAGGCTCGTGGTGCTAAGAAGTCCCTCCAAGCTGCTTATGAAGAGTTAATCAAGGCTGGCTACGCTGGTGGGCATATCGTCATGGCTCACCGCAGTAATGATAAATTCTGCCAACAACTCTCAGAACTCTTGCGTAAAAAATTCCCACAAGCTGAAATCAAGATTATCCCAACCTCTGGACTCTGCAGTTTTTATGCAGAAGAAGGTGGACTCCTCATGGGATATGAAATTGACTAATAAATCAAACAAGAGATGACTTATCATCTCTTGTTTTTTTATGGTACAATACTTTTATGAAACATTTTGACACTATTGTAATTGGGGGAGGCCCTGCTGGTATGATGGCTACGATTTCAAGTAGCTTTTATGGGCAGAAAACCCTTCTCATCGAAAAAAATCGAAAACTCGGAAAAAAATTAGCTGGTACTGGTGGTGGTCGCTGTAACGTGACCAACAATGGAACTCTAGATGACCTATTAGCTGGCATCCCTGGAAATGGGCGCTTTCTTTACAGCGTCTTCTCCCAGTTTGATAACCATGATATCATCAACTTTTTTACGGAAAATGGCGTCAAACTCAAGGTTGAGGACCATGGCCGCGTCTTTCCAGCCAGCGACAAATCTCGAACCATTATCGAAGCTTTGGAAAAGAAAATCATGGAGCTAGGTGGGCAAGTTGCCACTCAAACAGAGATTGTTTCTGTTAAAAAGATTGACGACCAGTTTGTCCTTAAGTCTACAGATCAAACCTTCACTTGTGATAAACTCATTGTCACAACAGGTGGAAAATCCTATCCTTCTACTGGCTCTACTGGTTTTGGTCATGAAATCGCCCGACATTTCAAACACACTATTACCGAGCTTGAGGCTGCTGAAAGTCCATTGTTGACTGATTTCCCGCATAAGGCCTTGCAGGGAATTTCCCTAGACGATGTAACCCTAAGCTATGGCAAGCACGTCATCACTCATGATTTGCTCTTTACCCACTTTGGTTTGTCAGGTCCTGCTGCACTACGCATGTCTAGCTTTGTCAAGGGTGGGGAAATTCTCTCCCTGGATGTCTTGCCACAACTTTCAGAAGGTGACTTAGTAGACTTTCTAGAAGAAAACCGTGAGAAATCCTTGAAAAATGCCTTAAAAGCCTTGCTCCCTGAACGCTTGGCAGAATTCTTGGTACAAGGATACCCGGAAAAAGTCAAACAGCTAACTGAAAAAGAACGCGAGCAACTGCTCCAATCTATCAAATCCCTCAAAATCCCTGTGACTGGAAAAATGTCCCTTGCCAAGTCCTTTGTCACCAAAGGTGGCGTTAGTCTCAAGGAAATCAATCCTAAAACGCTGGAAAGTAAGCTAGTACCTGGACTCCACTTTGCTGGCGAAGTACTGGATATCAACGCCCACACAGGTGGCTTTAACATCACTTCCGCCCTCTGCACCGGCTGGGTGGCAGGCTCAAACTAGAACTATAAATGATATAGTATCTAAAGATATTGGATAAGAAAGGAGCTATTTTGGAACATATTATTTTACTGAGAGGTGTTACACCGAATGGACAAAATGCTATCCCTAAAATGTCTTATCTGGTAGATATCTTAACAGAGGCTGGTTTTCAACACGTTCGAACTTATATTCAAAGTGGAAATATTATTCTTGAAAGCGACTTAGCCATAGAAGAAATACGAGAACAAGTCCATACTCTAATAAAAGAAAAAATCGGAGCCGACTTGAAACTGGTCATTAAAAATAAGAGTGATTTTACAAAAATTGTCCAAGAAAATCCGTTTGGAGAACACTATCTTTATGACCGTATACATATAATTCTTTTCCAGAATGCTATCCAAAGTCTACCATTTGAAAAATTGGATAGTGACTATGGTGAAGAAGAAATTTGTATCGGCAACCATTGTCTTTACCTCTATCTACCTAGAACTGCAAAACGAAAAAAGCTTAATACCAACTATCTCGAAAAGCTGTTCGGCGTTGATCTGACCATGCGAAAGTTAAACGTGGTAGAAAAATTACTAACAAAATAGGAAAAATAAGATGAACAGAAGAGAATCAGTCGAATTTGTCAACATGTGTATGATTAAAAATGGGGACAAGGTTTTGGTTCAAGATCGAGTTAGTCCTAACTGGCCTGGCATTACCTTTCCTGGTGGCCATATTGAACGTGGCGAATCCTTTGTCGATGCTGTCATTCGTGAAGTGAAAGAAGAAACTGGTCTGACCATTTCTAAACCCCAACTCTGTGATATCAAAGATTGGTATGATGATGAAGATTATCGCTATGTTGTCCTCTTTTACAAAACTGAACACTTTACTGGGGAGCTCCAATCTTCAGACGAAGGAAAAGTCTGGTGGGAGGATTTTGAAAATCTATCTCATCTTAAACTGGCTACTGAGGATATGTCTGATATGCTTCGTGTTTTTTTGGAAGAAGACCTCAGTGAGTTCTTTTACTATAAGGATGGGGAAGACTGGTCTTACCAACTCAAATAACAGTAAATCGGCAGAGATTACTCCGCCGATTTTATCTTATCTAATCTTCAAGCTAGGTCTGTGTCCTCCTACTAATACTCAATGAAAATCAAAGAGCAAACTAGAAAGCTAGCAGCAGGTTGCTCAAAGTACAGCTTTGAGGTTGCGGATAAAGCTGACGTGGTTTGAAGAGATTTTCGAAGAGTATAAATTTCTGTTACTAGCTTTGTCAGTTCTAGCTTAGTCTTTGAGTTTTATCGAGTTTGTGTGCTTACATAGTGGGCAATGACGTCTGATGTGTACTGAGCTGTTCCAGATCCAAATTTGTCAATATTTTCCTTAAACTCTGGATTATAGACATAGCCTTTTCCGATATGACAGAAGACTTCCATAGAGCAGTCAAATCCATAGGTACGAATAGCTTGCAAGAGCTTGGCTGCTTCCTCTTGGTTTTCAGATGCTGTTATCGGCAGACCAGATTGTAGATTTTGAGCCAAGGCTTGAAAGATCTGATTAAAGGTTGTTGCAGCTTCATCCTCTCGTCCTTTTTGACGCTCGAGAGCCTGGTCCATGACTTCCTGGCCATATTTTTCTACCGCCTCTTGGTGGTATTTTTGATGGTCTTGATAGCTAAATCCAGTGAATTTTTCTTGAATGGTCATTTTTATTTCTCCTTTTTGTTCTTGAATAGTTTTTTGTAAGGTTGAAATCAAGGTATCCAGATGTTGTCTTTCTCGAGTCAGGTAATCCAACTGCCTCGTCAAATGTGGTAACAAGTCCGTCTTTTCTTCCTTCAATAGCTCTGCTATTTTTTCTAAAGAAAAGCCTAGATACTTGTAATAAAGGATAACCTGAAGTCGTTCTAAATCCTCTTGGCTGTAGATTCGATAGCCATTTTCTGACTTTAATGGGACCAAGAGTCCTATCTTATCATAATGGTAAAGTGTTTTGATAGAAACGCCTGAAAGCTGCGCAGCTTCTTTGATATGGTACATGATTTCCTCCTCACATAAATAGTATATACCCTCCCCTTTGGGGAGAGTCAAGTATTTTATTAAGATTTATGAAAACGTAAAATTGATTTTCTTGACAGACTTCAAAAATCATGATAGGATAATCAAGTCTATCAATCAAATAAAAAGCTCATAAAGAGCCATTGATAGAAGGCTATTTGACAACTCAAGTAGCCTTTTCTTATTTTAAAAAATAGATCGGAGTTTAACAATGTCTGAAAAATCGCAATGGGGATCTAAGCTAGGCTTCATCCTTGCATCTGCTGGTTCTGCTATTGGTCTTGGTGCCGTTTGGAAATTCCCTTATATGACCGCTGCCAATGGTGGAGGAGGATTTTTACTGGTCTTTCTCATCTCAACGATTTTAATTGGTTTCCCACTTTTGCTCGCTGAATTTGCCCTTGGGCGGAGCGCTGGCGTGTCAGCAATCAAAACATTTGGAAAATTGGGCGATAACAAGAACTACAATTTTATTGGTTGGATCGGTGCCTTTGCTCTTTTCATCCTCCTATCTTTTTATAGTGTTATTGGTGGATGGGTTTTAGTTTATCTAGGTATCGCTATTGCTAAAGCCTTCCAAGTTGGGATTAGCAGTGATTATGCCCAGCTCTTCACAGACATTATTTCAAATCCATGGATTGCTCTTGGTTCCCAAGCCCTCTTCATCTTCCTCAACATCTTTATCGTATCTAAGGGAGTTCAAAAAGGAATTGAAAGAGCTTCTAAGGTTATGATGCCCCTGCTCTTTATCATCTTTGTCATTATTATCGGGCGCTCTCTCAGCTTGCCTAATGCCATGGAAGGTGTGGTTTACTTCCTCAAACCTGACTTTTCAAAACTGACAAGTGCTGGACTCCTCTATGCTCTAGGGCAATCTTTCTTTGCATTATCGCTCGGTGTTACAGCCATGTTGACCTATGCTTCTTACTTGGATAAGAAAACCAATCTGGTCCAATCAGGTATGTCCATCGTTGCCATGAACATCTCTGTATCCATTATGGCAGGATTAGCCATTTTCCCAGCTATGTCAGCCTTTAACATCCAGTCTGAAGGTGGGCCAAGTCTCCTCTTTATTGTCTTGCCACAACTCTTTGACAAGATGCCTTTTGGAAGTATTTTCTACATCCTTTTCCTATTGCTTTTCCTCTTTGCGACAGTCACTTCTTCTGTCGTAATGCTGGAAATCAATGTAGGCAACATCACCAACCAAGACAATCGTAAACGTGCTAAGTGGAGTATGATTTTAGGGGTTTTGACTTTTGTATTTGGTATCCCTTCAGCCCTATCCTACGGTGTCATGGCAGACGTTCAAATCTTTGGGAAGACCTTCTTTGATGCCATGGACTTCTTGGTTTCCAATCTCCTCATGCCATTTGGTGCACTCTGCTTGTCTCTCTTTACAGGCTATGTCTTCAAAAAAGCATTGGCTATGGAGGAACTCCATCTTGATGAAACACCGTGGAAACAAGGACTTTTCCAAGTCTGGCTCTTCCTTCTTCGTTTCATCATTCCAATCATCATCATCGTGGTCTTTATCGCCCAGTTTATGTAACTATAAAAATGGACTTGAGTAATGAACTCAGGTCCTTTCTTTTTACGGATGGCTAACAATCAATTCCAAATCTTGTCCTTCAAGTGTCCAAGTTTCAACATCACTTGGTAAGATAAAGTGGCTACCTTTTTGAATTGGATAATCTTTACTGTCCACAGTCAGTTTCCCTTGACCAGCCAAGACACTCAACAAGCTGTAATCAGCTGTTTTTTCAAAGTCAACTTTTCCAGTAATTTCCCACTTGTAAACTGCGAAGAAATCATTGGATACAAGGAGAGTTGAACGCAAATCATCTGCTTTAACAGTTACAGGACGGCTGTTAGCAGGCTCACCAATATTTAAAACATCAATGGATTTTTCAAGATGAAGCTCGCGCAAGTTACCATTATCATCCTTACGGTCAAAGTCATAGACACGGTAGGTTGTATCACTAGACTGTTGCGTTTCAAGGATCAAGATACCTGCTCCAATAGCATGCATGGTTCCACTTGGAACATAGAAGAAATCTCCAGCTTTTACAGGAACTTTTGTTAACAAGGCATCCCAGTTTTTATCTTCGATTTGCTGGCGGAGTTCTTCTTTTGACTTAGCATTATGGCCGTAAATAATTTCTGAACCCTCATCTGCAGCAATAATGTACCAACATTCTGTTTTTCCGAGTTCGCCCTCATGCTCTAGGCCATAAGCATCATCTGGGTGAACTTGAACACTGAGCCAGTCATTGGCATCAAGGATTTTTGTTAAAAGCGGAAATACTGGCTCTGGACGATCGCCAAATAACTCACGGTGTTCCGCATACAAAGTAGCGAGGTCTGTTCCTTGATAGCGGCCATTAGCTACCTTAGACACTCCATTTGGATGAGCTGAGATGGCCCAATACTCACCAATCTTTTCATTTGGAATGTCGTAGCCAAACTCATCACGTAGTTTAGTCCCACCCCAGATTTTTTCTTGCATTACAGAATTTAAAAATAACGGTTCTGACATGTTGATCTCCTGTCTGATTTTTCTCCCTTCATTATAGCAAAAAAAGAGTTCTAGTTGAACTCTTTTTCATATCTTATAAAGTAGGGAGAAGATTTTATAAAAATAGTAACGATATGGATTTGATAATTTTAAGAAAATCTACAAGAAACTATTAGTTCACAAGATTTGGAAGAATAAACACCGTAAAGAATGCCATGGCAATCATCATAAAAACAAGGAGATAGACAGCACATTTTGCCAACCATGCATATCGCCCAGGTCTTAGTGGTCTTTCTACATAGGAATGTTTTGGTTTTTTAGGATCATAATAAACAGCAACTTTTCCACCAATTGGAAAGCGTTCCTTAAGAGGAGATTTTGTAAAAGACAAAAAACTATTCCCCTTAACTTTGTATCTTAAAACTTGTGGAATTTCACCATTTTCAAAATTATCCGTTTTTACATCAGATACGATTGAACCTAAGGGAGTACTGATTGTATTTGAAATAGCAGATAGAAATTTAGGCCCTACGACCTTGTATAGGTTCCCGTCAACAGTGTATTCAACAACCGGGAGACTAATCCCATTATAAAGAGCATAGGAATATCGGATAATAACTCCTTCCGTTCTTTCGGTACATCTCTTGGCATTACTATAATTACTAAATATAAAATAGGAAAACATAAAATAGGTGAAGGCAGCAAAGCCTAACATCATTAAGCCAATTAATAGAAAGAAAGTTGTTGGCATATTTTTCTCCTTAGAACATTGTTATGAAGCTATTTTAACAAATTTAACAGAAAAGACAAGAAAAAGACCGGATTAATCCGATCTTTCAATAGTTCATAGCGCACATTCTTTTTTAAGAATCATTATGGTTAACTTCAAATGACTAAGCGTCCTATTTCATACGATAAAAATCAATCACTAGACCTGCAGGGCCACTTACTAGCAGGGATTCGGTTCCCCAATCAGTTACAACTGGCCCATGTAAAATCTCAATCCCTAATTCTTTCAAACGCTTTTGATTCTGTTCCAAATCTTCAACTTCAATGTGTAGAATGATTCCTGACTGAAAATTTTCCAAAGGTATCAAATGATTTTGTGATAACATGAGGCAGTGACTGCCAATCGTGAACTGAGCAAAACCATCATCAACATAGTCTGCCTTCTTATCCAAGATACGCTCCAAGTCAGAACAGATCTGGGGAACATTTGAAACGATAATATCTAATTGATTTAAATTCATTTACTATCCTCCATAAAAAGACCGGATTTCTCCGATCTTTTAAGTTTCTCTCTAAGAAAATCAAAGCATAAAATTTACAATGTTTACTTTTGATTTTCCACAAGAGAAATTATTTGATTGCGCGTGATTGCAACCCTTCTTCTTCCAAGAAGAGACGGAATGGTACGAGTTCTTCTGCTTCGTATTTTTCCTTGAAGGCTTTGATTGCTTCTTCTGAGTGAAGTTTTGGATCCAATTCAAGTACTTCTACTGGAAGTGGACGATGTGGAGTGATGTGAGCATCGATAACAACAGTTTTACCTTCTTTGTTCAATTTAACAGCTTCAGCAACGACTGCGTCGATGTCTTCGATACGGTCAACTGTAAATCCAATAGCTCCTTGAGCTTCAGCGATTTTCGCATAGTCAGCATTAGGGAAGTCACAACCAAACAAGTGTTTGTTTGTGTCTTCGTATTTGTCCTTGATGAAGGCATATTTACCATTTGAGAAGACAACGTTGATAACTGGAAGGTCGTATTGAACGTTTGTGATCACGTCTGGGTAGCACATGTTGAATGCACCGTCACCCATGATGTTCCATACTTGGCGATCTGGATTGTCTTTCTTAGCAGCGATACCACCAGGAAGGGCAATACCCATTGTCGCGAAGAGTGGAGATGTACGCCACATGTTCTTAGGTGTCATGTGAAGGTGACGAGTAGATGTTTGAGTAGTGTCACCTACGTCGATTGAATAGATAGCGTCTTGATCAGCATGTTTGTTGATTGCATTGTAAACTTGATACAATTGCAATTCACCTTCAGTTTTACCTTCGAGTTTGTTCATGTAATCACGCCAGTTTTGGTTATTCTTAACGTTTGCACGCCACCATGGAGTAGATTCAACTGGATTCACTTTGTCAAGGATTGCTTTCGCTGCTTGACCTGCATCACCAAGGATGGAAGCGTCTAGGGCATGACGTTTACCAAGTTTGTAAGGGTCGATATCGACTTGGATGAATTTTTCAGTATTCTTGAAGGCTTCGTAAACTTCAGCAAATGGGAAGTTTGAACCAAGGAAAAGAACTGTGTCTGCTTCAAAGACCACTTCGTTAGCTGGTTTCCAACCAACACGGTAAGCAGAACCTGTCAAACCTTCATAGTTCCATTCGAAAGCTTCAAAGTTTTTACCAGTTGTGATGATTGGTGCTTTAATTTTACGTGACAATTCAGTGATCACTTCACCAGATTTAACACCACCGTAACCAGCATAGATAACTGGACGTTCAGCATTGTTCAAGATTTCAACAGCTTTGTCGATTTCAACTTCGTTCAAAGCAGGAGCGATGAATGAACGTTCGTATGAACCTGAACCGTAGTATGAGTTTTCGTCGATTTCTTGGAAACCAAAGTTTACTGGAATTTCAACAACGGCTGGACCTTTTTTAGAAACGGCAGCACGGCAAGCTTCGTCGATTACTTTTGGTAATTGCTCTGCGTAAGCTACACGTTTGTTGTAAACAGCGATACCGTTGTACATTGGGTTTTGGTTTAATTCTTGGAAGGCATCCATGTTTAATTCGTTAACAGGACGTGATCCAAGGATAGCAAGGAATGGAGTGTTATCCATAGCTGCATCGTAAACACCGTTGATCAAGTGAGTCGCACCTGGACCACCTGAACCAACTGCAACACCAATAGATCCGCCAAATTTAGCCTGCATAACTGCTGCAAGAGCACCTGTTTCTTCGTGGCGAACTTGCAAGAAACGGATATCTTTGTCTTCAGCCAAAGCGTCCATAAGTGAGCTAAGTGTTCCTGATGGGATACCGTAGATAGTGTCTACGCCCCATGTTTTCAATACGTTAAGCATTGCTGCAGATGCAGTAATTTTCCCTTGAGTCATAATGATAACTCTCCTTAAAAGTTAATTTGATGAATAATAAAAGCGCTTTTATATGTTTTTTGAAAACGATTCAGTAAATTTACACTCCTAATTTATCACATTTACTTATAGTTTCATAAGAATGTGCTCAGAAAACTTCATTCTCTATTACAGTACAGATTGAAAACGTTTTGAAAATCTGTTTTAGAATAGCAAAAAAGCGGTTAAAACCGCCTTTTTATACTCAATGAAAATCAAAGAGCAAACTAGGAAGCTAGCCACAGGCTGTACTTGAGTACGGCAAGGTGAAGCTGACATGGTTTGAATTTGATTTTCGAAGAGTATTAATCGACTTTAGTAAAATTAAGCATAAGAGAGCTGATTAAAACAGAGACTGAACTAAAGGCCATGGCCAATCCTGCAAGTTCTGGATTGAGCACCAAACCAAGACTTGAAAAGACTCCTGCTGCAATCGGAATACCAATGAGGTTATAGATAGAAGCCCAGAAAAGATTGAGTAGAATACGATTAAAGGTCTTCTTACTCATATCAAAAGCACGTGCCAATCCTAGTAAATTGTTGGTTGTGAGGACAAGATCTGCTGATTCAATGGCAATATCTGTCCCAGAGCCCATAGCAATTCCGACATCCGCTACACTGAGGGCTGGCGCATCATTGATACCATCTCCAACAAAGGCCAATTTGCCATTCTTTTGAAGCTTGTGAATTTCATGTGCCTTTTCCTCTGGCAAGACATTTGCGATCACTTCTTCGATTCCAATTTGCTCTGCAATCGCATGGGCTACTCCAGCATTATCTCCGGTAAGCATGACCGTTTTAAGACCACGTTTTTTCAATTTGGCAATAGCTTCTCGAGCATTTTCCTTAGGGACATCCTGCAAGGCAATTAAGCCTTTTAACTGACCATCCACGGATAGGAAGACAACTGTTTTTGCTTCTTTCTCAAGTAAATCAAATCGTTCTTGATAGTCACTCGGAATGTCAAGATCAGCTAAAAGTTTGGCATTCCCAAGCAAGACTTGTTTACCATTAATAATCCCAGTCACACCTTTTCCATGCAAGGCTTGGAAGTTTTCCACTGGGTAAAGGCTAATTCCTAGTTCAGATGCACGATTAACAATAGCTTGAGCTAGCGGGTGTTGAGATACATCTTCCAGTGAAGCAGCCAAGCTGATCACTTCTCTTTCATCACCAATAACATCTGTCACTACTGGCTTCCCTTCGGTCAAGGTTCCAGTCTTATCAAAAACAACTGTTTGAACTTTTTGAATTTCCTGTAAAACTGTACCATTTTTGAGGAGAACCCCCATCTTAGCACTTCGTCCTGTTCCTACCATAAGTGCTGTCGGTGTCGCAAGTCCAAGAGCACAAGGGCAAGCAATAATCAAGACAGCAACTCCGTAAAGAAGGGAAGTCACAAAGCTTTCACCAAGCAAGACAAACCAGATCCAAAAAGTAAGGAGGCCTAAAATGACAACTGCTGGTACGAAAATACCAGAAATCTTGTCTGTCAAATCTTGAATCGGAGCACGACTGGTTTGCGCTTTTTTCACAAAGTCCACAATCTGAGCCAACATAGTCTCAGAACCAACTTTTTCAGCTCTAAAGATGATCGTACCACTATTATTGATGGTTGAACCAATGACAGCATCTCCAACTGATTTATCGACTGGAATACTTTCCCCAGTCACCATTGATTCATCAATACTCGTTTCACCTTCTAAGACAATCCCATCAACAGCTATTTTTTCACCTGGTCGAACGCGAATGAGATCCCCAACTTTGACTTGTTCTAGAGGTATTTGAACATAAACATCATCACGCAAAATCTCTGCTGTTTTTGCTTGTAGGTCTAATAATTTTTCGACTGCCTGCGAAGTATTTTTTCGCATTTTTTCCTCAAAAACTGCTCCCAAAAGAATGAAGAAGAGGATAAATGCAGCACTTTCAAAGTAAACGGGCAGACCAGTGAAGAGGGCAACTAAGCTATAGAAATAGGCCACTAGGGTTCCCAGAGCAACCAAGGTATCCATGTTGGAATTGTGCTTTTTAAAACTAGCCCAGGCGCTTCTGATATATGGAACTCCAGCTACCAGCATAATGGGTGTTGTGGCTAAAAAGGTGCCCCAACGCATGACTTGGTGACTAATTCCTCCTGTAGACATCCCAATCATGAGAATCACAAGAGGCACAGTAAAGATACTAGTAATCCAAAAACGCTGTAAAAGACTGAGAGACTTTTTAGTTTTTTCAACAACGGTGTAGGTCCCCTTTTGCATCTTCATGCCACATGAAAATTCATGTTCACCCAAGTCTTGAGGAGTAAAACGAATGATCTTTTCCTCATCTTGAGCGATTGGTTCTAGAATTCCTTCTTCTTCGAAGAGAATTTCTTTATAACAGTTTGACGGTGTCACACGGTGAAAGGTAATCTCAGCAGGAATTCCTTTTTGTAGTTGAATATGGGCTGGATGGTAGCCTTTGTCTGCCGTGATACGGATTTTTTGAACACCATTTTCAAGACTTGCTTTTACAATTTCAGTCATATCCTTCTCCTATTCTACAATCATCTTACCGTGCATCATGTTCATGCCACAAGAGAAACCATATTCTCCGGCTTCTTCAGGAGTGATTTCCACCACATATTGGTCTCCCATAGGTAGGTCTGCATGCACACCAAAGTCTGGAAATACGATTTGGTCCAAGCAAGGTGAAGGATCTTTTCGATCAAAAATAATGCGAGCAGGTTGCGATTTTTTGAGGATAATGGTTTCTGGAGTATATCCTCCCATGACCTCCACTCGAATTTCTTGATAGCCATTCTTTTGTTGGGCTCTCTTAGCATCTTCTTGCGGTTTTTTGAAAAACCAAAAGAGGATAAAAGCAATCATTCCTAAAACAACAATAGATACAAATAGATTTAACATAGCGTCTCCTTTACATACAATTACATCTTACTTCTGTTACAGCACTTGCTTTTTTCTTTGAAATCACTTCTTCCAAACCTTCCAAGTCAGCTAGGGTAAAGTCACATTCTTCAATCAAATCAGCTAGCAAGAGCTTTATTCTTCGAGAACAAAGCTTGTCTTTGATATCCTGAACCATTAAGCCCCTACTATCATCTAGCGTTAAAAGGGCCGAATAGACAAAGGACTTGCCCTGTTTTTCCCGAGTCAAACATTCTTTCTCCACCAAACGGGCCAAGAGTGTCTGGATCGTGGATTTGGACCAACTGAACCTTTTCTCTAATACTTTTATCAGATCAGTACTAGTCTGTTCTCCCTGCATCCAGATAATCTTCATGACCTGCCATTCTGCATCCGAAATCTGCATCAGTACACCTCCAAAATCTACATTTGTCAATTACAATTATCAGTATACTCTCAAAATCTACATTTGTCAACCAAAGAAATCACATTTTTAAAATTTATCGCCGCTATAAATATTTTTTATCGCCACAATAAAAAATACATATTATCCAAAGCTCTCTTTTAATGCTACAATAACTGTATCATTTTCCTAGATGGGAGGTTCTACTTTTGGATTGGTCCATTGTTGAACAATATCTACCACTCTATCAAAAGGCATTCTTTCTGACCTTGCATATTGCAGTTTGGGGAATTCTAGGTTCTTTTTTGCTAGGGCTCATCGTCAGCGTCATCCGGCATTACCGCCTTCCTGTTTTCTCACAGTTGGCAACAGCCTATATAGAATTGTCACGAAATACACCCCTTTTGATACAACTTTTCTTTCTCTACTTTGGTCTACCTCGAATAGGGATTGTTCTTTCTTCAGAAGTCTGTGCAACAGTCGGGCTCATCTTCTTAGGTGGTTCCTACATGGCAGAATCCTTCCGAAGCGGGCTAGAAGCCGTCAGTCAAACCCAGCATGAAATAGGTTTAGCCATTGGCCTCACACCATTTCAGGTCTTTCGCTACGTGGTTCTTCCACAAGCGACTGCGGTGGCTCTACCATCCTTTAGTGCCAATGTTATTTTCCTGATCAAGGAAACTTCTGTCTTTTCAGCAGTTGCCCTTGCTGACCTTATGTACGTTGCTAAGGATTTGATTGGACTCTATTATGAGACAGATATTGCGCTGGCTATGTTGGTGGTTGCTTACCTCATCATGCTTCTACCAATTTCACTAGTCTTTAGCTGGATAGAAAGGAGACTCCGTCATGCAGGATTCGGGAATGCAAGTACTCTTTCAGGGAAATAATCTCCTGAGAATTTTACAGGGATTGGGAGTCACAATTGGGATTTCTATCCTGTCTGTCCTCTTATCCATGATTTTCGGAACGGTGATGGGAATTATCATGACTTCTCATTCTAGAGTGATTCGTTTCTTGACTCGTTTTTATCTAGAATTTATCCGGATCATGCCCCAGCTGGTGCTCCTTTTCATCGTTTACTTTGGTTTAGCTCGAAACTTTAATATCAATATTTCTGGTGAGACTTCTGCTATTATCGTTTTCACCCTCTGGGGAACAGCTGAGATGGGTGACTTAGTTCGTGGAGCTATCACTTCCCTGCCTAAACATCAATTTGAGAGTGGACAAGCACTTGGCTTAACTAAATTTCAACTCTACTACTACATCATCATCCCTCAGGTCTTAAGAAGATTGCTCCCACAAGCCATCAACCTTGTCACTCGGATGATTAAAACGACTTCCTTGGTTGTTTTGATTGGGGTTGTTGAAGTTACCAAAGTTGGACAACAAATTATAGATAGCAATCGTTTGACTATCCCAACCGCTTCCTTTTGGATTTATGGAACCATCCTAGTCTTGTATTTCGCGGTTTGCTTCCCTATTTCCAAACTATCTACTCACTTAGAAAAACATTGGAGGAACTAAATGTCTGAAACTATTTTAGAAATCAAGGAACTAAAAAAATCCTTCGGAGACAATCCTATCCTCCAAGGACTTTCCCTAGATGTTAAAAAGGGGGAAGTGGTCGTCATCCTAGGGCCGTCTGGTTGTGGGAAAAGTACCCTACTTCGTTGCCTCAATGGTTTAGAAAGTATTCAAGGAGGAGATATCCTGCTGGATGGCCAGTCCATCGTTGAAAATAAAAAAGATTTTCACTTGGTTCGCCAAAAAATCGGCATGGTCTTTCAAAGTTATGAACTCTTTCCTCACTTGGATGTCCTTCAAAACCTTATCCTAGGTCCTATCAAGGCTCAAGGGAGAGACAAAAAAGAAGTTACCGAAGAAGCTCTGCAACTACTAGAACGTGTCGGACTTCTAGATAAACAACATAGCTTTGCTCGCCAATTATCTGGTGGACAAAAGCAACGGGTTGCTATCGTTCGTGCCCTTCTCATGCATCCAGAAATCATTCTTTTTGACGAGGTAACGGCTTCACTGGATCCAGAAATGGTACGTGAGGTTTTGGAACTGATCAATGACTTGGCACAGGAAGGGCGTACCATGATTCTGGTAACCCATGAAATGCAGTTTGCCAAAGCCATTGCGGACCGTATCATCTTCCTTGACCAAGGTAAGATTGCTGAAGAAGGAACTGCTCAAGAATTCTTCACAAATCCACAAACAAAACGAGCACAAGAATTTTTAAACGTCTTTGACTTTAGCCAGTTTGGCTCATATCTATAATCAATAAAGGAGATTATTATGAAACTACTTAAACCAATTCTAACTGTTTTTGCTCTAGCATTTGCGCTTATCTTTGTCACAGCTTGTAGTTCAGGCGGAAGCTCTGATGCTTCATCTACAAAGGCAACTGCCAAAGCTCGCACCATTGATGAAATTAAGAAAAGTGGCGAACTTCGAATCGCGGTATTCGGAGATAAAAAACCGTTTGGTTATGTTGACAACGATGGTTCTTACCAAGGTTACGATATCGAACTTGGTAACCAATTAGCACAAGACCTTGGTGTCAAACCGAAATATGTATCAGTGGATGCAGCTAACCGTGCTGAATACTTGATTTCAAACAAGGTTGATATCACACTTGCCAACTTCACAGTTACTGACGAACGTAAAAAACAAGTTGACTTTGCCCTTCCTTACATGAAAGTTTCTCTCGGTGTTGTGTCACCAAAAGATAAAGTTATCAAAGACGTTAAAGAACTTGAAGGCAAAACCTTAATCGTTACAAAAGGAACGACTGCTGAAACTTACTTTGAGAAAAATCACCCAGAAGTAAAACTTCAAAAATACGATCAATATAGCGATGCCTACCAAGCCCTTCTTGACGGACGTGGAGATGCCTTCTCTACTGACAATACTGAAGTTCTAGCTTGGGCGCTTGAAAATAAAGGATATGAGGTAGGAATTTCTTCTCTAGGTGATCCAGATACTATTGCACCAGCAGTTCAAAAAGGTAACCAAGAACTACTTGACTACATCAACCAAGAAATCGAAAAATTAGGTAAAGAAAACTTCTTCCACAAAGCTTATGAAAAAACACTTCACCCAACTTACGGTGACGCTGCTAAAGCAGATGACCTTGTTTTTGAAGGTGGAAAAGTGGACTAATACTTTCCGAGAATAAAAAGAAATCAGGTAATTAATGTAATATACTCCCCTTATAGTGGACAGTGAAAAAACATAAATTCACTAGAAACTATAGGGGAGTTTTCATATGTCAAAATGAAGTCCGAAATCAGTCGATTACAGTACACATCACGAAAATAACGGAAAATCACTACTCAATCTGTTATTTGTTCATTGCCCTCTTACCAGAGAGCAGTTCATTTTTGTTAAATACTTTTTATTGCAGTAGATTTTATTCAAACTCTGCTTGTCCTACAATCTTTTTATCATCAAAATGCAAAAACACCTCGTACAATCTATACGAGATGTTTTCATTCTTCCCCTACTCCCTAAATCTCATTCAATTTTTCGAGATAGGCGGTTAATTCTGCTTGGGCTTCTGGTGTTGTGCCTACTAGTTGGCTGCGCATTTGTGCGAGTCTGGCTTCTACTTGTCCAATCTCTTTATCAATCTCTGCGAGCTGGTCGGCGAGGTCAGCGAGGGGAACAACTGGTTCTTCCTCAAAGGTATCGACATAGCGTGGAATGTTGAGATTGTAGTCATTTTCTACAATCTCTTCAAAGCTGGCTAAATGGGCAAACTTCTCGACATTCTCGCGTTTTTGATAGGTCTCCAAAATCTTGGCAATATGGTCTTCGGTCATATTGTTTTGATTTTTCCCTTTTTCAAACTCTTTTGAGGCATCGATAAAGAAGACGTCCTTATTGGTGCGATTCTTTTTAAGGATAATAATGGTTGTCGGAATAGAGGTGTTGTAGAAGATATTTGCTGGCAAGCCAATAACTGTATCAATAGCGCCTTCTTCTAGCAGATGCTGACGAATCTTTTGCTCGGCTGCTCCTCGGAAAAGAACTCCGTGAGGAAGGACGATGGCCATGACACCATTATGCTTGAGGTGGTAAAAACCGTGAAGGAGGAAGGCAAAATCTGCTTTGGACTTAGGTGCCAGAACTCCATAACTTGAAAAGCGAGGATCTTGCAAGAATCCACTATCTGCTGACCACTTCAATGAATAGGGTGGGTTCATCAAAACCCCATCAAAGTCTGTCGGCTCCGTAGTCGGCCAATCTTCGTCTAGGGTATCGTGATTGCTGAGGTGATAGTTCTCAATCGCAACCCCATGAAGCATCATATTCATACGAGCAAGGTTAAAGGTCGAAGTAATCAATTCTTGACCGTAGTAAGAAATTGTCGAAGCTTGCTTACTGTAGCGCTTGGCATTGAGCAAGAGAGAACCAGAACCCATGGTCGGGTCGTAAACCGACATCCCCTTTTGATGCTCGCGCCCTGCAAAGACAATCTGAGTCATGAGGTGAGAGACTGCTTGAGGTGTATAAAACTCCCCAGCCTTTTTCCCAGAATCACTGGCAAACTGGCCAATCAAGTACTCATAAGCATCACCCAAGATATCACCAGCATGACCAGACACATTGAGGTCGTTGAGTTGCTTCATAACCTCAGAGATGGTCTTGTTTTGCTTTTGTGGGGTGTTGCCTAGCTTTTTAGCATAGAGGTCGATATCTTCGAAAAGATTTTCAAATTTTTCATTGGCCTGCTCGATATCACGGAAACTTTGGGCTAGGGATTCTAGCTGGAAGGTTCCTTCATGGATAGACTGAACCAGCTTGGTAAAGGTTAGAGAAGGCTCAATCACATAGCCCAGCTCGTCATTTAAGACCTCAATGAGGTCTTCACGGACATCTGCATCCGCAAAGTTTTCCTCATAGAGAAGCTGCGCTTGCTGTAAGGACTCAAAAGTCTCGTCCAAGTTATCACAGACGGCTTGGAGGATGTTGTCGGATAGGTACTTGTAGAAAATCAAGCCCAAGAGGTAGGACTTGTATTCATTGGCTTCCATCTGGCCACGCAGGATATCTGCCGCATTCCAGAGGGATTGGTAGAGTTCTCTTGATAAATCTGTTTGTGACATAGGGTCTCCTATCAATTTCAACTTTCATTCGTTTAGTGTAGCTTTTTATGGTCTTGGTATCTTATGAATTGAACACGACCTAAAAGCTGGGTAAAAAAGATAAACTGTCTGGTCTTCATCGAAGACTGTGCCAGTTTCCTATTTTTACTGGGCTTTTTGCGGTCTTTGTATCTTAGATAAACATTTTTCTGAGTAGGGTTTGTTTGCTTTCTTTGAGCTGGTTGACTTTTTCCTCTTGCTTGGCAATAGCCTTGTCTAGGTCTTGGAAGAAAGAGCCGATGGCTTCTTGTTCAGGGAGAGAAGGTACCATAGTCTTAATATTTGAAAAGTCACTTTTATTAATAATTTGCATTGTTCCTGCACCTGCTACACTGAGCATGTATCTTGACCAAATTTCAGACTGTGTTAATAAAAAATACGATGAATATTTTTCACTAGGCGTCAATGAATTAATTTGTTGATTAAAAGCCGAATCAGTTCTAACTAATGTATTTTTCCCAATACTCGCAATACATGTTACCAATATTGAACCAGACTTAGCAATTCTAGCTTTGGATTTACCTACTTCTGATAATTGTTTTGAGGTCGTATGAAGCACCAATGAATTAATATCAGTAGGTGTGACCCATGGAAATCCATTCTTTTCGTAATTATCTTCTTCATTAGTAGGCGGAGTATTACCCGTTTGAATTTCACCAATTTCCCCCAACTTCACTTCTTTCCACTCATCTTCAAATCCTGCAAAGCGAAGGGCTGGCTTCTTTTGTCCTTTGGCTGGGAAGAGGAGTTTGAGGTAGGTTTTCTTCTGCTCTTTGAGCACCTCTAACTTACGCTGTTGAAGGCTAATGAGCTGGTCAATATCTTGGAAGAAAGAACCGATGGTGGTTTGTTCGGGGAGGGAGGGGAGGGAAATCTCAAAGCTAGATAATGCTTCTTTTGTGATGGTTTTTATAGTTCCACCCGGAGCTTTTTTTCTTTCAATCTCAAATTTATTTTGAATGGTATATGCCCAAAAACCTACATGCGTAGGAAAATTATAACTCTCAAAAATTAATAAAGTACGGTCTACATAAGTATCATAATGTGTAATTGCAACTCGTCCTATACTCCCCTGTAATGTTACAATCACAGTTCCTTTTGGGGCTAAAACACTCTTTGGTTGAGCTTGCTTACTAATTTTTTGCTTTGTATCATTAACCAAAGTAAGATTATCCGTAACATCAATAACTTGTACAAATGGCATAGAATCTTCTCCTCCATACCATTCTTTTTTCCCGTAAGGTTGCGGAAAAGAACCCCTTCTATATTTTGCATACTCACCCAACTTCTTCTCTTCCCAAGGTTCAGTATAACCCGCAAAGCGATAACTTGGTTTCTTTGTCATATATCTCCTCCAACTATTTCATCTTTATTTGTATCTATAAATTGCAATTGATAAGCTTTATGAGCACCCCATGCCTTAAGTATTTTCTTAATAGTATATTCATTCTCCTTATCAAACTGGTCTATATAAATACTCACATCCGGTGCTTGTTTAAAGATTTCTTTAAAGTACGGAGCATCCACTCCATTCTCATCCCGAATACCAAAACCAATGAAGTAGATTTCTTTAATAGAACTTAAACTTTTGAAAAAGTATTCATGTTTTCTAAGTTGCTGATGGACAGGCTTTCTAGTCAAATCAACTAAATTATAAAGAAAGTCACGTACCGCAGTTGGATCATTTTGTATAGATTCATCATAAGAATCGATTTCACGATTATGTCCAAATATTAGCTTATTTTCAAAAATGCTTCCATGTATATGACATATTTGTTCAGAATTTATACCGTAGAAATCCTCTAACAACATACTATAATTAAAAGTTAAAAAGTAGGCATTTTTATTGTGTTCAACAGATTTCTTTCGTTTTAGTTTTTTTAGATTAGAAGGCATATTATTCCATTCAAGAATAAAACATTGAACCCATTCCCGAAATAAGTTTTCAATGTCTTCTATTAGAAATTTTTCAAGAATCATTGCCAGCTCCTCAGCATCTGTTTCTAAATCTTCTAGGCCACAAGATGACAGTATAATTTTCACCTCATTTATCCAACCTAAATCATGCTCAAACTGAGACCAAAAATTCTCTAATCCCATTAATTGCATCATGTGTCGATAAATAAATTGATACCGTTCATGTTTATCTAACTGACCATTTCTAATTTTGGATAGAGAATATCCATATATGTCTCTCAACCCATCTTCCTTAGCATATCGATGTTGTTCTTGAATTTCAATATCCTTTTCCCTAAAAAAGTCGCAAATTCCCTTTGATGTTTGCAACGACTCTAACAAATCATCTTTCCCATAAGCCTGCTGATAAACGAACTTCTTGAAATATAGATAATTCGTCTTTAAATCATGTGCTATATCAAAACCATTTCCAATAATAAATAATTTTTCCACTATATCCCCCCTTTCTATTACTCAACTTTCGTATTTCTACACTTTAGATTTTATTTTTTTGATTTCTATTCTTCAATTTTACCTATTTTTGCACTTTAGGACGTCCACCTTTCATTCCTATTGTTCAATTTTGGCCATTTTTACACTTTAGATAGACAGATATACCATTCTATTATTCAATTTTGCCTATTTTGAAACAATAGAAGGTCTGATTTGACAAGATAAAGTTAAACATCTAGCAAATCAGAACATCAAATAAACCTATCTCCCCCTTAGCGGTAAGATATCCTCTGAAATCATGCGCATATAGGCCTCTTTGAGGGCTTTTTTGTATTTGAGTTTTGGTAGTGCCTCGTCTCCATGGGCTTCCTTATAGGCGAGGTAGTCCTGAGATTCTGTGATGGCTTTTTCACCATTTTGCTTATCTCGTCCGATGCGGTAGTTGTCCACTACGAACTGGAGTTCATCCTCTCCTATCTGCCAATAATCTGCCGTTTCACGAATCTTTTGCTGGGTAGTTAGCTCAATCATCTCATCCAACTTATGGGTTACAGACTGTCCCTGATAACTCTTGGCATCAGCTTGGACATTCTGCCAGAGTTTGGAGATGAGGCTGGATAACTTGGGATTGGATTTGTTCAAATCTTCAATATAGTTATCTACTAGGCTCTTTTCCTTTTTACCGATGAGGTTTTCCCGATTTTCGATTAGGGCTTGGATAAGAGAGAGGATATAGTGATAGTTTATCTCGTCGGTGCGGATGGATTCGAGTTCATACTCTATATCTACGAGAACGCCTTCATCTCCTTGGTCTTCTGGTCTACGTCTGCGGAGTTCTTCGATGACATTGTGATATTGGCCGGCAAAGTTCTCGATGTCTTCTAGGCTGAGTCCAATTTCTCTGAGAATGACTTTCTCATCATAGTCCGAATAGACTTGTATAGAAGATAGGAGCTTGTCAAATTCTTGGAAGGCCTTGGCAAAGCGTTTTAATTCTGCATCTGTCGCTGTATCCAAATCAGGCACCTGCTCTGGACTTGGAGCGATAGCCAGTAGTTGATGAACCTTCTCCATAAACTTGGCCTTCTCCTCCTGCCATTCTGGGGCTAAGACACTGGTTTCGCCACCATTTGAGTAGAGGCTCAGAGCTTCATCCACTTTTTCTTTAAAGCGGTCAGGCGTTTGGAAGGTAACGATTTGGCCGAATTTCTTGCCTTCATCAAAGAGGCGATTGGTTCGTGAAAAGGCCTGAATGATATGCTGGGGTTTCATGGGCTGGCGATCCATGAACAGGGTCGATAGACAAGGGGCATCAAAGCCTGTCAACAAGCGGTCCACCACGATAACCAGGTCCAACTGTTCCTCACGGAAGGCAAAGCGTTCTTTCTTACGGGCCAGACGGTCGTTAAGGTCGCTATTGTAGGAAGCAATAGTTGCTAGGCCAAAGTGGGTGCCAAACATGGCATTGTAGTCTTCTAAGCTCTCCTCCATATAGGCTTGGTTGACATAGGAGTCTGCTTCATTCTCTGTCACAGAGTAGGTAATGGCAACCTTAGGAAAGTCTGGCAAGATCTTTTTAACATTTTCCGAAATGCTTAAAGACTTTTCTCCATTTTTGACTTGCTTAATCAGATTATAATAGGCCTGCGCACGGGCAATGCTTTTGACGGTCAAAATGGCTTCATAAGTTTTTCCTACTCCATTTTGGAAACCGAGTTTGCGTCTTGAGCGATTGAGAATAGCATCTAAAACTGCAAGCATGTGGCCTTCGTCATCATAACGCTCCTCGTCAATCTCATCTTCTGCCCAACCAGGCATGGTTGTCTGATACTCCACATTAAAGCCAAGAACCGCCTTGTCATGGATGGCTTCTTTGACGGTATATTGGTGGAGACAGTCACCGTACTGCTCTTCGGTCGTCTGAGCAAGGTCTCCTTTTTGTTCACGTTTATTTTCTGTAAAGATAGGCGTTCCTGTAAACCCATACCAGAGAGAATTGGTAAAGAAGTGCTCTAGGTGGCGCTGGCGTTCAGGAGTCACTGCGCGATGGCATTCATCGACGACAAAGGCTAGTTTGAGTTGCTTGATACGATTGTAAACCTTTTGGTGACGGCCTTCATCAAACTGACGAATCATAGCATTGATTTTCTGGATGGTCGTCACAACGACACGGCGGTCATCAGAAGCTAGATTTTTAACCAATTCCTGTGTATCATCGGTCTCGTCGATATCAATCATATCGTTCTCTGCGTAAGACTGAAAAGAACTGGTCGTCTGCTGGTCGAGGTCTGTCCTATCAATCACAAAGATTGTCTTCTCAATGGATGGTATCTGAAGCAGATTGCGCGAAACCTTATAGGATGTCAAGGTCTTTCCTGAACCAGTCGTATGCCAAATATAGCCTGATTGGCGCTTGCGACTAGCTTCACGGATAGCTTCAATAGCATGTACCTGATAGGGACGCAATAAAATCAAGGCCTTCTTGTCATCATCGATGACAGAATACTGCATGACCATCTCGTGGGCTCTAGGTATCGACAAGACAGACTCTGCAAAGTCAAATAGTTGAGGTTGAGGTCTATTTTCACTATCGACCCACTTGGTCAAGAAGCGCTCATTTAGCTTGTTGGCTTTGGCAGCTGCGATGTAGCGAGTTTCTGTGACATTAGAGACGACAAACATCTGAAGACTTGAAAAAATGCCTCTGAACTGTCCTTCTTGGTCGTATTTTTTAATCTGACGGAAGGCATCCATGTAAGGATGAGAACGGCTTTTTAGTTCGATCTGAATCATTGGCAGACCATTGATTAACAAAGTCACATCCCCACGACGCTGGCGAATCCCTTCTCCGCCTGTGATGACTTGGTTGACAACCTCATAGCTGGATTTGCCACCTGCGACATTGTTTCTCCACAAAACTTCCAAGCGAATGGTGCCTAGACTGGCATCTTCACGTTGAACCTGCACCTTGGCAATGCCATTTTCCCCTGCTATCCACTTGGCTGCTTCATAGAAGTTGACAAAATTGAGCTGGTTTTTGATTTGATTTTTCTCTGAATTTGTAAGGGGATGGTCTTGCAAAATGCGGACATTATTGGCTTCCAGCTTGGCAAAAAAGTTTCCCCATAGGAGGTCTTCTGTATTTAACTCAGGTCGATACACCCACTGACTTTCTCCCTTTGTCAGCTGATTAATCAAATCCCGCTCGATAGCCAATTCCTGTTTGGTTTTGGGTTTACCTGCTACAGGGATAGCAGTCTCGTCTTTAGGAGAGAGTCTCTGGCTGATATGGAAATCCTGCAAGGCTACTTGGTTGAGATGTTGCAATTTTTCCAGAAGGGCTTGCTCCGTACCTTTTATGGCTTGATAGGCTGCTGTCAGGTCTTTATCTGCATCTAGGTAGTGATGGGGATTCTTCTTTATTTGGATATAGCCCTGCACCAAATCTTCTAAACGTCTCAGCTGAATAGCAAGCTGGTTCTGGAGTTCCTGAGAATTGCTTCCAGATGCTTCTTTCTGGTTGATAGCTTCTAGGTATTCTACGATGGCAGCATAACTAGGCCGTAACTCAGGCGCTGAAACGATGAGTTCTTGTTCTAATTCTTTTGATAAAGTGTAAGCCATTTTCACACCCCATTTCTACAACGCAAAAAGCCTACCAAAAACATTGGTAGGTTTTGAAAATGGGTATGAAAACGTGAGTTTATTTATATATATATATATATATGCAAGCTAGTTATTTGCTTAAATCTGAAAACCATAGGGACTCTTCCTTTTCATTCATCCAAGGTGTTGATAAGATTGAAAAACAACACCTTTACTTCCTTCTATTGTAGCATAAAAGCCTTGTTGGGAAAAGGCTTACCATGGTTTTATCTCTATTTTAGAGTAAACTTGCTTGCTGGTAACTGTCGAGGAAGGGCAAGGTACTCCTAGACAAAGAAAAATCCCTTGCAAGCTAGGCTTACAGGGGATTTGTGTGTTATTCCTGTACTTCTTTCTGAGCAGCCTTTCCTTGGTCTAAAAGGGCTTGGACGATTTTCTCATCGCGTAGTTTGACAGAATCATTGATCATTTCTGCGGACTTGACGATGCTTGTTTCTAGTTGGGCACGTTTCTGGCGGCCCAATTCAATAGCAGCGACGATACCTTGGTTTTGAGCGACCAGACTTTCAGCCAATTTGGTAACCGATTCGACAGCTACTGTCGGGCTTTGGGCAATTCGTTCCATCTGCGGAATCACTTCCTTACTGGTTTCAGCTAGCATCTGAAGGGCTGAGTTGTTAGCATTGACAATGGCATCTGCCACGACACCTGATTTCATTGATTGTTGCAAAATACCAAGTTGGGCAATCGAAAGTTTCATTGTCGGGATGGTATTGCGACGAAGCATACCCAATTTTTGGCGCATATCAGATGACACCTTCACAAGATTACGCATCTGAGGTGTTGTTGCCCAGGCTACATAAAGACGGCTGACATACTCTGTGTGTTGTTGTTCGAGGGTATTGACCACTTCAGCCATGCGGGCCAATTCTTGAGACTTGGTTTGGTATTCTACCGTACTTGTATCGAGTTGATCAGCTTGAGCTTTCAGTTCTGCAGCGCGATTGCCAGCTTCTGTCTGGCTGGCTTCGATAAAGGAGATCACTCCCACTAGATTTTCAATGGATTTGGTATTGTCTTCAATCAACATCTCAGCAGAGACGATATTTCGAGCTAAGACATCTTCTTGCTTAACCACTGCGGCAGCCATGCCATCGAGTTTTTGCTCCACCGTTTTTGAGTCAAAGTAAAATTCTTGTAGCGTGTTCTTGCTCTTGTTAAACAATCGTTGCAAAAAGTTTGGCTTTTCTTCTAACTCAGCTATTTCAGCGTTCTTGTATTTGACGACAAAGCCTTGCAACTCACGGTTGGTATTCTTAAGTAGATCATCCACTTGGGGAATCTGCAGTTTCTTTTGTTCTGACAAGATACGATTGACCGTATTATTCACACCTTCTACAGCAGATTGTCCAAAATCCAAAAGGGCATTTTGATTGGTGACAAACTGATCTACTAACTGGGGCACGCGCGCCTTGATTCCTTCTTGCTGTTCAAGGCTCAACTTCTCAAGGAAGGTCAAGGTCTTGTCTGAGCCAGTATTGGTCTCGATGATTTGAGTTGTCTTGTCCACCTTAGCTACCGCATTATTGGCAATCTGGTCAATATCAAAATTAAATTCTGTCATGGTTACTCCTTTATTTCTAACCTATTCTCTACGATCTTTTTCTAGGATACGCAGACTGATATCGAAATCACGCATATCTGTTTCATTAAGCTCTCTTAACACTTGGTCCAGCTCGAGGTCAAATTGTTCGATAGCTGCTTTAGCTTGTTGCAAACGTTCTTCTGCTCGATTATAGTTTTTAGGATTGGCCTTAATCTTTAAATAGCCTTCTAAAATCGTTTGGAATTTCTCCATCTTCAAACTATGAATGGCAGTCAACTCTTCCTTATCCCCCTCAGCAGAAGTAGCAATCTTGTCTAAAATGGCCTGATGGTCAATAGCAATATTGGCCAAGGTCTGGGATAATTCAGGGGCTAATTCCTCTGGCTCTGCTTTTTCAAGATCCACTTGACTTTCTCTTTCCAAATGTTCTAACTGAATATTGATGTTTGCTCGAACTGTACGAACCTTTTTATCAATGCGGTTATACACATCATCACCGATATAGAACTTGAGACGATCTGCTTCCTGATGAATTTCTCGCAATTCAATTAATACTTGATTAGCCATATTTTTATAAGATTCTGAACCCTTTTCAGCCAAGGCTCCCTCTAGTTGCTGAATATTTTTATCAGCCTGACGAATCCGAGCTTTTAAAAGTTCAATCTGATCATCGAGAGTACGATCCTTCAAAAGAGGATAGCGCCAACGTCTGTAAAACAGGTAACCACCATAACCCAGCAGAACACAAATCGCTAGAGGTAGCGCATACTGAATCAGAAGACCCAGCAAAAACAAAACTCCCCAAAAATAGAGGCATCCTTTCCAAAAACCATTACCCGATTTCATAAACATTCCTTATTTTAAATTTATAAGTCTATTTTAGCACAAAAGCCCAAAATGCGGGTGGAAATTCCTTAGGAAAGAGTTGATTTCTTTATTGTATAATGGAACTCAGTAGCTCATGTTTTATTTAAGTTGTATAGACTTAAACTACAAGTGTTAGTAATCCAGGCTTACCTAGTGAGTTCTACAAAAAAGTGAAATAAAGGCTTGAAATATCAGGGGTTATGTGTTAAAATTAATCTACAATGTGAGTAAGGTTACAGCATATGTAACTAAAAAAGCCCCACCGTGCCATCGATGGGGTTTTTTGCTACCCTCTAAAAGGGTTAACCATTACTTCTTACGTTTCTTAATCCATAACTTGAAAAGCTCAGATAAGACGTTAATCAGTAACGGAGCTAGAAACACTGTGAGTAAAGTTTCTAACATATGTAACACCTCCCTTCCTTAAATTGAGGGGGCGAAAACATTATATCATACCAGACTCATATCATCAACATCACTAAATTCAATGAAGGAGCTGCAAATGATAATCCCTTAGTTATGGAAAATCTATAAAGCCTAATGTAAGCGCAACCTCGCTGATTCATAGGGATTGTGAATCATAGTATACACCACGAAAATACTGGATGATCACCACTGCTCGATATCTAGAACTGATATATGTATTGATAATTCTGCAATTAAACGCTTCTTGGAATACTTTAAAACAAAGAGTGACAAGTTGAAGAAGTATAAGACTTTTGAGGAACTTGTCGCCGATATCTACTTTTCGTTTTCAAGGGCGCAACACGGGCCTTTCCCCTCTTGAAATGAGGAACAAGGCCCGTGCTTAATCTTTTATTATTCATTGTCAACTTGACAGGGAGCAGTTCATTTGGACTACCTGATTTTCTATGTCTTAAGCATTTTGCCAATTTTCTTGGTCTTCTTTAAAGCGTTTTAGGAGGTCGAGTCCTTCTGGTGTGATGTAGCCTTCTTCTTGTGCTAGGTGGATGAGCTCGCTGTAGTTTGAAAGGGTTACTAGTTTGACACCAGCATCGGCAAAGTTCTTATCTGCTTTTGGTAATTGATAGCTGAAAATAGCCACAACTCCAAGAACATCAGCTCCTTCACGTTTAGCAGCTGCTACGGCTTCAAGAACTGAACCGCCAGTTGAAATCAAATCTTCGACAACGACCATCTTTTGTCCTTGGGCTACACGGCCTTCGATTTGATTTCCAGCACCATGGTCTTTTGGTTTGCTACGGATATAGGCAAATGGCAAGTTCATCTTATCAGCGATGATGGCACCATGAGGAATACCTGCAGTCGCTGTTCCTGCAATCACTTCTACTTCTGGGAATTCTGCCTTAATAGCTTCCACAAAACCATTTTCAATCAAGCTACGAGTATCTGGATAAGCAAGCGTCACACGATTGTCCGTATAAATCGGTGACTTGATACCTGATGCCCAAGTAAAAGGTTCTTCTGGTTTGAGGTAAACGGCTTGAATTTTCAATAGATGGCTAGCAATATCTTTAGCAAGTGTCATGGTCTACTCCTTTTGTTTTTATAATCTATTTCTTTAATTTCAGTCTTGGTTCCACTCATCCTTGATAGCATGATAAGCTGCGACTGGATCAGTTGCTTGAGTGATTGGGCGTCCAACTACGATGTAGTCACTGCCAATCTGGTAAGCTTCTCCTGGGGTTACTACCCGTTTCTGATCCCCTGCTTCTGTCCCTCTTGGGCGAATCCCTGGTGTCAGACAGATAAAGTCTTCATGAGTTGCTTGTTTGATAAGCTTGGCTTCTTGGGCCGAGCAAACGACTCCATCTAGACCAGCTTCAGCTGTTTTCTGGGCATAGTGGATAACCGACTCTTGGAGGCTGGTTTGGATATTTTGACATTCTTGCATTTGTTCCTCCGAGGTTGAGGTTAATTGGGTAACAGCTATGAGAATCCCCTTGTCTCCCAATCCTTCACGCGCTGCTTGCATCATCTCAACCCCACCTGCTGCCTGCACATTGGTCATATCAACTCCCAGGTTCGATAAAATTTTCATGGTTGATTTGACTGTATTGGGAATATCATGCAGTTTGAGATCCAAAAAGACACTATGTCCTAATGACTTCAAATAACGGACAACTTCAGGTCCTACAGCATAGTAGATTTCCATTCCTACTTTGACATAGAGCTTTTCCTCTGCTGGAAATAGGGCTAAGAACTCCTTGGCTTCTTCAAAACTTGGAAAATCCAGAGCTATGACTGGGCGACTTTCACGCATGCGTTTCTCCTCTTATCTTTCTTATCAGCCCAGCTTCCGTCAAAAAGACTACAAAAAAGGAACCTGCCAACAGCAAGGTTCCACGAAAAATGGGTAGAATCCACCCTTTCACCGTCTAACCTTAGCTGCCTCTCTGGACTGCTTTAAAGGTTTTTTACTATTCTATTATTTAAAGCGGGACTTGTCAAGTAAAAACTGGTATACGAAGAACTTTAAAGCCAAGACTCACAATCAAGCAGATAGAATGTTCTCAAGTTTATCGACTCTGTGATTGTTGGGTTGTTTGATTTTGAGTTTGTGTTTGATTCTGAGTTTGATTCCCTTGCTCTTCTTGTTTTTTCTTTTCTTCTTCCTGCTTCTTCTTTTCCTCTTCTTTAGCTTTGATTCTCGCTTCTTCTAAAGCCTTATCCGTCAAGCTATAACTATAGATCCCAACTTCCATATCAATACCGCTTGGAACTGTTAATTGAGGTTTAATCTTGCTATAGTAAGGCAATTTTTTACCTAGTTCTGATAAAGGAACCAAAACCTCATCCGTATCATACATGGTAATTTTGAGCAGATCACTGGTTACACTGCTTGGAGCCAATTCAATCGTTTTGATAGCTTGCTTAATCTCTGGGCTGACTTCAGCCAGTTGTTCAATCAAGGTTTTGACTTGCTGCTCATCGTTAAAGAGTACGGACATATAGGTTTCAGGAAGACTGACTAGACTAACTGGACTGGTTTCCACCGTCCCACTAGAAAGAATCGGATAATGATCCTCTCCAGAAACATAATAGGCTACAATCCCGTATTCCTTGACCTGGATGGTAAAATTGGTCGGGAATTGATAGTGAATGCTCGCAGATTCAATCCAGTGATTGGACTTAATCATCTCAGCATGTTTGTCTTTATTGAGGAGTAGATCAAAGGTATAGTCACTATCACGAATCCCTGAAGCCTCTTTGATTTGGTCTGCATTGGTCTCTACCGTACCAGTGACTTCTATGTTTTTCAAAGTTGAGTATGGCGTCAAAAGATAGATGGAAAAGATCAAGACAAGCAAACTTGGGATTAGAATCGTAACAGCACGCCAGATATGAACACTTGGAATAGAAGGCTTAGCAATCTTTTTCTTAGACTTAGATCTCTTTTCTTCTACTTTTGTTTCTTCAGATTTTTCTTCAGATGTTTCGTCCTCTTCTTCTACTTGTTCTGTCTCAGTAGTTTCCTCCTCATTCTCAGGAGAGGACTGGTCTTCTGCACTCTCCTTCTGCTCTTCAGGATTAGAATCTGAATCCTCTTCTGCCTCAGTATCTTCAGATAAGTCTGACTCTTGTTCTTCCTTGATCTCTTCTTCAGCTTTTTTGCGCAGATATTCACGGTTCTGCTTCTGCCACTCTGATAAGGTGGCTTCTTCTTCGAGAGCTTTTGAAACTTCTTTTTTATTGGCATCTGCTTGGGCCTTTTCTTTGGCTAGTTGGGCCTCTTCTTCAGCCTTTTTTTGAAGATATTCTTGATTTCGTTTTTGCCACTCTGACAATTCCTTGCCTTGAGTTGGCTCTTGTTTCTTATCCTTTGACATCGATTTTCCTTATGATAGATCTTTTTTTAGTAGCGCATAAAAATCCGCCACAGATTTTAATTCATGAGAATTTTTCATCGTGCTCTGGTAGTCTTCTTTGTGGGTCAAAAGCTTGCTTACCTTTTCTTCTAAAGTAGACAAGGTCAAATCGCTCTCTTGCAACTCCTCTGCATAGCCTTTTTTCACAAAGTAAGCTGCATTTTCAATCTGGTCTCCACGGCTAGCTTCACGCCCCAGTGGCACAATGACATGCAATTTAGCCATAGCAAGGAGTTCAAAGATGGTATTGGCACCACCACGAGTAATGACCACATCAGCCATATTCATGAGCGGTTGATAGAGGTCAGTCACATAGTCAACACGATAGAGGTTTGAACTTAGTTCATTTAAACTAGCATCACCTGTCAAGTTGATGATATTATAGCGACTAGTCAGCTCTTCCTTGTGGTCTGTAACTAATTGGTTAAAGACACGCGCTCCAGCAGAACCACCTACAAAGAGAAGGGTTGGTAACTTACTATCGAAGTAAGTTCGGATATCCACCATTTCTTCGGGTTCTTCCATAATTGGACCAGAAACCTTGGTCACGGCTCCAACGTGCTCTACCTTAGTGAGACTAGATGCTTGCTCAAAAGTAGAGTACATCTTGGTCGCAAACTTATAGGCGATTTTATTGGCCAAACCCATAGAGAGGTCAGACTCGTGGATAAAAACTGGTACTCTACATACTCGCGCCGCAATAACAGGAGGAACAGATACAAATCCCCCCTTAGAAAAGAGGGCCTGAGGACGAAGTCGAAGCATGATAAAGAGCGATTGAAAGATTCCAAAAGCAACCTTAAAGACGTCAACCATATTTTGCCATGAGAAATATCGGCGCAATTTCCCAGTTGCAATAGAATGGAAGGTGACGTCCAAACCTGACTTGAGGATTTCATGATGCTCAATTCCGTTCTTATCACCAATATAGTGGACTTCCCAGCCATCTTCGATGAACTTAGGCATTAACAAAAGGTTGAGGGTAACGTGTCCAACCGTTCCCCCACCTGTAAATACTATTTTTTTCATATTATCCCTTTAACTCCGCTACAGTGTCGATAAAAAGATCTCCACGTACTTCAAAGTTAGCATACATATCCCAGCTAGCATTAGCAGGACTGAGGAGAACCACATCTCCTTCTTCCGCAAGTTCAAAAGCCTTGCGAGTTGCGTCAGCAATATCTGTTGCATCCACATAAGCCACACCAGCCTTGTCCGCTGCACGCTTGACACGTTCTGCAGACTGGCCGAGAATAACCATTTTCTTAAGTCCAGTAATATCTGGAACCAATTCGTCAAACTCATTACCACGGTCCAAACCACCAGCAATCAAGATAACCTTGCTATTGTCAAATCCAGACAAGGCTTTTTGAGTTGCTAAGATATTGGTTGACTTACTATCATTGTAGAATTTCACACCCTTTATTTCATCTACGAATTGGAGACGGTGTTTAACTCCTCCAAAGGCTGACAAGGTTTCCTTGATGGTTTCATTGTCAACACCACGAAGTTTAGCAACAGCAATGGTGGCAAGAGCATTTTCCACATTGTGGCTACCCGGAACACCGATTTCATCAGCTGCCATGACTTTTTCACCACGGAAGTATAGATAACCATCTTCAAGATAAGCACCGTCAACCTTTTCAAGGGTTGAGAATGGTACTACAGTCGCGTTTGTCTTTGTAGCAAGCTCTTTAGCTAATTCCTGGTTGAAGTTCAATACTAAGTAATCAGCCGCTGTCATATTGCTTTGAATATTCCACTTGGCTGCCACATAGTCCTCAAAAGAACCGTGATAGTCAATATGGGTTGGCATCAGGTTGGTAATAACAGCAATTTCAGGATGGAATTCCTGGATTCCCATTAATTGGAAAGAAGATAGCTCCATGACAAGAGTATCCTTATCTGTCGCAGTTTGAGCCACCTGACTAGCAGGATATCCGATGTTACCTGATAAGAGACCATTTTGCCCTGCAGCAGTCAGAACTTCTCCAATCATAGTGGTGGTCGTTGTCTTACCATTTGAACCTGTAATACCTACGATTGGTGCTTCTGAGATCAAGTAGGCTAATTCAACCTCAGTCAAAACCGGAATGCCTTTCTCTAGAGCTTTTTCAATCATAGGATTGCTATAAGGGATTCCTGGATTTTTTACCATCAAGGCAAAATCTTCGTCCAACAATTCCAATGGATGTCCACCAGTGACAACCTTGATACCCTCTTCCAAGAGACTTTGCGCAGCTGGATTTTCCTCAAAAGGCTTGCCATCATTCACTGTCACAATGGCACCTAGCTTGTCCAAAAGACGAGCTGCAGATTCACCAGATTTTGCCAATCCTAGGACTAATACTTTCTTATTTTCAAATTGATCAATTCGTTTCATATCTAGAACTCCATTTCTACTCTTACTATTTTACCATTTTTATGAAAATAAAAAAGCCACAAAGGGCTTTCTTATTTGTTTTTGTCCTCGACCAACTATTCTACAGACTTGAGGGCTTCAAGCATATCTACCTTTCGGAGATAATGATTGACAAAAAAGCCTAGGATAGTCAAGATGACACTAACAGCTAGAATTGGGATGAGATACACTTCCCAGCCGACCTTCGGTTGAAAACGGAAGGTTCCAGGTGCAATCATCTGAATGAGAAATTGATGGAGATAATAGCCTGATACCAAACCTACAATCATTCCGATTAGTGACAATATGATGGTCTCCCGATAGATATAAAGGGTCACTTCTTTGTTATGAAAACCAAGAACCTTGATGGTTGAGAGTTCCCTAATCCGTTCAGCAACATTGATATTGGTCAAATTATAGAGAATCACAATAGCCAGTAGCACCGATACCAGCACCAAAATCGCCATGGTATGATTCAAAGAATTGGCAAAACTTTCAAAGAGCTGAATGGTGGAGGCATTTTGAACGAGGCCACTGACAGCCGCCTGATCCATAAATTCTCCTGCAACTCTCTCGGTATTGACTTCACTTTTATCCTTTAGTTGGACTAGATAGGTATTCATCTTAGGAGTTTGACCATAAATTTTCTCATAGGTCGCCTGATTCATATAGACAAAATGGCCTACATAGTGCTCGGTGATAGCACCTACTTTAAAGGTTTTCCCATCGATTGTAAAGTTGTCACCAACAGAAACTCCAGCTAACTGGGCTAATTTTTCTGTCAAAATGACTCCGTTTGATAAGTTCAGTTTTTCCCCATTTTTTTCCAAGAGAACAAAGGGAGCTAGGTCATCTTGATCCGTTACCATGATGGTCACGGTCTGAACGCCAGCTTTACCGGCATAGTCTTCCTCAATCTGTTTGGAAGAAATTAAACGATAGTTTTCAACTTCATCACTTTTCAGTTTTTCCTCTAGCTTAGCCTTGTCAGAATCAGAAGCTCGAGAATTGACAGAGAGAACCATCTGGTATTGTTGCAGATCCTTAAACTGCCTGTCTGCCACTCCAACCACAGAGGATTGAATCCCAAGTCCTGCAAAGAGGAGGGCTACTGAACCAGCAACTCCAAAAATGGTCATCAGCATACGCTGCTTATAACGGAAAATGTTGCGGGCTGTCACCTTCTGAGTAAAACTCAAACGTGACCAGATAAAGGTTATCCGCTCCAAGAGAATTTTAGAACCCTTGACTGGTGGCTTGGGTAGTAATAATTGCGCTGCTTCTTCATGCAACTCTCTGCGAGATACAAGGTAGGCAGGTAGGACACTAGCCACTAAGCTTAGACCCAGAGCTAAGCAACTATAGGTCCAATAGAAATACTGCTGACTCTCTCCAACAATCATTCGCTTAGTAATGATATGCGAAATAGTAGGTGCTAGGATGTAGTGACCAAGCAAAATTCCTAGAAGGGTTCCAAGAGTGCCAGCAACCAGACCATAAATCACAAACTTAGCGATGATATCCTTGCTATGGTAGCCTAAAGCCTTAAAGATACCAGCATTGGTCCTTTCCTCGTCTACAAATCGTGTCATGGTGGTAAAGGTAACCATGGCTGCTACAGCATAGAGAACAACTGGAAAAATATTCCCTACGGCACGAATACTCATGGCCGAATTACTATACATGAGATAACCTTGACCAGTAGGAGAACTCTTGCGATTGTAGACATGATAGGTTGGCTCTGTCAGAGCATTGACTTCATCCTGACTGGTCTGCCATTTAGCCTTTTCGTTAGTAAGATCTGTTTCGGCTTGGCTCAGCTTTTCCTGTTCCTGCTTCAGTTGCTTTTTTGCTTCTTCTAACTGACTAGAGGCTTGACTTTTTTGTGGTTCTGGTAGTTGGCTCACTTGATTTTCTTGAGCTTGTAGACGCGTTTCGATTTCTTGTAGGCGTTTCTTGCCAGCTGTCAAGTTGGTCTCTGCCTCGTCTAGTTGTTTCTTGCCCTCATCAAGGGACTCTTGGGCATCCTTCTTCATTTTCTCTAGCCGCGCTTGTCCATTATCAGCAACTAGTTCCTTGAGAGTTGCTTCTTCTTCCTCTAGCTTCTTTTCGTAATCACTAGAGAAGGGATTGACATCTGTTAGGCTAGCAAAACGTAGGCGGGCAATCGTGTAAACAGAGCTCTTGAAATTTGCTTCAGTTACGACACCATAGGCTGCTAAGTTCCCATTACCACTGGCTGAACTCCCCATATCCGTTTTTGAGAAAATATCTGGAGAGTGGACGAAGCCTGTAATGGTATAACTATCCCGCTTCAACTGAGAATTGCTGCCCTTCTTTTGGCTCAACTGAATGACTTGACCAATCTGATAACGATCTTTCCAAAAATCCGCCAAGGCCAACTCATCTTCTTTTTCAGGCAAACGACCTTCCGTTACTTGAAATTTTGAAATCTTTTCAGTATTTGAAAAGATCCGTATGGCATCTTCACTGTTTGCCAAAGTCAAATCTGTCATATAGCCAAATTCAACATCTGCTCCTGATAGAGTTTGCAATTCTTCCTGGTCTGCCTGATCTAGACCGTAATCTGCTATGACGGTCATATCTGCCACATTAGTATCTTTCAGATAAGTCCAAGCTGTTCGCTCCATATTGGGACTGGCTACTTTGAGACCAACCACGGCTAAAGAACCTAACATCATCAGAGTTAGGATGGATAAAAACCGTCCTTTTGAACCTGTGAAAGACTGGAGCAGGTCCTTCCAATATGTCTTTCTTTTCATTTTAGTACTCCAAATCATCAATATCCTGGGGTTGAGGATTGAGGATAACACTCTTGACACTGGCATCATGCATCTGAATTACCCGATCAGCTATAGGAGCTAGGGAGGCATTATGGGTCACGATGATAACAGTAGCCCCCTTCTTACGTGACATATCTTGAAGAATCTTTAGAACCTGCTTACCCGTCTGGTAATCCAAAGCTCCCGTTGGTTCATCACAAAGGAGAATTTTAGGATTTTTAGCCACGGCTCGAGCAATGGATACCCGTTGTTGCTCACCGCCTGACAGCTGAGCTGGAAAGTTATTAAGACGGTGCCCTAATCCTACATCCTTGAGAACCTGCTCAGGATCCAAGGCATCGGCAACAATTTCTGAAGCTAGCTCAACATTTTCCTTAGCAGTCAAGTTAGAAACCAAATTGTAAAACTGAAAGACAAAGCCAACGTCATCTCTACGATAGTTAGTTCTCTGATGAGAAGTGAAATTCGAGATATTGGTCCCATCAATCCAGACTTGCCCTTCATCGTTTGTATCCATACCACCAAGAATATTTAAAACGGTTGACTTCCCTGCACCAGATGACCCAAGGATAATGACTAGTTCTCCCTTTTCAATCTCGAAGCTGACATCTCGATTGGCCACGATTTCTGTATCACCAGTATGATACCTCTTATAGCTGTTTTTCATTTCAATATAAGCCATCCTATCTCCTCCTCTTCTATCCCTATTTTCATCTTTATTATAACTCTTTTGAGGAGAGAAAGAAAGCTTATCCCTGTAGACTTTAGAGAGATTTTCAAAGTCCTCAGATATGCTGAATCCAATTCAGTATATCCATTCCTTACTCACCATGTTTCTGATGCAATTCCTCTAGTTTGTTATTTTAGTTTTTTGTCAAATATCATCTTTGGTCTTCTTTTGCAATTAACTGTTTAGATAAAAAAGCGGACAAGACCAGCCTCTGTAAATCAGAAAACTAGTTTTGTCCGCTTTTTATTGTCGAGATTAGTCTCTTGGTCCAATCTCTATGACTTAGATGCTTTTACATCATCTTATTCGTCTTCTTTTTTCTTTCCCATTGCAAAGAGACCAAGTAGTGCTCCTACAACACCTGCTGTTGCAAGGGTTGCATTTTCCTTAGTACCTGTTTCAGGGAGGATATTTTGATGACTTGCAGGCGCTTGGTAGGTCTTGTCTTGTGACATAGCAAGAGCTACTTGTGACTGCTCATCTCTGTATGCTGGTGTTTCACCTGTAGTTGGGGCTGAACCATTCACACGTCCAGTAAATTCTGGAACTTGGTGACTAGTCCCTTCTCCACCAGGAACGCCACCTTCAAAGTGTGGAACTTGATGGGTAGTTCCTTCTGAACCATTTACATGACCAGTATACTCTGGTACTTCATGAACAGCAGCTTCTGCCCCATTGACACCGCCTGTAAATTCTGGAACCTCTACTACTGGTGCTGGCTCATCACCTGCTGTGCCAATGACTCCTGGGTACTCTGGGACTTCATGAACAGCTGCTTCTGCTCCATTGACACCACCTGTAAATTCTGGAACTTCATGGATAGCTGGATCTGTTTTACCAGATACTTCTTTCTTAGTTCCGACTAAGACAATCTCATCTTGCGGTGCGTCAATAGTTTCGCGAAGTTTTTCAGTACGGCTTCCATCTAGTGCTACTTCAGTCAGGATACGTTCTTTACCTTCACGACCTGCTTGAGTCACACGAGTTTCACCTTCTGGTAGAGTTGGATCTTCTTTCTTCACTGTCTTGAAGCTGAGAGTTTCTTCTACCACTTCTAGGCTAGGAAGCTCTTCCTGAACAGCTGGGGCAACTTTTCCAGTTTCAACCTTTTCTTTGGTCAATTGGATACGGTATTCCTTGACGTGTTTACCACTTTCTGAAACGAGACGTACCAAGACTGGAAGTTTATCGTCACCACTATCGACAACTGTTGCCGCTACGTTTTCACCAGCTTCAACGGTCACTTTAGGACGGTTTCCACTATAGGTTACTTGGTAATCCACACGAGCTTCAGAGAAGTCAGCAAGCTCTTTACCATCTACTAGAAGTTTAGAAGCTGTATTGTCTTTTGGTGCTTCACTTGGTGCGATAAAGGCCATTTCAGTGATAGCCACACCCTTCTTGTCTGCTTTTCTGTCCATGCGCCATCTCATAGCTTTAGCTTTGACTGGTGCAAAGGTTACATGGATGTCAGTTCCTGCTTGAACTTCTTGATCCGCACGGTATTCAACTTTCTCCCAGTTAGAAGGAGTGTTGAATGGATGTTCTGGATCGTATGGTTGGTAGTTAGAGTAATATTCTGGTGAATCAAATTCTGGTCCCACATAGCGTTCTAGGACGAGTTTAGAAGGTGCATCTGTTCCACCATCTGCAAAGAAGCGAATGCTTCCTTCAGCTACTGTACGTTCAACAATCTTACCATTTTCTCTGAAGATAACCCCTACTGAAACTTCCGGATTATCAGATGGAGTTGGAGACCAGTTGGTCCAACGGCGGGTTTCATCATCTGAACCATCGTTGACATAGTCTACACGGTCATGAGAGTTTGGATCAATATCGTTAGTTGCTGAGGCAAATGAACGGTTGCTATCATCATCGAAGTCAGGGTTGTCTGAAAGATTTTCTCCGAGTTTGTCTGTTACACGAACAGCTACTTCAGCAGTTAAATCAGTACCCAAAACGCGACCATGAACTGTAAATTCACCTGCTTTTGTTAGATTCTCTGCCGGGATTGCTTCCCAGTCAACAGCCAAGTCTTTCACTTCATAGTCAGATTTTCCTGTGAAGTAAACAGGAACTTTTGCTGGTAATTCAAGGGTTTGTCCTTTAGCAACCAAGCGAGATGATTTGGCAACAGCAACAGGTTTACTTGCGAGCAAATCTTTGTCATTTGTGAAGTGTAGGCGGTATTCACCTAGGATATCTCCGTTTTCAGCCTTGACAACAACACGGACTGGATCTCCTTCACCTACGCTTGGTACAACTGTTGCAATACCATTTTCAGTGACACTTGCTGTAACAGCTGGAGCTTTTCCTTGGCTTGCTTCTAGATAGTAGTCAGTCAAGCCTGGGTTAAAGTTTGGCAAATCTTTTCCATCTACTTGAATTTGTGCTTGAGCATTCTTAGCTGCAGCTACTTGTTTAGAGAAGATTTGCATTTCTGTAATAGAAGTTCCCCATTTACCATCTGGTCTAACCATGCGGATACGAACTGCGTAAGTGTTGACTTTATCAAAGCTAAAGTGGGTCATTTCTCCAGCTCTGACTTGATCTGGAGCCTTGAGATTTGTTACTTCTTTCCAGTTTTTATCGTCATTAAAGACATGGTCTTCGCGTGCTACGAAGCTTGGATTCTTAGGAACTGTTGGAGTTGCTGAACCGACATAGTATTCGATGACATAGGATTTAGGTGCACCAACACCGTGGTCTTCGTGGAAGGCTACATTGAGGTTATCAACTGATCGTTTAGACATGATACCAGAGTCACCAAAGAGAATTCCCACGGATGCTTCACTTGTACGGTTCCAGTTTGTCCAGCGGTTTGCTGGTTGATTGTTATAAGAAATCAATTTGTCATTGACATTGGCTACTGAGTCACTTGGATTTGAGTCTGATGCAAAGGCAAGTGGCAATTCTGAACCAGTCCACTGGTCAGAAATATTAGCACCAGTTTCTGTCTGAGCAGACACACGAACATGAAGTTTAGTTGGTAGTTGAGTACCTTCGACATGTCCTGTCACAGTAAACTTGCCTTCTTGTGCGTATTGGCTTGGTTCAATTGCGTCCCAAGTTACTTTAGCTGAAGAGACTTGGCCATTTGAGTGGTAAGTACGAACGCTCTCTGGAAGTTGAGGAGCTTCTGCAACTGGAGTTGTTACACTCACTTCTTCGACAGCAATGATACCTTCGACAGATACCTTAGCATGAGCTTCTTTCTCGATTCCTTCAACTTTACCTAAGATATCAAAACTATGGTATTTAGCAAGGTCTTCCTTAGCAACTGCTTGCCAAGTCACCTTGTGAACCTTCGGAAATCCTTTGTCATACTCTACAGTTACAGTAGCAGGTAGACTTGGTTCTTGGTTCAAACCTGTCACGACACTAACTGGACGGATGGCTTGGACAACTTTACTTTCAGTATTTGCTTGAATGTTCAAGTCAATCTGACCTTCTGCTCCTTCAAATTGAGCTTTCAGAGTTACTTGACCTGGTTTATGCAATTCAAGCATACCTTTACGAACGGCTACATCTCCTTCACCTGTAGTTGAGTAGGTAACCTTATCAGCTTTCAAGACTGCTTGTGTACCGTCTTGATAGTGAGCCAAGACCTTGATACCGACAGTTTGGTCTTCTTTCAAAGTAGCTGCATTTTCAACTTCTAGGCTCAAACGTTCAATTTGTGGAGCTTCTTGTAGGAATTGGATAGCATAAGTTTGTAGTGGGCCACCATCGTTTGGTTGGACATGGATGCTTGCACGCATACCATTTGCTTCGTTAGCTTGAATAACTGTCACTTGAGCATTTTCAGCTGTAGCTTTAACCTCTGGCAAAGCTACTCCATAAGCAAGCTTGTGATATTTTACAGGTTGGTCAGTTGAAAGACCTTCAACCGCTTGATCTGCTACAGTTACACTTGGAACTACTGGATTAGCAGCTTCCCCTTCTGCCACTACCAAGGTCGCAGCGATTTCTTCATCTTCTAAAATACCTTTTGCTGGGATGCGAGAGCCTGGGATTGCTAGTTTAGCTTGATCTTCAGCTGCAATTTCCCACTTATTAACATCATAGCTTGCTACAGTACCATCTGACAATACGTAGGAAACAGATTTGTCAACTGAACTTAGGTCTGTATTTGGAGCGATTCTCTTGACTACAGGCAATTCTGCTTCGAGAGCCAAGACTTCAACACGCGCTTCGACGTCTCGTCCATCTGCTACACCCTTAACAGTCACAATTCCTGGTTCATTGACATCAACTGCTGACCATTCTACTGGAAGTTTTGTACGGCTACCATCACTATAGATAAAGGCTACCTTCTTAGGCATTTTCGGTGCTTGACCGATAACAGTACGGACTTTAGCAACTTCTGTACCCAAGACAGTTTTTTCAGCTTGGTCTTTCTTACCTGTAAAGATAGTAGTTTGATCAGATTTCAAGAGATCAGAATGAGCAGTCAAGGTAAATTTACCAGCTTGCTCAGTTGATTTGACAATGACAATACCCTTACCATTGAAGGCCTTACGAACCCATGAACCATCGGCTTGTTCTTTGTAACGTTCACGGCTTGCTTGTTCACCGTTATCCACACCGACAATCTGACCTTGTCCATGCAACTGGAAGCGCACAAGGTTATTGGCAGTTGGAACTACATTACCAGCACTGTCAACGATTTCGTAGTAAATATAAGTGAGATCTTTTCCGTCTGCTGCGATAGCATTTTCTTCTTTGACTAGGCGAACACCTGCAGGTTCACCAGCAGTCGTAACCTTATCACGAGCAATTTCATTACCAGCCTCATCGCGAGCTACTGCTTCCAAGGTTCCAGGTTGATAAGCAACCTTCCACTCAAGGTAAAGTTCCTTGGCATTGGCACCTTCTTGGTAAGTACGGCCATCACTAGTTTGTTTCTTGTTAAAGGTTTTCTTACCTAGAGACTCGCCATTCAAGAACAGTTCCACACTGGCAGCATTTGAAAATGCACGAACAGGAATCTTACCATCTGCATCAGCTACATTCGCTTTCAGAGTAGGATCTTCCCAGTTCCAGTGAGGAAGGAGGTGAACCATTGGTTTCTTCTGAGCAGAAACCCATTGGCTTTGATACAAGTAATAGTCATTCTTAGGAATGCCAGCTGTATCTACGATACCAAAGTAAGAACTCTTAACTGGTGTGTTGTTTTGGTTGTGCCATGGAGTAGGCTCGCCGATATAGTCGGTACCTGTCCAGATAAACTGACCAGCATAACCAGCATTGTCTCGGTCAAAAGTCCAAGATGCAGTGGCTGTTTTACCCCAACCAACACGGTCATTACCATAATCTGATTGCTCATAATGACGATAAGCTTGGTTGCTATGAACTAGCTCACTTTCTGGACGGAAATAGCTACCACGAGTACGAGTTGCTGAAGAAGTTTCTGAACCATAAATCAACCAATTTGGATGTTTCGCACGAAGCTTCTTGTAGTTGTCTTCTGAATAGTTAAATCCAACCGCATCAAGTTCGTTGGCAATCTTTTCATGATCACCACTACCATCACCAAAACGGAACTTGTCTGCTCCCATAGTGACATAGCGTGTTTTATCAACAGCCTTGATCACTTGCACCAAGCGTTTAACCGTTGCTAGAGAACGAGCTTTACCGTCTGCCTCACCGATTTCATTACCGATAGACCACATGACGATAGCAGGGTTGTTCTTGCCTCTCTCGACCATTGTACGTAGGTCAAAATCAGACCATTTTTCACCTTTTTTAGCATCTGGGTGAGTGGCGTCTTTGTCAAAGAAACGTCCGTAGTCATACTGTTTCTTCCCACCGTACCAAGTATCGAAGGCTTCTTCTTGCACCAACAAACCTAGTTCTGCAGCGATCTGCAACGTTTGCTCACTAGCTGGGTTGTGGGTTGTACGGATAGAGTTCACACCCATATCCTTCATCTGTTTCAGACGACGGTATTCTGCCTTATAATTTTCTTCAGCCCCTAGAGCTCCGTGATCGTGGTGAAGAGAAACTCCATGGAATTTAATGCGTTCACCATTCAAAGAGAAGCCTTCATTTGGTGTCCAGTTATAGTAACGGTAACCAAACAAGTCCTTCTTAGCATCGACCAATTGACCATCACGATAAACACGAGTCACCAATTCATAAAGAGCTGGTTTATCGTTAAGAACTGTCCAGAGTTTTGGTTTCTCAACTTGCAAAATAGCATTCAAACTAGTTGATTGATGAGCTTTCAAGACTTGGCTATCTGTACGAACAACGTCCGTCACTGCTTGACCATTTCTTTCGATAATTTGGTATTCAGCAACAATTTCATGATCTTTGTCATCTGTATTGACAATCTTACTTGTTACATGAGTATCAACCTTACCATTTTGTTGTTTTTCAAGGTCTGGTGTTAAGATCGTTGTTCCGTTTTTCTCAGCATGAACCTTATCTGTGACTTGAAGGGTAACATCGCGGTAAATACCACTTCCTGAGTACCAACGGCTACTTGGTTGTTTGTTGACCGCATGTACAGCTACGACATTCTCACGACCATCTTTATTGAGATAATCAGTGATGTCATAAGAGAATTGGTTGTAACCATTTGGATAGTGACCAACTAGCTGACCGTTTACATAGACTTGCGAATCCATATAAACTCCATCAAAGACTAGGCGAACATTCTTGTTAAGGTCTTTTTCATCTAGTTTAAAGGTCTTGCGATACCAAGCATCCCCACCGTTGAGTTGTCCACCCTCATTTTGGGCAGGAGAATCATGATCGAAGTCATTGTAGATACTCCAGTCATGAGGAAGGTCTAATTTCTTCCAGCTTGATACATCTGCATCTGGTTTGATAGCGTCTTTAGCATTGGCATTAAGTTTAAAATGCCAGTTTTGGTTAAATTCTACTTTACGGTCCTCAACCAATTGATTTACCTCCTCGCTGGTAGCCGGTTTTAGGTCCGGTTTTTCCGTTTGAGCAGATTGATCTTGAGTAATTACTTGAGGTTTCTTATCTAGCATGGAATCCTCTTTTTTGTCAGAGTCTGATTGTAGAGTTTGATCGTCCTGTGCTTTTTCAGCTTCATGGCTTGGAGCAACCGCTTCATCAGCAACTGAATTTGCCGTTTCAACAAGGTTCTCTTTTTTAGATTCGTCCTCTACTTTTTCTGTAGCAACTGTAATCGGAGTTTCTTCCGCAGCTACTGGATTTGCACCAGCTACACTTGCTCCAAATAAGACTGAGCAAGTACCGATGACTACAGAGCAAGTTCCAACGGTAAATTTTCGGATACTATACACTCTTTTTCGATTCCAATGATCTTTTCCCATAAGATCCTCCTTATATTCGTAACCGCTTCCAATTTTATGTAAGCGCTCTACTTTTTCGGTAGTATTTTGTTTCTATTTTATAAAATAATATAAGAAACTTCAATACTGGCAGCATAAAAATCATACTTTTGATTCTTTTTTCTATAATTTGTAGAAAGTTTTGAAAATCTGAATGTACATTTAGTGAATGATTTTACTAAAAAAGGCGGTGGGACAGAAATAGATAGACAAAGTCTCGATTTCGTAGTCCCAGCCCCGCGAGAATGATTAGGTGCTTTTTGGAGTCTAATACTCAATGAAAATCAAAGAGCAAACTAGGAAGCTAGCCACAGGTTGCTCAAAGCACTGCTTTGAGGTTGTAGATAGAACTGACGAAGTCAGTAACATATATACGGCAAGGCGACGCTGACGTGGTTTGAAGAGATTTTCGAAGAGTATAAAAGACGAACAGAAAGTTCAATCAGCTACCGCGTCAAAGTTTGATTGCTAATAAAAAGTGAGGTCGGGATCTTTTGTCCCAACCTCTTTTACGGTCTATCAAACTGATATTTCCTATTAGATTATTGACTAGATTTCCCCTTTTCCAAAAGCTTGATCATCTCATTTTTACGTTCTTCAAGCTCGGCAATTTGTTTAAGCAAAAGCTCTGAAAAATCACATTCAAGATCTTCAGTTTCGCCACTATTATACCAATCTAGAGCTACTATATGATTGTCCTTATCAAAGCAGAAAATCACATCTCCATCCCCGATGATAGACAGAAATGGAATATAGTCAACAAATCCTAAATCATGTAATTCCTTGGTTTTTATTCGAATGTCTAGGAAGTCTGGGATGCCATTTGCAATTCCCAAGACCTTGATACCTCGGCAGAAGGTCCAAAAAGGAGCTACATCGTAAGCCTTGGCTCTTGGCCATAGCTCTTCTCTGACCTCCATAAAGAGACCTCCCAAAGATGACATGGTAAATTCTCTAAAATCTTCTGGCAGACGAATGCCGTATTGATTTTCATAATCCTGAACATCTTCTTCCAATGGTTCATTGCCCATGCAGGCGACAACTTGATAAGTTTCCTTATCATAGTGACGAAAATAATCATAAACTTCCTTGAGTGCCATTATCCAACTCCTTATCCTACATAGATATACTCAATAACCACATCACATAGTTGATGATCCTTGTCATAGCCAAAGTAAACAGGATAATTTCCATCTCCAAAACCAGATTGAATCATTGGAATAGTCAGGTCTGTATGTGGTATTTTAAAGTTAATCCAATCACCGCCTTCTCGTTGATATAGGGGATGTTCTATGGCATTTTGAGCAAAAATTTCCTCAAAGAAATCATCATAGATGTTTTTTTCAGGATTTTCTTGATACCATTTTTCTTCAAAATCACAGTAGGCATTTTTTGTCTCAACATCCACAATAGTTGCCAAGCCTGCATCGACTGAAAATCCAAAATAAGAATCTTCTTCAACAGAATCCAGGTTTTCAGTACCAGTTAAAGCTTCATAGTAAACAACTGGAAGTTTATCTGTAAATTGAACTCTTGTTGCAACATACCTATAATGATCTTCTTCGATTTTAACTACCAAGGTTTTGAGAGGAAATGTTCCTTTTGGAACGGTCTCTAAATAGGGTTTTTCATTCCTACGGAGCCAGACCAAGGGATCCCTAACTAAAATTTCTCCACTTGGGAAGGTCACTTCCCCCATATCTAAGACAAAGACTTCCTTGCCGTCTATTTCTTTCATCTCGAAACACGCTGCGTAATTGACAGACGAGGTCAAAATATGTTTGATTTCTTGGTATTTTTGCAACCATTCTTCAGAAACTTGAAGTTTTTCCATCGGTCTTTCCTTTCTGGTTTAAAACAAGCATGTGTTGGAGTTAAAAACCGGTTTAAATCGAATCTAAATAAACTACAAATCCATCTGGTAAGATGACTTGATGTCCATCTTCAAGCTGGCAATGACTAGCTAAATCAACTGAATCTCTATCTAAAACAAAATTCTCAGGAGACTGGTTAAAGATAGCCTGAACTTCTTTTCCCTCATAGCTCCATTTCAGAGCAAGAACATCTGGTTTCACTTCTTGCAAGCTATAGGAGCCATGCTGGATAATACTTGCCGCTTCCTTACGGACTCGGATTAATTTCTTCATGAAATTCAGCATGTCATTGTCTTCAGACACACGCTCCCAAGGCATGACACGACGGCAGTCAGGGTCTGGTCCACCAATTAGGGCCAACTCTGTTCCGTAATAGATACAAGGGGTCCCTTTTTGAAGGTAGAGGAAAGCTAGAGCAGCCTTGACATGTTGGAGATTGCCTTTAGCAGTTGTGAGGATACGCTCAGTATCGTGAGAATCCAGAAGGTTAAACATCACTTCTGAGATTTGTTGCTTATAGTACATTGACTGGCTATTGATTTCTGAAATGAACTGCTCCGTCTTTTTACGCTGACGCAAGAAATAATCCTTGATACTTTCAGAGAGTGGATAGTTCATAACAGCATGGAACTCATCCCCTTTTAGCCAAGGCTGAGAAGTATGCCAGATTTCACCCAAGATGTACAAATCAGGCTTTTTAGCAAGAACTGCCTTTCTGAAATCTCTCCAGAACTGGTGGTCAATTTCATTTGCAACGTCCAAACGCCAAGCATCGATATCAAAATTTTCAATCCAGTAGGTTGCAACCCTCAAAAGATAGTCTTTGACTTCAGGGTTAGCTGTATTTAACTTAGGCATATAGCTGGCAAAGGCAAAAGTATGATAAGGTAGTTCTCTTGGGTTCTTAAGTTTATCCTCAGTAACTGGAAACTCTTGAATATGGAACCAATCCTTATAAGCTGAATTTTCTCCATTCTTCAGAACATCTTGCCATTGGGCTGACTGATCTCCGATATGGTTAAACACTGCATCTAACATGATTTTGATGCCCCGTTTATGGGCTTCCTCTACTAGATTACGAAAGACTTCCTTGTCTCCAAAGTGACGGTCAATTGCAAAATAATCCGTGGTATCATATTTGTGATTGGTTGTAGCTTCAAAAATCGGACAGAGATAGAGCCCAGTGATTCCTAGGCCTTTGAGATAGTCCAGATGGTCGATAATCCCTTGCAAATCTCCACCAAAAAAATCATCCCTATCAGGCGCAATCTCAGCATTCCACGCTCGAGCTCCATCAGGAGTCAATTTAGGATTCCCATTGGCAAAGCGTTCTGGAAAAATCTGATACCAAACAGTATTTGAAACCCAACTAGGAACTTGGCAACCGTCGATTTCGTGAATGTAAGGAAGCTTGAAACCATTACCTTCAGCATCCAAGTTTTCTTGAGTATGGTCCACACAACCCTTATCACCGTAGAAAATAGCCTGACCTTCCTTATCAAGAAGTTCAAAGAGATACTGAATCCGTGCAAAATCAACAGAAACCGTAACCTGCCAATAATCAAACAAGGCGTCTGAGGTTACTTTGGTCATTTCATTCTTAGCTTCATACTTATCCTCAATGAAAATAAAAGGATCACCATAATGTAAAATGACCTTCTGGACATCATCCTTCTTGCTTCTAATTCGGATATGTAGCTGACCTTCTTTGTACAGATAAGCATACTCTGATTCTGGTCTATGATAAATGGCTGTTAATTCCATGTCTTGTCTCCTAAATAATCATCATCAACAAAAGTGCAAACGTTTTCATGATTGCTAGTTCTAGTATACTATTTTAACTGTTTATTTGCAATACTTGGTCAAATTTCACAAAAAACAGCACAAAATAGATACTGTAGACTAATCAAGAAATTTCAGCACCTATCAATAAAAAAGCTCTCAAAATCAGCCTCACAGCCTAGTCAATCTGACAAAGGGCAAGTTCTTTTAATCCTCTGTCGTACAGAAAGGTTAAACAATAGTTGTCTGTTATATTTTGAACCTTATGTTTACTCATTCCTCTAGGCATGGCTATTTCGCACAATTCTCTTGTTGCCAGAGAAAATAGCTTTTGCTTGCCCTTCCAGTCATCATTCTTAAATAGGGGGCTCAGGATAAGATAAGGCGAATCCGTAAAAATTCCATTTACACCAGCTTTTCTGCCTGAAGCCTTTAAATGTTCAGATTCTAATAACTTTTCGATAATACGACCATCACTAGAGATTTTAACAAGGGCATAATAGTCCATGCCCCATTTATTGACAGAGGTTTGACTTTCTCCAGAGCTAAAGGCATAGAGGTCTTGCTGCCAACATTTCATACTATCGATTTTAGGACTAGCGTCCGAGCTCCTGTCGTGGTGGTTTAAATATTTTTTATCAATATGCGAATAAGTGGTCCACTTCGCCTGCTTTTTCTCTCTATCAAATTCTAAAAGAGCAAAATTTCTTGCCTGATTGGTATAAACTCGATTTTCAAAACACACGGGGATCTGGTTGCTATCTGAAACTATTTGAAAATATCTCTCTTGTGCCTTTTTAGGAAGTATACTTTGCGGATCCTTTATGGCAATGATTTCTGGATGAGAAAAATCACCAGTATAATAGACTATTTCCTTACCAGCCTTGATGATGCCAATATTTTGTCCATCTGTAAAGAGTAGAGGCTCTTCCTCCCAAACATGGTCACAATCCCAAGCATCTATCTCCTTCACACCCAAAGGCGATACTTCAAGCAGACAGTAGCGATTGAAAGCTTCCTTCTCACTGGTCAAGACAAAGGCTCTGCCATCCTGTAACATGACAGAATTGAAAACACTATTGTAGTCCTTGTCTAGTTCCCATTTGTTCAATAGGCTTAACTTTAACTTCCCCATTTTCTTCCTCCTAATACTCAATGAAAATCAAAGAGCAAACTAGGAAGCTAGCCAAAGCTGTACTCGAGTACGGCAAGGCGAAGCTGACGTGGTTTGAATTTGATTTTTGAAGAGTATAAACAATCACCATTCATTGATGGCAAATAGAATGGCTAATCGAATATTTCTTAGCAACTGATCCGAAAGTTCATCGTACACTTGACCCAGTCCCTTATCTTGTACCAGCCATCCAGGTTCATCATTCCAGGAGCCCATTCCTCCAAAAACATCCGCTGCACTTGCAACTCTAAATATATTTTGATTTTGTGGCGGAATTTGAGGCTCCGCCAGCACCTTAGTAGCATCAAGGGTAAGTAAATGGTTTCTAGCAGAGTGAAAGACTTTTGCAAAGTTCTCACATTCAATTTTATTTGCTAGATCTTCTATACGAGCCAATATGTCCTTAAATTCTTCCATATTATTTTCATAGTGGGGAATATCTTGAGAAGACCTTTCCCATTCATACTCGGTGTAGGTAACATCCCAGCCCCTTCCTGGGGAAGCAACGTCCCAATTTGGTAGGAAATAACTTGCCTTCCCATCTTTATAAAAACAGAGAATTGAACTCTGTGTCGTATTGGAGAAACCTAAAATACCTCTGTCATTTACTGAGATAGGGCAAAATAATTTTAAGTCCTTCAAACCTTTTTCCTTAAGATTTTCAAACCAATCAGATACAGATAGTTCTATAACTTCCCCCTTTTCTGACGGCAAAATTTGAAAGCAAATCTTATTGATATATTGGTCAGGATGATACAAGATTGCCTGATTAGTTTTTAAAGCCTTCCTAGCTGCTGCCACGATACAGGCTATCTGATACATTTGTCCATTCATTTGATCTCATCCACTATCCCTTCAATCAACTCCGTAAGACTTTCTGCTACATAGATAATTTCATCAGGATCATGGATGTAGCAAATAATCTGCCCTTCCTGCCCCTCTCGGTCTGGATCAAAATCCAGCATAAGATAACAAGAGTCACAATACTGGGCAAAAGGAAGCCATTTTTTATTAAAAAGATAGGGTTTTATTCTACTATCACGCATATTTTCCAGGTCTTGACTAGAAAAATAGTCGGGAAATTCTGTTAACAGAGCATCTCTATTTTGAAAGTATTTTTTACAACTTTCCATTTCCTGCAAACTCATTAGAGAAAAAGGCAGCTCTCTCTGGTCAATCACACAAGGTAAAATAGAGAAGTATTTACTCCCATTTTTGTAGTTATAAAGCGCTTTGAAGTCACTAGGTAGACGAATACCAAATCTTTCCTCAAAGGCTTGAAGCTCTTCCTCGGAAGTACCAGAAATATTCTGATAATCAGCCAGGTATTCCTCTTCCACAGGATCATCCAAATCCCAGTCTTCAAAATACTCACAAATATAAGTTTCTATTTTTTTAACTTGGTCAATTAGTTGCATCATTTCACCATGATTTCTTTATTTTATCTGTCTTCCAATGCTTTTTACCGCTTATAACTTGTTTTTTCTAGGAGAAGGGGTTCAGGATTTTGCTTAATCCAAGCAATAGCTAGCTGACATAAACGGTCTAGAATAGCTTCATCATCGCTTTCTTTGCTATGGATTTGCGTAATGACTTGCTTGCTTTCTTCCAATTCTTGGTCTGAAAGGGGATTTCCCAGAGACAAGTATTGAGGGAGAGCCTGAAGCATTTTTCTATAGTCCCTGTCCCAGTTGGCCCCACCATTGCGATCCAGTTCATCTCGAACTCGACCTGGGATACGGATAACTTCTCCCTGAATAGTTTTTGCTGCGCCACTTGAAGAGATTAAGAAGGACCAAAGTTCCTCATATTGCTCCTCCCAAGTTCCTTCTTTTACGAGAATCGGAGAAACTCCATCATGGCTTATTCGTTTGGCTACTGGCTTGACATCAAACAAACCGTAAAGTTTGGCTAAACCTTTATCTGCTGCTTCTAGATAGTCAGGATTGATTCCTTCTCTATGAAATTCAAAATCCTTACCGATATTTTCGACCTTTTCTTTCATAGCAGGCGTTTTTTTAGCACCAGCATCCAGCAGCATTGTGGCGATTTCAGCTGTTTGGGCAATATAGATTCCCCGACAGACAGTGAGAACTGAGTCTAGTGGAGTTTGTCCCCTATCATTTTTAGGGTTGACATTTGCTCCCTTTTCTAAAAGAAGCGCAACGGTCTTAGGATGAAAAAACTCAGCTGCCATGTGTAGAGGTGTATTTCCATAAGTATTGCTTTTTTCAATATCTGCTCCCAATTCAAGCAAGAGTTTTACAGTATCTCTCCCCATGGTTGCCTGACGATACAAAGGAGTCGCTCCATAATAATCAGGGATATTAATATCTAAGCCCTGGTCGACAAGCCATATAACCAGCTCATCAGGAACCCCACCAAAATGCAGAGCCGTACTTAAACTATATCTCCCGTTATGGGCAGTTAGCTCACACTTGTCATACACGGCCTTTAATTGGTCAATATTGCCGTCAGTTAGTAGTTCGTTAAAATCTTTGGGTAAAGTTACTCTTTTCTTTGCCATTTTTAGTTCCTTTCTTCTGGTACAGCGTCTAGGGCAAGCCAATGAAGATTGTCAACAGTTTTCAAAGTCAGGACTTGTCCATCATAATCATTTTTCAACTCAAGAACGTCTTGCTCAATATATATATTATTGTACCAGTGGTCTAGGCTGGCGTATTTCCCCATATGAATGTTGATGAGTATACTGGTTATGGGATCCCACGTTCCTTTCTTAACAGTTTCAGCTAAAAGGTAGTAAGCGTCTAAAAATATGAGATTTCTCCCATAGATCCAAAAGGGCAGTTCAAGTTCTAACAAAGGCAACTTGGCAGAAAAAATCTCATCCCCGTGCGGCGGTACGGTCTCATAATGAAATTCTATCTCACTGCCATAATAGGCAATCAAGGCTCCCTGACATCCGATATTTTGAGGAATTCCTTCCTCAGCTACTATAAATTCCATAACCTGCTCCTTCTATTTTCAATCATAAAATCCGACCAGACTCTGCCAGAATATCAAACTGGACGCATGGCCTATTCTAGTCATCAAGTGGATGAAGTCACTTTCACAACCCGTCCAAACTGCAGATTGAGCCGTTCCCATAGCTCTAATAAATGCTAGAAAATCTGGTGACAGCCGTATTTTTTCATCATAGGTCATCTCTGCATCAACAGCATAGACCGCCCCAGATTGACAATCCAGCAAAATAGTGTAGGGATCTCCATTTGCGATAATGATCAAGCTGCTTTCTTGTAGAGTTGAGTAATCATGGTATTCCAAATTGCGATTGATCAGCCAAGTAAGACTAGTGCCGTCCCCATATCCAAACTGGTAACTTAAAAAACCTATCTGCCCCCAGTTATAGGCCAGAATATACTTCCTAAAAATCGGATCCAAATCTTGGATTTGAAGTTGTCTTTTCAAACGGTCCAGTTCAGACACTGGCAAATCTGTTTTATTAAGGACAATCCCTTCTCTTATCTCAGGGTCCAGCCCTTGTGTTTCTACTTGGGTTAGGGAAATGATTTGGTCAATTGTCAATAATTCCATTGTCGACCTCCGACTATACATAGGTCATTATCTAGGGTAAGTTAGCTGGTTTGGGACTTCATTTTTCTAATGACCTTTCTTATCTCAATTATACTCCAAAACTATCCAATAGAGATAAACTACCAGTATTTTCAGGGATTATTTTTGATGTACAACTCCTCCTAATTAAAGTAAAAAGCCATTCCTCAAGGGAACAGCTTCATCACTTAAAATTAAAGGTTTCCCCAGCTAACTTATCTGCCAACTTGGGAAAGAAGGTGTAAAACTTATGGGCTAGATTGAGCAGGATTGGAAGATTGAGTTCCCGCTTGTTTTTTCCTATGGTTTTGACAATCTTTCTAGCTACTGCATCTGGCTCGAGTAGGAAACGGTCAACCGATTTTAGATAACTGCCGTCTGGGTCAGCTTGGTCAAAAAATCCTGTACGAATCGGACCTGGATTGACCGTTGTCACATAGACACCATAAGGCATGAGTTCAAGCCGTAAAGCATTTGAAAAACCGATGGCCGCAAATTTGGTCGCTGAGTAGAGACTGGACTTGCTAGTCGCTATCAATCCTGCCATGCTAACGATATTGATGATATGTCCTTTTCGAGTCTCCTTCATAAGAGTTCCAACCAAACGAGACAGATTCATGAGAGCAAAGGTATTAACCTCAAACATCTGATGAATATCTTGATCAGAAATCTTGTCAAATTCATCAAAAATCCCGTAGCCAGCGTTGTTAATTAAAACATCAATCTTGCCATAGCGCTGGTAGAGTTCCGTTATAAGAACTTGAAGTGCTTGATCATCTGTAATATCTATCTCGACCAATTCTGCATGTAGATGATTTCCGTATAGTTGAGCTAATTTTTCTCTATTTCTACCCAGCAAAATCAATTGATCATTGGGCAAGAGTTTGACCATTTCTTGAGCTAGACCACCACTAGCACCCGTAATGAGAATCGTAGACATATTTATCCTTTCTCGAGATCCTAGATTTCCACTTCTTCTAGGTCTTTAACCACATGGACATTTTCAAAAATTGTTGCCGCATCTTTCTTGAGCTGGCTAATGTCTTTTGAAAGGAAGCGTGCACTGATATGGTTGAGCAAAAGTCGTTTGGCTCCTGCTTCTGCCGCTACTTGTGCAGCCTGCATATTAGTTGAGTGACCGTGGTTGCGGGCAATCTTCTCATCACCCTTGCCATAAGTGGACTCATGGACAAGAACATCTGCATTGACTCCAAGACGCACACTAGCATCTGTTTTTCGAGTATCTCCCAAAATGGTAATAATCTTACCAGGTCGCGGTGCTGAAATATAATCTGCTGCCTTAATCTCGGTGCCGTCTTCTAAGACGACATCCTGACCGTTTTTAATTTTTCCAAAAAGAGGGCCGAATGGGACACCAGCAGCCTTGAGTTTCTCAGCATCCAAGGTCCCTTCTAGGTCCTTTTGCATGATACGATAGCCGACACAGAAAATAGTGTGATCCAACTCTTCCGCATATACAGTAAACTTATCCGTTTCAAGGATTTTCCCAAGAGAATCTTGGTCAAATTCATGAAAATGAATCTTATAGGGTAGACGAGAACCAGAGACACGTAAACTAGTCAAGACAAATGACTTAATACCTTGGGGACCATAGATTTCCAAATCTGTCTGCTCTTCATTGGCTTGAAAAGCGCGACTTGAAAGAAATCCTGGCAAGCCAAAGATATGGTCTCCGTGTAAGTGGGTGATAAAGATTTTGCTGATTTTTCGTGGTCGAATCGTGGTTTCCAGAATGCGATTTTGCGTTCCTTCGCCACAGTCAAAGAGCCAAACTTCGTTAATCTCATCCAAGAGTTTCAGGGCGAGACTTGAAACGTTGCGGGCTTTAGAGGGCTGACCAGCCCCCGTTCCTAAAAATTGAATATCCATTCGATACTTTCTAATTAATCAATATATAACATAGCGGTGCGGTTTTCTGAGCGATAATAAAGCTTACCAGTATAGGCTTTAGCTTCTTGTAATAAATCTTCTTGACTATAGCCTTTGAGACGCTTGCGACCATCTGCCAAGCTTTCCAAATCTGTCAAAGCTGTAAGATTTTCCACGTTAACAACTTCCTCTTCTCCGATTGCCTTCATGTAAATTTTCCCAGACTCCTCAAAAACTAGCTGATGGGGGAAAATTTGCGCAATTTCAAAAAGCAAGTCAGCTGTGATTGTTTCCTCAGTTTCTGAGAAAATCCGACCCAGACCTTCTTTCTCATAGCAAAAACCAAAAGATTTGCCTGACAGATTCAGACGAATAAAGGGTTTGCTTTCTTCCGTGAAACTTGGCTCAGCATTGTAGAGGTTCAGTTCCTGGCTGACTTCTGCAAAATAATCCGTCGCAGCTTGAGGACTTTTTTTCTGGTAGAGTTCTGCAAAGTAGGCATTAACCACGCTAGGTGGAGGTGTGATTAGAGCTAGTTGCTCCTCTTCAGACCTACCAGCTAAAAGCTGATCTAGATATACCTTGTCTAAACTCGTATAGCCACCATACTTGAGAGCTAATGATTTGATATCAGTCATAAAATTCTTCTAATCTCCATTTATTTTTCTCAGAAATGTAGCCTGTGATGACTTCACCGTCATCTTGGTAGTCCCGTTCTTCAAGAATCGCAACACTTTCTAAATCATGAATCTTGTAAGACTTAGAAAAAGGCACGCGCAAAGTAAAGGGTTCAAAAATTTCCTTGATCTTATCTAGCAATAAAGCCTGCAACTGTTCTCGACTATTCTCAGATTTGGCAGAAATCAGTGCATACGGCGTTTGGGTAGGCGTGAAATCCTCCACCAAATCCGCTTTATTATAAAGGGTTAGGCGAGGAATATCCTCCATGTCCAAGTCTTTCATGATAGACAGGACCGTTTTTTCATGTTCCTCATGGTAAGGATTGCTGGCATCGATAACATGAACCAAGAGGTCTACATGCTTGCTTTCTTCCAAGGTAGACTTGAAACTTGACACCAACTCTGTCGGCAAATCTTGAATAAACCCAACGGTGTCAGTCAAGGTAACCTGAAGATTGCCCCCCAGATGAATGCTTTTAGTTGTCGCATCCAGAGTCGCAAAGAGCTCATCTGCCTCATACTGGGTCTTGCTAGTCAAAGTGTTCATGATGGTTGACTTACCAGCATTGGTGTAGCCAATCAAACCAATCTTAAAGGTGCTTGACTCCAGACGTTTTTCTCTGACAGTCGCCCGATTTTTCTCAACGACTTTGAGCTGACGCTCGATATCTGTGATTTGGTTACGAACACTACGACGATTGAGCTCCAACTGACTTTCACCTGGACCACGGGAGCCAATTCCCCCTGCCTGACGGCTAAGCATAATCCCTTGACCAACTAGACGAGGCAGGAGATACTTGAGTTGGGCTAGATGAACTTGGAGCTTCCCTTCATGGCTTCGAGCTCTCATGGCAAAGATATCTAAAATCAACTGCATACGGTCAATTACCTTAACACCCAAAACTTCCTCTAAATTGACATTTTGTCGAGGTGTCAGACGGTTGTTGACGATGACAGTCGTGATTTCTTCTGCATCCACCATTTGAGCAATTTCTTCCAACTTACCAGAACCTACAAAGGTCTTGGAGTCGTATTTTTCTCGTTTTTGTCTGTAGCTATCGACTACAACTGCACCAGCCGTCTTAGCCAGACTCGCCAGCTCTTCCATGGAGAGGTCAAAATTGTCCATGCCCTGAAGTTCAACACCAATCAGCAGGACTCGCTCCTCTTTTTTCTCCGTTTCAATCATTTAAAAACTCCTCAATCTGGCTTAAAATTCGCTCTTTTACACCAGATTCTCCTATCTGATAAAAGGTCACCTGCATGCGATTACGGAACCAGGTTAGCTGACGCTTGGCAAAACGGCGTGTCGCTTGCTTGAGACTATCGCTAGCCTCCTCCAAACTTTGCTCTCCTCGAAAATAGGGAAAGAGTTCCTTGTAGCCAATGCCTTTAGCAGCTTGCACATTTGAAAAATGATCAAAGAGCCACTTTGCTTCGTCCAAAAGTCCAGCTTCGAACATCAAATCCACTCGGTGGTTAATCCGCTCATAGAGTTGACTGCGCTCATCATCCAAGCAAATAATCAGAGGCTCATATAAACTTTCTTGATTTTCCAAATCTTGTCCAAAATGGGCAATTTCCAAGGCACGCATAGCACGACGACGATTAAACTGGGGAATTTCAAGGCCTGCTTGATCCACCAGATGGGCTAACTCCTCATCCGAAAAAGGCTCTAGACTAGCGCGATAGGCTAAAATGTCCTCATGTGGTGTCTCTCCACCTAAATGATATCCTTCTAGCAGGCTTTGGATATAAAGTCCTGTCCCACCAGCAATAATAGCAAGTTTACCACGACTTTGAATATCCTCAATGGCCGCCTTAGCTTCTGAAACAAAATCAAAAGCCGAGTAAGACTCGGTTACTTCTCTCACATCAATCAAATGATGAGGGACAGTTGCCTGCTCCTCCGGACTAGCCTTGGCTGTCCCAATATCTAGTCCTCGATAGACTTGTTGGCTATCTCCACTAACAACTTCGCCATTAAAATGCTTAGCAACTTCAATGGCTAGAGCTGTCTTTCCAACTGCAGTCGGTCCAACAATCACAATTATTTTTGTTTTCATCTTTTTTCCTTGAAAAATTCCCATTTTTTCGTTACTATTATTATATCACAAAAAGGTCAGTCAGAAAAATGCGACCTCTTGAGGTAGCTGGCTGATTTATAAGTTAAAGGAGGAATACTCATGGCTAAAGGATTCGCTAAAGGTCTTGTAACAGGTATTGCAGGAACTGTCGCTGCAGTTGCAGGTGCAGTATACGCAGTTAAAAAGAAAGTGATCGAACCAGAAGAACAAAAAGCAGCTTTCATCGAAGAAAATCGTAAGAAAGCAGCACGTCGTCGCGTATCACACTAAGCAACAAAAGAAGTTGAGATTTTTTCTCAACTTCTTTTTTTCTATTCTTTTATACTCAATAAAAACAAAATAGGAAACTAGGAATCTAGCCTGATTTGAAGAGATTTTCAGAGAGTATTAAATTGCCAAGTCAAACTTCAACTGTGGTTTCACAGGATCATAATCAACCAGCTCAAAATCCTCTGCTTTAATATCAAAGAAGTTGGTCTTGTCTGGTACATTCAAGACCAAACGTGGTTGGCAATTTGAAGGTTCACGACGAAGCAATTCCTGAGCTTGTTCAAATTGATTGTCATAGATGTGAAGGTTATTGATAAAGTAGAAGAATTTCCCAACCTTCCATCCAAAATGTTTGGCAATCATCATTTGAAGAGCCACATACTGCATGGCATTGATGTGGTGAGCTACTAGCATATCATTAGAACGCTGGGTCAAGGTTGCATCCAGATAAATCTCACCATCCACACGACGGACATCAAACATAGTCTGAAATGCGCATGGAAGAAGTCCATCTGTCTCCTCAAAAGCCTGATAATCCCAAAGTGAAATGATATTGCGACGGTTCCAAGGATTGGCTTCTAACTGTTTGAGAATCTTGTTAATGATATCATGCTTCTTAACAACAGCCCCATAACGTTCGCCGATTGTCCCTGTATCTCCAACTTCCCAGTCATTCCAGTAGTGAACATTGTACTTATCATTGAGAACTTCCAAACTATTGGTCTGGTCTTGGTAGATCCAAAGTACTTCTTTGATAGCTGATTTGATTGCGATTGGTCGCAAGGTTGTGATGGGAAATTCCCCCTTACACAAATCGTACTCTGCAAAAGCACCTGTGATGTACTTGGAGTTAGCCACTGTTCCATCCTTATACTTGGGACGAGCTTGCTCGGAAAACACACCCTCATTCAAGATTCGCTCGATATTTTCTTTAAAAATCGTATCTGCTTTTGTCATTTGCTATCACCTCATTCATTATCTTAACTAGTATAGCATAAAAAAAGAAAGGAGGAAAATCACTCGCTTACGGAAAGCAATTTTCTCCTTTTTATGTTTATTTATTGCAATACAAGTGATGCTGCTCCGATAACTCCAGCGTCATTTCCTAGAGTGGCAAGAGCCAACTTAGTTGTTGTGCGAACTTGTGGGAAGGTATTTTCATCATAAACCTTTTGCACGCCTTGGAGAAGGAATTCTCCCGCAGCTGATACACCACCACCGATAACGATTGTTGATGGGTTTAGGATTAAACCAATGTTAGCACATGCAATACCCAAGTAACGTGAGAAGTTACGGTAAACGATCAAGGCAAGGTCGTCTCCTTCTTTTGCCAAATCAAAGACAGTTTTAGCTGTTACTTCTTCTCCGTCATCAATCAAGCGTTTCAACTCTGCATCGCCTTCGTATTCATCTGCATAACGACGAGTCAAGTTGACAATCCCTGTTGCTGAAGCTACTGTCTCAAGACAGCCTTTTTTACCACAAGTACATGCGATTGGTTGATCAAAGTCAACTGTGATGTGTCCAAGTTCACCTGCAGCACCAGCAACACCGTGGAGTAATTTTCCTTCTGCCACGATACCGCCACCAACACCTGTACCAAGTGTCATAAAGACAACGTCTGGTTGGTTTTCACCAGCACCCATCCAACGCTCACCAAGAGCTGCCACGTTAGCGTCATTGTCGATGAAGAATGGAATACCCAAGGCTTTTTCCATTTTTTCTTTGATTGGTTGAAGAGTTTTCCAGTTCAAGTTGTAGGCACCGATAACAGTCCCTTTTTCGCGGTCAACCACACCAGGTGATCCCATACCAATTCCACGGAAATCTTCAGCAGACAATCCAAGCAAGCCCAGACGATGTTGAATAGTTTCAATCATATCGTCTACGATATGGCTTCCTTCATCCAAAATGTTAGTCTTGATAGACCATTTTTCTTGGATTTCTCCTTCTTGCGTTAAAATAGCGAACTTGATAGAAGTTCCACCAAGGTCAATCCCAATAATCTTTTGACTCATCGTCTTCTCCTTATCCTTAATTGAAAATGCTTACAGTACTAGTATAACAAAATCTGACCATCAGTGCAAAGGTTTGCATTAACTTTCCAGAATTTTTTTCTATTCTATGGTTTCCACAAACCAGAAGCATCTACATAATAGCGTCCGCCATCCACTCGCTCATTCTTAGCCATTTTACCATCCGATTTCAAATAGTAATTTCCTTGCCATGCATTGCGAGCATAAGATCCATCTGATTTCAAGTAATACCAGGCTTGGTAAGAAGAGTCATAGACCCATTCACTCTGAGCCATTTTACCATTTGACTTGAGGTAGTATGCACCTTGCCAAGTATTATGCGCATAAGATCCATCTGATTTCAGATAATACCAGGCTTTGTAGTAAGAATCATAAATCCATTCACCCTGAGCCATTTTACCATCTGATTTGAGGTAGTAACTTCCTTGCCAAGTATTGCGGGCATAAGATCCATCTGATTTGAGGTAATACCAAGCTTGGTAATAGTTATCATATACCCACTCATTCTCAGCCATTCTTCCATCTGACTTGAGGTAGTAGGCCCCCTGCCAAGTATTTGTTACTGGTTTCCCATTTTCAGAAAAATAGTACCAAGATCCATTCTGACGAACCCAGCCACTTTCAGCTGCTACACTTAGGGTAGGTGCTACATTGTTGTTAGCTTGAGATGCACTCGTCTTTTTCTCTTTTAAAACTCCCTGAGGCGCATTCTTCGATTCACAAGCGATTCCATCATGATCCTTATCCAGAGTGGCAGAATAACCTGGTTCTCCCTTATGAATATCTGCATATCCATTCTCCCAAGCTTCCTTACAGCTTGAAAAATGGATACTTTCATCTGCCACAACAGGTTGTAAAAACAAAGCTAGGACAGGTAAAGAAGCTAGGCCTAGTTTTATTAAATGACGTTTGTTCATGATTTTCTCCTAAAATTATAATATCAATCTCAATATTATTTTATCAAACTTGTTTCAGCAATTCAAGAAAACTTCTGGTTAATTCTGCAAACTCTTTTGGTTTTGCCTTATTCAAGACATGAGGGCCGTCAAAGATGATCTCAAACTGAGAATCTGGCATCAGTTCATGAATACTTTTCATTGAACTGAGATTAGGCTTATCCTGACTACCACAAATTAACAAGCTTGGATAGGGACAATTCCGTGCAATCTCTCTTAAATCAAGTGTTTTTAATTCCTCAGAAACTCCAACCATAAGAGCCTTATCTGCCCCCTGCTTCTCATATATCCTCTTAGGAAGCAATTTGAATATCAGCAACTGAATGTAAAAAGGAATGTTACCTGCTAATTTCAGTGGACATCCTGACAAAACCAAGGCCTGAAGATATGGTATCTCATAACTTGAAAGCTCCAATGCAAGTGCAGCCCCTAAAGACAAACCGATTAAGACAAAATGTTCTGTCTCCTCTGATAAGTGCTGATAAATACGCTCTTTGGCTTCTTGATAAGTCCCAACTCCAGTAGGAAATAACTCTATGGCTTCAGAAGGATAATCTGCCAGTAAATCCTGAACTTCTTTCCAACTATCTGCTGACTGACCTAGGCCATGTAAAAATATAAGTTTCAATTAGTTCTCCTTTACTGACAATTCATACAAGCCCCTGACTGCATTACAGCCATAGATGACATCTGCTCGCTTCAAATCTTCTATGGTCAATATCTTCTCTTCTACTTGTCCGCTTTCAAGCAAGTGTTGACGATAAATCCCTGGTAAAAGACCAAGAGTGCTAGGTGGTGTATAGAGCTTGCCATTAATTTTTAAGACCAGATTGCCAATAGAGGTTTCAAGCAATTTTCCATCAGCAGTGTGATAAATGATTTCCTGCTCTCCCGTTGTCAAATGTGGTCGGTGTGTCGTCTTAAAGTAGGTAAAGGCCTGCTGCAAATCAGATTCTTGCCGACAAAGTATAGCCTGACAGAAGCCAGAACTAAGTGGTGTCAATACTTGTCGATCAATGTCTATTTCTCCAGACTTATTGAGACTGATTCGCAAACGATAGTCTTGGTGGAGGTCACAAGCTTGACACTCTTTCTCTATCTCTTGTCTCAAACTATCTTCATCAAATGGAAAGGCAAAGTAACGACTAGCCTTTTGTAGTCTTTCTAGATGCTCTTTTTCAAAGAGTAATTTCTTCTGGCTGATTTTCCCTGTCGTTATTAATTGAAAACGAGGCTGTTTTCGGTAAAGAACAGCAGCCTTTTGCTGGACTTCACGGTATTCTGACTCCCAAGTGCTATCCCAAGTGATGCCTCCACCGACTCCATAGATGGCTTGCTCTCGATGCAGTTGAATGGTTCGAATAGCTACGTTGAAAATCCGTCGTCCATTAGGAAGCAAGAGTCCAACAGTTCCACAGTAAACTCCTCTAGCTTGTGGTTCCAAATTCTTGATAATTTCCATAGTCGCTATCTTGGGAGCTCCTGTGATGGAACCACATGGAAAGAGTGAACGGAAGATTTCTACTAGGTCAATATCTGGTCGTAACTGACTCTTGATGGTCGAAGTCATCTGCCAAACCGTTGAATACTGTTCCACCTGACATAAACGTTCCACATGCTCACTTCCCACCTCAGACAGACGATTCATGTCATTGCGCAAGAGGTCCACTATCATCATATTTTCTGAACGATTTTTGGGATCCTGCTCCAACCAAGCTGCTTCTTTCAAATCTTCAGCATCAGTCAGACCACGTTTAGTCGTTCCCTTCATAGGACGAGTTGTCAATTCACGCCCATTTTGCTCAAAAAATAGTTCTGGACTCATGGAAATCACTGCCATGTCATCATGTTCAACATAGGCATTGTAACCTGCTTCCTGCTCTACCACCATACGATTGTAGATAGCAAAAGGATCGGCAGACAACTCCTGCTTGAGTTGAACAGTATAATTTACCTGATAAGTATCGCCCTGTCGTAAATGATGGTGAATCTGAGCAATCGCCTTTTCATAGTCCTCTGCAGATGTTACTTCCTGCCAGTTTGATGGCAAAGCCACCTCCTCATAAGTCAGAGGAATGCTAGATTTTTCAACGCTGTCATGAATAGTGAAATAGAGGAGATACTCTCCTAACAAGGGACCCTCGTGAACCGCCAACTTCTCCTCAAAAGCAGGTGCTGCTTCATAACTAACATAACCAACTACATAATAGCCTTGCTTTTGGTAGCTTTCCACTTGAGCTAACAAGTCTGTTACTTCTGCTAAATCTCTGGTTTTTAACTCTTTGATAGGCTGGGTAAAGGTATATCGCTCTCCCAAAGCCCTAAAATCAATCACTGTTTTTCTATGCATATCCTAAGTATACCATAAAAGCCAGACCCCAACAGGAAATCTGGCAATTTTATTCTTTGAGAATGATAAAGTAGATGTGACTTTCTAAGAAAATATGAACATAGCATCCTCTTTTATCACACCGACTTTTTATCTATCCTTTAGGAAAGAGTTCGGATGAAAAGGCATCTGTCACCTGCAATAGTTTTTGGAAGACTTTTTTCTTCAGAGCTACTGTATAATTGGCAACTGAGCCTCCATACTTGAAGTTTCGGTAATCCGTTTCTACTGCTTGGTCAAACAAGTCTTGCAATTTCTCATAAGAATCAATTTGCTGACCATCAATTTCAAAACTATGGATTCCTCGTTTTGCCTTGGTAATAATAGCGTCAAACCAGGCCTTCTTCCATTCTTCTAAGTTCTGGAACTTGCCTTTCGAAACCTTCTGGATAATGAAATCATCCCCAAGGGTGTCACGTCCCTCGCTTAAGGCCTCATCCTTGTATTTATTAGAAGCATAGCCTAGGAAACCATTTTCGTAACCATAATAACCCCACATACGGAAGGCATTATGTTTGAAGGAGATGGCTCCAGGAGCTCCCTGACTTGTATTTCCACCGTAGATAGCATCTACCATCTTGACATTGACATAAGCTGTCTTGAGTTCTTCTGGTCTGTAAGTTCCCTGATAATGCCTATTGGTGATGATGTTATGTTTGATTAGGTCATCTACAGAATTTAGCTGAGTCTTGGCTTCCTCATCCGTCAATGGACGAACATAGTCCCACTGGTTTGGAGCAAGGAGTTTATTATCTTGGTCCTGATAGCGCATTTGCTTGGTCATCTTGCTGAACCAAGCCTTCTTCAAAGCCAGATCATTCTTAGCGAGAACGCGTTCTCCTTCCAGATAATCTAGAAGCATCAAGGCTTCGTTATAACCTTTCATGTAGTGGTCAATCTGCTGGCGTGTTTGCAACTTGGTCGGATCAGGATTGTACCATTGATCCCCATCATTTGGTCGCATGTATGCCATGTTGAGCCCGAGAGCGCCATATTCACCCTGATGGCCTTCCTCAGCCGGTGACTGGAGCATGCCCTGAGCATAGGCTTCTACATAGGTTCCTTCACGATGTTTGTAGCCACCCAGATAGACAATACGATCGTTGACGTGCGTTGTCTCATGGGTGTAGACAGACAAGCCATACTCACTCATCATATCAATTTCCACAAAGTGAACAGCATCTCTGGCATTGATCTTAGGATAGATAGAGGCATAGGCTCCTAGTTTATTGTCCTTATAATAGCGACCTGCTGGCCCAAATACTTCACGAATTGGCGCATAGTCTGCCATACCACTAGTATGTCCATAACGCTCTATCCAGCCACGTCCATCAACGCGATAGCCTTCCCAAACTGGTGTAGCTACATTAAAGTCACTCTTAACCATACGGTCTTTGACATCATCAGCGGCAAGACGATACCAAAAGTCCAAGTAAGTCAACTGACGGTCCGCTACTAGATCAATGTCAGCTTTCATCTGGTCTATGGTTTTGCCAGATTTATCAGCTGACCCGAAGGTAATGGTATTGTAGTTGGAAATCAGGAACATCTGTGCCTTCTTCACATTCAACAAAGGCAGAATCATATTGCGATGCAACCAGTTATTCAGATTGTCATAAGCCCGATGCTTCCGATTTGCAATTTCTTGATTCTTCGAAGCTCGCTCTGCTATGTACACATGGCCCTTAGTGGCATTCACAAACCAGTCATTCATATCCTTGTCAGTCGTCAATAACTGTCTGTTGTAGTCTAAGAAGGCATGTAAATCTTCAGATTTTGTATCCTTGGCTAAGACTCTGGCAAAAGTTTCATGAGTCTGGTCGCCTTTTAGGTTGCTTTCTCTTGAACCAAGTTCAATCAACCGATCCAAAACATCCACATTTTGGCCATAAAAATCTGGTTTAAAGAGCATGAGTTCTTTCAGATTGTAATCGGCAAATCGGATACCGTAATAGCGATTAAGATAAGCAAGTCCCAGCATGATAGCAGACTGATGATCCTGAACTTTTTGCTTCAGAGCAGCGGTACTAGCAGGTGAATCATTCCACTGGTAGTCTAGATTTGTAAGTAACTTATCAACCAGAGTTCCCAGCTGCGCTTTGACCTCTGCAAAGCTTTCTTCTAGATACCAATTTTTCACGGCCTCAACCTTCTTATCAAGGCTGGTGGTTTGATCATCTAGAACTTGATAAACTCCTTCAGACTGTAAGTCCACTGTTTTCAAGATTGAGGTCAGGTCCTTGGCTAGGGCTGAACGGTCCTTAACCAGCATATCTGGAGTATACAGCACATCCAAGTCAGCAATCTTGTATTCCTTGATGGCAGTCAAGCCAGAATTTTGTGAGGTGATTGCAAATACATCCTTGGTCTTGTCTGCATAATGAACCATGATATGATCTGCCACTGACAGGTCCGTCACAAAGTCTTGTCCCTTCATGGCAATAACAGAGACTACCTCTTTCTTGGCTAGATTGTGATCAAGATCCAGTTTGTTTCCTTGATTAACGATCCATTCTTTATTGTAGAAAGGCTGTAATTTTTCAAGGTTGCGATAGGCTTGATCATGGCGACTATCATAATCTTGGATATCCTGATAAGCGTATCTTTTACACCAGCAATCGTAGGAGTATCAGCACTTGACTTAGCCAGGTAATAGCTAAAGCCTTCTTCAAAGGTTTTCTGAGCATTACGTTGAATCAAGTCAGTTGCCTCAGCAGTCACCTTGTAATACTCTTTTCCGTTTATTCTCTCAGTTTGGATGGACTTGATGGCTAAACGGCTGGTCTTATGATCTTTAGAGCTGACCTTGAGATAGTAGTTTTCCAAATTCCTTGGTGCTTCCGCAAATTGTTGAATCTCAGTCTCTCTGCCATTGTTAACCTTGATAAGACTTGTTTCCTTGATATCTTTTATTTCCAGCTTTTTAAGTTCTAAACGAAGCTTCTTGTCCTCAAGTAGAGCGCTCTCCTCACCCTTACCACGATTAAAGACCAGCCTTGTAGATATGGTGTAATCCGTATAAAGTTTTAGATTGTCAACTGTTGCTTCCAGCTGATCACTCGTTAAGTCAATGGTCTGATCCTCTACCCCCTTGGCTTTGATAGTGGCACTAATTTTTGAGACGGTAACGCCATCTGCCTTGTTCAGATTATAACTTAAGCGAGCTGAACGACCCATCGAATTTCCAGTAATATTTGAAAGAGTTAGGACAGGTTCAGGTTTAATTTCTTCCTTTTCCTTACTGCCGCGGATGATAACCTGATCTTTCGCTTCTCTTAAAATCCGTGTTGTTTCTTTCGGCTCTGAAATACGTTTCCCATCTTTTTCCTCATAGCTGGTAACAATCTCTTTCTCACCATCTTGACCGACTTGCTCGATTCTTGTTTCACCGACAAGCATGTCTGGATCAATCTTTTCCCTGGTTTGTTTAGGAATCAACTCTTTTCGGACTTCAATATGTAAAGTCGGGTTTGTATCCTGAATCAGCGCTTCAGCAGCATTCACACCACCACTATAGCTAGGGATTTCCTGTTTCAGAGTATCAACGGGAACTGCGCCGCCTTCATAAGCTGGCAAGGCTTTGACTACTGCCCCTTGGCCATTGACTCCACCTTCAAATGTTGGTTTTGTTGGCTCAACTAAGGAATCGCCGGATACACCACCTGTAAACTCTGGGTGTTCCTGTTTCAGAGTATCAACTGGAACTGCACCACCTTCATACTCTGGTAAGGCTTCGGATACTGTACCTGGGCCATTGACTCCACCTTCAAATGTTGGTTTTGTTGGCTCAACCAAGGAGTCGCCGGATACACTACCTGTAAACTCTGGAATTTCCTGTTTCAAAGTTTCAACTGGAACTGCACCACCTTCATACTCTGGTAAGGTTTCAGCTACTGCTCCTTGGCCATTAACACCACCCTCAAATGTTGGTTTTGTTGGCTCAACCAAGGAGTCGCCGGATACTCCGCCTGTGAACTCTGGGTGCTCCTGTTTCAGAGTATCAACTGGGACTGCGCCTCCTTCATACTCTGGTAAGGCTTCGGCTACTGTACCTGAGCCATTGACTCCACCTTCAAATGTTGGTTTTGTTGGCTCAACTAAGGATTCGCCGGATACTCCGCCTGTAAAGTCTGCTTTGTCGTGGACTTCTGGGATGCCACTTTGACTACTCAATTCTGGAGTATACTCTGGCAAGGCTTCAGCTACTGCTCCTGGGCCATTGACGCCACCCTCAAATGCTGGTTTAGACGGCTCGACTAAAGATTCGCCTGATACACCACCTGTGAAGTCTGGTTTGTCGTGGACTTCTGGCACGCCACTTTGACTGCTAAATCCTTGTTTATACTCAGGCAAGGCTTCAGCTACTGCTCCTGGACCATTGACTCCACCTTCAAATGATGGTTTAGACGGTTCAACCAAGGAGTCGCCTGATACGCCACCTGTAAAGTCTGATTTGTCATGGACTTCTGGCACGCCACTTTGACTAGTCAATTCTGCTTTATACTCAGGCAAGGCTTCAGCTACTGCTCCTGGACCATTAACACCACCTTCAAATGCTGGTTTAGTTGGCTCGACTAAGGATTCGCCTGATACACCACCTATGAATTCAGGAATTTCATGAATAGCTGCTTGATTTACTGGTTTTGCAGGAATTTCTGAATTTTCACTAGATGTTAGATCTTGCCCTGTTCCTCTTAAATCCGACTCTAATAAATAGCCAATATAGTCATAGCCTTTAATGTCAATAATCCCTTGAGAGAAACCATCTGCAGACACAAGGGTTTTAGTCTGATCATAAGCTAGCAAGTCCTTGTGTTCAAAAGCAAATACTTGATAAGGTAGTAATAAACTCTTACCTACAGAAGCAATCAATAACACTCCAACTATCTTAGAAGGTTTTTTCTTTGAAAATAGGAAAACCACCAAACTAGCAGTCAAAAGACCAACACCAGCCAAGGGGAAGCTGATAGATCCAGTTTGAGGTAAGACGGCTTGTCCCTGCTTGCGATAAACTAAATAATAGTTATCTTGGCTCAAATCTTGTGGCAATTCATGATGAATGAGTTCACGTTCAGCAGCTGTCAACTCCGATTCTGCTAAGTAATGAAAGGAAACTTGCTTGGTTTCATCAGCCTGAACCAGTTTCGGTTCAAGTGTTCCTCCAATGAAGGCAAGTCCAATCAATACCGAGCCCACTCCCATGCTCAGTTTACGAATGGCAAATTTTTGTAGCTTTTTTCTATCTTCCATGTCAGCTTTGTTCTTGTCCTTAAAGACATCTCCTTTATTCCGTTTTCATAATCTTATTATAATATTTTGTTGATTTTTTTACAAAATATTTTCGAGATAAATCGAACATTTTTAATTTGGTAGATATTCCAATAAATCATCTGGCTAGCGACCTAGTTATTAGTAGATAGCTTCAAGCATTGAAAAACGGATAACTTTCGCCTTACTTATTTTCAATATCGAAATATTTGCAAGAATACTACCAACATGTTCTATTAAATTGCCCAACCGCTTCTAAAATCCAAATTCTACACTTTTTATGAATTAAAACATTTTTAGTAAACTCTTTTTAAGAATATCACGTTCACTCAACATAATCTAACAAATAACCATAACCCTTTTCTTCCATTTGTTCCTTAGGAATAAAACGGATGGATAGACTATTGATACAATAGCGTAGCCCTCCCTTGTCCTGAGGTCCGTCTGTAAAGACATGGCCTAGGTGAGAATTCCCGGTTCGGCTTCTGACTTCTGTTCTGACCATATTATAAGACTTATCTTCCTTGTAAGTTGCAACATCTGGGCTGATAGGCTGGGTAAAGCTAGGCCAACCACAACCCGATTCAAATTTATCTTTCGAAGAAAAGAGTGGTTCTCCAGTTGCTACATCTACATAAAGGCCTGCTTCAAATTTATCCCAGTAACGATTTGAAAAGGCACGTTCTGTTTGACTATTTTGAGTCACTGCATACTCCTCAGGAGAGAGGAGTTTTTTCAATTCATCGTCACTCGGTTTTGGATATTTACTCGCATCAATAACAGGATAGGCTGCTTGATTGACATTGATATGGCAATATCCATTAGGATTTTTCTGGAGATAGTCTTGGTGGTAATCTTCAGCCACGATAAAATTTCTTAAGGCTTCTTTTTCAACTGCTAGAGGCTGGTCGTACTTCTGAGCAACTTGTTCAAAGACTTGATTGATGACTTCTAGGTCCTGCTCATCCTTATAGTAAACTCCCGTTCTGTACTGAGTCCCCACATCATTTCCCTGCTTATTTTTACTAGTTGGATTGATAATGCGGAAATAATGGAGCAAGATTTCTTTTAGAGAAATTTGATTGGCATCATAGGTCACATGAACAGTCTCAGCATGCCCGGTTTGGCCGATCAATTCATACTGGGTTGTTTCTCCTCTGCCATTCGCATAGCCAGAAACAGCATCTGTCACACCTGCCACTCGTGAAAAATACTCTTCGACTCCCCAGAAACAACCTCCAGCTAGATAGATATCATGTAAGTCGGCATTTTTATCTGGCTCCGTTTTTTTCTTAGCACCTTGACCCTGGCTAACAGCTGCCTTCTCAATTTGAGAGGTATCGGTGTAGACAGCGTTTCTTTTTTCCAAAAGGAATAACATTCCAATAATAATGCAAATGATGATTCCTATGAATACAATTATTTTTAATTTATCATTCATGAGTAGCCTCTAATCTATGTTTTTTAGTGTCTGTAAAGTAGTTTCCTTATCCATAAAGCCTGGCTGGGTCTTAACTAGTTTGCCTTCTTTATCGATAAAGGCCTGAGTCGGATAAGAACGAACTCCGTAACTTGCTAAGAGTTTTCCCGAAGGGTCTAGAAGGACAGGGAGATTTTTATAGTCCAATCCTTGATACCATTTTTTAAAGGCTTCTTCTGCTTGCTCTCCTTTTTGACCAGGAGAAACCACTGTCAAGATGACATAGTCATCACTTGCTTCTTTTGCCAGCTCATCGGTATCAGGTAAACTAGCTAGACAAATAGAGCACCAAGATGCCCAAAATTTGAGATAGACCTTTTTGCCCTTATAATCTGATAGGCGATAGGTTTTATCATCAACTCCCGTCAGTGAAAAGTCTGGAACTGCTTCCCCTTGTTTTGCCATTTGAGAACTAACTTGTGCATTTTTGTCTCCATTTTGCTTATCAGCTTGGCTCTCCATCTGATTTTTACAAGCTGATAAACAGACCAGACTAGCGCAGACCAATACAGTTGCTTGCCATTTTTTCATCTTCATCACCTTCCTCATTACCATATGAATATAGATATTTACTTTGTAGTTCTATTATATACCTACCTTGCTAAAAATACTTAGAATCTGTTTGGAAAATCATTAAGCTTCTTGATTACAAAAACTCCCACCTGCTAAGCAGATGAGAGTTTTGGATTATTTAAAGATAGAAGTTTTAAAGCTATCTGTTTGTTGAAGAAGTTTCTTGTAAACAGCTTCTTTGAGTTTGGTTACATTATTTGTAGACACAGACTTATTACCATTCTTCTCTGTTTTTAAGGTTGCAGCATCCTTAGCAGCAGCTTCCTTGAATAAGCGAAGAAGATCACTGTAAGATGAAATGCTAGTTCCATTTACTTCAAAGGTTGTCAAACCATTTGTAGCCTTGTCTTTCACTTCTTTATAGTAAGCTTTCTTCCAATCTTCAAGATTGTTGAATTTTCCTTCAGAAATCTTGTTGATAATAAAGTCATCACCTAGGGTGTTCTTACCTGCAGCCTTAGCCTCTTGTTTATACTTATTAGTAGCATAGCCTAGGAAGCCTTTTTCATATCCGTAGTAACCCCATAATCTGAATGTATTATGTTTAAATGACATTCCTCCAGGAGCACCTTCACTTGTGTTACCACCATAGATACCTGTCATCATAGGAACGTTGACATATGCAGAACTAAAGTCATCTGGTTTATAGATACCATTTCCTGGTCCACGGTTAGTCATAAAGTTGTTATCTACTAGGTCGTTCACGGAATGAAGTTGAATAGCTTTTTCAGTATCATTTAGAGCACGAACATTGTCGTATTGGTTCTTAGAGTTTCCTCTCATTTGCTTATCAACTTTCTTGAACCAAGCATTATTCAATTCTTGACTATTTTGTCCAAGAACTGCATCAGCCTCAAGATTGTCTAACATCATCAAAGTATCGTTATAACCTTTCATGTAGTTATCGATAGCTTCACGTGATTTAAGATCATTTGGATTCGTATTATACCATTGGTTACCATCGTTAGGTCTTTCAAATGCCATGTTTAATCCTAGAGCTCCATATTCACCTTGGTGGCCTTGTGTAGCAGGTGATTGAAGCATACCTTGGGCAAAGGCTTCAACATCTGTACCTTCACGGCGACCAAAATTACCGAAGTAAACAAGACGGTCATTTAAGTGTGTAGTCTCGTGTGTGAACGCAGAAGCTCCGTATTCGCTAATCATATTAGACATAACGAAAGTTACTTTAGCACGATTATCATTTGGATTATCGTAAATACTTGCATAAGCTCCAGCAACAGCTCCATTATCACCGTAGTATTCTCCTACAGGTCCATAGATTTCACGGATTGGGGCATATACTTCCGTACTATTTTTGAATTGGCCATAGCGTTCAGGCCAGCCTGGCCAACCGTGACCCCAAACATAGAATCCTTCCCAAACTGGATAGACGATATCTTTGAACAATCTATTCTTCACATTATCCAAGGCCAATCGATGCCAGAAATCAAGATAATTAATCTGACGTTGTGCGGCTAAATCAATCTCCGGTTTAAGTTTTTCCAAAGTAGTATTGTACTTATTAGCTGTACCATAAGACATCGTATCGTAAGTAGAAATGAGGAACATTTCTGTCTTATCTAGATTCAACAAAGGTAGAATCATTTTTCTATGAAGACCACGAGTCAAATTGTCATAAGCACGATACTTATGTTCGCCAACGCCTGGATTTTGAGAAGCTTTTTCTACTACATAGACCTTATCCTTAGTCGCATCAATGAACCAATCATTCATATTATCGATATTAGTGAATAATCCTCTGTTGTAGTCTAAGAAACCATTTAAATCTCCAGATTTAGTGTATTTCGCTAGAACCTCACCGAAAGCATCGTATGTTCTTGAACCACTGATATTATTCTCTTTAGATCCAATTTCAATTAATCTATCAAGAACATCAACGTTTTTACCATAGAAATCAGGTTTGAATAACATTAATTCTTTAATATTAACATCACCAAATTTAACGCCGTAGTAACGGTTTAAGTATGTTAAACCTAATAATAGGGCAGCTTTATTTTTCTCAACTTTATCAAGAATCATTTGTTGAGCTGCGGGAGAATTATTAAGTTGGTGATCTTCATTTTCAACTAGTTTAGTTACTAATGTATTAAGATTAGCTTTTACATAGTCGAAACTTTCTTCTAAGAATAGATTTTTAATCGCATTTACTTTATTAGGTCCTGTTCTGCCAAGTTTTTGGTAAATTGGATCAGATTGAAGCTCGATAGGGTTTAAGATATTTACGATACCGTTAATTAAAGCACTATGATCTTTTTGAACGATATTAGGTGTATATTTAATACCTAAGTCTGTTACGGTGTATTCTCTAACATTACTTAGACCCTCATCACTAGAAGATAGGTTGAAGTAATCTTTTGTTCCATCAGCATAGTGAACAATAATTCTGTTTGCAACACTTAAATCTGTTACAAAGTTATTATCATTCATTGGAGTAACAGAAATAACTTCTTTAGTATTTAACTTGTGGTTCTTATCTAGTTTATTAGCTTGATTAACGATAAAATCTTTGTTATAGAATGGTTGTATTTTTTCAATATTCTTATAAGCAAGTTTATAGTCTGGATTGTAGTCTTGAATAGACTCATAAGCTGCTTCACGGGTGCTTACATTGTTCAACTTGTTCAATCCATAAGGTTCACTTATGAATTTATCGGCTGTAATATTGTAACCAGCAACACGCTTATCAGCTTCTTCCTTAGTCAAATGTTTGAGTTTTTTAGGACTCTTGGTATCTTTACCAGTACCATCCTCAGCTGAGCTATAGCCAACTACGCCAAAAAGGTCTTTAATATGTGGGCCACCATCTTCATCGTTAACATCGTTAGAACCAAATATTTCATGACCTTTGATTACTTTAGCATATGTTACGTTATCTTGTACAGCTCCATATGGCCATGTTTTAGAGGCAATACCACCAACGTTTCTAGTATTTTTAACATCAAGGATACCCTTGGCAACAGAATTTGTTAATCTTGCTTTTGTACCTGATTTCCAACTATTTAGCATGTAAGTGACAAATGGCACTAGCATACTTGCATTTGCATTTTGCGCCGTAATAGTCGCATCTACATAGGCTCTATTGACAAAGCCCATATAGTTTGAACCAGCAATACCACCAACTGTCGAGTTATTTCCTACAGAGTTGATTTTACCAATAAAGGCGACATTTTCAACCTTACCATCTTCATCAATCTTATTGACAATACCTGCAACATCATTGTTACCAGTAACCGAACCAGTCACCTTAACATCTTCAATCAGACCTTTATTTTTAAGGTTAAATCCAACCGTCGCAATTTGATTTTGACCAGAACGATTAATATCTACATTTTCAAAGTTAATGTTCTTAATAGTCCCACCATTAATGACATTGAAGAGGGGATGTTCCAAATTATGGATAGCAAAACGTTTGTCACCATCACTCAATAGTTTACCAGTAAACTCCGAAGTAATGTAAGATTTACCTTGAGGAACAACGTTACGAGCACTCATACTTTGACCCAGTTTAAATTCACCAGCAGGATTTGCCTGAATGGCTTGGATCAATTCTCCAAAGTCGTAGAAAACACCATCCTGACTAGCTTTTGGTTTTTCAATATAGTAGGTATAAGTTTCATTAAAGCGATTATCGACATTACGTTGAACCAAGTTCTCCGCTACTGCTGTTACCTTGTAGACTTGTTTTCCATCAATTGTTGACTCTTCGATTTTTTGAACCGCTAGTAGATTGGTCTTATGGTCATTAGAGGTAACTTTCAGATAATAGTTTGACAAGTCGGTTGGCACTGAAGTCAGTCGAGTTTCATCCATTTCGATTTGATTTTCATATTTGATCAAATCCGTTCTTAGAATATCTTTAATCTCGATTTTCTTTAAATCAAGTCTCAGTGGTTCTTCCGCAAGAACTACTTCTTCGTTCCCATTTCCACGATCGTAAACCATCTTGGTCGCAATCTTGTAGTCCTTGTAATACTTCAAGTTTGTAAGATTAGCGGTCAAATCTCCCTCAGACATATTGACTGTTTGAAGGCTAGTGTCTCCATCTTTCAAAACAACTTCAAGAGATTTAATGGTTACACCTGTTGGTTTGACCAATTGGTAACGAGCCTTGGCACTACGCTCTAACTCTTCTTTATCAATTTGAGTAAGTGTCAACGTTGGCGCAGTCAGGATTTGATCACCTTTCTTGATGATACGATCTTGAACTGCTTCAACAACTTCCTCTGAAATCGTTGGAGCATCTGCAGTTTTCACGCCTTTAAGAGTCTTATAGACTTTGGTAATCTTTTTCTTACCGTTCTGACCAGCTTGAGCAACAACTTCTGTTCCCTTCGGAAGAGTGCTGTCTACTTCTGTTCTTGTCTCGAAAGGAATTTCTTCAAACGAAACTTCTTCAACTTGACCTTCAATAGCCTTGGTACCACGACTAATTTTTTCGTTTACTGGAGCCTTAACAGTTTCTGTACTTGTGCTGATTGGGTCCCCAACTTTTTGACCATTAACAGTTTTATAAACGCGGTGAATTAGCTGACTTCCTGCTTGACCGTTTTGAATCACTGTTTCTTCATCAGTGTAACGAGTATCATCAGCTACATACTCCTTTGTATATGGAACTTCTACAGTTTCAGTTTCCGTGATAGTTGCTTCAGCTACTGTATACTCTGGTAATTCTGGCTGAACTAGGGATTCACCTTCGTGACCTGCTTCTTGCGTGCCTTTGGCACTAATCTCTCCGGTATAAGCTGGGGATTCTGGTTGAACCAAAGATTCGCCTTCATGACCTTCTTCTTGCGTGCCTTTGGCTGTAATCTCACCTGTATAAGCTGGAGCTTCTGGTTGAACTAAGGATTCGCCTTCATGACCCTCTTCTTGGGTGCCTTTGGTACTAAGCTCGCCGGTGTAGGCTGGTAACTCTGGCTGAACCAAAGACTCACCTTGGTGACCTGCTTCTTGCGTGCCTTTGGCTGTAATCTCGCCGGTGTAGGCTGGCAACTCTGGTTGAACCAAAGATTCACCTTCATGACCTACTTCTTGAGTACCTTTTGCGCTAAGCTCGCCGGTGTAGGCTGGGGATTCTGGTTGAACCAGGGATTCGCCTTCATGGCCTGCTTCTTGGGTGCCTTTGGCTGTAATCTCGCCAGTGTAGGCTGGCAATTCTGGTTGAACCAAAGATTCGCCTTCATGACCCTCTTCTTGAGTTCCTTTGGCTGTAATCTTGCCGGTGTAGGCTGGCAATTCTGGTTGAACCAAAGATTCGCCTTCATGACCCTCTTCTTGAGTTCCTTTAGCACTAATCTCGCCTGTGTAGGCTGGCAACTCTGGTTGAACCAAAGATTCACCTTCGTGGCCTGCTTCTTGCGTGCCTTTAGCTGTAAGCTCGCCGGTGTAGGCTGGCAACTCTGGTTGAACCAAAGATTCGCCTTCGTGACCCTCTTCTTGGGTTCCTTTGGCTGTAATCTTGCCGGTGTAGGCTGGCAATTCTGGTTGAACCAAAGATTCGCCTTCGTGGCCTGCTTCTTGAGTTCCCTTAGCAGTCGTCATTTGCTCTGGTTGTTCTTGGAAGTCTGATGCTTTAAAGTAACCGACGTATTCGTATCCTTCGATTTGAATGACACCTTTTGCCAAGTCCTCTTGACTGCTTGCTGCAATCGTTTGATTGTAGGACACTAAGATTTTATTCTCAAATGCTTGAGCTGACTGAGGGATAAAGTAACTGCCACCTAGAGCTCCAATAAAGAGAAGGCCAAGCATTTTGTTGCGGTGCTTTTTAGACATCACCACAACAACCATAGACGCTGTTGCAAATCCAAGAGTTGCTAGCGCCAACTCCTTGCTTCCAGTGTTCGGCAATTGTTGAGAATTCATTTCTTTCTTTCTGTAAACAAGATAGACAACATCATCTTGCTTTAAATCAGAAGGAAGTTCGTGATGGATCAAGGCTTTTTCTGCTTCTGTCAATTCTTGTTCAGCCAAATAACGGTAATGAACTTGGTTGGGAGTTGCCACTTCGTTAGCTGAAACAGTTTCAACTAAAAAGTTATTTGCCCCCAAAAGAAATGTCCCGATAACCGCAGAACCGACACCAACTGAGAACTTCCGAATAGAGTATTTAATGACTCTCTCAAACTGCATTTTTCTAGTATTCATTTTATATCTTCCTAATATGATCTATTGGATAGTGAGCACGCGCCCCTCCAATGAGTTTTGGTCGACTTGCAAGTGCCGTCACATGAGCCTGACCAATCTCTCTTAAGATTGGTCGAATGGGTACCTGAACATGTTTGATATGCATACCGATAGCTGTATCACCAATATCCAGACCAGCATCTGCCCTGATAAATTCGACCTCCACGGGATCCTTCATATAGCGAAAGGCGGCCAACTGACCAGAACCTCCTGCATGTAAGGTCGGGAGTACACTCACAATCTCCAACTGATGTTTTATAGCTACTTCTCGTTCAACAACTAAAGCCCGATTGACATGTTCACAACCTTGAACAGCCAGGTGAATTCCCTTAGCCGCCAACAGTTCCAACATAGTCTTGACAATAAGTTCACCGATTTCCTGACTCGAATCTTTTCCGATGTGTCCTCCCAGCACTTCACTCGAAGACAAACCCAAGACAAATAGTGCTCCCTCCTGTAAAGAAGCCTTGTCTAATACATCTTCAAGTATCTGCTGTGTTTCTGTTTGAATCCGTCTTTGGTCCATATTTCACCTCGCTTTTTTTCATTCTATCATATCGTTTTTCATCAATTTTAGCAAGATTGGAAGGCATAGGAATACCATTTGCTAGGATTCAAAAACTATATGAGGGCTCTTTTTAAAAACTGATTCAAATTCATCTAGTTTCAAATATAAGATAAATTATACTTTGAAAACAAAAAAAATATAATAGTTTAGCAAAATCGTTGATGTAACAATATTTACACCTAAAAGATTTGTCTGTCAATTCGATTATAAGCTACCGAAAAGCAACTTCTACCATTCTACCCCATTTCTTCTATTAAAGCTACTACTTTGCTTATTTTTTAGCCACTTTTTTGTCCTTGTAGGTTTAGATGATGATTCAGAAAATTTTCATGAAATTATGCTAAAACTTTAATTTTATCCTCAAATTATAATATGTCGGTTTTTTGAATACAAACTGTATCCAATATTTTAAAAACTAGATTTTACAGAGAAGATAACAAAAGGCGGTGGGACAGAAATCGATAGACAAAGTCTCGATTTCGTAGTCCCAGCCCCGCGAGGATGATTAGGAGATTTTTGGAGTCTGAAAGACGAACAAAAAGTTCAATCAACTACCGCGTCAAAGTTTGATTGCTAATAAAAAGTGAGGTCGGGATCTTTTGTCCCAACCTCTTTTTCTAGATTAAACTTTTTGGAGTCCTTGGACAGCATCATGATTGATGAGTAGTTGCCCATATTCTTGGAGGACAGAACGACTGATATCACTATCATCCGCAAATTCTCGCATACGTGCCAACAACCAAGCTGGATAAAGGCTAGGTTGATTTTCTACATCAACTAAGACTGTCAGATAGTACTGGTCATTCATCTTATAGAGTTCTGAAGTTTCCATTTGGTAGTCAACCATTTTAGCAAAAGAAACCAAACTAGCTAAATTGTCAAAACTTAAGATGTAGTAGATATACGGTTCTCTTTTTCCTTCTTCTACTTCAAGTGCTTCGTTAAGCGCTGCTTCTTCTTCCTTTTCAACCTGTTCTAAAGATTGAATAGCTTCAATATCGTCTTTCGTTTTTTCTGCCATGGTTTTCTCTAAGGTTTTCAAAAACTCATCTGGAGACATTTTAGCTAACTCATCCATATCAGGAAGATCTGCCAAATCGTCAAAATCCAAATTCTGGTCAATCTTAGACTTGGTTACAAAGACATCAACCTTATCTGGCTTAGGAGTCACTCGGAAGCTAAGCATACCTGTATCCAAGAAACTATCTGGCATCTCTAACTCATCCAAGATTGCGTAGAAAAATTCTTCTGTTTTCTCTTGTGGAACGAGAAAGTCTGCGATTTCCATTCCACGATCCATCAAATCTTCTAAAGACATGGTGATTTTTAAAGTCGTATCACTGATTTGTTTCATTTTCATAGTTCGTAACCTCATACTTTCAGTTCTATCTATTATACAAGATTTCAAAAATTTTATCAAAAAAAATGGCGTTGGGTTATCGATTACTATCTAGTATAGAATACTTATTACGCTATCACCCTTTTTATTATCATAGACAAAACACTATCAGATATACTTGACCTAGTTCGTGCAAGGATTAAAAGAGGATAGAGGTCATTAGCCTTCTCAAAAATGTTCAAATTAAATATTATGTAACAAAAAGAAGACTCTGTAAGGTCTTCTTTTTTCTTTACGGCCTACACAATAAATACTCACTCAATAAACTTGTTAGAGCATACGAAGTCAAGACAACACCGACCTAGCTTTAAAAAATTTAGAAAGAGTATCACTTACAAATCTACTGTTAGTACCTTCCCAGCTCTCACGACTTGCTCACCTGCAATGTAGACATCATCAACATCACTGGATTTAACAGCATATACTAGGTGAGACAGCATGTTTTCTTGAGGTTGGAGATGGATTTTTCCTTGGGGTTGGATAACGAGAAAATCTGCTTGCTTGCCGACTTCCAGACTACCAATCTCATCTTCCATTCCCAACACCTTAGCTCCTTCAATCGTAAGAGTCTTGAGGGCAGTTTCAATTGGAAATTGGCTAGCATCTCCACTCTTCATTTTCTGTAAAAGGGCTGCCGTGCGTCCTTCCTCAAACATATCAAGGTTGTTATTAGAAGCAACCGAGTCCGTCGCGATACCAACTGGCACTCCAGCCTTTTGAAGTTGGATGACTGGTGCAATCCCTGAAGCTAGTTTGAGGTTGCTGATAGGATTGTGGGCGATAGCGACTTGCGAATCTGCCAAGCGGGTAATTTCTGCTTCATTTAACTCCACACCGTGGGCAAATACAGCCTGATGATCTAAATAGCCAAGTTCATCTAGAAAGGCTATTGGACGTTTGCCATAACGTTTCAGGATAATCCCTGACTCTTCTTTTGTTTCTGCCACATGAATATGAAGTGGAATATCTTCTTTTTTTGCTAGGTTCAAACTAGCCTCTAACAATTCTCGACTACAACTGTAGGGCGAATGAGGAGCCACCATAACCTTGAAATTGGGATCCTGATAGCCTTTGATTGTCCCGATGACAGCACGAGTTTTTGCTATAGTCTCATCTGTGGTCTCCATGTCTGAAGAAAAGAGAGTTGGAGAAAAATAGCAACGCATCTTGGATGCCTTGACTGCTTCATAAATCTTCTCTATCTCTACTCCATTCGGATTGTACATATCATTGAATGTTGTCGTTCCTGACTGGAGCATCTCTGTCAGCGCCTCTTTGACGGCTTTTGTAGTCATCTCTGGTGTGAATTCTGCTTCTGCTGGCCAGATATAGTCCTCCAGCCATTCGTGTAGATTGCTATCATCACGAATCCCCCTCAAGCCTGTCATGGCAGAGTGGGTATGGCAGTTAACCAAACCAGGCATAATCCAAGCACCCTGATAGTCTATGATTTGATCTGCTTGCTTGAAAATTTCTTGATTTTCCTGACCGACATAGACGATTTGAGAATTTTCAAGAGCTAAGATACCATCCACGTAAACATGGAAATCTTGGTCACAAGTCACGATATTTACATGCTGAAAGACTTTCATCAATAGGCTCCTTTTCTAAATTATACTCTTCTAAAATCTCTTCAAACCGCGTCAACGTCACCTTGCCGTATGTGTAGGATACTGACTACGTCAGTTCCATCTACAACCTCAGAACAGTGTTTTGAGCAACCTGCGGCTAGTTTCCTAGTTTGCTCTTTGATTTTCATTGAGTATTAGCTTTCATACCAGATAATTTTTCTAGCTATTGTAACAAAAAAGTCACCCGAAGGCAACTTTTATTTTGTATTTGCTTAAGAAACTAGGTAAAGTCTATTCTGGACTAAAAGCCGCTGCTTCTTGCATTTGATAGTATTTGCCTTTTCTAGTCATCAGTTCCTGGTGATTGCCATATTCGACAATATCTCCATCGACCAAGACAAGAATCAAATCAGCATCTTGAATGGTCGATAAACGGTGGGCAATGATGAAGCTTGTCCGCCCCTTCATGAGTTTGGCAAATGCATCCTGAACCAGCACCTCTGTCCGGGTATCGATGGATGAAGTCGCCTCGTCTAAGATCAGAATCTTAGGAATGGCTAGAAAGACGCGGGCAATGGTTAAAATCTGAGCCTGACCAACAGACAAGGATTCCCCTGCATTTTCAAGCTTGGTATCATATCCCTGTGGCAATTGTTGGATAAAGAAATCCGCATTTGCTGCCTTGGCTGCTGCAATGACCTGCTCTCGGCTAGCATCAGGATTGCCAAAAGCAATATTGTCATGAATGGTTCCCTGCTTGAGCCAAGTTTCTTGAAGTACCATCCCAAACTGCTGTCGAAGAGATGCTCGGGTATAGTCATAAATGGAGCGATCATCTAGCAAAATATCTCCTGAGTTAATCGGGTAAAAACGCATGAGGAGATTGATGAGGGTAGACTTACCAGCACCCGTTGGTCCAACGATGGCAACCTTGCTACCAGCTGGAATATCAATAGACAAATCCTTGATCAAGATTTTTTCAGGATTGTAACCAAAAGAAACATGCTTAAAGGAAATAGCTCCCTTGACTTGGTCGCTGTTCAATTCTTTAAGACCAGTTTCTGTAACCTCTGGACTTTTTAGAACAGCATAAACACGTTCTGCACAAGCTAAGGCGCTTTGCAGCTCTGCTAAGACTGATGAGATATCATTAAAAGGCTTGGTGTACTGCTGCACATAGTTTAAAAAGGTTACCAATCGACCAACCGTCAAAGTTGAACCCGCCATGATGCGCGAGGCTCCAACACCAGCTAGTAGGGCATAAATGAGGGCATTGACAAAACGGGTTGAAGGATTGACTGTCGAAGAATAAAAGATAGCCGACTGAGAATAACCTGCATAGCTATCATTTGCCTCATGAAGTCTCTCGATAAATTCTTCCTGGGCATTAAAAGACTGGATAATCGTCTGTTGGGTGAGCGATTCTTCTATCAACTGAGTCTGAATCCCTCTAGTCTCTGTCTGCTTTTGAAAGAGATGGTAAGATTTCTTAGCGATAAAGCGTGAAATGACCATAGACAGAGGTGTTAAGAGCAAAACCAAGAGAGTCATCAATAGATGGATTTGGAGCATAGCAAGGATGCTGACCAAAATCATCAGAACTCCGATGAAAAATTGGTTAAAAATCATATTCAGACCCGCTGCCAACTGCTCGATATCTGTCGTTACACGGCTGACCATTTCCCCACTACCTTGTCTATCTACAAGGGCAATCGGAAGACGATGGAGCTTTTCAATGATTTTTTCGCGTAAATCTCTGGTATAGGAGAAAATGAGGCGGTTGTATAGGAGGGGATTGGCCCATTGTACCAGCGTATTCCCAATGACCACCAAAATCATCTGGAGAAAAATCTGCCAAAATAGCTGAGATGAACCATCGACTAGAACTTGATCAATCACCTGTCCAATCAAGATTGGTAGATAGATTGATAGGGCTACCTGAGCAATAGTACCCAAGAAAGCCAGGAAAAGAAGGACAGGATGGCCAGCTAAATCTTTTGCTAATCGTTTAAGGGTTTGACTTGCATGTTTGCCTTTCATTCTAGTCCTCCTTTCCATGTTGGGATGCATTGATTTCACGATAGACTTGGCTAGTCTCCATCAATTCCTCATGATTTCCAAGCGCTAATTGCTGACCTTTCTCCAAAAGGAGAATCTGGTCTGCAATCTTCAAGGTCGAAGTCCGTTGGGAAATCAAGATTAAGCTAGTATCTGGCAAGTTCTCCTGAATGGCCTTCAGAAGATTGGACTCGGTGATGGTATCAAGGGCTGACGTCGCATCATCCAAGATGAGAAATGGTGCTCGATGCAAAACTGCTCGGGCAATCGACAAGCGTTGCTTTTGCCCACCTGAAAAATTACGACCGCCTGCTTGAACCTCTGCGTCCAGCTGACCTTCCTTGTCACTGACAAAATCCTTGGCCTGGGCAATTTCCAAAGCCTGCCAGAGTTCTTGGTCAGAGACTGTTTCTTCCATACCCAGAGTCAAGTTAGAACGAATGGTTCCCTTAAAGAGTTCAACTTTTTGAGGAACATAGGCCATCCAGGACCGCCATTCAGAAAGATTGCGAGGACTACGTCCATCTCGATAAAAGGAAATACTTCCCTTATCTGCCGTATAAAGGCCAAGTAGGACCTGTACCAAACTTGACTTACCAGAACCAGTTCCCCCGATGATTCCAAGAATTTCCCCTTCTTTCAGTCTAAAAGAAATATCTCTCAGAGAAGGTTGGGCAGCATCTGGGTAGGTAAAGCTCAAGTGTTCAACTCGTAAGGGCTGGTTCGAGGAAGTTTCTTTTTGAGCAATTTCTGCCAGTATATCTTCAGGCTTTTCTGCAAAGACTTCTTTAATCCGCTTAGCAGAAATATAAGACTGGTTGAGTGAATTAATGAGCATGGCTAGTTTAATCAACTCTACCAAAATTTGTAGAAGATAGTTAATCAGAGCAATCAAGGCACCCTGACTGAGCCAGCCTCCCTGGATAGAAATATAACCATTCCAGATAATCACCAGCAAAGTTCCATTGACAATCAAATAGGTCAAGGGGGTCAAGAGACTGGACCAGTAGCCTGTTTTCATTTGAATAGCTGTATAGACTTGATTGAGTACTTGGAAGTTCTCGATTTCTCGTTTTTCTTGGCCAAAGGCACGAATCACACGCATACCTTGTATCTGTTGGCGTGTTTCCTGAACCAGCTGGTCTGTTTTCTTTCTCAAAATACTATAGAGAGGATTGACCAAGCGTGATAACACGACAATGACAAAGGACAAAATGGCAACCATGACCAAAAACCAGAAGGTCAATTCAGGCGAGAGACGATAAGCCATAAAAATGGCACCAAAAACAATAATAGGAGCCCTTAAAAATAGGCGTAAAAATTGATTGATCCCTGTCTGAATCTGATAGGTATCTGAAGTCAAACGCGTCACCAAACTCGAGGTCGTTAAACGGTCTCTACTATCCTTGGGCAAGGAAAGAATATGACGATAGAGGTCATTGGTCAACTCCTTGGCAAATCCTACTGCTGCCTTGGCTGAGTAAAACTGAGCAACTAAGGCTACCAAAACACCGATAACCGCAAAAATAAAGAGGAGCCCCATTTGCATCCAGAGATGACCCTGATCTTTTTTGGGGATAGATTGGTCGACAATCCCAGCTATCACCATGGGAACCAAGAGTTCAAAAACGGCTTCTAGCAACTTAAACAAGGGCGCTAGGAAAGACTCCTTGATATAAGGTTTAAAGTAATAAAGTAAGTGTTTCATGTGTCCCTTCTATTTCCAAAATGAAGAAGGTGGAAAAACCACCATCTTTTTACTTACTCAAATATGGAAGCAGGTAGCCGTAGCCAGCTTCCTCCATTTCATCCTTAGCGATAAAACGTAAGGATGCAGAATTGATACAGTAACGGAGACCACCTAGTTCACGAGGGCCATCTGTAAAGACATGTCCCAAATGAGCATTTCCTGAACGTGAACGAACTTCGATACGCTCCATACCGTGACTCAAGTCCTGGTAGTAATGAATGAGTTCCTTGGAAATAGGACGGCTAAAACTTGGCCAACCACAGCCTGAGGCAAACTTATCCTTGGCAAAGAAGAGGGGCTCACCAGTCGTGATATCGACATAAATTCCTTCCTCAAAAGTTTGGTCATAAGCATTGCTAAAGGGAGCTTCCGTAGCAGCTTCTTGGGTAACTCTATAAGACTCTTCTGACAAATTTTCTCTTAAAACTGCCTGACTCGGTTTTTCATAGTTGGCGGCATCTATGAGTGGTTTCTCAGCATCTCTCACATCAATGTGGCAATAGCCACCAGGATTTTTCTTGAGATAGTCTTGGTGATAGTCTTCAGCTAAGATATAGTGGCGAAGCTTCTCCACTTCCACTGCAATTTTACAACCGATGAGGAGTTCTTGTTCACGAACTACTGTATTGATAGTCGGTAAATCCTCTTCATCTTTGTAATAAATCCCTGTGCGGTATTGACGACCACGGTCATTCCCTTGTTGGTTGACAGATAAAGGGTCAATGACTCGGAAATAATAGAGTAAAATCTCACGGAGCGAGACCGCCTTTTCATCGTAGACAACTTGCACAGTCTCTGCGTGATCTGTTTCTTTGATCAGTTGATAATTGGTGGTTTCTACCTGACCATTGGCATAGCCAACACTGGTTTGCAACACTCCAGAAATACGGGAAAAGTATTCCTCTAAGCCCCAAAAACAACCACCTGCTAGATATATTTCTGCCATTTCAAATCCTCCTTGACCGTCTATCGGTCGATAAACACGGGAAACATTTCATACTCTTCGAAAATCTCTTCAAACCACGTCAGCTTCGCCTTGCCGTAGATATATGTAACTGACATCGTCAGTCTTATCTACAACCTCAAAGCAGTGCTTTGAGCAACCTGCAGCTCGCTTCCTAGTTTGCTCTTTGATTTTCATTGAGTATCAGTTCCCATGTTTCATTTTCAAAAAAAGGACAGGAAGCCTCTAATAGAGAGTTTCCCCATCCCATTGCTCTGTTTATTTTGCTTCGACGCGAACGCCTTGTGTATCTACTTGCAAATCATGAAGTTTGCCTTTGAACGGTTGCTTTTCAAGCTCAGCCTTAATTTTAGGCATCTTATCAGGCTCAGCTAGAACCATGACAGTAGGCCCAGCACCAGACAAGTAGGTCGCATAAGCACCGTTTCTCTTAGCAACTTTCTTGATCGTCGCAAATTCTCTCACCAGTTCTTGACGGTAACGCTCATGGAAAAGGTCACTCTCAATCGCCTGGCCTGCTTTGACCATATCTCCAGTCAGTAGGGCTGCAATAGCCACATTGGCGATAGAACTTGCTGCAACAGCTTCTTTATAAGAAAGTTTCTTAGGCAAGACACCACGACTATCTCGAGTACGCAATTCATAATTTGGAATGTAGGCTAGAAAGGCACACTCTGGAAAAGGTGCCACTACTGCTGAAACCTGACCCTCGACTGAGCTTGCAATGACGAGATTTCCATAGATAGCAGGTGCAACATTATCAGGATGTCCTTCAATCTTAGTCGCCAATTGCAACTTATCGTGATCCGTTAATTTTAGGTTCCCTAATTGATTTGCCAACTCAATTCCTGCAACGATGACTGAACTAGAAGAACCAAGTCCACGCGCAAGTGGAATATCACTGATCATTTTCAGACGTCTTGGTTGTAGGTCTGGAACAATTTGTAAAGCAATCTTCAGCAAAAGATTACGTTCATCACGTGGAATCCATTTGCCTAGTTGATGCTCAATCATCCATTCTTCACGTTCCTCACAAACCTGAATTTCTAGATACTTGGTTACAGCTACACCAACAGAGTCAAAGCCAGGACCCACATTGGCACTTGTAGCAGGTACAATAATCTTCATCTTAGTCTCCTAAAACCTTGAAGGTGTTGAGAAGTTCAAATTCAGCTACACCCTTCAAAGCTGCTGTAATATTTTCAAGTTGCGCCTTGTTGATCTTATGGCTGATGATGACAACACGAGCCTTGCCTTCTTGCTTACCATCTTGAAGGATTTGCTTGAAGGAAATATCTTCCGCATTAAAGAGCTCTGCCAATTTCAAGACTTGCCCTTTTGAATCTGGAGCCAGGATTGAGAAATAGTAGTTGGCTTTGACATCTTCTGGCTGAGCCAAAACAAGGTCACGATGGTATTCGTTAAAGGCTTTGCCAATGGTGCCGTCATTCAAACGACGAACGATACGGGCAATATCAGCTACAACACTTGTTGCAGTTGGTTTTTGACCTGCACCTGGTCCATAGTACATAGACTCGCCGATACCGATAGATTCCACAAAGACCGCATTCATAACACCGTTAACACTTGCAAGTGGATGAGCTTTAGGAAGGAAGGTTGGAGTAACCTCGGCAGCGATTCCAGAAGGTGTTTCTTCGATAGAACCTACTAATTTAACCACGTACCCAAGATCTTGGGCAACTGCCACATCTTCTGGAGTGATATTGCGGATTCCTTGGTGGGCAACATCTTCAAATTTAACATTCATTCCAAAGGCGAACTGGCTGAGGATGACCATCTTGTAGGCTGCATCAATACCATCAACATCATTTGTAGGATCACTTTCAGCAAAGCCAAGTCGTTGAGCTTCAGCAAGGGCATCAGCATAAGACCAGCCTTCTTCTACCATTTTGGTCATCATGAAGTTAGATGTTCCATTGACAACACCAAGAACACGAGTGATTTTATCTGATGCAAGTGAGTTAACCAAGGTACGAAGGATTGGGATTCCTCCCGCAACAGCTGCTTCATAATAAAGAGCAACATTATGAGCTTTGGCAATCTCAAGCAATTCTGCACCATGAACAGCCAAAAGGTCCTTGTTGGCTGTCACGACATGTTTCCCTGCTTCTAAGGCACGAGTGATAAATGTTTTTGCCGGTTCGATACGTCCCATCAACTCAACAACAATCGCGATGTCTTTATCTGACAAAATTTCGTCAATATTTGTTACAAAATTAAAATCATTTCCTGCTTCAAGCAAGCGTGCTTTCTCTTGATCGTCTTTGACCAAAACTTTGGCTACTTCAATTTCTGAATGTGCTGCTTGAACAATTTTTTCTCCATTTTCCTTTAGCAAGAATGGTACGCCACTGGCTACTGTACCAAATCCAAGTAAAGCAATTTTAACTGACATGTTTGTCTCCTTGAAATTTTCTAATAGTCCTATTATACCAAAATTGTGAGAAAATTCCTACCATTCTGAACTAAAAATAGAAGCATCAAATCATAAAAAAGCCTGCCCTGATTCAATCAAGAGCAGACGCTATTTTCAATCTATTTTACAAAGACCATTTCCTTGTCACTAGACAGGTCGTCTCGATAGGTAAAACCTGCAAAACTGAGCTTTTTAATCTCTTCTACCGAAGTTACCTGACCTTCCATCAAGGCTGTTAAGAAAGTACCTCTAGCTTTCTTTGAAATGGTTGAGTGGACTTTAAGTTTTCCATCTCTGTCTTCCATAAACTTAAAGGTCATCAATTTTTCACGGATATCTTTTGGAAAGACAGTTTCAAACTCCGAAGACAAGAGTGAAAAGATTAGTTCTTCACCCTTCACCGACTCTTCATAAGCTGACTTCCAGTGACTTTTCAGGCTTTTCCCAGCAATTTTAAGCTTCATCAAAAAGTCTAGTCTGTGAGGTGCAATCGGTGCAAAGGCTGGAATCACACCGTAAAGAGCTGACGTTATCATGAGGTGTTTCTCCAGATAGGTTTGCTCCTCCTTGGTGAGATTGTCCCGTTTGATGTTGCGATACATGAGCCCATCAAAGAGTTGCAAGGCAGGATAGTTTGTTGCAGTTCCATTTTTCAAGGCTTGGATATGGTCATACTCCTCTTGCGCCTTTTCGGCAGAGATTTTATAAAAACTCTCTAAATCTTGGGCAGAATATCTAGCTAATTCATCTAGAACAGCCTGACTCTCAGGAGACAAAGGTTCTGCCTCTAAACTTGGGATTTCAGTGTTCATTTCTTTTGCAGTTGGGATTAGAATTTTCATAGTCTTAGTGTAGCATATTTTTCTAGGAGCACCAAGGATTTGAGCCTAAATAATACGACCTTCTAAATGATCTAGTTCATGCTGACAAATCTGAGCCGGAAAACCTGTCAGAGTAATGGTCTGTTCTTTCCAATGAATATCTCTGTAGCTTACTGTAATTTTTTCATACCGAGTTGTCGGTCTTACTCCTGTCAAAGACAAACATCCTTCCTCCGTTTCATATGGCCCTTCAAAAGACTTGAGAACGGGATTAAACATGACCATGGGAATCATGCCGATATTAAAAATAATCACGCGCTTTTGCACCCCAATCATATTGGCCGCTAGTCCAACACAGGTCTCACGATTGGCCTCTAGAGTATCTTGTAAATCCTTTGCTAGAGGTAAATCCTCCTGACTAGCAGGCTGGGATACCTGCGATAAAAATATCATATCTCTTACGATTTTCTTTTCCAAGTCTTCTTTCCTCCATCTTTTTCTCTACTTGATTATAGCACAAAATCTATTGACATTTATCTTATATAAAAGCAAAAAAGCCATCCGAAGATGACTTTTCAATGCTTAAATGGCGTTTTTATCTTTTCCAAGTGCACGCTGAACTGCTTTGACAATTTCAACAAGAACAACAATCATGAGTGAACCTACAATAACCGCCATCCATTGAGTCAAGCTCAAATGTGAAACATGGAAGAGGCTGTTAAATCCTGGAACCACAATCGTAGCCATCAAGAGGATGAAGGCAACTGGGATTGACCAGTTAAAGGTCTTGTTCTTGAAGAGTCCAACCGTAAAGATTGATTGGTAAACAGACTTGACGTTAAAGGCATGGAGCAATTGGATCAAACCAAGAGTTGCAAAAGCCATTGTAAGGGCATCTGCGTGGATTTCACTTTGAACTTGATGCTCTGGGAAGAGAATTGCCCAACCATAAACACCAAGAACCAGCATGGTTTGGAAGATACCTTGATACATGATAGCTCCGAAGACACCACCATCAAAGAAGTTAGACTTACGTCCACGAGGTTTGTGGGTCATCACGCCTGGCTCAGCTGGTTCAACACCAAGAGCGATGGCTGGAAGAGTATCTGTTACCAAGTTAATCCAGAGAAGATGCACTGGTTGCAACACATCCCAACCAAATAGGGTTGCAAAGAAGATGGTGAAGACTTCAGCCATATTGGCAGACAAGAGGTATTGGATAGATTTTTGGATATTTGAGAAGACCTTACGTCCTTCTTCAACCGCTACGATAATGGTTGCGAAGTTGTCATCAGCAAGGACCATGTCAGAAGCTCCCTTAGAAACCTCTGTACCAGTAATCCCCATACCGATACCGATATCAGCTGTCTTAAGTGATGGCGCGTCATTAACCCCGTCACCAGTCATGGCAACAACTTTACCTTCTTTTTGCCATGCTTTCACGATACGAACCTTGTGCTCAGGTGATACACGTGCATATACAGAGTATTGCTTGAAGACTTTTTGGAATTCTTCATCAGTGAGTTCATTCAACTCAGCACCCGTGAAGACATGGTCTTCTGTATCATTTGGATCGATGATTCCAAGACGTTTGGCAATAGCTTCCGCTGTATCTTGGTGGTCACCCGTGATCATGATTGGACGGATACCCGCTTCCTTAGCGACACGAACAGCTTCTGCTGCTTCTGGACGCTCAGGGTCAATCATGCCGACCAAACCAGAGAAAATGAGATCAGATTCAACAATTTCAGATTCCAAGGTTGGGATTTCATTGCTTGTCTTATAAGCCATCATCAAGACACGAAGAGCTTGTTTAGCCAAGTCTTTATTGATAGCAAGGATAGCATTTTTATCTTCTTCTGTGATTGGGCGAACTTCCCCATTGACCTCAATACGAGTCACGCGCTTGAGCAATTGGTCAGGGGCACCCTTAACAGCGATAAAGTAAGAACCGTCTGCTTCCTTATGGACGGTAGACATGAGCTTACGATCAGAGTCAAATGGCAATTCAGCCACACGTGGCTCATCCTGCAAGATTTCACGAACGTCAAAGTTGTGGTCCAGACCAAACTGTACCAAGGCAGTCTCCGTTGGGTCCCCAATCAACTTGCCAGATGGGTCTACCTTTGTATCATTGGCAAAGTTCATAATACGAAGGGTATTGTTGCTAGCTCCAATTTCTGTTGCTGCACTTTGCAATTGACCGTTGGTATAAACTTTTTCAACAGTCATTTGGTTCATAGTCAAGGTACCTGTTTTATCAGACGCGATGATTTCTGTTGAACCAAGAGTTTCAACCGCTGGTAATTTACGAACAATCGAATTACGTTTGGCAAGGGTTGTTGTTCCCAAAGATAGAACGATGGTTACAATGGCAGGGAGACCTTCTGGAATCGCAGCAACCGCAAGAGCAACCGCAACCATCAAGCCTTCCAACGGATGTTCACCACGAACGAATACACCAACCAAGAAAGTAATAACAGCAATCACAACAATCAAGTAAGTCAAGGCCTTAGATAATTGTTCCAAGCTTTGCTTCAATGGTGTCTCTGTCTCGTCGGCATTAGCCAACATATCTGCAATCTTACCAACTTCTGTATACATACCAGTATTGGTTACGACACCAATCCCACGACCGTATGTTACGTTTGAGTTTTGGTAACCCATATTGACACGATCCCCGATACCTGCATCTGCTTCAACAAGTCCTGTCACATCTTTTTCAACTGGGACAGACTCCCCTGTAAGAGCTGCTTCTTCTATTTTAAGAGAAGCTGCTTCAAACAAACGCATATCTGCAGGCACGACATCTCCTGCTTCTAGTAAGACGATGTCCCCAGGTACCAATTCTTTCGAGTCAATCTCAATAACATGACCATCACGACGAACACGGGCCATCGGGCTAGACATATTTTTCAGAGCTTCAATGGCTGCTTCTGCTTGCCCTTCTTGGTAAACCCCAAAGGCAGCATTCAAGACAACAACGGCCAAGATGATAATGGCATCTGTTAAACCATCCATCCCTTCTGTAATGACAGAAAGTGCGGCTGCTGCTAGCAAGATGATAATCATCAAATCCTTAAATTGATCAAGGAATTTAGCTAGTAGGCTACGTTTTTCGCCCTCTTCCAACTCATTACGACCATAAGTCGCTAAGCGTTCTTGAACTTGAGCAGTTGACAAACCCTCGATAGATGAGTCCAAGTTCTTTAGGACTTCTTCTGAGATTTGTGTGTAAAACAAGTCTTTATTTTGTTCTTTTGACAAAACAGTCTCCTCCTTTTTGGCCTCTTTTTACAAAAAAAGAGACCTGTTTTTTAAAAAAACAAGTCTCGCTGTTTAATATAGTGCCGGAAATAATTCGGAATGACGACACTATCGCGGTTTCCCGCCAGCTACTCCCTTGAGTAGTTCTATTATATCAGAATTTCAAGAGTTTTCAAGTGCTGGGGTGGGATTAGTCGCGCTCCATTTGAATTTTCCTTGGAAAACCAGTATAATGAAAACATACGATAGTTCTAGAAAGGGAGTTAGATGAATCAATCGGTTTCAAACTTAAAATTAGCTGAGCGTGGTGCCATTATCAGCATTTTGACCTATCTATTCTTATCTGCAGCTAAGCTAGCAACCGGACACTTGCTCCATTCATCCAGTTTGGTGGCGGATGGTTTCAACAACGTTTCTGATATCATCGGAAATGTTGCCCTCCTCATTGGGATTCGTTTGGCCCGCCAACCAGCAGATAGAGACCATCGTTTCGGTCACTGGAAAATCGAGGACTTGGCAAGCCTCATCACTTCAATCATCATGTTCTATGTTGGTTTTGATGTCTTGCGAGATACGATTCAAAAGATTATTAGTCGCGAAGAAACAGTGATTGACCCACTGGGAGCGATTCTAGGAGTGATCTCTGCTGTGATTATGTTTGCTGTTTATCTCTACAACACCCACCTCAGCAAGCAGTCCAAATCTAAGGCGCTTAAAGCGGCTGCCAAGGACAATCTATCAGATGCAGTCACTTCACTCGGAACCACTATCGCTATCCTAGCCAGCAGTTTTAACTTCCCTCTCGTGGATAAATTGGTTGCCATCGTCATTACCTTCTTTATCCTCAAGACTGCCTATGATATCTTTATCGAGTCATCCTTCAGCCTTTCTGATGGTTTTGATGAACACTTGCTCGAAGATTACCAAAAAGCTATCATGGAAATTCCTAAGATTAGCAAGGTCAAATCTCAACGCGGTCGTACTTACGGAAGTAATATCTATCTGGACATCACTCTCGAGATGAATCCAGATCTCTCCGTTTTCGAAAGCCACGAAATTGCGGATCAGGTTGAATCCATGTTATCCGAACGCTTTGGTGTCTTTGATACAGACATTCATATCGAACCAGCACCAATCACTGAGGATGAAATCCTAGATAATGTCTATAAAAAATTGCTCATGAGAGAGCAATTGATTGACCAAGGAAATCAACTAGAAGAGTTACTTGCAGAAGACTTCATTTATATCCGCCAGGACGGACAAGAACTGGACAAGGATGCCTATAAGTCCGAAAAAGAACTGACATCTGCCATTAAAGAGCTTCACCTAACGTCCATTAGTCAGAAGACAAAACTCATTCGCTACCAGATTGGTGATACCATCCACACAAGCATCTGGCGCCGCCACGAAACTTGGCAAAATATTTTCCATCAGGAAACAAAGATAGAAAAAGACTAAAAAATGAGGCCGGGATAATTCCCGACCTCATTTTTCATGTTTATTTTGCAACGCTCTTAGCAAGAACGAAGTTTCCAAGTGTAGCCGAACCATTACCTGCTACAGCTGGTGTTACGATATAGTCACGTACATCTGGAACTGGTAGGTAACCATTGAGAAGAGATGTGAATTTCTCACGTACACGGTCAAGCATGTGTTGTTGAGCCATAACCCCACCACCAAAGACGATGACATCTGGTCGGAAAGTTACGGTAGCATTAACCGCGGCTTGAGCGATATAGTAGGCTTGAACATCCCAAACAGGGTTGTTGAGTTCAATATTTTCCCCACGTACACCTGTACGAGCTTCCAAACTTGGACCAGCTGCAAAGCCTTCCAAACAGCCCTTGTGGAATGGACAAACACCGTTGAATTCTTTTTCAATATCCATTGGGTGTCTAGCCACATAATAATGCCCCATCTCAGGGTGACCAACACCACCAATAAACTCCCCACGTTGAATAACGCCTGCACCGATACCTGTACCGATTGTATAGTAAACCAAGTTTTCGATACGGCCACCAGCATTATTACGAGCAACTACCTCACCGTAGGCAGAACTGTTTACGTCTGTTGTGAAGTACATTGGCACGTTTAGAGCGCGCCGAAGAGCACCAAGCAAATCAACATTTGCCCAGTGAGGTTTCGGTGTAGTTGTAATAAAACCATAAGTCTTTGAATTTTTGTCGATATCAATTGGACCAAATGAACCAATTGCAAGACCTGCAAGATTATCAAATTTTGAAAAGAACTCGATAGTTTTATCGATTGTCTCGATAGGAGTTGTTGTTGGGAATTGTGTTTTCTCTACAATGTTAAAGTTTTCATCACCGACAGCACAGACAAATTTTGTACCGCCCGCTTCCAAGCTTCCATATAATTTTGTCATGATAAACCTCTAGTTTTTATTTTCTCTATTATAGCATATTTCAAGGAGGAAAGTTGCTCTATATTTTAGTTTTTCCTCTGTAAATTTTACCATTCAATCAAAAACGAACAAACATGACATTTGTTCGTTTTTTTGTTTTATTAAATCGACAGTAGTATACTCAATGAAAATCAAAGAACAAACCAGGAATCGAGCTGCAGGTTGCTCAAAGTACAGCTTTGAGGTTGTAGATAGAACTGACGAAGTCAGTAACACATACATACGGCAAAGCGAGTATGACGCAGTTTGAATTTGATTTTCGAAGAGTATTAAGCTTTAACTTCGATGATTGCATCACCCTTAGCAACTGATCCAGAAGCAACTGGATTTACTGAAGCAAAGTCTGCAGTGTTTGTCACTATAACCATTGTTGTATTATCAAGGCCTGCAGCAGCAATCTTAGCTGAATCAAATGTTCCAAGAACATCTCCAGCTTTAACCTTGTCACCTTGAGCAACTTTTTGGTCGAATCCTTCACCGTTCATTGAAACAGTGTCGATACCCACGTGGATCAAGATTTCAGCTCCGTTTGTAGTTTTCAAACCATAAGCATGTCCTGTTGGGAAAACGATTGTCACTTCAGCATCAGCTGGTGCGTAAACAACATCTTGATTAGGTTTAACAGCAATACCTTGTCCCATAGCTCCACTTGAGAAGACTGGGTCATTAACGTCTGAAAGGGCAACTACGTCACCAACGATTGGTGTTTGGATGACACCTTCGCTAGGTGCAACAACAGTACCAGTTACTGCTTCGTCAGCCAAACGTTCAGTTGTAGCTTCTGAAGTCACTTCTGCTTCATCTTCATAACCAAACATGTAAGTAAGAGCAAAACCAAGAGCGAATGATACAGCTACCATAAGAAGGTATTGTGGGAGTTGTCCGTTACCAATGTAAAGCATTGTACCTGGGATGATTGTGATACCATTACCAGTACCAGCAAGACCAAGGATTGAAGCAAGTCCACCACCGACTGCACCAGCGATCAATGAAAGGAAGAATGGTTTACGGAAACGCAAGTTAACCCCGAAGATAGCAGGCTCAGTAATACCTAGGAAGGCAGAAAGAGCAGCTGGGAAAGCAAGTGTTTTAAGTTTAGGATTTTTAGTTTTCACACCAACGGCTACTGTTGCAGCACCTTGAGCAGTCATGGCAGCTGTGATGATAGCGTTGAATGGGTTAACATGGTCAGCAGCAAGCAATTGAACTTCAAGCAAGTTAAAGATGTGGTGAACACCTGATACGACGATAACTTGGTGAACTCCACCAATCAAGAAACCACCAAGACCAAATGGCAAGTTAAGGATAGCTTTTGTTCCAAGAAGGATATAGTTTTCAACAACGTGGAAGACTGGTCCGATCACAAACAAACCAAGAATTGACATTACGAGGAGTGTTACGAATGGTGTTACCAAGAGATCAAGTACATCTGGAACCACTTTACGAACAGCTTTTTCAAACTTAGCTCCGACAACCCCGATGATGAAGGCTGGAAGAACTGAACCTTGCAAACCAACAACTGGGATAAATCCGAAGAAATTCATAGCAGTCACTTCACCACCAGAAGCAACAGCCCAGGCATTTGGAAGTGAACCAGATACGAGCATCATACCAAGAACAATACCAACGGCTGGGTTACCACCGAATACACGGAAGGTTGACCAAACAACCAAACCTGGCAAGATGATGAAGGCTGTGTCAGTCAAGATTTGAGTGTAAGTTGTCACATCTTCTGGAAGTGTCATTCCAAGAGCATTCAAGAGTCCACGAACACCCATGAAGAGACCAGTTGCTACGATAACTGGAATAATTGGTACAAAAACATCACCGAAAGTACGGATGGCACGTTGGAACCAATTTCCTTGTTTAGCAGCTTCTGCCTTCATCTCATCCTTAGATGTCGTTGGCAAACCAAGAGCTACGACTTCATCGTACATCTTGTTAACTGTACCTGTACCAAAAATGATTTGGTATTGACCTGAGTTAAAGAAAGCACCTTGAACTTTTTCCAAGTTCTCAATAGCATCTTTGTTAATCTTCGCTTCATCTTTCACCATAACACGAAGGCGAGTCGCACAGTGGGCTACACTGTTAACATTCTCACGTCCGCCCAAGGCTTCGATGACTTTTTTTGCAATTTCTGTATTCGTCATTTGCAAAAATCTCCTTATAAAAATTTTTTCTTGTTTGAAAGCGATTTTATCCGCCCTACGAATATTATTCTATCACGTTTAAAAAATATGTCAAGCGTTTTGCAGAAAAAATTTTGCTAATTTGTATTTTTTGATTGTTTTTGCTATTTTTTTCATCAATACAGCAATAAATACCCTCTAAACTCAAGGTTTCCACTTTAAAATTTTCAAAAACTTTCATTTTTTTCATTGTTTTTCATAAAATAGTGCTTCTACATTCTGTCAAACGTTTGACATTTTTTTCGTTGATTTAGTGTAAAAGACTTGCTTTTTTATAAGGAAACGTTTACTATAAAGATAGTAGAATTTTATGGAGGAAATAGAAATGGAATGGACTACTGAACGTCGTTACAGACGTTACGAAGATTGGACACAAGAAGAAAGAAAAGAAATCCAAGAAAAGATGGCGCAATCCCCATGGCATGTCAGCTATCACATTGAACCAAAGGAAGGACTCCTCAACGACCCAAACGGTTTTTCTTACTTTGATGGCAAGTGGGTTGTCTTTTACCAAAACTTCCCCTTTGGAGCAGCCCACGGCTTGAAATCTTGGGTTCAACTTGAGAGTGACGATTTGGTGCACTTTACTGAAACAGGTGTAAAAATCTTACCTGATACTCCACTGGATAGCCACGGCGCTTACTCAGGATCTGCTATGCAGTTTGGTGATCAATTGTTCCTATTCTATACAGGAAATGTCCGTGATGAAAATTGGGTTCGCCACCCTTATCAGATTGGTGCCTTGATGGATAAGGATGGAAATATTAAAAAGATTGATAAGATCTTGATTGATCAACCAGCTGATGCTACCGACCACTTCCGCGATCCACAGATTTTCAACTTTAAAGGACAATACTACGCTATCGTTGGTGGTCAAGACTTGGAGAAAAAAGGTTTTGTCCGTCTCTACAAAGCGGTCGATAACGATTATACAAACTGGCAAGAAGTTGGTGATTTGGACTTCAACAATGACCGTACTGCCTATATGATGGAGTGCCCGAACCTCGTCTTTGTTGGAGAACAGCCTGTCCTTCTCTACTGCCCACAAGGTTTGGATAAAAAGGTTCTTAACTATGACAACATCTATCCAAATATGTATAAAATCGGTGCTTCCTTTGATCCTGAAAATGCTCGTATGGTAGATGTTTCTGAACTACACAATCTAGACTATGGTTTCGAAGCATATGCCACTCAAGCCTTCAATGCCCCTGATGGACGCGCTCTTGCTGTTAGTTGGCTTGGTTTACCAGATGTTTCTTATCCATCTGATCGCTTTGATCACCAAGGAACTTTCTCATCGATCAAAGAATTAACTATTAAAGATGGCAAACTCTATCAGTATCCTGTATCTGCTATCAAGGAACTCCGTGCTTCAGAAGAGGAATTTTCAAATCGTTCTGAAACTAAAAACACCTACGAACTTGAACTGAACTTAGAGGCTAATAGCCAAAGTGAAATCATCCTTCTTGCTGATAAAGAAGGTAAGGGACTCTCTATCAATTTCGACCTTGTCAAGGGTCAAGTTACTGTTGACCGCAGTCAAGCAGGTGAGCAATATGCTCAAGAATTCGGAACTACTCGCTCATGTTCAATTGACAACCAAGCTACTACTGTAAATATCTTCATCGATAATTCAGTCTTTGAAATTTTCATCAATAAAGGAGAAAAAGTATTTTCTGGTCGTGTCTTCCCTCACAAAGATCAAAATGGAATCCTCATTAATTCTGGAAACCCAACTGGAACATACTACGAATTAGAATATGGTCGCAAAACTAACTGATGTCGCAAAATTAGCTGGCGTCAGCCCTACTACTGTTTCACGTGTTATCAATAAAAAAGGTTATCTGTCAGAAAAAACCATTCAAAAGGTAAATGAAGCTATGCGGGAGTTAGGCTACAAACCCAACAACCTTGCTCGTAGCCTCCAAGGGAAATCAGCCAAGTTAATTGGGTTGATCTTCCCAAAAATCAGCCATGTTTTCTATGCTGAATTGATTGACAAATTGGAACACGAACTCTTCAAAAAAGGCTACAAGACAATCATCTGTAACAGTGAGCACGATTCAGAAAAAGAACGTGAATATCTTGAAATGCTAGAAGCCAACCAAGTGGATGGAATCATCTCTGGTAGTCATAACTTGGGAATTGAAGACTACAATCGCGTCACAGCACCAATCATTTCTTTTGACCGAAACCTATCGCCGGACATTCCTGTCGTTTCCTCTGATAACTATGCTGGTGGAGTCCTTGCAGCTCAAACTTTAGAGAAAACTGGAGCTAAGTCTGTTATTATGATTACAGGTAATGACAACTCCAATTCACCAACTGGACTTCGCCATGCAGGCTTTGCTTCTATCTTCCCAAAAGCTCCCATTATCAATATTTCCAGTGACTTTTCACCCCTCCGCAAGGAAATGGAAATCAAAAGTATCCTGACCAAACAAAAACCAGATGCTATTTTCGCATCGGATGATTTGACTGCCATCTTGGTAATGAAGATTGCTCAGGAACTTGGTATCTCTGTTCCAGAACAACTTAAGGTTATTGGTTATGATGGAACTTATTTTATCGAGAATTTCTATCCTCACCTTACTACCATTAAACAACCTTTGGAAGAAATTGCTCGCCTGACAGTTGATTTACTACTCCAAAAAATCGAGGGGAAAGAAGTTGCCACGACTGGTTATTTCTTACCAGTCAGCCTCTTACCAGGTAAAAGTATTTAATACTCTTCGAAAATCTCTTCAAACCACGTCAGCTTCCATCTGCAACCTCAAAACAGTGTTTTGAGCAGCCTGCGGCTAGCTTCCTAGTTTGTTCTTTGATTTTCATTGAATATAAACAAAAAACTCAGACTAGATTCGTCTGAGTTTTTCTTATGATCTTAAATGTTTCAATAGCGTTTGCGCTTTTTCTAAATTAAAGGTTTTTTCAGCAATCAAGTTTTCTACTAGCTTAGGTACTTCTGCCTCAGTCGCACCTGCTAAAAGTGCTAACGATTTTGCCTGAAGTTTCATGTGTCCATGCTGAATCCCTGTACTGACCAAAGCCTTAAGGGCTGCAAAATTCTGTGCAAGACCAATCGAAACGATAATTTGGGCCAATTCTTTGGCAGATGGATGACCTAGCAACTCATGACTGAGTACGACTCGAGGATTGAGACCAATCGAACCACCCTTGGTGGCAACTGGCATCGGCATAGTCATCTCTCCGATTAACTCTTCTGTTTCCAAATCTATCCTCCAACGACTGAGACCTTGATAAGCACCATCATGACTGGCATAGGCATGCGCTCCTGCTTCGATAGCACGCCAATCATTTCCTGTCGCAATCAAGAGAGCATCAATTCCGTTAAAGATTCCCTTGTTGTGAGTCGCTGCACGATAAGGATCTGCTTGGGCAAACTGACTAGCTAAAACCATTTTTTCAGCTAGTTCACGCGCTTCATCCTTCTGGCGACTCAAATAACGAAAGGCGATGCGACAAGTTGCAGTTACTAGAGAATCTGTGGCATAGTTGGATAGAATTCCCATTAAACTTTTCCCTTGACTTAGAGCCTCTAGACTAGGTTTTAGGGCCTCAAGCATGGTATTGAGCATATTAGCTCCCATTGCTTCCTGAGTATCTACATGGAGATAAACCACTAAAAAGTCAGACTCACCAGAAATTTTTTCAACTGTTAGCTCTCTGGCTCCACCACCACGTTTGACAATAGAGGGATAGGCTTGATTTGCCAGTTCCATCAGTTCCGACTTTTGACTCAAAATAGCCTGGTAAGCTCGCTCTCTATCCGGAACCTGATAAAGAGCAACCTGACCTATCATTTGGCGTTGATGAACCTGAGCTGTAAAACCTCCAGCACGTTTGATAATCTTACTGGCAAAACTGGCTGCAGCAACTACAGATGGTTCTTCGGTCACATAGGGAACGGTATACTCCTGACCATTTACCAGAACTTCTGGAACTACTGAGTAAGGAAGCGAGAAGGTTCCTACCACATTTTCACTTAATTGGTCCGCAACTGCTAGACTGAGATTTTCATTCTGCTCAAGACTTTCTTGGGCTTCAATAGTAGTAAGCGCCTGAGACTTAACGAACTCTAGGCGCTCTTGAATTGATTTTTTAGCAAATCCATTCCAATTTTTTTTCATTATTTTTCAACCTTGCTGTAGCGACGTTGGTGGTCTACAATCTCAACAAGGGCATAGTCTTGCCCTTCATAACCTGACATCGTTGCAGATCCAGACTCATCTAAGTTTGCTTCCTCAAAGAAGATTCGTTCATAGTCAGCAACACTCAAAGCTTGACGTTGGTCTAGCAAGTCTAAGCGATTATTCTGCAATTGTTTTTCATAGCCTTCAACCAATTCCACACTAAAGAACTCAGATACAGCACCACTACCATAGCTGTAGAGGGCAATCTTATCTCCAGCTTTTAGGCTGTTAGAATTTTCAAGAAGAGACAAGAGACCTAAGAAGAGTGAACCTGTATAGATATTTCCAACTTTTTGGCTATAAATAATAGATTCATCAAAGTGCTTTTGAAGCAAGTCCTTCTTCTCTTGAGGCAAGGATTTGTCTAGGATTTTTTTCAATCCTTTGAGAGCTAGTTTCGGATATGGCAAGTGGAAACATACAGCTTCAAAATCGTCCAAGTTACAGTCATAACGCTTTTGGTACTCTTCCCAAGTCGTTTTTAAGCTATCAAGATATTGCTGCGTTGAGTAAACCCCATTTACAAATGGTGTTGTCGAGTAATTTGGACGCCAGAAGTCCATAATATCACGAGTCTGCGCAACGTTATCGTTGTTGAATACCATAACTCGTGGATTTTGGCTAATCAACATAGCAACACAGCCGGCTCCTTGAGTTGGTTCTCCAGGAGTTTCAACACCATACCTTGCAATATCACTGGCTAGTACCAAAACTTTTGATTTTGGAGAATTTTCTACGTGTAACTTAGCATAGTGAAGGGCCGCCGTTGCACCATAACAAGCTTCCTTGATTTCAAAACTACGAGCAAATGGTTGGATTCCTAATAAACCGTGTACAAAGACTGCAGCCGCCTTACTTTGATCGACTCCAGACTCTGTCGCTACGATAACCATATCAATCTCTTGCTTATCTTCTTCAGTCAGGATAGAATTTCCTGCACTAGCAGCCAAGGTAACAATATCCTCTGTTAAAGGAGCGATACTCAATTCTTTTAAAAGAAGTCCTTTACTCAATTTTTCAGGATCAATTCCTCGGGTTTCTGCTAAATCTTGTAATTTCAAAACGTATTGACTGGTCGCAAAACCAATCTTATCAATACCGATTGTCATATTTACCTCTATTTTTATCATTCATTGTAAAAAATCGTTCACCTCTATTTTATCACAATTGAGGTCAAATGAGCGAAAAAAGACTTGATTCACCAAATCAAGTTCATTTTAAAAACCTTATCTCATTTTTAGACTAGTCCAACAAACAGAACTTTAGGGCTACAAAAAATCGAGTCTTAGCTAGCTCGATTCTTTTTGAGATAATGATACAATTTCAACAAAACTGTCCCACTGGCCATTCCAATGGAGATAACGAGAGCCAACATCATGACTAACATGGCACTAGAAATGGCATGACTGTAGTCACCTGTAACGAAGAAGGAAGTGGTTCGATAGGACAGATAACCTGGCACTAGTGGCGCCAATATTGCCAGAGCAAAAACAACTGCTGGTGTCTTATAGAGGATACTCATAATCTGGCTGACACAAGAACCAATCACCGCAGCAATAAAGGTTGCCAAAATAACATTTGTTGGTTCCTTGAGTATCAGATAGAGTAGCCAAATAGACATTCCCAAAACTCCACCAGGGATGAGCATGGAACGCTGGACATTTAAGACGATTAAAAAGGTGATAATGGCAAGCAAACTTGCCAGAGCTTGCAATAAAAATGTTGTTAGTGTCATATTAGTTCATGAGTACGAGGGCAACTGATGTTCCAGCCCCTAAGGCAAGGGTAATCAGCAAGGATTCAAACATCTTGCTCATACCAGAGTTAATGTGATTGGTCATAATATCTCGAACAGCATTAGTCAGGGCAATTCCAGGTACAAAAGGCATAACCGCACCCGCAATCACCAGATCAGCTGTCGACGGCAAACCAGAATAGCGCGCCCAAAATTGTGCAATCAAACCAAAGACAAGAGCTCCTGCGAAAGCTGTCATAAAAGGAATACGAATAAACTTTTCCACATAGAGAGAGAAAGTAAAAGCAAACAAGGTCGCCACTCCTGCTCCGATGGCATCGTAGACATTCCCACCGAACATGATTGAAAAGAAAGGAGCACTGAGGGTCGCTGCAGCAGTTAGTTGAAAATTGGTATAGGGAGATGGTTTGCTATTTAATTCCTTTAGTTGGATAAAGGCTGTATCCAGATCCAGCTGTCCTGATACAAGCTGACGTGAAATCTGGTTGACATCACATACCTTCTCAATATTATAAGCAGAGGAGGTCACTCGCTTCATACGAGAGATATTTGTATTTTCAATGGAGAAAAAAATGGCGGCAGGCATGGCTAAAACATTACAATCCATAATACCCTGTGAATGAGCAATCCGAATCATGGTATCTTCAACACGATAAATCTCAGATCCGTTTCGAAGCAGTATCGTTCCTGCTAGCATAATGACATCGATCACTGCATTCAGTTGTTTGACTTCGTCCATGTTTTCCTCCTTCTAAAACTCCTTTTTATTTTATCATAAATTTGAAGGAAAAAAAATCTTTGTCACAAAAACTGTGACAAAGATTGAATTATGTATATGGAGTTTATTAATTTCGTTGACTTCCATTTCCATCTTGTGTAGGTGTTGTTGGATGGTTACCCTGCGTAGGGTTTGTAGGGTTTGTTGTGTCAGTTTGACCAGAATTATGTTCTGACGAAGGTTGACTAATTGATGGTGAAGTTTTTTTAGGTTTATAAATATATAGTTTAACTATCGGATTGCTTAAATCAAGTTTTTCATCCGGCGCGGGACTTTGTTTCGCAATCTCACCTTCTTTAATTCCTTCTTGTGCTGTCTCCACTTCTTTAATTTCAATTCTATCTTCACTAATACCTATACTTTTAAGATTATTTTTAGCAAATTCAAGGTTTGAGCCAATGTAGTTTGGCATAGTTATCGTCGTCACCTTTTTCTTCTTAGCAACAGTCAAAACGATAGAAGTTGCCTTGCTAAGATCATAAGTTGTTCCCTCCGGTAAACTTTGTTTCATGATTGTACCGGCTTCGAATTCGTTGGATTCTTCTTCCTCAATCTTAATCAGATTTTCAGGAACTTTTTTCCCTTTCAATTCTGCTATGACATCTGTAGATTTACGACCAACATAATTTCCAAGCTTAAAGGATTGTTGACCTGAAGAAATAATGAGATTAACCTTAGTTCCTTCTTTGCGAGCTGAGCCAGCATCTGGATCTGTTCGGATAACCCGACCTTCCTCTACGGTATCACTAGCTTCCGTTTTTTCCTCACCAATTTCAAAATTCGCTTTTTTCAGATTTTCTTTTGCTTCAGCGACAGTTTGACCTGCAACTTTTGGAATCTCAACAGTAGCTGGTGTTCTGGATAAAATCCATACCAGAGAAGCCGCAACCAGTACGAAACTTGCTAGTAGAACTAGATAACGTGCTTTAAAACGACGTTTTTTCACTGGTTTTTCCACAGATTTTTTAGCGCTTACTTCTGGGCTAGCTTTAGTTGCCTGATGGCTATCTGTCTGTGGTTGAACCTTAGGAATAGAGGTCAAGGTTGTTTGAGAAACCTTTGGCAATGTCTTTGTGTCCGCCTTAGTAGCATCATCAAAAACAAGTTTAGGTTCATTTCTGCGGTTATAAGATAGACTGCTAGATAAATCAACATACATCTCTGAAACCGACTGGTATCGATCTGTTAGCTTTTTAGCAGTTGCTTTGATGACCACATTCTCCAAAGCTTGGGGAACAGATGGATTTTCAGCTATGACCGAAGGAAGAGGTTTTTGAAAATGCTGGAGAGCGATGGTTACTGCACTATCGCCATCATAAGGGATATGCCCTGTCAGCATTTCATAGAAAATAATCCCCATGGCATAGATGTCACTTTGGAACGTTGCTTTAGAACCACGAGCCTGCTCAGGTGACAAGTAGTGAACAGAACCCAACATAGAGTTGGTCTGAGTCAAACTGGTCTCTGCAAAGGCTACGGCAATCCCAAAGTCCGTTACCTTAGCCGTCCCATCCGGAGTTAAAAGAATGTTTTGAGGTTTTAAGTCACGATGGACAATACCTTTAGTATGTGCCAAGCGCATCGCTAAGAGAATCTGACCCATGATACGGACAGCCTCTTCATTTGAGAGGGGATAGTGTTCTTTGATATAGCGCTTGAGATCAAGACCAGCTACATATTCCATAGCCAGGTACTGTTGGCCGTCCTCTTCGCCGATATCCGTTATCCGAACGATATGGGGATGATCTAAGTCAGCCATTGCACGCGCTTCACGCTGAAAACGCGCAACAGCAATCGGGTCAGTCTGGTAGTTAGTCCTCAGGACCTTTACAGCTACCTCTTCCCCGTCTAAAATCAAATCCTTGGCCAGGTAGACATCTGCCATACCTCCACGGCCAATTTGTTTGATAATCCGATACCGCCCGGCAAAAATCTTGCCGATCTGGATCATAGTGCCGCCTCCTCCTCAATCGAAACAAGGGCAACTGTAATATTATCAAGCCCTCCGGCATTGTTGGCAAAGCGTACCAAAGTGGCTGCCTTATCATCTAGAGAGATATCGCTAGTCACAATATCATAGATCTCACTACCTGAAATCATATTGGTTAGACCGTCACTATTCATGACCAGATAGTCACCTGCTTCCAAGCTGACAATTCCTAAGTCAGGTTGAATTTCATCTTTTTGCCCAATAGACTGTGTGATGATATTCTTTTGTGGATGTGCCTCAGCTTCTTCAGGTGTCAATTGACCCGCCTTGAGCAATTCGTTAACCAAGGAATGATCGCTTGTCAGTTGACGGTACTCTTCTCCTCGAATGAGACCGATACGAGAATCTCCAATATGAGCGTAAATAGCTTGATGATCAATGATTGCAAGGGCTTCTAGAGTTGTCCCCATTCCCTTGTAGGCTTCATCACGCCCCATTTGATAAATCTTTTGATTTTCAACTTCTAGATGGTGGGCAAACCATTCACGAACTTCATTAACGGTGTCAATCTGCGTATCAACCCAGGCAACACCTAAATCAGTTACTGCCATCTCGCTGGCAATATTACCTGCACGGTGTCCTCCCATCCCATCAGCCAAGATGATCATTGTACGACCGGCACGGTTGACAAAAAGATTGACATAGTCTTGATTATTTGTACGTTTCTGACCCACATCTGTTAATAATGAAATCTCCATTGTGTCAGTTCCTTCCTAATTGGATATCTTGCGAAATTGGCTGATAAAGAATCCATCACTTCCGTATAATTCCGGAGTAATGAGGATACAGCCATCTTTTAGGATATCCTTACATTCATGTTCTAGTTTAACCTGCTCAAACTCGGGATGACTTTCTAAAAAAGCTTGAACCACTTGAAAGTTCTCTTCCGAGACAATAGTACAGGTACTATACGTTATTATACCACCTTTACGTAGCGTTTGACAAACACTACCTAATATTTCCAACTGAATTTCCTGTAATGACGCGAAATCAGCAGTGTCTTTGTTGTATTTGATATCTGGTTTCCGACGCAATAGACCAATCCCTGAGCAAGGGGCGTCGACTAGAATTTTATCAAATTGATCCTTACCAAAAAACTCGTGGACCTTTCGAGCGTCCAGTTTTTGCGTTTGGACACGGTCCGCTACACCTAAACGCTGAGCATTCTCTTGAATCAAAGTGAGTTTGTGGTCATAGAGATCTAGAGCCGTTACCTGACCTGTCGTCAGATAGGATGCCATATGGGCTGTTTTCCCACCTGGGGCTGCACAGGCATCTAAAACCTGCTCGTCACCTTGTAGCTCTAGTGTCGGTGCAACCAGTTGACTTGACTCATCTTGGATAGTAATAAGTCCTTCTGAAAACAAGTCATGACTAGCAAAATGCCCCTGTTCCTTAACCAGACCAGCAGGAGATAAATGAGAATCACTTGCACCAAGCAGAGCTTTAATTTCCTCTTTTCGGCTCAAATCTGTCACACGGATACTGGCTTTATTACGCTTCAATAGACTCTCAAAAATCGCTTGCGCTCGCTCTTCTCCATACTCTTCCTTGAGCTTCGAAATCAACCAAACTGGTAAAGAGTAGGCAATGGAATCACGCTTATTTTTACGCTTGATACTGGCAATATCTGGCAAGCCCTCACGCAAAATACGACGAAGAACAGCATTGACCAGTTTTTCACTACCCTTCTTACGAGATTTTGCAATTTCCACTGCCTCATTGACCACTGCATGGTCAGGTAGCTTATCTAGATATTGGAGTTGATAGACACTCATGAGAAGAAGAACATAGAGCCAACTATCTAGCTTCTCTCTGTCTTGGATAAAATGAGACAAGTACCATTCCAGAGTGAGTTTTCGAGCTACGGTTCCGTAAACAAGCTCTGTCACCAAGCCTTTATCTGCCGCTGACAGTTGACTTCCCTTAAGATGTTTATTTAAGGCGATGTTGGAGTAAGCTTGTTGGATAAAGACATCCTCCAATACCTCTAGGGCTAAACTTCTAGCCGTTTCTACTTTAGTCACCAAATCGTTCTCCTACTGCCAAAGTTCGTCCCACACCGTTGAGGAAGGAAGCAATGTCCATCTTAGGTTTTCCTGCTGGTTGAACCTGTTTGAAAGACAGGGCTCCTTCTGCTGTTGCGACAATCAATTCTTTCTTACCAATCGAGATAATCTCACCTGGATTCCCCTCACCTTCTACAGGCAGAGCTTCATAGATTTTGAAGCGTTCGCCCTTTAGAAAAGTATGAGCAACTGGCCAAGGATTCATCCCACGAATTTGGTTAAAGAGTTGACGATTGGTCTTGTTCCAGTCCAACTTTTCTTCTTCAGGTTTGATATTAGGCGAAAATGTAACCTGGCTTGGGTCCTGTGGTTGAGGCTGAATCTCGCCAGCAATGTATGCAGGCAAAGTATCCAAAAGCAAATCACGACCAACAATCGCCAATTTCTCAAACAAGGTTCCGACATTGTCCTCATCGGTAATCGGAATACTACGACAAGAAATCATATCTCCTGCATCCATTTCCTTGACCATTTCCATAATGGTTACTCCTGCCTCCTCATCACCCTGAATCAAGGCATAATGGATAGGAGCACCACCACGGTGTTTAGGAAGGAGCGAAGCATGAACATTGACTGCAAAATCCATGCTATCAAGGAGTTTACTTGGGAGAAATTGTCCAAAAGCTGCTGTTACAATCCCATCAGCGCCCAAGTTCATGATAGCTTCCATTTCTGGACTACCTGATAATTTTTCAGGTTGGTAAATAGGAAGTCCTGCCTCTTTGGCAGCTTGTTTAACTGGGGTTTCTTGGATAACTTTTTTACGTCCGACAGCACGGTCTGGCTGAGTTACAACTGCTAGAATCTCATAGCGATCGTCTGACAAAAGTCCCTTCAAAACGGTTGCTGAAAAATTGGGAGTCCCCATAAAGATTAATTTTGTCATATCTTCTCCTTCTTATAAAAACTGTTGCGGTTCGTGGTCAATACTGAGACGAAGTTCGCTATTTTCCCGTTCCTGTGTCAAGGCCAAGACCTGGTTAAGGGTTGGACCCAGCTCATCTTCTAAACGGTATTTAATTAAAATCTGATAATGATAGAGGTTATGAGTACGAGCGATAGGTTTAGGGGTCGGTCCTAGGATTTTACTAGCATCCGACAAACCAGACCTCAAAATACCCATGACTTGATAAGCACGTCTAAGAACCTCTTCCTCTTTTTTATGAGACAAGGTAATCCCAATAGTGAAATAATAAGGCGGGTAACCCAACTGACGTCTGATACCCATTTCATAGGCATAGAAACCTTCGTAGTCCTGATCCTTGGCAAAACGAATGGCATAATGCTGAGGATTATAGGACTGAATCAAGACCTGTCCTGCTTTCTCAGCTCGACCTGCTCGTCCAGCTACCTGGGTCAAGAGTTGGAAGGTTCTCTCAGAAGAACGGAAATCAGGCAGATTCAAGGCTGTATCCGCATTGAGAACACCAACCAAGGTCACATTTGGAAAATCCAAGCCCTTGGCAATCATCTGGGTTCCTAGCAATATGTCCGCTTCACCATTGCCAAATTGTTCAAGTAGAGCTTGGTGACTGCCTTTTTTACGAGTTGTATCCACATCCATTCGCAGAATGCGAGCCTCTGGAAAGAGTTCAGCCAGCTCATCGTAGGCCTTTTGAGTTCCCGTTCCATAGTATCGAATGCTGCGACTCTGACAGTTTGGACAGACATGTGGAATTTCCTTAGAAAAACCACAATAATGACAATTCATAGTCTTGGTATCCATGTGAAGCGTCAAGGAAATATCGCAATTAGGGCAGGTATCCACAGTACCACATTCCCGACACATGACAAAGCTAGAATAGCCACGGCGATTGAGCATGAGAACAACCTGCTCTTTTTTATCCAGTCGATCTTGAACGGCCTCAATTAGTGGTGGTGTAAAGTTTGATGTTTCATTTTGCCCGATATAATCACGGAAGTCAATCAGTTGAACTTGAGGAATACTTGCTAGAGGATTGGCACGTTGGGTCAGACGTAAGTGTTGATAGACACCTTTTCCAGCACGCGCACGACTTTCTAGACTCGGTGTTGCAGAACCAAGAACTAAGGCAGCTTGATTGTACTGAGCTCGTAAAATAGCCACATCTCTAGCATGATAACGAGGATTGCTGTCTTGCTTGTAGCTGGCCTCGTGCTCTTCATCGATAATGATAACCCCTAGATTTTTCAAAGGTGCAAAAACGGCAGATCGAGCCCCAACGACTACCTGGGCATCTCCACGCTCCACCTTGCGCCATTCATCGTACTTTTCACCATTGGACAAGCCAGAGTGGAGAATGGCAACTTTATCACCAAAACGAGCAATAAAACGCTCTGTCATTTGAGGTGTCAGAGAGATTTCTGGGACTAAAACGATTGCTGTTTTCCCCATATCCAAGGCTCCTTGGATAATCTGCAAGTAAACCTCCGTTTTCCCACTTCCAGTGATTCCTTGAAGAAGAAAGGGAGGATGTTTCTTTCCAATCGCTCCAACAACTGCCTCACAGGCTTCTTTTTGCTCTGGGTTTAACTCTAGAGCTTGATTCGACTCAATCCCTTCAAAGTAAGCAGCTGAACGTTGGACTTCTTTTTGAAGGATCGTTAAAGCACCCTGTTCTACAAAGAAGTTAACTTGGTCTCGTGAGTAATGTTCTAACAAAGTAGCCAAAGGAGTACTTTCAGGATGTACTAATAAGTATTCTCGCAGTTCCAATTTCTTCTTGGCACGATTTGAAATTTCTAGCTTTTCTAACTGTTCAAGATGAACTTCAACCCAAGACTGCGTCTTAACCTTCTTCTGATCCACAGCCTGGTACTCTAGTTTTAAAAGCCCTTTTCGAGTCAATCGCATCATCTCAGCCTGCTTTTCTAAGTCTAGAGATGAAAATGCTAGAGACTCCTGTGAACCGAATAAGCGTTCTCTATCTTCTTGACTTAAGCCTTCCAGAGGATAGAGGATCTTATCATAGCTAGAGTTCAAAAATCCAGGGAGCATAGCTTTTAGAATGGAAATCTTGTATGAAAAAACTGACTTACGTAGTTCTTCAGCTAGCCAGAGTTGTTCCTCCGTTAAAACAGGAGAAAAGTCCAGCACTTCGGCAATCTCTTTCAAGTCCTCGTCTGCCACTTTCGCATCATTTTCTTGTTCCATTCCAAGTACTATCCCTTGAATCAAGCGATTGGCCTTCCCAAAAGGTACATGAACTCGCATGCCAACTTCCAGCATCCCCTCAAATTCCTCTGGAATCTTGTAGCTATAGGGCTGGTCTGTCTGCATCAAGGGAACATCTACAATGATTTTTGCAATAGCCATATCCTCACCTCCTTCTCTTCTTAAATCCTTTTAATTAATTGAGTATTCTTGCAATAGAAAAAATAAGATTGAGTCCCCCCAACCTTAAATTTTTTCACCTTCTTCTTTTTCTTTCGCGATTTGCTCTTTGATTTTCTTTTCTTCTTCTTCTTTCAATCGTCTTTCTTCTTCGATACGACGACGAACAGCTTCGCGTTTTCCTTCTGGATCTGGATGGATGGTTACATTCCCTGATTCAATTTCTTCCAAGGCACGAAGAGTAGATTTCTCAGATTTAAATTCTTGAGTTGGAGGTGCTCCAGCTTCTAATTCGTGAGCACGTTTTGCTTCCAAGATTACGAGTGAATATTTTGATGGTACCTTATCAAGCAAGGTATCGATAGAGGGTTTAAGCATCATTTGTTTGTACCTGTTTTCTATAGTTTATCGAATAGTCGGAGACTTTGGTAGCATATCCTGATAATGACCAATCACGCGGTCTACACGGAAATGTTCTGCTTCAATCACACGTTTGACACGTTCTGCGGCAAGAGGAACATGGTCATTTACAATAGCGTAGTCATACTCACGCATCAAAGCAATTTCTTCCTTGGCTTTTTCGATACGCTGAGCAATTACTTCTGCGCTATCTGTACCTCGGCCTACGAGACGGTCTTGCAATTCTTCCAAATCTGGTGGTGTCAAAAAGATAAAGACAGCATCTGGAACTTTTTTCTTGACCTGAAGAGCTCCCTGCACTTCAATTTCAAGAAAGACATCGATTCCCTTATCAAGCGTTTCATTGACATAAGTCAGAGGAGTTCCATAGTAGTTACCCACATACTCTGCATACTCTAACATTTGCCCTTGACGGATCAATTCTTCAAATTCTTCCCGTGTACGGAAGAAATAATCAACACCATCTACTTCACCTGGACGTTGTGCCCGCGTTGTCATAGATACAGAATATTGAAATTGATTTTCAGAACTCTCAAAAATTTCTCGTCTAACCGTTCCTTTTCCAACTCCTGAAGGACCTGAAAAAACGATTAGTAAGCCTCGGTCTGCCATTATATCTCCTTTGGATAGTTTGTGAAATGACTTGAAAATTTCTGTAAGATTATATATCTAAAGCCATTTCTGCTCGCTACAATCTTTCTATCTAGTGTAACAAAAAAGCAGTAATTTTTCAACTGCTCTTTCTTATTTATTTTGCATAATCAACTGCACGAAGTTCACGAATCACGGTTACCTTAATATTTCCTGGATAATCGAGATTGTTTTCGATTTTCTCACGAACTTTGTGAGCCAAGATTGTGACCTTGTCGTCCTTGATTTGACCTGGGTTTACCATGATGCGGATTTCACGACCAGCTTGAAGGGCAAAGCTATTTTGAACCCCTTCAAAGCTATTAGCAATTTCTTCAAGATCATGGAGACGTTTGATGTAGCTTTCAAGCGATTCGCTACGAGCTCCTGGACGGGCTGCGCTTAAGGCATCCGCTGCAGCAACGATGACTGCGATCACACTTTCAGGTTCTACATCTCCGTGGTGACTGGCAATGGTGTTAATCACGACTGGATGCTCCTTGTACTTGCGAGCCAACTCAGTACCAATCTCAACGTGGCTACCTTCTACCTCACGGTCAATGGCTTTACCAATATCGTGAAGGAATCCCGCGCGACGAGCAAGGGTAGCATTCTCACCAAGTTCGCTAGCCATGATACCAGCCAACTTAGCAACTTCAATCGAATGACGCAAGACATTTTGTCCGTATGAAGTACGGAACTGCAAGCGACCCATGATCTTCATCAAGTCTGGGTGAAGGTTTGGTGCACCAATTTCATAGGCTGCGGCTTCACCATATTCACGAATCTTATTATCAATCTCTTGACGATTTTTCTCAACCAACTCTTCGATACGAGCTGGGTGGATACGTCCATCCTTAAGCAAGGTTTCCATCGTCATACGGGCAATCTCGCGACGGATAGGATCAAAACCTGACAAGGTTACCACTTCTGGCGTATCATCAATGATAACATCAACCCCTGTCAAACTTTCAAAAGTACGGATATTACGCCCTTCACGACCAATGATACGACCTTTCATGGTATCATCAGGCAGATGAACCGTAGAGTTGGTAGACTCAGCCACGTACTCACCAGCAATTCTCTGCATGGCTTGGGCCAAGATATCCTTAGCCAGTTTATCTGAACGTTCCTTAACTTCTTGCTCAGCCTCACGAATGCGACTAGCAATTTCCTTAGTCAAGTTTTCCTCTGTCTGAGCCAAGATAATGTCTTTTGCTTCCGACTGAGTCAAAGTTCCGATACGCTCTAGTTCAGCTTGCTTTTGTTTCTCAATTTCTTCTAGTTGTTCTTCACGTACATCAAGGTTTTTTGCTCTATCAGAAATACTTTGTTCTTTTTGTTCAAGTGTTTTTTCTTTGTTCGTCAAATTGTCATCTTTACGATCAAGACTGCTAGCACGTTCGGTCAAACGACTTTCGATTTGCTTGAGTTCTTGACGTTCTGATTTAAATTCAGCGTCCACTTCTTCACGGTATTTTCTGGCTTCTTCTTTGGCCTCCAATAGTGCTTCTTTTTTAAGAGACTTGCTTTCGCTCTTAGCTTCATTGAGTAATAAATCCGCTTCGCGCTCAGCTTGTCCTCGTAAATTAGTTGCTTCTTGTTCAGCATTTAAAAGCATCAGCTCTGCAGCTTCTTGTGATGATTTCATCTTGACTGAGATGCTGACATATCCAATGACTAAACCAATGATGACGGCAAAAACAACGATAACAATCGCCATAATTTCCATGTTTTTACCTCAATTTATTTGTTTATCCGAATGATATGCATTCTTATACATTCTACCATAAAAAATCATTTTTAACAAACCTTAATTTGAAGTTATTTTGGTCATTTTAAGGCTAAAAATCCTTATTTTCCCTAATAAAATAGGCTATTCTCCCTAAGTAAATTTTTAAAGATTTTTTTAGAAAAAAATAAGTTAAAAAGCCTACTTGACAGTAGACTTAATAATGGTCTTTGAAGGATAAGAAAGCAATGCTATCACCATCCATCATGTAAATCAAGCGATTTTCTGCGTCAATACGACGTGACCAAGCTCCTTGATAGTCATATTTAAGCGGTTCTGGTTTACCTACGCCTGTGAAAGGATCGCGTTGAATATCCTTGATTAGTTTGTTGATTCTTTTTAGCGTTTTCTTGTCTTGAGTTTGCCAGTAGCAATAATCCGCCCAGGCATCTTCTGTAAACTTGAGTAGCATCCATCACTCCTCAATCACATGAACCTGAGTATGTCCTGCACGAACTTGGGACATTCCTCGCAAGACCTTGTCAGAAAGCTCCTTATTCTGAGCAATTCTCACGGTTTCTTGAATACTATCCCACTCACTCTTTGAAAGGACGACAATATCCTCGTCAGGATTTTTGTTGACCACTGTCAAAGGTTCAAACTCATCGTTTACCTTCTTCATATAGTCCTTTAAATGATTTCGGAATGTTGAGTAAAGAACTGCTTCCATAACCATACCTCGTTTTACCTCTTTTCCATTATTATACACGAAAAGAATAAAATTGTCAGGAACTTGTACAAGATTTTTCCTTTTCTATCTATTTATTTTATTCGAAAAAAACTAAAAAAGCCTACCTCAAAGTAGACTCAGTTTGATTCAATTTTAATTGGCACTCGACCAAAATTTTGTTCTGCGATACTTGGGTGTCCCAGTTGATAAATTTGGTCTGCCTTTTGGGTTATGGCATCCCAGGGTTCTTTGCCAATTCGGCTGACTAGACTAACCTGCCCTTTCAGAAACTTGAGGTGTTGCCTGCCTTTTTCAGTAAATCCAAGGACATGAATGGCTTCTGGCAGATTACTTTCTCTTGCCTGCACTAAGATATAGATCAAGAGGCGTCTGACACGTGCTTTGGTATAGCGTTTAGTGGCAACTGACTCTACCAATTCTTCCAAATTCTGTGACATCTTAATAGCCTCCTTGATGCGCACCGCCATTTCTTGATTGACCTGATAGATGGTTGTTAGATCTGGATTTGACAAGATTTGATAGCGAAGCAAAGGATAATAATCTTCCCAGTTTACCTTGCTAGCATTTTCAAAAAGAGCAACCGAAGGCATAAAACGTTCTAAGAAATTTTGATCATTTTGATGCTGACGAAGAGCTGTCGCTGAGGCAAAGTCAACATCCTTATCCACCGAATGGTAACCCGCTCCCTGACGTTGAATTGGATGAAGTTTGATGTTGCGCCCCGCGACTGCCTTGGCATAGGCAAGAGCAAGGACATGATTGGGCGTATCACCAGAAAAATCAAGACCTGCAAATTCCTTCCACATAGCTTGGGTTTTCTGGGGATAAGAAAGAGAATCAGGTAAATTATCCACAAATTTCTCCATCTCTTGACCACGTTCTGAGTATAGGTCAGCAATTTTCTGATAATCCAGAACTTCCTCTGTCCCAAAGGCTAAGGTATCAATTCCCAAACGAGCCAAGATAGCCACTGCACCTTGGCCGAAAAAATCCGCCGCCTGAATACTGACTAAAAAGGGCAATTCTACAACTAAATCTGCACCATTCTCTAGTGCCATTTGAGCCCGTGTCCACTTGTCCACAATAGCAGGTTCGCCACGTTGAACAAAATTCCCAGACATGGCCACAATTTTCAGGCCATCTGCCTGTTCCAGCAAGTATTTATGGCCATTATGAAAAGGATTGAACTCCGCGATAATACCTGTGATAGTCATGATGTTCTCCCTATCTAATGACGAAATCTACGATACCGCTCAGGCAATCTTCCTCTCCAGTTAAGCCATTGTTTTTCTCCTACTGGAAGGATTTCTGCCAGTTGTTCGTTGCTATAATTTTTTTGTAACTCAGGATAAGCTATCAACATTGTTGGTCTATGGCATCCAGCAACCGTCATTGGCCATGTTCCATACATCAGCATATGTCGGATATCATCCTCTGATTTTATTCCATTTACTAACATATCAAAAAGTTTCTTAGACATATCGTAAACGACTAACTCTGAAAACACGGTCCCTTCTTCCTGAACATAGAAGTACTGCCCATCTTTTTCCCAAAGCGTTCCATTTTGACGGATACGATTAAACTGCGAAACTTCTTCCCAAGAATATTTTGATCGAACCATATCCATCTCCTACTTCTGCACCACAAAAAACCAACGGGTACTGGTTTTTGTTGGCTCCTTGTCTTCAAAGTCTGCAAAGAGTTTAAAGGATTTAAAGCCAGCCTGTTCCAGCAGAATATCATAGGTTAAGACTTCATAAGTACGCTCTTCATGGACTTCATCATGACGGCTAAAGGAACCGTCTGTCTCCTTGACAAAGAAGGTCAGTTCATGCACGATAGAGTGAGGAGCATCGTCCTCATAGGTATCCCAAAGCATAGCGAAGTCTTCCGCATTTTCATGATAAGAATAACCTGGGAAGACCTCATCTGTCTGGTAAGTCGAATGCACATCAAAGATAAAGACGCCATCTTCATTGAGGGCATTGTACACTTCCTTAAAGACGTCTCCAACCTCCACTTCATCTTGCATGTAGCAGATAGAGTCCGAATAACAAGTGACAAAATCGTATTTACCAGCCTTAGATAAATCCAGCATATTGCCTTCAATAAAATCAATCTTTTGCTTGGCTGAAGTAGCTCTATTCTCAGCAATCTTCAACATATCCGCACTCAAATCAAGCCCAGTCACATCAAAGCCAGCTTGAGAAAAGCGCACAGACTGAATCCCTGTCCCACAAGCCAATTCCAAGAGTTTCTTTCTGTCCTTGGTTTTAGGCAAATGGCGTAGCGAAAAGTCCGTCCATTTGTCGTATAAACTATCATCCATGACCGCATCATATACCGCCGCAAAAGTTTCATAAGTTGCCATAATCATGATACCAAGAGCGTCCATGGCAAACACCACTCGCCCTTTACCTTTCAATCAATTTTCTTCTAAAATAAGCAAATAAAACCCAGTTGACTGCAACTGAGTTCAATTGTAACGCTATAGTCTTTTCGTTTGCTTTTAGTACTAGGCAACGAATTGCAGGCATAACTAGAGTTAGGCAAAATGAGTTAACGCCGTAATAAAAGATAAAGGAAAAGACTATAAAGTTTCTGAGAGATCTACAGAATTAGCCTCATGCCATAGCTTTTCTAGGTTATAGTGGGCACGCATTTCTTCTGAAAAGATATGCACAACGACACTGCCGAGGTCTAGCAAGACCCAGCCTCCAGCTGCATCACCTTCGACATGGCTGCCTTTAAAGCCTGCTTCCGCTACTTTTTCACGAATATTGTCAGCGATAGCATCCAACTGACGACTGTTCATTGAGCTAGTGATAACAAAGTAGTCTGTCACACTGGTTAATTCTTGTACATCAAGTGCAAGAATATCCTCAGCACGTTTCTCATCAGCCGCTTTCACGACTAGTTCTAGTAATTCTTTTTCGTTCATTTAATCCTCTTTCTAGAAAATATGTTTGTAATCTAGGACATCTGCAAAGCGCCCCTCCCAAATGCCCTCATAAAATTCATTTATCGTTTCTGCTGGAATGTCATCGCCATCAAACGTCGTGCAAGTTCCTTCTGGAATAATAAGCTGATAGCCATATTCAAAGGCAACCTTGACAGAGGTATCCACACAATATTCTGTCTGCATACCACATAAAACTAATTTTTCAATCCCCTGTTTATCCAAGTATTCTTTTAAACCAGTTTCTTTGAAAATACTGTTATACTTCTTCTGAAAGACCTTTTCATTAGGTTTTCGACTTAAAAACTCAGATAACTGCCAATCTTCTGATGTTTGGGCTTCAGGGCTCTCAATATGTTGAACATAGATAATTTCGATATTCTTGCTTCTAGCCTGGTTTTGTAAATAAGAAATTTTTTCCAATAGACTTTTTGTCTGAAACCCAGTTTCCACTAAAATATTCTGAACATCAATGATTATAAAAGCCGTCTTCATTTAGTCCTCTTTCAAATAGTGCACATAGGCGTTATAGGTTTCAAGGGTTTGGGGATAGATGGGAAATCCTTGGTGAGCTAAATGCTCTACTGTGTGGGCTGTCTCGTAGGCCACCGCCTTATTTAGCGATAGTTCAGCAATTTCACGCGCCTCATCTACTCCTGGAAAGGCACGATTATGTTCGATGTAGTCTGCAACATAGATAACTTTGTCAAAATCTGTCATCTGACTCGCTCCGACTGTATGAATTTCTATTGCACGCAGAATTTCAGAGTCTTGCAAGTTCAAATCTTCCTGAATTTTGTAGATACCGACCATACCATGCCAAACATTATTACCCCAGTTTTTGAGGTCTGGATCTAGTTGATATCGATCAATCAAGTCTAGAAACTCTTGATCTGATAGCTTTTTAGCATAGTCATGAAGAAGGCCTGCTAGACCAGCTTTCTCAACATCAATTCCAAATCGTTCTGCAAGCTCAATAGCTGCACGCTCCACACCCAGACAATGGGTTAGGCGTTTTTCAGGTAGAAGCTCCGCCATTTTTTCTAACAATTCTTCACGGGAACAGTTGATATAGTCCTGGTATGCCATCAATAAAGTCCTTCTTTCTCGATATAGTCTAGCACTGGCTTTGGCAAGAGAAAGTTAGGTGTGCGTCCTTGGGCGATGAAATCACGCACCATGCTGGATGAAATATCCATGAGGGGCACATCCACCCAGATAACTGGATAAGAAGTCCCTGCCTTGTAACGTGGACGCTGAACCCCCACAAACTGAACCAAATCGACCAATTCGTCAATTCTATACCACTTAGGCAGATAGTCTACCATATCTGCACCGATAATGAAATAATAATCTGTATCTGGATTCTTCTCTGTTAGAAGCTTCATGGTGTCGTATGTGTAAGAAATACCCTTACGTTCTAGCTCGATGGTTTCAATAGCTAGACCCTCGATTCCATCAATCGCTAACTCAAGCATTTTGAGACGGTGGTGTTCAGGAATGGTTTCCTTTTTATCTACGTGAGGTGGTTGATATTCGGGCATGAGCAAAACCTGGTCCAATCCCAACTGTTGGCGCACTTGGTCTGCCACGATCAGATGGGCATTATGAACGGGATTAAAATTTCCACCCAAAATACCTACTTGTTTGCGTTTTTTATCCTTGATTTCTGGCTCTAACTCCACTTTTGTAAAGGGAGTTAATAATTCAATTGCCATAGGTTAATCTCCTTTACTCTTCTGTAAAAACAGCTTTTGGGAGTATCGTTCTTAGATTTCTTTAACTTTTTTAGAAATCTTGCGATTTTCTTTCTTGCTTGATTGTTTATACAAAATCAAGATACGTCCGATTTTTTGGACTGTATCCACACCAATTTCTTCTTCCAAGATTTCAGCTACTTCGTGGATATTTTCATCTGTGTTTTGCAAGAGAGTAACCTTGATCAATTCACGAGCGTCAAGAGCCTGACGAACGCTGGTTTTGATTTGATCGTTGAGACCATTTTTCCCGATTTGGATGATGGGTTTGAGGGTGTGTGCCTGGCTGTTGAGGAAGGCACGTTGTTTTGATGTTAGTGACATATTCTTTCTTCCTTTTTTGATAGTTATTTTAGGTGATGAGGGACGGTCGGAACTAATTTTTCAATGATTTCATCTTTGAAAAATGGATTTCCTGACCTCACAATTGAGCCTAGGTCTCAATTGTGCCCCTTGCCAATCTAAAGATTGGCAATCACACCACGGCAATAACTATCTTTTTATGAGCTCACTTTGTTCGCTCGGTGATTTTATTTTAAATAATTGCTTTTCGTGTGACGACGGCGACGCCTTCTGGTGCCCAGACGGCGACTTTGGCGGTGCCTGTTACACGGATCCAACCTAGTCCTGAGATGACTAGGTCTGTCTTGTCCTTGATGTTAAATACATGTTGGACTAGTTTTGGAAAATCTTCTTTTTCCTTGTTATTTGGTGGTGTGAGGAGAGTTCCCAGGTGCTTGTCGTAAAAGGCACTAGCTCCCTCTAGCTTGGTACGATGAAGTTTGAGTTCATTGTCAAAGAAGGCTGTAAAACCTTGCTTTTCTCCTGCAATAAAGTCAAAGCGTCCCAATCCACCTAAAAATAGGGTTTGTTCAGGGTTTAGCTGATAGGTTTTTGGTTTGATTTCCTTTTTAGGGCTGACATACTTGAGGTTTTTAGCAGTCAAGTAGTGAGCCATCTGGTGACGGTGGATAATCCCCGGCGTATCATAGATATAAGAACCGTCATCAAGTGGAATCTCAATCTTATCTAGAGTTGTTCCTGGGAAGCGTGACGTTGTGATGACGTTCTGGTCACCCGTGATTTCCTGGATGATAGCGTTGATGAGGGTTGATTTCCCGACATTGGTCACACCAACTACGTAAACATCACGTCCCTTACGGTAGTGCTCAATCTTATCAATTACTTCTCTGATAGCATGCTTATTTTGGGCAGAAGTCAAGACGACATCGACTGGACGAAGTCCTTCTTCATGGGCACGCTCCATCAGCCACTGGCTAATCTTACCTGGTTTCACTGACTTAGGTAGGATATCTTTTTTGTTTCCAACCAAAAGCACATCATTACCTGACACAAAGCGTGGCAAACCTGGGATAACAGAGCCATTGAAGTCAAAAATATCAATGACATTGACCACCAAGGCATCGCTATCTCCAACCTCGTGCAAGAGTTTTAGGAAATCATCATCCGTCAACTGCACATCTGTGATTTCATTATAATGACGAAGACGGAAACAACGCTGGCAATAAACTTCTCCAGTTTCCAAACCTTTTTCAAGTGCTGACTGAGGTGTAAAACCTAAACCAGTCTTATCTTCCGTCTGAATGGTTGCTCCACAACCAATACAGAGAATTTCTTCCATAATTAGATTCCTTTTTTATAAGTGATAGGGCCGTACTTTTCAGCGATTTTTCTCATGACACGACGCTCACGCGCTCGGTTAATCTGAGTCTTAATAGAGTCGTGTTGAACCAAGGGTTTAACCAAAATCGAGCGAATGCCTGCTCGGTGGGCTGCTCGAATATCCGTCATCAGCTGGTCGCCTACCATGACCACTTCGTTCTTTTTATAGTGGAAATGTTTCATGGCACGGTTAATTCCTAAAGTAAAGGGCTTCAGTGCCCAGTAAACATAGTCAATATCAAATTTTTCAACTGCTCGTTTGACACGTTTGGGAGTATTGTTAGATACCACAATGATACGTATCCCAGCATCACGCAGATCATGCAACCATTGCTTCATCTCTACTGTTCCATCTGGATTATTCCAAGCAATCAGGGTATTGTCCAAATCCACCAAAACAGCTTTGATTCCCTGTTTTTGCAGGCTTTGAACTGTCAGATCATAAACTGCTTCCACAGCAAAATCTGGCATGTAATTTTCAATCGCCATTCTGGCTCCTTCTCTTTTATTTTCTAGTAATTTTCTTCAGCCATTGAGATAAGGCTGCCCATAAAATCAAGCTAGCTATTAAGATATAAATCCAAGCATTGGGCTCTTCTGTAAATGGTAGAGGAACATTCATTCCAAAAAAACCTGTAATAACCGCAAGGACTGCTAACAAGACTGAGATAATAGTCAAAATTGTCAAACTATCATTCAGGTTATTGTTTAGGATGTTGTTGTAAGAAGCTGAGAGTTGTTGCAAGACTTGAGAAATCAAATCTGTCATGGACACCAACTGATGGGCTTCAATCATGGCATCATCAAACTGCTCTCTCTCCACTTCGTTAAAGTTCCGATAAAGCGCGTGTCCTTGGATATGTTCCAAGAGGAGACGATTTTGTTTAGCCGCAGCTGTCAAGTAAACCATACCAGTTTCCAAGTCAGAGAGGGCAAAGAGATTTTTTTTAGTGGTTGTTTGACGTAACAAGGCACTGATTTCATCCTTGCTTTTATCCATCTGTTCAATGACAGGATAATAAGCATTGCTGATAAGCTCTAAACCGGCAAATAGAAACTTGTAGATTGAAATGATTTCATGATTTTCAAGATAGCCTAGCATCTGATCAATGACATAAGCATTCTTATGATTGCTGATGGTAATCATTCGTTGCTTTTCCACGATAAAGGTCATAGGAATGGCTTCATAGTATTCCTTGTCCCTTTCTAAGTCAAGAACGTTGTAGATAAAGGTCACTGTCCCATTTTCACGGTTATAATCCATGTGGGCCCGTTCGTTTCTATCCAGCGCATACTCGATGGTTTCTTTATCCAATCCATAGATTTCAGATAAATCTTCAAGATTTTTGATGATTTCCACATCTAGATTAATCCAGGTACAACCATTTCCTAACTGCTTATCTAAAAACATCGTTTCTCCTTTACCAAACTCTTTCTATTGTACCATAAATCAGGTAAAATTTCAGTCCTCGTCTTTTCTTGAAAAATTGCTAACGACGGTGATATTACGGTTAGGAACAAAGTGAAGGGCTTGGTCGTCACTTCTCAGTTGAGTCGTTCGAATTCCGACACTAACTACTTTTCCTGATACAGTAATAGGCCCATTGGTCAAAACAACTTCATCTCCGACATCCAACTGGCGTTCAAAGAGAATAAAGAAGCCATTGATGACGTCTGATAGAAAACCTTGTGCCCCCATACCGATAGCCACCCCAGCAATCCCCGCACCTGCAAGCAAGCTAGAAACAGGCAACCCTAAAATAGACAAGATACAGTAAATCAAGAAGAAATAAAGCGTGTAGTTGAAAATATTTTCAAGCAAACGAGAAATAGTCTTTTGTCTACCTGCATCTCGATTTGAAAACTTAAGTGACGGTTTAACAATCTTTCCTACAGCAACATGGAGGAACTTTTTAGCTATATAAAATAGAAGGATAAGAAGTAGAAGAGAAATCACCTTGGTCAAGAGATTTTCTAATACAGTTGTTAGATCTAATTTATCCAAATAACGTTGAAAAAATTCTTGCATATAAAACTCCTTTTCTATCCATTATACCATAAATCCTTCCCAGCCATCCTTTTCATAAATATTCATTTATTCTAATGAAACTTATAACTCACTTGCTTTTCAAGCATATTTATACTATAATCATAAACAATACACAAAAAAGGAGACCTCTATGAAAAGAATCATTCGTGCTTGGAACAAAACAAATTTGATCAAAAGAATAGGGATCGGAATGACCATCGGAGCTATCCTCGGCCTATTCGTTCCCAATGTCTCCGGAATCGGTTTACTTGGAGATTTATTTGTAGGAGGCCTTAAGGCTATTGCTCCTATCCTGGTCTTTGCCCTCGTTGCTAACGCCCTCTCTCAACACCAAAAAGGCCAAGATAGTAATATGAGAACGGTCATTTTCCTCTATTTACTTGGAACTTTTGCTGCGGCTCTTGTGGCGGTTATGACCAGCTTTCTCTTTCCTGTTCAGATTGTCTTAAGTAGCGCTAGCACTGAAGTTTCTCCTCCAGATGGTATCGGTCAAGTCCTTAGCAATCTCCTACTAAAAGTCGTAGACAATCCTGTCAATGCGCTTATTCAAGCTAACTATATCGGGATTCTATCTTGGGCTGTAGTTTTCGGGATTGCCATGAGAGAAGCTAGCAAGACGAGTAAAGAGCTCCTCAAAACAATGGCAAGTGTTACTTCAAAAATTGTCGAATGGATTATTAACCTGGCGCCCTTTGGTATCCTGGGTTTGGTCTTCAAAACCATCTCAGACCAAGGTATCGCTAGTTTAGCAAATTACGGAATCCTACTCGGACTTTTGATTGCCACTATGGTTTTCGTTGCCCTAGTGATCAATCCTCTGATTGCTTTTCTCTTTATCAAGAAAAATCCATATCCCTTGGTGTGGAAATGCTTGCGTATCAGTGGCGTTACAGCCTTTTTCACTCGAAGTTCCGCTGCTAATATCCCTGTTAATATGAAACTCTGTGAGGATCTAGGTCTTAATCCAGATACCTATTCTGTCTCAATCCCCTTGGGATCAACCATCAATATGGCTGGAGCTGCTGTTACCATCAACATCTTAACCCTAGCAGCTGTCAATACTCTAGGAATCTCAGTTGATTTTGCAACAGCCTTTGTACTCAGTATCGTTGCAGCCATCTCTGCCTGCGGTGCTTCAGGAATCGCCGGAGGTTCACTCCTACTTATCCCAGTTGCCTGCAGTCTCTTTGGGATTACCAACGATATTGCTATGCAGGTTGTGGGTGTTGGTTTCGTTATTGGTGTTATTCAAGACTCTTGCGAAACAGCCCTCAACTCTTCAACAGATGTCCTCTTTACAGCAGTAGCAGAATTTTCCTCTGCTCACAAAAAATAATCTAGACAAGCCTTTTTAGGGCTTGTTTTGTCTGGTTTCTATCATTCATTATAGGAAATGTCTCATGTCTATCACCCAACGTACTTTTAAACTCGTTCTGGCAACCTGTTTGGCCTGTGTTCTAGCCTACTTTCTCGATTTATCTTCAGCAGTGTCAGCTGGTATCATTGCCCTTTTGAGCTTGTCTGATACTCGTAGAAGCACTATAAAACTAGCTCGCAATCGTCTATTCTCTACCCTTCTTGCTCTTTTCATTGGTGTCCTTTCCTTTCACCTGACTGGCTACCATATCTGGAGTTTCGGTCTCTATTTGGCTCTCTATGTTCCCCTTGCCTATAAATTTGGCTGGGAGATTGGCATTACCCCGAGTAGTGTCCTGGTCAGTCATCTCTTAGTTCAAGAGTCTACCTCACCAGATCTGCTAGTGAACGAGCTCCTCCTATTTCTGATCGGTACGGGATTTGCCTTGATTGTCAATCTTTACATGCCTTCTCGGCAAGAAGAAATCCATCTCTATCATCTCAAGGTAGAAGAAAAACTCAAACACATTTTACAACGTTTTGAATATTATCTTGGAAAGGGCGATGGTCGTAACCGTGCCCAACTCGTTGAAGAATTGGATCAGCTTCTTGAAGAAGCTCTCAAACTGGTCTATCTTGATCACTCTGACCATCTCTTTCATCAGACCGACTATCATATCCACTATTTCGAAATGAGACAGAGACAGAGTCGCATTCTTCGTAATATGGCCCAGCAAATCAACACCTGTAATCTAGCCGCAAGCGAAAGCCTAATCCTTGCCCAGCTATTTGCTAAAATTGCGGATCAACTCAGCCAGACCAATCCTGCCAACGATTTATTAAATGATATTGAAAGCTACCTGCAAGTATTTCGCAATCGCAATCTCCCTAAAACAAGGGAAGAATTTGAAACACGCGCAACCTTACTTCAACTCCTGCGCGAATTGGAAAACTTTATCCAACTGAAAGTTGACTTCTATCAACGCTATTCTGAAGAAAAAAGCAATCTATCATCATAAACAAAACACCTTTTGAACTGCGAAAACTTGCAATTCAAAAGGTGTTTTTCTGTCTCGAACCTAGCTAACTAGTTAATCTTACCGAGTAGCAAAATTGCTATGAACTCCTAATGATAGACTTATCTTTCCCTTAAGAAGTATAGATGGAATTTCTAAACTCATTTGATTCCTTGAGATAGGCTTTATATACAGCTTTTTTCAACGTCTGAACAGGAGTTTCAATGAAACGGTATTGTTTTTGGCTGATATTTCCTGCTTTGATCTGAGCAAGTTCTTCTTTTACCGCTTCTTCCATCAATTGCTTCATTCGTTCAGGGCTGGAAATCACTTCCTGCTTACCTTTGTAGTCAATGGTAATCGGTTTTAATTTACTGATATTCGCGATCCGTTCATCCATTTGTTCCTTCTTGAATTGAGCATAGGTCTTACCAGCCAAGATCTTTTCAAAGATGTACTGGTCTGACAAGGGACGATTCTCTTTTTCTGCATCTTGCTTGTACTGATTAGAGACATAAGGAACGAAACCTTCGTAATAGCCAAGAGCTGCCATGAGTTCAAAGGCTTGTTTTCTAAAGCTGATATCACCACTCATCCCCTTGTCATTTTCGTTGACACCATAAATCGTATCAAACATATCAACGGTATAATAACCATTGGCATCTACTTTCCCTGTAGCCGTGAATCCTTTAATGATATAGCGATTTACTACGATGTGGTTGTCAATCAAACTATGAACATCTCCTAGCTTGCTTGCATCCGCCTCAGTTAAAGCATTGATTTCCTCACTCTGGTGAGTTGGTTTGACCGATGGATTTGGATAAGAAACAGGAGTTCTTGAACCACTTGTCGCACTCGGCAAGAGTTGCTTGAAGTAGACTGCCTTATCCGCTGCTGACAATCCTCTACTTGCCTCAGCTTCTAGATAATCTAAAGTATAGAGGACATCGAAACTACCGTGCATATATTCTTTCAAATCTGTGACTGATTTAAAGCGCTCAGGTGTCTTGTTGTAGAAACTGTCTTTGTCACTCTCGTCATAGACAAAGTTCAAGTTAAAGTAGCTATCCATTTCCGGAGTGTAGGAGTTTTCAAAGATTCCACGTGCATAGAATTCTGCCCCAGTACCATCTCGTCGACCATAATTATTAAAGAGGACTGTGCGATCCAACAAGTGAGTCATTTCATGAGAATAGGTTGCTGACCCTCGATCGTCCAAAACTCTATCAATAAAGTAGCGCACACCAGCCCCATTAGCCTCAGCACCTACTGATTGAGGCGGAGAATACATGCCTAGCGGAGACATGAAGTCCTTGACTCCCTTATCCGCCTCTGAACCAAACTCCTTAGACCAGGTTTCCTTGATGCCTGCATTTTGCTTGCTAGTATACTTTTTCATAGTATCCACAATCAAACGGTTGGTTACTAATTTTGATTGATTGTCTTTTTTAGTGATTCTATAAAGCGTATCAACATAAGCAGCCTGACGCTCAGCCGTCAATTCAACCAGAGCCTTCACTTTTTCCAATTCAGCCTTATATTGAGCAGGATTGCTTTGAGCCAGTGAGGTATCCATATAAGTTCCTATATTTCCGTAGGAAACAGTTGCCATATTAGTAATAGCATAGATGCTCGGTTCCTTGATGTTTACTAGGCCTAGAAGGGTAGCCATGTTATATTGTTTGCGATTCTCAATCTGTTGGGGTTCTGCCCCGTACTTGGCAGGATCAGAGGTCAACTTCGTGTAGAGACTGACATTTTCATCTGTCTTCTCTTTGGATTTCTTCTCAACAACGATGGCTTTTGTAGCATCCTTCAGCCAAGTATCACCATCCATGTTTGTAAAGGTTGTTCGGTTATAGTCAAGGAAGTCTAATAGGCTTGACTTGTCTGTTACTTTTCCAAAGTATGTTTCAAATGTTCGAGGACTATTGACCAGTTTCATCTCATCATAGCTCATTGAACCTAGAGATGTTAGCCATTCTAATGACGTCACCTTCTTGCCAAAAGAGCTTGGATTGTAGGCAAGAATATCACGGATGTTGGTCTTGCCAAAATCAATATTGTAGAAACGATTGATATAGGTTAAACCTAGGAGAATTTTTTCCTTATTAGCTTCTAAATCTGCCTGAACCTTAGCTCTGCTTTCCGCTGTGTTTCCAAGCACACTCAAGGTATGGGCTACAACTTTTTTAAGGTCTGTATCTAGGGTCTTTTTCGTTTCTTCAAGTGCGTCTTTAATAGATAATCTTTCTAGATATTCTTTGCGAAGGACTTCTTTAACCTCTTCATCTGTAATAGCAGGATTTGTCTTTTTAAGTTCAATCTTCTTACTAATCACATCTCGCCCCATAATATTTGGCCTGAGGGCATTTGTCACGTAAGCATTGGAAAGCAAATCCACAGCCTTCATTCCTTGGCTAGCAGGTCGTACATCGATAGCATTTTCTAACTCCGTATTCACTGGAAGAAGATGAGGTTTGTTTTCTTTGGTTCCCACCAAGATGACCTTTGGCTTCATTGCTTTTGTCACAGTACTTGTTTCCGTGTGTGATAGCAATTCACCTGTTTGAGAATTTACTTCATAGACTCTGGTAGTGGTGGTCTCGCCAGGCTCGCCCTGGTTTTCTACTTTTTCAAGGTTCTTCTCAAGTGTTGGTTCCTGACGACGTTCCTCCTTGATTGGAATTGGTGTCACGATGGTTTGGACATTTCCGACCTTCACTACCTTATCAATTGGAGCTGTTACTTCCTTTTGGTGATCTCTTTCTGTAACCTGACCTGTCTGAGTATCTACTTGGTAGGTAGTCGTCGTTTTTTCGCTTCCTTCCTTACCTGGAACAACAACTTTTTCTGTTTGATAAGGAAGTGTCGGGTCCGCTTCATATATCGTATTATTTGCGATGACCTTTGTTTCTACACTTGGTTTGGTCCCAACTAGAACAACCTCATCTACCTTTTCTACCAGAGTTTTTGATGTACTAGTCTCTGTAATTTGGCCACTTGTTTGATCTCTTGTATATCGGGTAGTGGCTTCTACTTGTCCATTGACCCCATGTGTTTTCGTTTTTCTAGAACCGACTTCTTGGCTGTCATCTGCTTGATAGATTGTTTTATATGGGATTGTTTGGGTTTCAATCTTAGGTTCTGGAACTGGGGTCAATTCTACCTTAGTGCCTACTGCGATGATTTCGGTAACTGGCTCCAAGGTTACAGTATTGGATTTGAGTTGGCGGACTTCCTTGCCATCTACAGTCGTCACTTCTGTTAAGATAGTGCGCTCGCCTGCTAGGCCTGCTTTGATGACACGTGTTTGCCCCTTAAGCAAGTCCGGATCTTCCTGATAAACAGTATCATAGGCAACGGTTTCTGTTGTAACCTCTAGCTCTGGTTTCACCTCTTCCAAACTTGGAGTACCTTCACTTGGAATTGAAGTGGATTCTACCTTAGTGCCTACTGCTATGATTTCTGAAACTGGCTCCAAGGTTACAGTATTGGATTTGACTTGGCGGACCTCCTTGCCATCTACAGTCGTGACTTCCGTTAAAATGGTACGCTCGCCTGTAACACCTGCTCGGATAAGGCGGGTTTCACCCTTAAGCAAGTCCGGATCGTCCTGATGAATAGTATCATAAGCAACGGCTTCTGTCGCAACTTCAAGCTCTGGTTTCACCTCGACCAAGCTTGGTGTACCTTCGCTTGGAATTGAAGTGGATTCTACCTTAGTGCCTACTGCTATGATTTCGGAAATTGGCTCCAAGGTTACAGTATTGGATTTAACTTGGCGGTCTTCCTTGCCATCTACAGTCCTCACCTCGGTTAAAATAGTGCGCTCACCTGCAACCCCTGCTCGGATAAGGCGGGTTTCACCCTTAAGCAAGTCCGGATCGTCCTGATGAATAGTATCATAAGCAACGTTTTCTGTCGCAACTTCAAGCTCTGGTTTCACCTCGACCAAGCTTGGAGTGCCTTCGCTTGGAATAGAAGTGGACTCTACCTTAGTGCCTACTGCGATGATTTCGGTAACTGGCGCCAAGGTTACAGTGTTGGATTTTACTTGGCGGACTTCCTTGCCATCTACAGCCGTCACTTCCGTTAAAATAGTGCGCTCGCCTGCTAGGCCTGCTTTGATGACACGTGTTTGACCCTTAAGCAAGTCTGGATCGTCCTGATGAATAGTATCATAGGCAACGGCTTCTGTCGTGACCTCTAGCTCTGGTTTCACCTCGACCAAGCTTGGTGTACCTTCGCTTGGAATTGAAGTGGATTCTACCTTATCTGCTTGTGGAGAATTAGGTTTTGTATTTTCATTTCTAGAAACTTCTCCATTTCCCCTTACAAAATAATAGCCTGTAAATTCATAACCCTCAATCTTTTCTGGACTAGGCAAAAATTCTCCTGCAACTGTTTTGACAAGAGCTGGACGAAGCTCTACTAAGTTCTCCAAGGCAGAAACTGATAGTGCAGTACCACCTACAGCCAAAACTGTCACTAAAAAGAGAGAGGCGCCTTTTCTCTTTTTAATGAGAGTGAGCGAAACTAACAAGATACCTGTACCTAAGACAGGTAGGATAGCATTTGAAAACAAGCCAGTATCAGGTAACTTAGTAGTAGACTTACGGTAGACGAAGTAATAATCCTTACCTTCCTCCACTTGGATAGCATTTTCTTCAAACCAACGTAGTTCAGCCTTCAAAGATTCAGGCAAGTCTTTATCCTCCACATAGTGTGACACTAGCTGGGGAATCCTCTCCTCTGCAAGTACAGCATTTCCACTTGTACCTACAAAAAACAAACTCGTTCCCAATAAGACGGAACAAGTTCCTACTGCATACTTTCTCAAAGAAAAGCGTTGTTTTGCTTTAAAATGATGTTTTTTCATGACAAACTCCAATTTCGTATCTATTCCTTTTCCCAGTATATCAAAAATAGTAAACGTCTACAAAGGATTTGAATAATAAAATTGCTATGGTTAGCTTCTTTATCCAATTTTTAAAGAAAAGTATCCTTATTCTTTGTAAACATTCACAGTAAGAACGTAATTTCCTCCCAGAAGTTCTTCTATTATCTGCTACTTAATAAAAATCTAGTGAATGAAAATAGGAGGCCGATGAAGCTTAAAGAGCCTAAATTTCTAGATTATACAAAGCAAAAACCACAAGTAAACTCAGTTTTACTGACTTCACTTGTGGTAGTTATGTTTTATCAAAATATTTACCGAATCCTAATAGAACTCCAAAGCCACATACCTATCTTTTTTTCACCGACATTAAAGATATATCTCGCAAACTAAAATACGTAAGGACCAGCATGGCTACTGTGATAAAGAATTCTGTTGGTAGCTGAAAGATTTGCAGGATGGACAACATAAGCAAAATCACGAGGGAAACGAGACCAAAAACAAGAATTACAATATTAACCGTTCCCTTGATACTTTGAGGCGTCGCAAATATATAGAGTAAGAGTAATAAAATCCCTATGATTAAATAGACCATTTTCTGCTCTTTCTAGCTCTTATTCAGCTGATTTTTTCTTTTTGTTTGCTTTCTCACGCTCTGCCTTGTTAAGGATTTGTTTACGCAAACGGATAGATTCAGGCGTTACTTCCATGTATTCATCATCATTCAAGAACTCAAGTGATTCTTCAAGAGTCAAGATACGAGGAGTCTTGATTACCGCTGTTTGATCCTTAGTTGCTGAACGAACGTTGGTCATTTGTTTCGCTTTCGTAATATTAACAGTCAAGTCATTTTCACGAGAGTTTTCACCGATGATCATTCCTTCGTAAACCTCAGTACCTGGGTTAACAAAGATTGTTCCACGTTCTTCGATAGACATGATAGAGTATGTTGTTGCCTTACCAGTATCGATAGAAACAAGTGCACCACGGTGACGTCCACCGATTTCACCTGGAATCAATGGCAAGTATTGGTCAAAGGTATGGTTCATGATACCGTAACCACGAGTCATTGACAAGAACTCAGTTGAGTATCCAATCAAACCACGCGCTGGAACAAGGAAGACCAAACGAGTTTGACCATTACCAGTTGAAATCATATCCAACATTTCACCTTTACGTTCAGAAAGGCTTTGGATAACAGATCCTTGGTATTCTTCTGGTGTGTCGATTTGAACACGTTCAAATGGCTCACATTTAACTCCATCGATTTCTTTTACGATAACTTCTGGACGAGATACTTGAAGTTCGTATCCTTCACGACGCATGGTTTCGATAAGGATTGACAAGTGCAATTCCCCACGTCCTGAAACCGTCCATTTATCTGGTGAATCAGTTGGGTCAACACGAAGGGAAACGTCTGTTTGCAATTCTGCTTGAAGGCGCTCTTCTACCTTACGAGAAGTGACCCATTTACCTTCCTTACCAGCAAATGGTGAGTTGTTGACCAAGAAGGTCATTTGAAGTGTTGGCTCATCGATGTGAAGAACTGGAAGAGCTTCAACTGCATCTGTTGGAGTAATGGTTTCTCCGACGAAGATATCTTCCATACCAGATACGGCAATCAAGTCACCAGCTTTGGCTTCTTGGATTTCGCGACGTTCCAAACCAAAGAAACCAAAGAGTTTTGTGACACGGAAGTTCTTAGTTGTACCATCAAGTTTAGAAAGGGTAACTTGGTCCCCAACCTTTACACTACCACGGAAGACACGTCCGATACCGATACGACCTACGAAGTCGTTGTAGTCAAGAAGTGACACTTGGAATTGAAGGGGCTCATCTGAGTTATCAACTGGAGCTGGAATATGGTCGATAATGGTATCAAAGATTGGTGCCATAGTCTTTTCTTGGTCTGCTGGATCATCTGACAATGAAGATGTTCCGTTGATCGCTGACGCATAAACAACTGGGAAGTCAAGCTGGTCATCATCCGCACCAAGCTCGATGAAAAGTTCCAAGACTTCATCTACTACCTCTGCTGGACGAGCTGATGGCTTATCGATTTTGTTAACTACAACGATCGGCACAAGGTCTTGTTCCAAGGCTTTTTTCAATACGAAACGAGTCTGTGGCATAGTTCCTTCGTAAGCATCTACGACCAAAACAACACCGTCAACCATTTTCATGATACGTTCAACTTCTCCACCGAAGTCCGCGTGTCCTGGTGTGTCCATGATGTTGATACGAGTTCCGTTGTAGGCAACTGCTGTATTTTTCGCAAGGATAGTGATTCCACGCTCTTTTTCAATATCGTTTGAGTCCATTGCACGCTCAGCTAATTCTGTACGCGCGTCAAGAGTTTCAGATTGTTTCAATAATTCGTCAACGAGGGTCGTTTTACCGTGGTCGACGTGGGCGATAATCGCGATATTACGGATATCTTCTCTTAATTTTGTCATGATTTCCTCTATTGTATTCAAAAATTTATTTTCTAACTGAACGATTATACCACAATTTTAAGCAAATGACTTAATTCAAGTAAGTGTAAATGTTTTCAAAAGAAAATTCATTCCTTCTCTTTTCTTTTCAAAAATCCCGACTTGTGATAAGATAGGCTGGTATGCGTTTAGATAAATTATTAGCCCAGGAAAAAATCAGCCGTAAGGCCATGAAACAAGCTCTTCTGAAAAAAGAAATCTTTGTAGATGGACACCTTGCTCGTTCCCTTGCTCAGAATGTTGATACAGGGTTGCAAGAGCTGATTTTCAAAGATAGAAAAATCCAAGGATATGAACACACCTACCTCATGCTACACAAGCAAAACGGAGTCGTAACTGCAAGCAAGGATAAAAAACTCCCAACTGTCATGGACCTTCTTCCTCAGCATCTCCAGTCTGACCAACTCTACGCCATCGGCCGTCTGGATCGGGATACGACGGGTCTCCTCCTCTTAACGGATAATGGTCCCCTAGGTTTTCAACTCCTCCATCCTCAGTATCATGTGGATAAAACTTACCAAGTAGAGGTCAATGGGCCACTAACTCCCGACCATATTCAAGAGTTTAAAGATGGAATTGTTTTTCTTGATGGAACTGTTTGTAAACCTGCTCAACTTGAGATTTTATCCTCAAGTCCTAGTCTCAGCCAAGCCACTATCACCATCTCTGAGGGGAAATTTCATCAGGTCAAAAAAATGTTCCTCTCAGTCGGTGTCAAGGTCACTGCTCTCAAACGAGTTCAATTTGGAGATTTTATATTGGACTCTGAACTAGCAGAAGGTGATTGCCGACTTCTAAACAAAGAAGAATTACAGGTTATTAAAAATTACTTAGAAAACAGTGGATAAAACAAAAAAAGCTTTAAACAAATAAAGCTTTTTAAAATCTAATTTAGCGTATAAATACCATGACACCTAAAATAAAGTGAAGTGCAGAAATTACAATCCCTAGGATGGACAGATTTTTCTCTCTCTTATAGTCTAGGCCAGATTCTTTTTGATGTGAGTTAGCTAAGACTAGACCAATAATACCCAAAATCAGACTTACCACTGGCGACAGCAGACCAAGAATGATAGACAAGATCCCTAAAACAAGTGACGCTTTTTTCTTTTCTTGCATATTCTAAAAACTCCTTAAACTCATACAAATGAATAATACTATAAAAATTAGTTTTAGCAATTGGATAAAACAAAAAAAGCTTTTAAAGATAAAGCTTTTTTTGTTAGAATCCTGATTAGTGCATCATTAAGATGAGCCCTGCAACCCAGTTAAGGACTGAAATTACAATCCCTACGATATTAAGAATTCGTTCTGTTTTGTAATCTAATTCAGATTCTTTTTGATGTGAATTAGCCAAGACTAGACCAATAATCCCCAAAACGAGACCTACGATTGGAGATAGCAAACCAAGGACGATAGATAGGATACCTAAAACAAGTGATGGTTTTTTCTTTTCTTTCATCTTCAAAAAACTCCTTAAATTTTATACTAACAATTATACCATAAAAAGCCAAGACTTTATATTAAACATATGTGACAAGTTTTTTCACATTGTTAATTCGATTTCACCTTCCCTGTCCAAGAATCCAATCCGTAAGAGAGGATATAGATTTCTGAGAAACCTTGTTTTTTCAAGAAAAGTGCTGCATTTGTGACACGTTGCGCACGTTGGTTTTCATAGAGAAGGACAGGTTTATCCTTGCGAAGAGCTGCCAGACTTGTCTTCAATTGACTTGAAGGAATATTACGAGCTCCGAGGATATGTTTTCTGTGGAAGTCAGCTGGATCACGCAAATCAATCAACTGACCTGTACGAATCAAAGACTCAAACTCTGCATTGTCTACAATTTTTGCTGCACGACGAATACGAAGATAGTTATATCCCATCCAAGCCAACATCGCTATAATAAGTCCCCATAATACCCAAGTTACCATATTACCTAATCTCCATTTTTTTCTAAATAGTCTAATTCTAGTTTGTGCTCTCTGCGAAGAACAGCTTCTGCTTCAAGATAATCCAGCTTGTCCATCAAGCCTGCATCATAGATTCGAGATAGCTCGATCTTCATCAGTTCAATGTCATAGAGACGTTTTCCCATATAGACAATGATACCAAACTGTTTGAGAAATTGTTGCACATCGTAGAGTGTTTTCATAGCTTTCATTTTAGCAAATAATCAGAGTTTTTTCAATAGTTCCCTAATAGTTCGGGGTAGGTTTCCTTTTTCACTATTATCTGAATTTCTTTACACTATGACAAAGAAGAAATCCTAAAGTCATTCCAACGATATTTTGCATGAGATTTGGAATGATTTCTGGAATAGCTGCACCCCAACCATTCATCCAAGCTGATGCCAAGGCATAGCCAGCTACCATGAATAAAGTCGCTAAGACTAAGCCTAGCCATTGCCATTTCCCTTTAAAACCTGCGAAATAGCCTTGGAAACCATGGTTAATTAAGCTAAAAATCATCCACTGAGGGTAGCCTGAAATGAGGTCAATAAGAAATCCTGCTAAACCTCCAACAACGGCCCCTTCACGACTGCCAAAGTAAAAGGCTGTGAAGAAGACTCCAACGTCCAAAAGTGTTAGAAACCCAGTTGGTGTCGGGATTTTTATAAAATACCCCAATACGACAGAACTAGCTGCCAAGATGGATACTAGGGCAATTTTAGTTGTTTTGGTTTGCTTCATACTGTCTCACTCCATATTGATCTGCTTGTGCAATGGCACGGTAAACAAAGGCTTTGGAACTTTCAATTGCTGGTAATAGTTCCTCTCCCTTAACTAGCTGGCTAGCAATACTTGATGCAAAGGTACATCCTGCACCAGCATTTTGTCCTTGGATAACTGGATTTTCAAGAATAGTGAAATTCTCCCCATCATAAAAGACATCCACAGCCTTATCCTGACTGAGGCGATTTCCACCCTTGATAATCACTGCTGGTGCACCCAAATCATGTAGTTTTTTGGCTACAGCCTTCATATCTTCTACGGTTTCAATCTTTTGGTCTGCAAGCAATTCCGCCTCAGGAAGATTCGGAGTAATCACAGATACATAAGGGAAAAAGCGAATCAACTCTTGACATAGCTCACTGACTGCAACGTCGTGCGTTTCCTTACAAACCAATACAGGGTCCAAGACTACTGGAACTCCTTCACGTTCCTTGATGAAATTCAAGGCTTTCTCAGCAACACCGACTGTCGGCAAGAGACCAATCTTAATCCCTCCGAAGTCTACACTCTTGAGGCTATCCAACTGTTGTTGGAAAATAGTTTCATCAGTTGGAAAGACTTCAAAGCCATTTTCTGTCAAAGCAGTCAAGCAGGTCATGGCTACAAATCCATGCAAGCCATTCAAGGTGTAGGTCGCAAGGTCTGCTGCCAATCCACCACCACTAAAAATATCATTTCCTGAAAGTGCTAAAATACGATTATTCTTCATAACGAATCTCCTTTAAATACAAACCATTAGGTGCTGCAGTTGGACCTGCCAACTGTCTGTCTTTTTTCTCCAAGATGAGGTCAATCTGTTCAACTGGCATACGGTTGTTGCCAATTTTCAGCAGGGTTCCGACCATATTTCGAATCTGCTTATAGAGGAAGCCATTGCCAGAGAAAGTAAAGGTCAAAAACTGCCCTGTTTCATCAACCCTAAGACTAGCTTCCGTGATCGTCCTAACCTTATCCTCTACACTAGTACCTGATGCCGTAAAACCAGTAAAGTCATGTGTTCCCTCTAGTTTTTTTACAGCAAGCTGCATCCGCTCCACATCTAGTGGATAAGGATAATGAGTCGCATAATGACGACGCATAGGATTTTTAGGACGTCCTCTATCTACGATAAACTCGTAGGTCTTGCTATGCTTGGCATAACGGCAATGAAAATCGTCAGCCACTATCTCAATCGAAATCACATCGATATCTTCAGGACTTTGAGTATCGAGAGCAAAGCGAAGCTTTTCCTCATCCATCTGATAGGGAAGATCAAAATGGATGACCTGGCCTAATGCATGAACACCACTATCTGTTCGCCCAGCGCCATGAATGGTAATAGCTTGTCCTTTATTTAATTTGGTTAAAGTTTTTTCAATTTCCTCTTGGACACTACGCGCGTGAGGTTGTCGCTGAAAACCAGCAAAAGCGTAGCCATCATAAGAAATTATAGCTTTATATCTAGTCATGTATCTATTTTATCAAGAAAATTTCTCTGCAACAAGTTTGAGAATTAAAAATTGTAAGGGGACAGTTTCTAGTGTAATTTAGTTCTTACCTAGATTTTCTCATTATGTATTTACGTTCTGGAACTTCAATGGTTTGAACGATTTCAAATCCCTCTTTTTGGTAGAGGTCTCTAGCTATTTGATTTGATTCAAAAACCGTTAGGGAAATACTTTCTATTTCTTCATTTTCAAACATTTCTTGAAGAAAGTATTGAAAAGCTTTTCTACCTAATCCTTTCCCCTGCTTATGTGGAGCTATGAGAAATCTTCCAATATGAAGATTTTTATCTTCTAGTTTGATTTTCTGGATGATGCCTACAAACTCTTCTCCAACAAAAATGGAAAAAATTCCTTCCATCTTTTGCAAGGATTGGGCAATCAAGGGATAAGAAATCTTTGGCCCCATCCATTGCTTCTGAAAACTTTCTCCCAAAGCATTAGACCACTGACAAATGAGTTTGGCATTTTCTAACTGAAGTCCTTTTTCAAAGTGAATTTTCATATTGTTCCTAAAACTTCTCCTATATCCAACTATTATACTCTTTCTCTTATTTTTTCCGAATAAATAAGTATGATTCATCTTTACTTTTTTCTTGTTGGAAGCATTCTTGCTTCCTTTCTAGGCTTGGTCATTGATCGCTTCCCTGAACAATCCATCGTCTTTCCTGCTAGTCACTGTGATTCTTGCCAGACCCGTTTGAGACCACTGGATTTGATTCCGATTGTGTCCCAGATTTTCAATCGCTTTCACTGCCGCTACTGCAAGGTTCGCTATCCTGTTTGGCATGCCCTCTTTGAGTTGTGCTTGGGACTGATCTTTCTAGCTTGGTCTGTGGGATTTCTAACATTGAGTCAAGTCATCTTGATAACTGCCGGCTTGACTTTGAGCATCTATGACCTTCGTCATCAAGAATATCCCTTGATCGTCTGGCTAATTTTTCACTTAATCCTCATGGCTTGCTGTAATTGGAATCTGGCCATGGCTTTCTTCTTGATTCTTGGAATCATTGCTCATTTCATCGATATTCGCATAGGAGCAGGTGATTTTCTCTTTCTGGCCTCTTGTGCACTCGTCTTTACACTTACAGAAATTCTGATTTTAATTCAATTTGCTTCCACAACTGGCATTCTAGCCTTTCTCCTACTAAAGAAAAAGGAAAGACTTCCTTTTGTGCCCTTCCTCTTACTTGCTGCTTGCGTGATTATTTTTGGTAAGCTACTGCTTCTCGGATAAAGTCAGCGATTTCTGCTACTTGTCCTTCATGTAGAGCCTTAACAATCTTGGAACCAACGATAACACCATCTGACACCGCATTAAAGCGTTCGACATCAGCCTGAGTGGATACGCCAAATCCTGTCAAGACTGGAATATCTGCCACTTGGTGAAGTTGATCCAAGTGCTTATCCAAATCAGATCGGTAATTTCCTGATTTCCCTGTGACCCCATTGATAGCAACGGCATAGATAAAACCTTCTGCACCATCAATGAGTTCCTTTTGACGGTCAATTCCTGTCGTCAAGCTGACTAAAGGAATCAAAGCAATGTCTGTATCCGCCAAATATGGCTCGACAAAGTTAGCATGTTCATGAGGGAGGTCTGGGATAATCAAGCCCTTGACTGCTGTATCAGAAAGGTCTTTAACCAATTTCTCCACACCGTACTGAAAGAGGGGGTTAAAATAGGTCATGATGACAAGAGGAATTTCAGTTTCTACATTTTTCAAGGTTTCAACTAGAGCCTGAGTAGAGGTACCATGCGCTAGACTGCGCAAGCCTGCTTCTTCGATAACAGGACCATCTGCAACCGGATCCGAGAAGGGAACTCCCACTTCAATAGCAGACACACCCAAGTCTTCTAAAAAGTGAATTGTTTCACCGAGACCATCTAATCCTTTTTCGTGATCTCCAGCCATAATATAGGGGACAAAAATTCCCTTTCCAGTTGCTTTGATAGCGTTCAGTTTTTCTGTTAGCGTCTTAGGCATGAGCTTCTCCCTTCTTTGCTGCGTCTGCTTCCAAACGGTCTTTGACTTGAACTACATCCTTGTCCCCGCGACCTGATAGACAGACAATCATAGACTTGTCTGGGCCAAGTTCTTTGGCCAATTTCACCGCAAAGGCGATAGCGTGACTAGATTCCAAAGCTGGGATAATCCCTTCCACACGTGACAAGAGTTGGAAACCTTCCAAGGCTTCCTCATCTGTCACAGGAACATAGGTCGCACGCTTGATATCGTGGTAATGAGAATGTTCTGGACCGATACCTGGGTAGTCTAAACCTGCCGAGATAGAAAAGGCTTCTAAGATTTGTCCATGAGCATCTTGGAGCACATCCATGAGCGAACCGTGGAGAACACCTGGTCTACCCTTGGTCAAGGTTGCTGCATGATGCTCTGTATCCACACCTAGTCCTGCTGCTTCAGCTCCATACATAGCCACTGACTCATCTTCCACAAATGGATGGAAAAGCCCGATAGCATTCGAACCACCACCAACACAGGCAACTAGCGCATCTGGTAGATTTTCGCCTGTCAAATCACGGTACTGTTGTTTAGCTTCGCTTCCGATAACACTTTGGAAATCACGAACAATTTCTGGGAAAGGATGAGGTCCCAAGGCAGAACCAAGGATATAGTGGGTATCGTCGATATTTGCCACCCATGAACGAAGGGCTGCATTGACTGCATCCTTGAGCACTCGAGAACCATCTGTCACAGCTTCTACCTTGGCACCCAAAAGTTCCATACGAAAGACATTGAGGGCTTGGCGTTTAACATCTTCCTCACCCATATAGATAGTACATTCCATGTTGAAAAGGGCTGCAGCAGTTGCAGTTGCTACACCGTGCTGACCGGCACCAGTTTCAGCGATAATTTTCTTTTTGCCCATGCGTTTAGCGAGAAGAACTTGTCCCAAGGCATTGTTAATCTTGTGTGCACCTGTATGGTTGAGGTCTTCACGTTTAAGGTAAATCTTGGCTCCGCCGATATGCTGGGTCAAGTTTTTTGCGTAGTAAAGAGGTGTTTCACGTCCTACATACTGGCGTAAAAGTTGGTTTAACTCTTCTTGAAAACTTGGATCTGCCTGACTTTCACGATAAGCCTCTTCTAATTCCAATACTGCTGTCATCAATGTTTCTGGGACAAAACGTCCACCGAATTTCCCGTAAAATCCATCTTTATTTGGTTCTTGATATGCCATGTTTTACCCTCTCTATAAATCTTCTAATCTTTTCATGATCTTTTTGTCCGTTTGATTCTACTCCACTTGATACATCTACTGCATAGGGAGTAAAGTGTTGAATTGCTTCTTCTACATTATCCTCATTGAGCCCACCTGCGATGAAGAAAGGCTGGGCTAGTTTTGTCGTATCCAGTTGCCCCCAATCAAAGGTTTGACCACTTCCTGCGACAGGTGCATCAAAGAGTAGATAATCTGCCTGAGAATTGGGTACATGTCCATTCCCATCCACCTGCACTGCCTGAATGCTGGCACAAGGCAAATTCTCAAACAAATCATCTGCTACCTGACCATGAACTTGAACCAAGTCCAAGCCAACTTTTTCAATCGCTTCTAGTAGTTCTTCCCGACTTGGTGAAACAAATATGCCAACCTTTTTTACATATGTAGGAATAATCTCAGCTAGCTCTGCTGCTTGTTCCAAGGTCACCTGTCTTTTACTGGGTGCGAAGACAAAACCAATATAGTCAGCCCCTGCTGACACAGCTACCTCTACCGCTCCTTTGGTCGATAGTCCACAAATCTTAACCTTTGTCAATCTGCAACTCCTTGATTCTCTGAGCGACATCTTCGGCCTGCATGAGAGCTGTTCCTACCAAAATTCCGTTAAAGTAGGGTGCAACTCGTTTCGCATCTGCTTCTGTAAAAATAGCAGATTCAGAAATGTACAAGCAATCGTCCTTAAAGTATTGGGCCAAGTCTACGCTGGTCTGCAAGTCAACTTCAAAGGTTGTTAAATTACGATTATTGACACCGATAATTTGAGCTCCAAGTCTATGAGCAACTTCCAGTTCAGCAAGATTATGAGTTTCCACCAAAACTTCTAGACCAAGCTCTGTCGCATAGTCATACAGTTCCTTGAGGCGTTCTTCTGATAAAGCCGCTACGATGAGTAAGATAACTGTCGCACCTGCATTGCGAGCACGGATGATTTGCTTTTCATCGATGATAAAGTCCTTGTTCAGCGTCGGAATCTGTACCTGACTGGAAATATCACGAAGGTAATCCAAATGCCCCTTGAAGAAAACTTCATCTGTCAGAACAGAAATCATAACCGCACCATTAGCCTCGTAAGTCTGGGCCTGTTGAACGATATCTACATCCAGGTTGATATCACCCATACTTGGACTCGCCTTCTTGACCTCTGCAATAATTTGCAGACGTTCTTGATGGTTTTTCAAATATTCAGCCAAACGATAGCTTTCTCGCAAGGGCTGAAGTTCCTCTCGTTCCATCTTTTCAACTTCACGCGCCTTCTGCTCTAAGATACGTGACAAAAATTCCTGACTCATCTTTGATACTCCTGTAATAGTCTGAGTTTTTCAAGGGCCTTACCACTGGCAATCACTTGGCGTGCCATTTCAACTCCATCTTTGATACTATCTACCTTACCATTAGCATAGAAACCAAGACCAGCATTTAAGACTGTTGTTTCCAAGAATGGACTTGGTTCATTATTAAGAACGCTGACAAGGATGGCTGCATTCTCATGAGCATTTCCGCCACGAATGTCCTCAATGGCAATGCGTTCCATTCCCAAATCTTCTGGGGTAAAGGTTGACAAAGTGATTTCACCATTTTCAAGAAGGGCAATGCTGGTAGTACCATTCAAACCAGCTTCATCCAATCCTTCTGGACCAGCTACTACGATAGCACGTTTGCGACCCATGTTTTTCAAAACCTGAGCCGTACTTTCTAGAAGTTCTGGACGACTAATTCCTAGAAGCTGTGTTTCCAAGACCATTGGGTGAATCAGTGGACCTGTCAAATTCATGATGGTTGGAATTCCCAATTCCAAGCGTGCTGGCATGATATATTTCATAGCTGGGTGCATGTTTTTGGCAAAGAGAAAGACAATTCCTGTTTGATCAAATACCTTACCTAATTGTGCTGGCTTGAGGTCAATATTGATTCCCAAAGCTTGCAAGACATCTGCTGAACCAGATTTAGAGGAAATTGAACGATTACCATGTTTAGCCATATGGATTCCTCCACCTGCTAAGACAAAGGCTGCAGTTGTTGAAATGTTAAAGCTAAATGACTTATCTCCACCCGTACCGCAGTTATCCATAGCATCTTGAATATTGGTTGGAATGTGTTGAGCATGTCCTCTCATAACTTGAGCGAGGGCTGTTCTTTCCTCAGGTGTTTCTCCCTTCATCTTAAGGGCTAAAAGAAGTGAAGCGATTTGTGCTTCTGTCACTCGCCCTGTTACGATGCGTTCGATCACATCTGTCATTTCAACACTTGATAAATCTTCAAAGTTCGCTAATTTTTCAATAATTTCTTTCATTTTATTTCCCTCACTTTACAACTTTCTCGATAAAATTCTGAATAGAAGATAGGCCATCTGGTGTTCCAATACTTTCTGGATGATACTGCAAGCCATAAATCGGCAAGGTTTTGTGTTGAATCCCCATAATGGCTTGGTCATCTGTCGAACGAGCTGTCACTTCAAACTCTTCTGGCATCTCTTCAATTAAAATACTGTGGTAACGCATGACTGGACGATTGTCCTCGATTCCTTGATAGAGAACGGAAGGAGTCTCAAATCGAATCTGGCTTTGTTTGCCGTGCATAACTTTAGGAGCCAAACCCAACTTACCACCAAATACTTCTGCGATGGCCTGGTGCCCCAAACAAATCCCTAGAATCGGTTTCTTGCCTGCAAAATCACGAATCATTTCTTCCATCTTCCCAGCATCAGCTGGCCAACCTGGACCAGGAGAAAAGACCAGTCCATCTGCCTTTGTAGCTTCTTCATAAAGATTTGGATCATCATTTCTCAAAACCTGAACTTTTGCGAAATTCCCAATGTATTGAGCCAAGTTATAGGTAAATGAATCATAATTATCAATCAGTAAAATCATGGTCTTAGTTCTCCCATTCTAGTCATAGATTTAGCTTTATTAATGGTTTCTTGGTATTCGTTTTGGGCAATAGAATCATAAACAATTCCTGCACCAGCCTGTACGTAGGCTGTTTTATTTTTAAGAATCATGGTTCGAATTGCAATGGCAAAGTCCATGTCTCCAGTTGCTGATAGGTAACCGATAGCTCCTGCATAAACGCCTCGTTTCTCTGTTTCTAATTCATAAATGCGTTTCATAGCACGAATCTTAGGGGCCCCAGAAACTGTTCCAGCCGGAAGTGTCGCCTTCAAGGCATCCGTGGCAGTCAGTTCTGGTAACAAACGTCCTTTAACTACGCTGGTCAAATGCATGACATATCGGAAAAGTTCTACTTCCATATACTTTGTAACTTGGACACTGGCTGTTTCAGCAATTCTACCGATATCATTGCGTCCTAGGTCCACTAGCATTCGGTGTTCTGCCGTTTCCTTTTCATCAGAAAGTAGATCACTTGCAAGTGCTGCATCTTCTTCATCATTGGCACCTCTAGGTCGTGTACCTGCAATTGGATTGGTTGTCACGATGCCATTCTTGACGGAAACCAAGCTCTCAGGACTTGCACCAATGATTTGATAATCTCCAAAGTCATAAAAGTAGAGGTAATTTGATGGATTGGTCACTCGGAGATTTCTGTAGAAGTCAAAAGGATTTCCAGTTACTTCTGCGGAGAAACGCTGACTGAGCACGCATTGGAACATATCTCCATTGCGAATCAAGTCGCGAGCTGTTTCTACCATCTCTTCAAATTTCTGAGGTGCAATATGTGGTCTAAACTGAAGTGGAGAAACGTCCAAATCTTCAAATTCATTTGGAGCAAGGATTTTTAACTCCTCTAAAACTTGATCCAAAGCCGCTTCTAGTTCTTCATTGCTTCGATCACTGTAGAGAGCATCCTCGATGATATGAATTTTTTCTTTCTTGTGGTCAAATACCATATAACTCTCGTAAACAAAGAAATGCATATCTGGCGTCCCAATCGTATCCTCAGGAAGCTGGCCAATTTCTTCATAGAGAGAAATCATATCATAGCCAACAAAGCCAATCGCTCCACCACCAAAAGGTAGGTCTGAATGGTGATGGCTTTTATGAGTCACTTCATAGAGGAAATCCAAGGGGTCACGATCAATGACTTGCCCATTTTGATAAAGAACTCCATTTTCAAACTTAATTTCAAAAACTGGATTATAGGCCAAGATAGAAAATCGAGCATTTCCCTTTTCTCTTGGGATACTTTCAAGTATGACCTTGTGTTGTCCATTTAAGCGCATATACGCCAAGATTGGTGATAAAACATCTCCGTGAATGATTCGTTCCATTGTAATTTCCCTTTCAGTCAATAATTTATAGACTTTTAGTCTTAATTTCTTACCTTTTTCTATTTCCCTTAAATAGTGCGGACGGGAGCAACTTTCTCCGAAATTTCATCCCTAATTTTTGAGCCTTAGGTCTCAAAAATTCCGTTCTAGAGAAGCATCTTTGCTTCTCTAGAATACCACAATGGCGGGAAATAGCGGTTCAATGCTCACTTCGCTCGCAAATATTTTATAGAAATCTATCTAGTGATGAAGCATAATTTAAAACTGATAGCCATATCTACGAAAAATATATAAAAATCCCCACGCAAAATAACTTGCGTGAGGACGAAATTCGCGGTGCCACCTCAATTATAGGATTTCTCCTATCTCTCATTCCTGTCTCAGATAGCTCCTGTAACAGGTTGTGCGATAAAGGGCACTCCCTTGAGAATTATGAATTCTTCTCTCGTTTGAGATGGACCCAATCTTACAGTTTTCTCTACTTGTTTTCAGCAACCACAAGCTCTCTGTGAGAGAAATCTCTGTATCTTTTCCATCTTTTATTTTTTAGCTTCAAGGTAGTCTGCAATGGCAGCTACGTCCTTGTCTCCACGACCAGAGACATTGATGATGATAATCTCATCTTTACTTAGTTTTGGTGCGCGTTTGACTGCTTCAGCGATAGCATGTGAGCTTTCAATTGCAGGGATGATTCCTTCTGTTTTGCTTAATAAAAGCAAGGCTTGGACAGCTTCTTCGTCTGTCGCTGCTACATATTCTACTCGACCAGAGTCTTTAAAGAAGGCATGTTCTGGACCAACCCCTGGATAGTCCAAACCTGCTGAGATAGAGTAAACTGGCGCGAGCTCTCCATCTTCCTTAAAGACTGCATAGGTCTTCATTCCATCGACAATTCCGACACTACCCTTGGTCATAGTTGCTGCGTGTTTGTCGGTATCTAAACCATGACCAGCAGCTTCTACCCCAACCAATTTGACTTCTTCATCAGCTACATACTGTGAAAAAGCACCGATGGCATTAGAACCACCGCCCACACAGGCAATAACGTAGTCTGGCAGACGTCCTTCTTTTTCCAAGATTTGACGACGAGATTCTTCACTAATCACTTTTTGGAATTCATGAACAATCGTTGGGTAAGGATGAGGTCCAACAGCAGATCCTAAAACGTAGAAAGCTTCAAGGTCGTTCATCCATGCTCCAAAGGCTGCATCAACCGCATCTTTAAGGGTACGTGTTCCCGTTTCAACTGCATGAACAGTTGCTCCCATCATCTCCATACGGAAGACGTTGAGACGTTGACGTTCCACATCTTCTGCCCCCATGTAGACATCACATGCCATACCAAATTTGGCTGCAGCTGCAGCTGTCGCAACACCGTGCTGACCAGCTCCTGTCTCTGCAATCACACGTTTTTTACCCATGCGTTTAGCAAGAAGGATTTGTCCAAGGACATTGTTAAGTTTGTGTGACCCAAGATGGTTAAGATCTTCACGTTTGAGATAAATCTTAGCACCTCCTAGATAATCCGTCAAACTTTCTGCAAAATAGAGCGGAGTCTCACGACCTGAATAATCTTTCAAGTAATGACGATATTCTGCCAAAAATTCTGGATCGTCCTTGTATTTATCAAAAGTCACTTCCAACTCATCTAATAAAGCCTGAATTGGTTCTGGTACAAAACTACCACCAAACTGTCCGAAATATCCTTTTGTTGTCATAAAATTTTCCTCCTTCTGTATGAATCCGACTTTTTGTTTACTTTTAGTAGTAGGCAAGAAGCTGTAAATAGAACTAAAGTTCATCAAAGCTACATAACGCCCTAATAAAAGATAAACAAAATGACGGATAGAAAAAAGCCCACACACGGAATTCACTTCCATGTGAGGGCGTTTGTAACGCGGTACCACCTCAATTGTAAAGAGAATATCCCCTTTACATCTCTGCCTTGTCTAACAACAAGTTGCACTGTAAGGTGTGCCTACCGAATTTTCATTGTTTCAAATTCACTTTTAAAATCAGCCCAATTTCACTAGTTCCAACCACCTGTTCACAGTAACCACAGGCTCCCTGAAGATTAAAAATAACTACTTTTCTGATTTGTTGAGTTAATTATATGTTATTGTTTTTTCTTTGTCAACCGTTTTCACTAATTTTTTACTAATTTTTTTAATTATTTTTTTGAAGCACCTAGAACTTCATCAGAAATTTTGACAAAAGTCTCAATGATATAATCTACTTCTTCATCCGTTAATTTGGTGTGAAGTGGTAGTGTAATCTCATTTACAAAGTAGGCATAAGCCTTAGGATAGTTTGCCATATCAAAGCCAAGATTCTTATAAGCTGTTAAAAGAGGAAGCGGTTTGTAGTGAACGTTACTTGCGATTCCAGCTTTGGCCAATTCTTGGATAATTTGATTGCGTTGTTCGAGACTTGCTCCTTCTACATGGGTAACGTAAAGGTGACGACAAGATTCTACAGTATCTGTCTTATGAGCCAATGGGTGAATACGAGTTCCTGCAAATCCACGGTCATAGCAAGTTACGATTTCTTTACGACGTTGAAGCAAGCCAGGATAACGATCCAATTGTACCAAACCAATTGAAGCCATGATATCCGTCATGTTGCACTTGTAGGCAGGAGTTACGATATCGTATTCCCATGAACCTAGTTGCATCTTAGCAAGCGCATCTTTGGTTTGACCATGAAGAGATAGGATTTGGAATTCCTTGTACATTTCTTCATCATCAATAGCTGGATTAGCTTTCCAAGTAGCACTTCCTCCTTCAGCAGTTGTAAAGTTCTTGACTGCGTGGAAAGAGAAGGACGTAAAGTCTGCAATAGAACCAGCTGGTTGTCCTTTGTAGGTTGAACCCAAAGCATGGGCACTATCTGAGACAACAACGATACGGTTAAAGACTTTTTGCCACTTGCTAGTAGCTGTAAAGAGGTCATGTTTTTTCTCGACAACTTGGAACAAACGGTCATAGTCACAGATAATCCCTGCAAGTTCAACTGGAATAATAACTTTTGTATTCTCAGTGATCGCTTGTTCAAGCTTGTCATAGTCCATTTCAAAGGTATCGCCTTGGATATCAACCATAACTGGTGTAGCACCTACGTGAGTGATGACGCTACATGATGCTGTATAAGTCATAGCTGGAACGATAACTTCATCACCAGGCCCCACTTCAAGCACGCGCAAGATCAATTCAAGGGCTGCTGTTGCAGAGTTGAGGCAGACTGTCTTAGGTGTCTGAGTATAGGCAGATAGACGACGCTCCAATTCTTTTGTCTTTGGACCTGTTGTGATCCAACCAGAACGGAGGGTATCTGCTACTTCAGCAATTTCTGCTTCAGTAATATCGGGTGGTGAAAATGGAATATTATACTTTGTCATTGATTTACTCCTTTTACTGTATTCACTCTTGTGACTACTTTATTTTAAAACTTCAAATACAGTCTGGAACATGATCTTGATATCTCCGAAGAAATTAAAATCACGTAGGTAGGCTAGATTATAGTGCATCTTTTCTGGAAGGACTCTTTCGACATAAGCTTGGTCGACCGACATACCTTTTGCAGTCATTTGACTGATAATGGCATCCTCGTCCTTATAGTTAATGCTGGCAAGCGATGTAATCCCTGCTGGCAAGAGCAAGGTAGCCATCATTTCAGGGCTGTACTGCTCAGTATAGCGTGGTACTTCTGGACGAGTTCCCACAAAGGACATCTCTCCTTTGAGAACATTGACCAATTGTGGAAGTTCATCCAAACGAACACGGCGAATGAAATTTCCAACCTTGGTGATGCGGCTGTCATTGGCAGAAGTTACTAGACTTCCTTTCTTGTCAGCATCGGACACCATGGTCCGGAATTTCCAAATCTTGAAATGTCGGTTGTACTGGGTTACCCGCACCTGCTTGTAAATAACTGGACCCTTGCTATCTAGCTTGATCCAAATGCTTAGAATCAGAAATACGGGTGAAGTCAAGATTAACAAGACCAAGGCTAGAAACAAGTCTAGACAACGCTTGAGAATCAGTGAACCTTTTCTTCCAGAGACGAGCTGGTAGTATGGTTTTACCTCGCTCAATTGCATCTCTTGAGGTAGTTCATCCCATTTCAGCATGCACATTCTCCTCTGTTTTTTAATATGTAATCTTTAAACATTCTACATTATACCACAAAATGAAAGAGGCAGTGCAAGAAATCTGTATTTTAAAGGAATTCTTCTCTAAGAAAGAGCCCCTGCCTGTAAACTATACATCTTGTGATAGGTTCCTCCTAAGGCCAAAAGTTCCTCGTGTGTGCCGCTCTCGATGATTCGTCCCTTATCTAGGACATAGATACAGTTAGCATCCTGAATGGTAGAAAGACGATGGGCAATGGCAATGGTCGTCCGGCCCTGTCTCATCTTGGCTAGAGAATTTTGGACCAAGGCTTCTGTTTCAGAATCAATATTGGCTGTCGCTTCATCCAAAATCAGTATTTTCGGTTGACTGGCAACAGTTCTAGCAAAGGCAAGAAGCTGACGTTGACCAGTTGAAAAACTCGAACCACGCTCAGATACAGAAGCATCATAACCTAAAGGAAGATCTTGAATGAAGGAATCTGCATCGACAAATTCTGCCGCAGCCTTAACCTGGTCATCGCTGATATCTTGGTACATAGCGATATTGGACTTTATGGTCCCATGATAGAGGAAAGGTTCCTGTAGAACCAGACCAATATTTTTTCTCAATTCCTCTTGGCTATACTTACGGATATCCACACCATCAAGGAGAACTCGACCTGACTGAAACTCATAAAAGCGCATGAGAACATTGATGATAGAGGATTTCCCAGAGCCAGTATGTCCGACAAAGGCGATGGTTTCACCTTTATTGACTGTAAAGGAAATATCATCGAGAATCTGGTGTTTCCCGTCATAAGAGAAGGACACATGTTCAAAACGGATATTTCCTTCTCTAATCTCGGCTTGTCCATTTTCTTGGACCGGTTCATAGTTGGTCTCATCGATAAGTGCAAAGACACGACCTGCTGACACCATGGATGTCTGAAGGGTAGAAAAGTTTTGTGTTACCTCAATGAGGGGGTCAAAGAGACGATTGATATACTGGATAAAAGCATACATGGTTCCTGCTGTTATGCCTAGATAGAGACCACGATAGCCAAAGTAAGCCATCAAAACTGCATAGCCCAATAGCTTCAGTAAGCTCATGGCCGGACGTAAAAAGAGGGAATCCAAGGCTACCGAACGGTTAGCGTAGATTAGATGTTCCTGATTTATCTCATCAAACTCTTCTTGCAGGCGCTTTTCTTGATTAAAGGCTTGAATAATGCGAATCCCTTCGATATTTTCAGCCAGCTTACTGTTAATATCTGACAAGAGACTTCTGGTTTTTTCGATAACCTTGACGGATTTTTTACGGTAGAGATTGACCAAGAGGAAAATCAAAGGTAAAAAGAGTAGAACTAGAGCTGTCAGACGATAATCCAAAACGAGCATGGTATAAAGGGTTGTCACAAAGATAAAGACTGCTGAGACAAAGCTGGACAAAATCCCTGAAAACATATCACTAATAGTCTCCGTGTCATTGGTCAAACGCGAAACAATGGAACCTGCAGGTGTCTTATCAAAATAAGACATACCTAGCTTTTCCATATTGGCAAAGGCATCACGTCGAATGTCTCTAACAATGCTGTAGGACACACGCGCAAAGAGGCGATTCCCCACATATTGGACAAGGGTTTGAAGAATGTAGAGACCATAGTAGGCTAGCAAAACTGTAATGGCAAGCTGGTTGAGATTATGTAGATACTGGTCGATAAAGTGCGAAGCTACCAAGGGGATGATACTCTTGATAACAGTAGTCGTAAGGAGAAAAGCTAAGGCTAAAAAGGTTAGGAGACCATAGGGCTTTAGATAGGACAACAAGCGTTTCAATACAGCCCATTGTTCTTGTTTATTGCGCATCTTCTTCTCCTTTCATTTCTAATTGTTGTGACTGGTAGGTTTGTGCGTACCAACCATCCAAGGCTAGTAAGTCTTCATGTGTGCCTCGTTCAATGATGCGGCCATTTTGCATGACCAAAATCAAATCCGCATGGACAACTGCACTGAGTCGATGGGCAGTGATAATGGTTGTCTTGTCCTTGCGAGTTTCCTTGAGATTATCGATAATTGTGAACTCTGTCTTGGCATCCACAGCTGACAGGGAATCATCTAAAATCAGGATATCAGGATTTAAAATCATAGCCCGACTCATAGCCAGACGTTGCTTTTGTCCACCAGATAGACTGACACCTTTTTCGCCGATAACTGTATCAAATCCCTGGGGCATAGCTTGAATGTCTTGATAGACTTGAGCCAGCTTAGTTGCTTCTTCTACTTCTGAGAAAGGTAGATCAGGATTCCCAAATCGAATATTGTCTAAGATAGAGCTTGCAAAGAGAAATTGGTCCTGTGGGACGTAACCCATCAAACTACGTAAGTCAGCTAGTCGATAGTCACGAATGTCATGCCCATTTAGATAAATGGATCCTTGATCAACGTCATACTCACGTAGAAGCAACTTAATCAAAGCAGTTTTGCCTGAACCAGTCTGCCCAACCAAGCCTAGAGTTTGACCTTTTTCAAGACTAAAATGAATATCATTCAGCGTCTCCTCGACTTCAAAGGCAAAACTATCAATAGCATAGTCCAAACGCCCGTTTTCAATCCCGTCAAGTGGAGATTCTGGATCTTTGACAGGTGATTCTTGAGACAATAAACTTTCGATACGTTGGTAGGAAACTTTTCCTCTCTGAGTGATATTAAAGAGGAACCCAATCGCCATCAAAGGCCAAACCAACATATCCAAGTAAGAGATAAAGGTGACCAGATTCCCAACGGTTACCTGTCCCGCTTGCACCATAAAGGCACCGACTAAGAGAGTTAAAGCATAGGAAGAACCAACAAAGAGCAAAACCATCGGGTCAAAGAGGCTATCGTATTTCATGGTTTGCAGATTCTTTTGGAAGGTCAAATCATTGACTTCCTGGAAAGATGCCAATTCATCAGACTGATAGCCAAAGGACTTGGTTACCTTGATACCTGATACAGACTCTTGAACCTTATTGTTGAGTTCAGAAAAGGCTGCTTGCGATTCGCCAAAAGCTTTGTGGGTCTTTCTCCCCAATCGACTAGTCGCATAGGCCATAAATGGCAAGGGAAGAATAGCAACCAAGGTCATCTGCCACGAGATGCTAAAGAGCATGGTTAGTAAAGTCACCAAGGCTGTGATCGAGGCATCCACCGCCGACATGACACCTCCACCGGCTAGACGAGTCAGGGCATTGATATCATTAGTTGCGTGGGCCATCAGGTCTCCTGTTCGATAATTCTGATAAAAAGCAGGCGACATCCTTGTAAAATGCTCAAATAGTCTTGAACGCATGATTTGCCCAAGTCGATAGGAGGTTCCTAGGATATACATGCGCCAAACGTAACGCAGATAGTACATCCCGAAAGCAGCGAGCAGGAGATAAAAGAGATGTAGCAAGAGTTCATCCTGTGTTAATCGTCCTGAAGTAATGGCATCAATTACGCGCCCCATAACCATAGGTGGGATGAGGTTGAGTACAGAAACCAAAACCAAAGCTACAATTCCGACTAGGTAACGGCGTTTTTCTAACTTAAAAAACCACCAGAGTTTTTGGATGATAGACATAAAATTCCTTTCTAATGACAAATGGAAACCTGAGGCATGAACCCCAGGTTTTTCTTATTCATAGGTGACGACGCTTAGTTGACCTTTATCATACTCAGCGATAAAGATATTGGCCACATTATCATACCCTTGCTTATTCAGATGATCTAGGAGCCATTCTTCCGTTAAGCTGAGAGTATCGAGGACATCAGACTGAATGACACCATCTGTGATGACAGGATACTTAGGGTTTTCATCTCCATTTTGTACTACAATCAGCTGACCGTTTTGCTCTCGTACAGCACGCTTGACTTCTTTAAGCTGGAAAATACCTTGGCTACGAAGTTTAAGGGCTACGTCAGAAGCTGATAATCCGACAGAACGGCAGGCTTCTGGATCGATTTCCCCATTTTTGATGAGTAGGGTTGGTTTTCCATCAATCATTTGTTTCACAAAACCAACATTGTTCGTAAGCCATTTAAGAGACAAAACCAAAATCGTCCACATAATCAAGATAACTGCATATTGAAGGATGGTAATAGAGCTATTATAGATAACCCCGCCGATAATTCCCCCAAGAACATAGTTTTGGATTTGGTCAATTGCTGAGTTGGGCGCTAGATTTCCCTTCCCTGTCACGTTGATAACAAAGACAAGAGATACAAGACCTAAAGCCAGTTTAATAAGAATCTCGATATAGTTAAATGTCATTTGTTTGCCTCCACTAGTTCAATGTCGCTTGTTTGATACAAGTCAAGTTTTTCCAAGAGATACTTATCCGGTTCACTCCCACTTAAGGCACGGTAGTATTTGTCTCCTACCTTGAGAAGTGCACCATCTGTGGCTGCAGAAGTATTGACGTAGACCTCTGATTTATCCACACCCAACTCCTGAGATACCACTTCTATAAAATGAAGTGAAGTTTGAAATTGGTTGTTGGAAGCTTGATTTGACTGATAAGTAGATATAATACCGAGAATGACAGCCAGTAAAGCCAAAGCCGAGATCATCACCAACTCGCGAAACTTGGTTCCTCGTTGGTCTCGGTAAGCCTTAAAAGCAAAAAATCCAGTGATGGCAAGCAAGAATACTCCAAAGCCAATCATGACACTGTTTTGTTGGCCAATCTGGCTCAAAACATATTCATATGAGTAAAATTTCATTTATTTTCAATCCTTTACATAAATCATTCTTTATTATAAAGGAATGACCTTGATTTTTCAAACTATACGTTGGGGAAATACGCGTATCAGACCAACTTCTCTAACTAACGACTCAAATACCTATTTCAAGATTCTGATTTTGATAATTGATAAGAATAGACACTAGGAATTATCACTACAAAGAAAAGTGTCAAGAAGAATATCCAGTAAACATATAGCTGAACAAAGGCATTTAGAAACAATAACAATCCTCCTAATACCCAAATTTTTCCAGCTATGCGATGCGTTTTGCTCCAGTTCTCATCATTCTCCAAAGTCCACGGAAGTCGAATACCGATTATATAATTTCGGCGTGTTTTTGGTAGATAATTTCCAATTACAATCATGATGACTCCCATAAAAATCTGAGCTAGAATTCCACTCATCATAGAATAACCCAAAGATGCTCCGTAGATAGAAATCATCGATAGACAAGATACAAAAGGAATAATCCAGTAAATCAAAAGTTGTATTTTTGAACTAATATTGCTGGACTTAGGATCCTTGATCATCAAGAATAGAATCAACCAATGCATCAAAAGCATGAGAGCCGGTAATCCAAAGATAGCAAACATTTTATGATCGTAGCCATCTGCTTGGCCCAGTAGATTAAAATGAGTCGGCATCTTCTCTGGTAGTTGAAACCAGAAAACACAACCTATAAGGGTAGGCAGTAGGATAAGAATGCTAGTATATAATACCAATTTCTTATTGATTTTTATCCTCATCTAAAAATCTCCTTTCAGTTCTGCTAACCACACCATCATATCCTCTAAAACTGATGTATTTAACTCATAATAAATAAAGTTTTTCTCTTTCATTTCACGAATCAAATCCGCTGCTTTCAAAATCGTAAGGTGGTGTGAAATTGTTGCACCTGTTAACTCAAAATGACTGGCAATTTCTCCTGCAGATAACCTGCCTGTTTTAAGCAAATTCAAAATCTCCCTCCTGACTGGATGAGATAAAGCTTTAAAGCTATTTGCAAAACTCATGGTGCTTCCTTTCTATTCGCAATATCAGTAAGGCAAGGAATAAGCAGGGTAGCACTGCTATCAGTCCTGCTGGTGACGGACCAAAAATCAAGAGGCTTGAAGTTTTTTCTCCAGGCAGTTGAAAGAGTAATCCAAAACCTGCAGTTGCATTGATTGCCCCATGAAATAGTGCTGAAGCCCAGATAGAACCTGTTTTTTCCATCAACCAACTCAACAATATTCCTATGCTAAAACAAAATAGGAACATGGCGACAACTCCCAAAACGGGATAAGCAAAATAAGTTAGTCCATAATTAAAGCCTTGCAAATTAATTGGTAAATGCCATAGACTCCAAATGAGACCAAGTAAGACATGAGTCTGTACTAGTGAAAAGCGTTCTCTTAGAGCTGGGTAAAGATAACCACGCCAACCAATTTCCTCTCCCAATGCAAATAAGCTATTAAGAAAAGGAGCGTAGGTTAAACTAGCTAGAATTTGAATCAAGACCAAGGAAGATAGGGGGATCGGTGATTGAAGTACTCCTTTTTCTTGTAAGATAGCTTGAATAAATTCAAAACCAAGGCTGAAATTGTTAGGAAATACAAGAAAATAAAGTCCTGCTCCTAAGAAACTGATAACTGCTGGCAACCAGATAGCTAGTAAGTAAAAGCGCCAGTTCCTCTTGAGATTCACGACTAATTTAGACTTGATTCCACTAGGTTTTTTCGTTATTTTCCCTAAGAGAAAGACTGCAAGCGCAGGCATCCACATGGCCACAATACTAGCAAGCTGACTCCATGGAGAATTTAGTCCAATACCACTTAGCCATAGTGCCAACCATATTATCCAAGCAAGACCATAAGACAAGACCACAAAAAGAAGGATTGTTCTCTTATTTGACATATTTGTAACTTCACTTTCTATTTAGATGTTTTTCTAAATAATATTATATACCTTTACACTCCAAATACAAGAACTATTTAGATTTTTTTCAAAATAGTTGCGAGAATTTTTTGTTTTCTAAGGATAAAGTTTAAAGAGTGAGTTTACGAACTAGAAACTCGCTGGCTTTACTTTTTTTTGATAAAATATAAGAAATACATCTAGAAAAGGTACACACTATGAAACTAATCTCATGGAACATTGATTCCCTCAATGCAGCGTTGACGAGTGACTCTGCGCGTGCGAAATTGTCTCAAGACGTTCTCCAAACTTTGGTAGCCGAAGATGCTGATATTATCGCCATCCAAGAAACCAAGCTTTCAGCTAAAGGACCTACAAAAAAACACCTTGAGGTACTGGAAGAACTCTTCCCAGCCTACGAAAATACCTGGCGTTCCTCTCAAGAGCCTGCCCGTAAAGGCTATGCTGGAACCATGTTCCTCTATAAGAAAGAACTGACCCCAACTGTTAGCTTCCCAGAAATTGGCGCACCTTCTACTATGGACTTGGAAGGTCGCATCATTACCCTAGAATTTGATACATTTTTCGTGACTCAGGTTTATACACCTAACGCTGGAGATGGACTCAAACGCTTGGAAGAGCGTCAAGTCTGGGATGTCAAATATGCGGAATACTTGGCTGAACTAGACAAGCAAAAGCCTGTCCTAGCAACTGGTGACTACAACGTTGCCCACAAGGAAATTGACCTTGCCAACCCAGCCAGCAACCGCCGTTCACCAGGTTTCACAGACGAAGAACGTGAAGGATTTACAAACCTTTTAGCCAAAGGATTTACAGACACCTTCCGACATGTCCATGGAGACGTTCCAGAACGCTACACTTGGTGGGCACAACGAAGCAAGACTTCAAAAATCAACAACACAGGCTGGAGAATCGACTACTGGCTCACAAGTAACCGTGTGGCAGACAAGGTTACCAAGTCAGATACGATTGATTCAGGCGCACGCCAAGACCATACACCGATTGTCTTGGAGATTGAATTGTAAGGAGTTTCTTTATGGACTACAATGCAGTTATTCCCGAGTTTATAGTCTCGAATCTAGAACAGTCTCGTTCCTTCTACTGCGATTTGCTGGGTTTTACCATCGAATACGAGCGACCAGAAGAAAACTTTCTCTTCCTATCTCTTGAAGATTGCCAACTAATGCTAGAGGAGGGGAGTAAGGAGGAACTAGCTGGACTAAACTACCCCTTTGGTCGTGGAGTCAACATCTCCTTCGGCATAAAGGATGTCCCTCGACTCTATCAGAAAGTAATCGAGTCTAACTATCCTATTCATCATCCTTTGACCAAAAGAGAATTTCGTGTTGGTGAACAATATATCTACCCTCATGAATTTGCTGTTTTAGACCCAGATGGCTATTTTTTAAGATTTAGTGAATAGTATAATACAGCACTAGAGTATAAGAAAAAGAGGCACATGCCTCTTTTTCTTATTTCCTATATCCTCACCTGTCTATCTTCAGACCGTTGTCCTGTGACAAACATGGTGAAGGTTGCCTTGCAGACATTTCGGCCATCTTGGTTGGTGATATCAACATCGACGACACAAGTGGTGCGTCCATGATGGACACATTCTCCTTTGATAGTGAGAATGTCCCCTAGATTTCCAGCTTTCAAGTAATTAATGGAAGACTGGAGTGTCACCCCGTCTAATCCTAGCGAAATCACCACAAGACCACTGATTTGGTCACAAAGAGTAAATAGATAGCCTCCATGGGCATTCCCATAATAGTTGAGTGAGGAGTCCACTACTTTTGTCGTCACCACAACGTGACCATCTCTCATTTTTTCAATTTCGTAGTTTTCAAAGGCAGATATAGCGTCAAAGTGAAAATCTTTCATACGTTCCTCCTGATATTTCAAACGACACTATGATACTACTTTTCAAGACTCTACGCAAGAGAGAAGCACTTATTCGGGCAAAATACCAACCTGCTCCACAAAGCGCATAAAGGCTGCCTGTCCTTCTTCTGTTTGCTTGTAAATCCCTGCATCTTCCAATACCCGAGCGAAGATTTTACCCACAGATTCTTGAACGATATTAAGAGCTTGGTCTTTGTCAGTCAATCCAGGATGGGATTCCTTCAACTCATCCGCCCATTCTTGGTGATAATCTGCAACTGGAACATCCTCTCCGACTAGGTAAGCTGCTACTTGCTCTACTTCTTCCTTCAAGCGTGGTGGCAAAATGGCTAAACCCATAACCTCAATCAAGCCGATATTTTCCTTCTTGATATGTTGGACATCCTTGTGGGGATGATAGATGCCGTCTGGATGCTCTGGAGAGGTTTGATTGTCCCGCAAGACCAAATCCAACTCAAACTGTCCATCTCGTTTACGGGCTATCGGTGTGATAGTATGGTGCGGAGTTCCATTGCTTTCCGCCAAGATCTGCACACTTGAATCTGAGTGCCGACGCCAAGCCAGTAAGATTTTCTCAGCAAGGTTGGTCAAATCGTCTTTTGAATCCGACGTTAATCGAATCACAGACATAGGCCATTGAACAATCCCAGCTTTGACAGATTCAAAACCATCAAAGGTAAAGCTTTTCTGAATAGGAGCCACTTCCATCGGGAATACATGGCGCCCACCTTGGTAATGATCGTGCGTCAGGATGGAGCCACCCACGATTGGTAAATCAGCATTCGAGCCTGCAAAATAACCTGGGAACTGTTCCACAATTGCTAACAAACGCTCAAAACTTTGGCGACTAATAGCCATGGGACGATGTTGGCTGTCTAGGAAAATACAGTGCTCATTAAAGTACGCATAAGGCGAATATTGGAAGCCCCACTCCTGCCCAGAAATATCAAAACGTATAATACGATGGTTGCTTCTAGCTGGATGATTGACACGTCCATGGTAGCCTTCATTTTCCATACAAAGCTGACATTGAGGATAGTTGCTCGACTTGACCAACTTGGCTGCCGCTATCTCTTTTGGATCCTTTTCAGGCTTAGAGAGATTGATAGTAATCTCCAGTTCACCGTAGTCAGAAGGAACACGATAAGCAATATTCTTTGCGATAGCCTTTAGTTTGATGTAGTCATTCTTCTGACTGAGTTGGTAGAAGTCCGCAATCGCCTGCTCTGGTGACTGGGCATAAGTAGCCCAAAAGTCTCGATTAACCTGACTTGGACAAGGCGTTACCAAGTCCATGAGGTCTGCACCGAGAATCTCACGCGCAGCCAGACTATCTTCAATCGTTTCCAAGCGAACTGCTTCCTCAACAAGCTGATCTTTTAGTTCAATCAAATCATTTTGGTCAGTCTCAACTTCAAGAACTCCATCTCCCACCAGTGCCAAGACGCGATTGCTCAGATAAATCCGATCCAACTCTTCAAAGGTGCTTTCTGCAATGACTTTGGTAACAAATGTTTCTACTAAGGTCACTAGAAAACCTCCTTCTTACTTTCTAAATAGTCTCTAACAGCATCCAAATCCTGAAAAACTTGTTCTGTTTTATTTAAGAAAGACTGTGCTGGTATTTTTAAATCTGGAATACAAATAACTGGAATCCCAGCTCTATACGCCGCTTCAATCCCTGCTTCATTATCCTCTAGTACCAAGCAATTCTCTGGTAAAACGTTCAAATCACTACAAGCCTTTAAAAATATATCAGGGTAAGGTTTGCTTCGCTTTACATCTTTTGCAAAAACTAAATGGTCAAATAGTGATAGTATACCATTGCTATCCAAGATCATTCTAGCTCGAGATTCAACACTTGAAGTTGCTAAAGCGATTGGAATGCCTTCTTTTTGCAAATAAGTAAGCAAATTTTTAGCACCTTTTTTTAAATTTACACCTTTGGCTAAGATTTGAGCTTCCAGTTCATAAACTTTATCCAAGGTTTGGTCAAAGTTCCAGGGTAAATCATAGGTATCCAAAAATCGTTGAACATTCTCCTCTTCCCTATGTCCACTGTAGTCTCTAGAATAAGTTTCTTCTGTGAAAGGAATTCCAAAATCTCTAAGCAATTCTTGATAAACTTTTAGAGAAATGATTTCAGTATCGGCTAATAAGCCATCTAAATCAAATATTACAGCTTCCATATCCTTCTCTCCTAGTCTAAAACGTGAGTTCCACCTGCAACTTCAGCGATATAGAAGCTTGGAGCGTAACCAACGATTTCTTCATAGTGTTTGCCAACAGCTTCTTTAAAGGCTTCAACCGCATCTTTTTGAACCAAGGCAATGGCACAACCACCAAAACCTGCTCCTGTCATACGAGCACCAAGAACACCTTCTTGAGCCCAAGCTGTATGAACAAGGGTATCCAATTCCAAACCAGTCACTTCGTAGTCATGTTCCAAAGAAACGTGAGACGCATTCATCAAACGACCAAACTTATCCAAATCCCCCGCTTGAAGTGCTACTTGCGCTTTAAGGGTACGTTGATTTTCAAGAACTGCGTGGCGAGCACGTTTCAAACGATTTGCGTCTTTGATCAGGTAGCTGTATTCATCAAAAGCCCATTCATCCAATTCGCCTAAAGTCTGGATATCCAAGGCCACTTGAAGTTCTTCCACTGCCTTTTCACATTCAGCACGGCGTTCATTGTACTTAGAATCTGCTAGCTCACGGCGTTTGTTGGTATTCATGATCACAACGACATTGTCCTTCAAATCAAGTGGAACCAAGTCAAATTCTAGAGTATTAGTATCAAGGTAAATAGCACGTTGGTCTGCCCCCATACCGATAGCAAATTGGTCCATAATCCCAGAGTTAACGCCGATAAAGTTATTCTCTGTCAATTTTCCGATTTTTACTAAATCTAAACGATCCAATTTTAGATCAAAGAGATACTCTGCCACGACACCTGTCAAAAGCTCCAAAGAAGCTGAAGATGACAAGCCCGCACCATTTGGAATATTCCCAAAGACATAGAAATCAAAACCTTTATCAATCACATGCCCAGCTTCTTGCAAGAAATGAAGGACACCTTTTGGATAGTTAGTCCAATTGTGCTCTTTCTCAAACTTAAGATCAGCTAGAGGAACTTCAATGATTCCTTTATCCTCAAAGTTTGCTGAGTAGAAACGCAATACTTGGTCATCACGCTTGCGTGCTGCTCCGTAAGTTCCTAGTGAAATAGCTGCTGGAAAAACATGACCACCGTTATAGTCAGTATGTTCCCCAATCAAGTTGATGCGCCCTGGCGAGAAGAAGGTTTGGTCTGCTTCTTGACCAAAAACAGCAAGGAAATCCTTGCGAAGTGCTTCAGCAGTAAGATGTTGTGTCATATGAATTCTCCTTTTACGAAATATTAGGTAAAAAAGTTTATCCTGTAATCGTTTTCTTCTATTGTACCCAAGGGTTTTGCTTAGGTCAACATTTTTACCGATATTTTACTAAACTATGAGTAAAAAGGAAGAAAAATATGCTATAATAACCTAAAAAGGAGGGGAATTATGGCTACACTCAAAGATATTGCTCAGCTAGCCTCTGTCTCGATCGCAACTGTATCCCGTGTCCTCAATCGCGATCAGAGTCTATCTGTGACAGAAGAAACCAGACATCGTATTTTAACCGTTGCCGAAGAACTAGGCTACACCAAACATCTCAAAACAGGTGAATCTCATAAACTCAAACAGAAAATCGCTATCATCCAGTGGGTCAGTGAACAGGGAGAGTTAGAAGATCTCTACTACTACCAGATTCGCCTAGGAATTGAAAATAGAGCTCAAGAATTAGATTACGACATCTTGCGCTATTTTAATGACCAGCCTTTTACGCTTAGCGAAGAAGTCATTGGGATTCTTTGTATCGGGAAATTTAGCCAAGCACAGATTGCATCATTTGAGGAATACCACAAACCCCTAGTATTTTTAGACAGTGATACGATTGCTCTTGGTCATACCTGTGTCATTACAGATTTTTATAATGCTGTTAGACAGGTTGTTGATTACTTTACAGATCATGATCGTAAAAAGATTGGTATCCTATCCGGTCTTGAAACTACTACTGACCATGAAGAAGTCATCTCAGATAAGCGTTTAGATTACTTTATATCCTATACGCAAGAAAAAGGAATTTATAACGAAGAATTCATTTTCCAAGGCTCATTTACTGCCCAATCTGGATATGATTTGATGAAGGAAGCTATTGAAAAATTAGGAGATAAACTTCCACAGGCCTTTTTTGCTGCCAGTGATAGCTTGGCCATTGGTGCCCTTCGCGCCCTTCAGGAAGCCAGCATCAGCATTCCAGAGCGCGTCAGCATTATTTCCTTTAATGATACCATTCTAACCAAGCAAGTGTTCCCACCACTTTCCAGTATCACAGTCTACACCGAAGAAATGGGACGCACAGGAATGGATATTCTGAACAGAGAAGTCCTTCACGGACGCAAAATCCCAAGCCTCACCATGCTAGGAACCAAACTGACTTTAAGAGAAAGTACCTTGCATTAAGTGCAATAGTTGAACACAAAAAAATCCTAATAGAGATTTGAGAATCTCTATTAGGTTTTTCTTTTTATACTCAATGAAAATCAAGGAGCAAACTAGGAAGCTAGTCGCAGGTTGCTCAAAGCACTGCTTTGAGGTTGTAGATATGACTGACGATGTCAGTTACCTATATCTACGGCAAGGTGAAGCTGACGTGGTTTGAAGAGATTTTCGAAGAGTATTAATCCATCACAATCATAGACTTAATAGTCTTACGTTCATCCATGTCCTTATAAGCTTGGTCGATATCTTCCAGTTTATAGCTTGAAGTAAAGACACGACCCGGATTGATATCACCGTCAAGAACTGCTTTTAATAAAACTTGTTTATCATAAGTAGTAACTGATGCTGCTCCACCTGCCACTGAGATATTTTGGGCAAAGGTTGAACCAAGGGCACGGTTATTGTAGTGAGGCACACCGACAAATCCCATGCGCCCTCCATTATGGAGTACACCTAGTGCTTGTTCAACAGCAACCTCAGTACCGACACATTCGAGAGCTACATCTGCTCCACCACCGAGAATTTCTCGCACCTTGGTAATGCCTTCTTCACCACGCTCAGCTACGACTGCTGTCGCGCCTGACTCCAAGGCCATTTGTTGACGATCTTCGTGACGACTCATGAGGACGATTTGCGATGCTCCACGCATCTTAGCTGCAATGACAGCACATTGACCAACAGCCCCATCCCCAATAACGACAACCTTGTCGCCTTTTTGCACATTAGCAACACGCGCTGCATGGTAACCGGTCGGCATGACATCAGCAAGTGTCAAAAGTGACTTGAGCATGCCTTCGCTATAATCTGAAGGTTGACCTGGAATTTTCACAAGTGCCCAATTGGCAAAGTGGAAACGGATATACTCCGCCTGGACACCACCTGACCAGTTGGTGTCAATATGGCGGTCACAAGTCCCATCATAACCGGCACGACAGGCATCACACTGACCACAACCATGAGTGAAAGGCGCGATGACAAAGTCACCTGGTTTTACAGTAGTGACAGCCTCACCAACTTCTTCGACGATTCCGATAGCCTCATGACCACTATTACTATGCCCTTCTTCGATTTCGGGATTACGGTAACTCCAAAGGTCAGAACCGCAAACGCAAGTACGGACAATGCGAATAATAGCATCATCTGGCGCTTCAATTTGCGGACGATCAATTTCTGCCAGACCAACCTGGCCAGCTTTAGTGTAAACTGCTGATTTCATATGTTTACCTCTTTTTCTTTACTTACTATTAGTATACACTTTTCTTCTTTATTTTGTGAATTCAACATCTTCGCGGTAACCCCACCATCCCATAAGGGCTGAGAAGAAAATCGCAACTGCAATAATGATAGTCATTGTTGCTGGTGTCTTGTCCGCAAAAACAGCCAAGAGAATAGATGGAATAACACCACTACCATATTGAAGGGCACCGAGAATAGCTGCTGCAGATCCTGCCATGTCACTAGGTACTGCATTTAGAGCTGCTGCATTGGAACAAGCCGCAACAATCCCATTCATACTAAAGAAACAAAACATGGGTACAACGATTCCCCAAAGTCCAAGGGCATTAGTCACTCCCATAAAGGCCAAAACCAAGGTAAATAGAAAGGCTAAGCTAGTAGAAATCGCTAGGAGTTTAGGCAGACTAAAGCGACTGACCAACTGACGGTTGACCATACTCATCAAGGATACACCGACAATATTGACTCCAAATAGAAGAGAATAGGCTTCTGCTGGGACATGATAGAAATTCATATAGATGTTCGAAGAACCAGTAATGAAGGCGTAGACGGCTACATAAAAGAAAGTCACACTCATGGTATAAACCATAAATTTTTTTGTAGTCAATAACTGAGCATAATTTTTAAAACTTTGAGCAATAGAAGCCTGACTTCTTTCAGAAGCTTGTAACGTTTCCGGGAGCAAACGTGTCGATAGGAATAGAATTCCCCCCACAAGAGCCATAAACCAGAAAATGAGATTCCAAGTGGAGATACGAAGGAAGAGACCTCCTAGGAGTGGACCTAAAATTGGAGCCACAGCCATAATCATCATGAGAGTAGACAACATCTGTGCCCCCCGTTGGCTATCATATCGATCACGAATCATGGCGCGACTAATCATGGGACCTGTACACGCTCCAAAAGCTTGAAAGACTCTCCAGAAAACGACCATCGTCATAGAGGTAGAAAGGGCACAACCAACAGAACCAATAATAAACAAGACAGTTCCAATCATCAAAGGCTTAATCCGTCCGATTCGATCGCTGATAGGTCCCCAGATGAGCTGAGCAATGGCAAATCCAATGACAAAACCTGTCACTGTCAATTCAACCCGTCCGCCAAGAGCCTCCTGCATAGCCGGCATAGCTGGTAGATAAATGTCAGTAGATAGGGAGGTGAAGGCCATAAAGCCACTTAAAATAATTAAAAATAAAAGAGGTGCTTTTTCAGATTTCTTCATATTGTCTCCTGTTAATCTTTTAGTCTAAAAATGATATAAATCTTTCTGCTGTTTCGGGTTCTTGGTGATCATGGAAGAGAGTGCTTGCTTGATCCAACTCTTCTATGCTTTTCATTTCGTCTTCTGTTAATTCAAAGTCAAAAATATCAAAATTCTCTTGCATGCGTTCCTTGCGGACTGATTTTGGAATAACTACCACATCGCTTTGGATAAGAAAACGTAGAGCTACTTGAGCAACGGATTTACCATATTTTTCTCCAATTTCCTTCAAGAGTGGTGTATTGAAGAAATCATTTTTCCCTTCTGCAAAAGGCCCCCAAGACTCGATTTGGCAATTGTATTTTTCCAAATACTTTTTAGATTCTTTTTGCTGATGAAATACGTGGGTTTCAATCTGATTAACAGCTGGTTTAATTTCCACAAAATGGTGAAGATCAATGAAACGGTTCGGTGAAAAATTTGAAACCCCAATAGCACGAACTTTCCCAGACTTATAGGCCTCTTCCATAGCTCTATATGTTCCATAATAATCACCGAAAGGTTGGTGAACCAACAAAAGGTCTATATAATCTGTTTGTAGTTTTTTCAAAGACTCTTCAATAGAAGCCTTAGCCTTTTCATAGCCTTCGTTAGAAATCCAAACCTTTGTCGTGATAAAGAATTCTTCCCGTGGAAGACCCGATTCTTTAATAGCTTCCCCAACACCTGCTTCATTGCCATAGATTTGCGCAGTATCAAAGGAACGATAGCCAACTTCGATAGCCTCAAGAACTGCTCGTTTGGTTTCATCTACTGGAGTCTGATATACCCCAAATCCAAGTTGAGGCATTTTGACATTGTTATTTAAGGTTTTGTAATACATCCTTCTTCTCCTTCATTCTTTCGATGTTTTTAGTTTACACCCAATTAAAAATTTTGTACACTATCAATAAAGGAAACTAGTTTTCACAATATGAAAACTGAAAGAGGTTATTCATGCTAAACCTAGAAGAACTAGAACAATTGCTTGCTTTCAAGGAGTTGGGTACCTTATCAAAAGTAGCTGAAAAATTCTTGATTTCCACTCCTTCTTTATCTCGTTCCATGCAACATCTAGAAGAAGAATTTGGCGTCCCACTTTTTGATCGCAGTGCCAATCGGATTTCACTCAATGAAACAGGTGAGCGTGCTGTACAAGTGGCTCGACGTATTTTGGAAACAAGTCAACAAGGCATTCATGAAGTGAGGGATTTTGACCAAGGTCTCAAGACTATCACAGTAGCCTCAGTTGCTCCAGCTCCCCTCTGGTATCTCTTTCCTGAGCTAACAAACCTATATCCAGATAAACAAATACAACATCATATTTGTTCGACTGACAAGGTCCTAAAAGCTATTGAAAAGAAAACTGTTGATTTAGTAGTTTTACCCTTTGCCTATGATGGTGATTCGACTGACTGTTTACCTTATCTTAAAGAGAGCCTAGACATAGTAGTTTCCCCAGACCATGCTTTGGCTCAGCAGGATACCGTCAGCTTTTCTGAAATTGATGGCTATAATTTCCTTCTTATGAACAAAATCGGATTTTGGAATGACTTGGTTCAAGAAAAAATGCCTGCTTCTAAATTTCTTATCCAATCCAGTCGTTTCGAATTTGAAGAATTAGCTAACAACTCTACTCTGCCACGCTTTGCAACCAATCTCAGTAAAGATAGAGAAACACTTCAAACAGAACGAGTCATCATTCCTCTGTCTGATCCAGAGGCACATGTGACCTACTATTTAGTCTCCTTCAACCCAGATATTCATTTGGCGGAATTCATTAAATAAGACAAAACTCCTAGGGTATCTAATTCACTAGGAGTCATTTTGTATTTAATGGTGATGAGCATGATTCTCCTCTAGCTCTTCCATATTGCGCTTATGGGCTTGGTGAGTTTCTAGGTCTGCATCAACCTCAATGGTGATATTTTGGAAACCACAATCTTTGAGTAAGGTTCGAATGGATTCTTTACAGACCTCCATCTGTTCAATTTCTTTTAGACAAACATGGACAATGGCATTTTTTTCCAAACCATCCATGGTCCAGAGGTTTAGCTGATTAATACTAGCAACGTGGTCCAATTGCTCCAAGTCGCTTTTTACTTGCTTGATATCGACACCTTCTGGCACAGCATCAAGGAAAATCTTGAGCGTAGACCAAAAACGAGGAATGGCTTTTGAGAGAATAAAGAAAGAAATGACCAGAGATAAGAGCGGATCCAGAATATACCAGTCGGTAAATCGCAGAACAATGGCCATTAGGATAACAGCCAGCCAACCCAGAGTATCTTCCAGAAAATGCAAGCTCAAAATAGACTCATTCTTGGTTTTTCCCTTACGAACTACTAGACTTGCCAACACATTAATGCTAACAGCAATGATTCCTAGCCAGAGGATTCCCTCATCATTGACAGGTTGTGGATGAACGAGTTTCGTTATATTTTCCAAGATAACCAGAACAGATCCTGTCATAAGAATCACAGCCGTTACCAAGGCTCCTAAGAGACTAAATCGTTTGTAACCCAAGGTGTAATGACTATCTTCTTCACGATTGGAAATTGTTTCAAGAAAGGCTGATACACCAATTGCGACTGCATCTCCCAAATCATGGACAGAGTCGGCAAGAACAGCACTGGAAGCAAACACTCCACCAGCGATAAACTCGACAATGGCATAACTTAAATTCAAGAAAAAAGCTAACCAAACTGCATATTTTGTCTTCATAATCCTGTTTCCTCTGATATAATAGATTCATGAACATCCTGTTCATTATCATTATCTAACATTCATTACAGAAAGGATAGGGGCAAACTGTTTATTTTGTAAGTTACTGAACAGTTTGTTCAAAGTGTCCATATGACTAGTCAAGATCGTCGCATTGCCAAGACACGAAAAGCTATCTATACTGCTTTTTTACAATTACTAAATCAGAAAGATTACGAATCCATCACAGTCCAAGAGATTATTGACCTAGCAGACGTTGGGCGCTCCACCTTTTACAATCACTATGAGAGTAAGGAATTACTCCTAGATGAACTCTGCCGGTATCTCTTTCATCATCTTTTTGAACGTGAAGGAAATATATCTACAAAAGCTTATTTGTCCCATATCTTTTCACATTTCAAGAAAAATCAAGACCACGTCACCAGTCTTCTTTTCTCTAAAAACGACTACTTCCTCCGTCAATTACAGAAAGAATTGGAACACCATGTTTATCCCATGGTCGCAGAGGATTTGCAAGTTTCCTATCCTAATATTCCTGCTTCCTATCTCAAGCATTTTGTTGTAACTAACTTTATTGAAACACTAACCTGGTGGCTCAAAAAAGGGAAATCTTATAAGGAAGACCAAGTAGTGAGCTTTTACTTAGATGTTTTAGAGATGAAGTAGCAAACACAACTATAGATTTCATACCACTCAAAAGAAAAATACTAGTCGACATTCTATCATTCAAATATTCCAATTCATCACGAGTATTTTACATCTACTTTCTACTTACTAATCTAATCAAACTATGATTTTTTGAGGCAATAAATTCACTAAAAAAATTCTAAGACAAGAAGTCTTAGAATTTTTTTCGTAACCAACTTTCGTCTAACTGGCCTTTACTTTTACTAAAAGCTTTCCCATGCTCATCAATAACAGCATGAATCTCTTGGCATTGTTTAAGAGTGAGTCCTTCCAAGACGTCACTATAAACAGCATGCATTTCACTATAGGTTTTAAAGTTTCCAAATCCTAAGCGTCGAAAAAGTCTTCTAGCATATTCATCAGAAATAAAAACGGGACGATCAAAAAGATAAAGTAAAAGTGCATCTGCAGTCTCTGGTCCAATCCCTTTTAACTCCAAAAGTCGCTTCCGTAAATCTTCTGTTCCAATCTTGGCAAGAACCTCAAAACCACCATTTTCTCTTAACCAAATCAGAAGTCCCCTAATCGTTTGAGATTTTTGCTTAAAAAATCCAGCAGGTCGAATACGTTCCTGTAACTCTTCTAGCGATAAAGCCAGGATACCCTCTACTGTCATGATATCCATAAGACCAGCTAAACCTAACTTGGCATTCTTCTCTGTTGTTCGCTGGATAAGAATAGTCGATACCAAATCTTCCAGCTTGTTATCCGATTGCCACCAATTTTGTTCTCCATAGTGCTTACAGAGTCGCAAAAGAGTTTCTTGTATTTCTTCTTGCCTCATCATTTCTTCAACAATCCTTGTTCCACCAAGAAATCATGTGCAACAGTATAAGCATCCTTACCATCAATACCAACCTGGTAGTTCATCTGACTCATCTGGCTCTCGGTGATTTTTCCAGCTAGTTTATTAAGAACAGCTTCCAACTTCGGATGTTTTTCGAGTAATTCAGCTTTCATGAGTGGAGCGCCTTGATAAGGAGGGAAGAGGTGTTGATCATCTTCTAAAATTTGAAGTTGGTAACGTTCGATTTCTGGGTCTGTCGAGTAAACTTCCATAATCTGTATATCACCAGCCTTGATCGCATCATAGCGAAGGGCTGGCTCCATTGTTGCCACATTGAGATTTAGTCCATAAACAGATTGCAATCCCTTGTTTCCATCCTCGCGGTCGTTAAACTCCAGAGTGAATCCTGCCTTGAGCTGTCCTTCTACTTTTTTCAAGTCTGAAATCGTCTTAAGTCCATATTCTTGCGCAATTTTTTTAGGAACTGCTATAGCATAAGTATTTTGATAAGCCATGTGATTCAGCAAGACTAGATTATCCTGTTTCTTAATACCATCACGCGCAGCTTCAAAAACTTCTTCAGAGTCATTGCTCACTTTAGGAGCTGGCTGCAAGAGAGAACCTGTAATAGTCCCTGTAAATTCTGGATAGATATCAATGTCCCCTTTTTTCAGCGCTTGATAAAGGAAATCTGTCTTCCCAAAGTTAGGCTTGACCGTCACCGTCATATCCGTATTTTCCTCAATGAGAAGCTTGTACATATTCATGAGAATCTCAGGTTCAGGTCCCAACTTCCCAGCTATAACCAGATTTTCTTTCTCTTTATTTGGAATCATGCTTGGAGCATAACTAGCTCCCAAACCAAGCACCATAACAGCAAAGGCTGCAACAATTGTACGCAACTTTGCCTTTTCCAACCATTTGAGAACAACATTAAAGAGAATAGCCAAAATAGCTGATGAGATTGCACCGATTAAAATCAGACTAGCATTCCGACGATCAATTCCCAAAAGGATAAAGGAGCCCAATCCTCCAGCTCCAACAAGAGCAGCTAGAGTTGCTGTCCCAATGATCATAACGGTTGCTGTACGAACCCCCGATACAATGACTGGCATGGCAAGTGGAATTTCAAACTTCTTGAGTCGCTCCCACTTGGTCATTCCAAAAGCAATACCTGCCTCCTCAAGACTAGGATCAATGCCGTTCAAGGCTGTGATTGTATTTTCCAAAATCGGGAAAATAGCATAAATGACTAGAGCTGTAAGGGCCGGTAAGGTTCCAATTCCCATGAAAGGAATAAAGAGACCCAATAAAGCCATTGAAGGAATGGTCTGGAAGATACCCGCAATTTGTAGCACCCAATTCGCCGCTTTTTTGTGGCTATTTAGATAAACCGCAAGTGGGATGGTCAGAAAAATAGCAACCAATAAGGTCAAAAGCGATAATTGTAAGTGTTGACCAAGAGCGGTTAACCATTCCCCAAAACGCTCTTGAAAGGTTGAAATCAAATTAGACATGAAGGCTACCTCCAAATAAGTTTGCTACAAAGTCTGTCGCAGGCGCTTGTAAAATTGTTTCAGGGTCTGCGACCTGACGAATTTCTCCATCCTGCAAAACTGCAATTCGATCCCCTAATTTCAAAGCCTCGTCCGTATCATGAGTAACGAAGATGGTGGTCATCCCGAACTCCTTATGCAAATCCTTGGTGAGAGCTTGCAACTGCTTGCGAGAGATAGCATCCAAGGCTGAAAAGGGCTCATCCATCAGCAAGATTTTTGGTTCCCCAATGATGGCTCGTACAATGCCAATCCGCTGTTGCTCCCCACCAGATAACTCGTTTGGTAACCGATGAGCATACTCTGCAGCAGGCAGGCCTACCTTGTTCAAGAGTTCTTCTGTTTTAGAAGCGATTTGCTCTTTGCTCCAGCCCTTCATCTCAGGAATGAGAGCTATATTTTCCGCAACCGTCAAGTTAGGAAATAGGGCAATAGCTTGGAGGACATAGCCGGTACTGAGACGTAACTCCCGTTCATTATAGTCCTTGATGCGTTTTCCATCCATATAGATATTGCCATCTGTCGGCTCCAAGAGTTGGTTCACCATCTTAATCATGGTGGTCTTACCAGATCCTGAAGGACCCACTAGCACCATGAATTCTCCATTTTCAATACGGAGATTGACATCTTTTAAAATATTTTTATCCGTGTAGCGCAAGGCTACATGTTTGTATTCAATCATTTAATCTACCTCATTTTTCACGATCACTTTACCAAAAGAATGGCTTCCTTCCAGATAAGCATGCGCTTCCTGAATTTGGTCAATCTTATAAACTTTTTCAGGCCCTACATCTACACGATACTGCTCGACAAAATCTACCAAAGCCTGAAGCTTATCTTGAGACACATTGCCAGAAGCAAAGGTCGTCAAGTAGAGATTGCGAGAGAGCATCTCGATCGGATCAAAGTCTGGAACAGTCCACTGACCACCTAGTAGGCCACAAGAACAGATAATCCCACCTTCTGCTGTCCGCGCAAAAGTATCGAGAATAGCACTTGGACCAACAAGATCCAAAACCTTATCGAACTGCTCTTTCGTTTGCAAGACACCATCCTTCTCCAAAATCACTTGATCAAATCCGACCGCTTTCAGTTTCTCTTCCTTAGCAAGATTTCGGCTAGTTCCTACCAAGTGAATATTAGGAAATTTCCCTTTCAGCAGTTTAGCAAAGGCAATTCCTACACCACTGGTTGCCCCGCGAACTAACACGCTATCTTGCTCCTCAATCTTAAGATTGAGAAAAGAGCCAAAAGCCGTGTAATAAGTTTCCGGAAGGGCGATCAAACTTTCCAAATCAAGTTCTGTCTTGATTGGATAAATTTGCTCATTGGGAGGAAGGGTATACTCTGCATAGCCTCCATCAAAGGCTCGGCCCATCTCCCCCATAATGGAAATGATTTGCTGGCCAATCTTCAAATCCGGTCGTGTTGTTTCCTCCACAAGACCGACACACTCAATTCCTAACACACGAGGAAACTTTACTGATGGTGATTGTCCCTTGCGGGTAAAAATTTCACTGTGATTGATGCCAAATCCTTGGATTTTCACCAGGCTCCAACCTGCCTTCAGGACTGGTTTTGGTCGTTCGACCACTTCTAATACCTCTGGTCCACCTGGAATACTCACCACAACTGCTTTCATAAGGTACTCCTTCTTAAAACTTTCCTCTATTGGTCAAGTCTTCCACCTTAGGCATCACTTCCTTATTGTCCCAATGTTCAACAATTTTTCCATTTTCTAAACGGAAGATATCGTACTGAGCATAAGCAACGCCATCAATCAATACCTGACCATAGCTAACTGCAAAATTCCCTTGCGTCAAGAGTTGGAAAACAAAATCATAGGACACATGGTGCTCAAGTACGTAGTCCTTATAAGCTTGGCTTCCTTGCCCAATCTCATGATTATGCTGGATCAGATCCTCTGCCACAAAGTCTTCCCATTGATCGAGCTCCTTGTTTTGGAAAATTTCTGTCAAGAAACGACGGACCAATTTTTTATTTTCCGCCGTCTTCTCCAAATCCTTGATTTCAAAATCTCCAAAGATCTGATCTAGTTGTCCATTTTCAGGTGTGCGATAGTAGTCAATAACGTCCCAATGCTCAACGATACGACCATTTTCATCTGCACGGAAAGTATCTGTCGTCACCCATTGGGCTTCTCCACCGTTAAGGTATTGGTGCACATGAACAAAGACCAGATTTCCATCTTCAATAGTCCGAACAATCTTGATTTCACGTTCTGGATGGCGCTTAAAAAAATCTGCAAAGAAAGCAGCGAATCCTTCTTTCCCATCTGGCACTCCTGTCGAGTGTTGGATATAGGTATCCCCTACAGAGCTCGCCTGCGCTTCTGCTACACACCCATCTTGAATAGCATGAATATAGAGATTTTGTGCATTTTGTGCTTGAAGGGACATGATTTATTCCTCGTTTTCTTTTTTCTTTAAATTAGTGATAATACGCGCTTGATAAGCTTCAAATTCTCGGATTTCTTGATCAGAAAATCCTTGATAAAAAATCTCTCCCAACTCTTTACTAACGCGGTCACCGATTTCTTTTTGCGCCCAACCGAGGTCTGTCAAAGAAATATATTTTTTCCTTTTATCCTGCGTGCAAGGTTGAATCGTGACCAAGCCTTGTTCTTCCAATTTCTTAACCATACTGGTCAATGTATTATTGGCTAGCCCCGTCGCAAGAGCGATATCGGTCGCTGTAGCGCACCCCAACTCTTGCTTCCACAAAATCGTTAAAATTTTTCCCTGTTCACTTCTGTATTGAGCATCTGGTTCCTTGCTCAAGAGTTTTTGAAAGATACGCCCGTTTAACAAACGAATCTGTAGAGCTTGGTAGCCCCCTAACATCTTATCCATTTTGTCTCCTTTTTTTATTCTATATCGAACCTTTTGAACTATTGTAACACTATGAATTACATCTATCAACTATTTCGATATAGAAATATCAATTTTTTAATAAATCTGCGTAAATCGCGTAATCCAGATCTTTAAAAACATTGAATACAACTATCATATCAGGGTGTTTTTTCTGAAACTGTACAACCGTCTCTATCGCAATCTTGGCTGCCTCTTCATTTGGAAAACGAAATTCTCCTGTTGAGATACAACAAAAGGCTAAGCTTCTAAGACCTTTTTCATAAGCTAAGTTCAAACACTCTTCGTACGACGAGACTAACTGTCGTCTTTCCAAATCTGTCACTTCTTCATAGATAATAGGGCCCACTGTATGAAGAACATAGCGTGAAGGTAAGTTGTAGGCCTTGCTCATCTTTGCTTGACCTGTAACTTCATCCCTTCCTTGCTCTTGCATGAGCTCATGACACGCTAGACGCAGTTCAACTCCTGCAGCTGTGTGAATAGCATTGTCAATACACGAATGATTAGGTACAAAACAACCTAAAAGCTTACTGTTGGCCGCATTGACAATGGCATCAACCGCCAGACGAGTGATATCGCCTTGCCACAGGTAGAGATTGGTCCGAATGGGAGTTAAGTCTCTCAAGTCTACAACTCCTTTTTCTAATAGTTTTTCTTGTAAATAACGGTCTTGTTGGTAGAGAAAGTCGGCTGTCACTGGTGCTGGATAGCGGACATTTTGAAGAGCCCGATACAACACTTCTTGCTCCTCTACCTTTTCAGGAATCTCTAGTTCTGTCAATCCTTGCTCGCTTTTTAAAACATCAATCAAATATTCTAGTATTCTAGCCATTGTTGGAGTACCTCCCTCATATCATCGTTTATAGAAATTGTCTTTTCCTTTGTAGCAGCAAAGCCTTCAAGATCATCACGATTGAGGCGAATCAAATGAGCCTTTGGAAATACTACTGTCATTTTCTCAAAAGGATAGCGAATGATGGTCGGCGTATTGTAACCGACACCCAATTCTAAGAAGACAACCTTTTGATCTTCTATCCCTTCCAAAAATCTTTGATAGGCTTCATAAGATTCCTCCCAAGTCTCATCTTGAACAAAATCCTGGTCTACACGTAAATGCATGGTCATTGGCGCCCCACAATGAGGACAATACGGTATCAAGTCGGTTGGAATTTTCAAGTCCTTGATTTCTTTTAGCATCTCCATGACAGCTCCTTCATTATCAAAGACTTGCTGGCGACAAGGGACGGAACATTGCCACTCTCCGTAGTTGCCCTGTACTTCAAAGAAACGTTCCGGAGCAAATCCTGTCTTCATAAACTGCCCATCTACATTGGTCGTAATCACAAAATAATCCTTGTCCTTTACCAAGTCGAAAAGATCTCTATAAAGTGGAAGTCCCTCTGGCTGGTAACGATTATGATAGATATGTTTGGCCCAATAGCCCCAGCGCTCCTCAGGAGTCTCAAAAGGATAAAATCCGGCAGAATACATATCCTGCATGCCGTAACGATCAATATAATCTTTAAAGAAAACCTCAAAACGTGACCCTGAGTAGGTTAAACCCGCCACTGCAGATAAACCAGCTCCTGCTCCAATCACAACCTTATCTGCTTCTTCAATAATTTTCTTTGCTTCTTGAATCTTTGTCATCTTATCATACCTCAATTTCAAATCTTGCTTGGTAGGGAGGCAATTGTGTCAAATCATAAAAGCCTCCTACTGCTTTTTTAAAACGAAAGACTTGTAAGTGACTTCGTCCCTCTTCTGTCGGATAAATCTCATACATATATGGATTAGCTTCCAACAACTCTTCAAGATGCTCTTTTCCAATCCACTCCACCTGACCCGTTAAGGAAATGGATTTACGGTCCATGGTTCCTGCTCCTTGAGTCATCCCTGTCAACGCTACACGTCCATCTTCCTTAAGACGCTTGTAGAGGGGTTTAAAATCAGCTGTCAAAAAATAGACTGTTTTCCCATCCTCCCACATCATATCCATGACAGCTGTATGCGGATGTCCCGTTTCATCAACCGTTGCCACTACAACTGAATGAATCTCTTCGACTAGTACTTTCAAATAATCCATTATATAACACCATGTCTTTCTTTGAATTTTAGTTCCATATCGAACTTTATGAAACAATTGTAACTCTTTTTATTACACCTGTCAACTATTTCGATATCGAAATAATAAAAACTTTCTACTCAAAAGTAGAAAGTCATCATTTTTATAAAATCAAACATGAATCACATCTGAATCATTCCTCTTTAAGAAACTACTATGAACCAGATAAGGACCATACTTAGAATTTTGACTATAAACCAACCATAAGGGAATGATAAAAATTTTTATAAAATATAGTAAACAAAAGAGTAGGAAAAGACTAAAACTAAGATTCCTTAATTCAAAAAAATAAAGATAAAAGAAAATTAAAGCATTTAATAGAATATTAACCCCCGTAGCAAAACTAGCTGATAAGATATTCGTCTTGATCTGAGAATTAAAGAGTTTGACAGCAAATAAAGCCAATAAAGAAATATTATAGACACAAATTGGCTTGTAATCATGACGATAAAAAACTAAACATTTGTTGTTATAAAAATTAATCCCACTACTAAAATTACTCGCCTTGTTAATCCAAACGTGCGAAACTCCACTAATATCAGTCCAAGGAACAAATAAAGCTAATCTTCTAAGATAAATCCCTTTTGGAGATATAGAAAATTTCCAAGGGCAAAGAAAGTTAATGCCAATACCAACTAAAATTAATAAAAGAAGGCAATACACTAACTGTGTTTGATGAAAGCTAAAGGCGTAATTAAATATAGTAAATTCTTGAATTCCTCGCCCAGCAATTTGATAGACAACAGAAAAATATAAAAAAACTATAAATAGAACAAATCTATAATAAATACTATGAAACTTCACAATTTTTGGCATATATTCTCCTTACTGATAATGTCGTCATCGAATGACACTTTTCTATCTGACTTAACACAAGTATACCATTAAACACTCAAAAAGCATAAACACGGAAGAAAGAGATTTTTATAAAAAGAGCTTGGCCAAGACCAAACTCTTCATTTTTCTATTCTTCCTCAACTAAGCGTTTAAACTCCGCTTGGATCTCTGTATTCTCTGTCGGCTTTAAATACATGACTCCACCATTTGTTGTTGGAGAATGAAAAACAATCGCTTCCCCTGTATCAGTTATTGCAAAAAAGTAGCTGTGCACGTCCGGGTATTTATCCCAGTTACTATATCGCTCCACAATTCGATACTTAGCATTACCTAAACCTGTATCCGTGTATTCGGCATTCATTTTTTCGCTTGGTCCATCTCCAAAGCTATAGAGATTATCCGCACCAACATCACCACCAGAAATTCCTTTTTTGTAATTAGGTTGACCTAGTCTTTCGCCCCATCCTTTAATGAAGGATTCTAATTTTGCAGATTTGCTTGCATTCCAAGGAGCTTTTTGTTTTTCTCCCGAAATGGTCGTGCTAGTAGAGCTTTCAAATTTTTGCCAATCAAAACCTCTTAAATCAATTTGATCCGATTCAGTTTTTCCAAAATTAGATCCAATATAATTAGTCTCTATTTGAAATTCTTTTTCCTGAAGTTTACTAGCCCCCTTTTGCTTTTCATTTAACTTATAAAGAGTCCCATAACCTTTACCAGTTCCTGACGACCAACTTAATTCAAGAATCTCCCCACCTTGATAAATAATTGACGCATTCCTAACTCCACCATGTCCTGCAGCAAATCCTTCTGCTAAAAGCACAGGTTTACCTTCTTGTAAAGAGTACACTCCAGTTAAAAAGTATTTTCCACTTAAATTAAGATCCGCAACAAGTAACTCCTCAACACCATCATCATTTAAATCAACAAAGGAGTAACGCATATCATCTGAACGATTTATAGTATTTTCAATAGACCAACTATTGATAGGACGTTCAGTAGCTTTTAAACTTTGATAAAGATTTGAAATTGCAGTTGAATCATTCGAAGTAGAAAATATTTTTTGGTAATCATCAAAAACTGACTTGTACAAATCTTTATAATCTTTCTTAGACTCCCCAGACTTTATCTCGTTACTAGTAGTTGAAGTAGATAAACTAACATCTTTACTAGAAAACTCAGAATTTTGATTACTACAACCAACTGTAAAAAAACTAAATATAAGAATAAACAGACTTCCTACTATACTTCTATTACCCATAAAAAACTCCTCTTGAAATGAATGGTGACCATAGCTTTGCTTACATTATATCAAATATTTGAGAGTTTCGGTAAGATAAAAAAAACTTATATATACAAATACTAAGTAAATAAGTTCTATAATTCTTATATTCGATACACCTTCAATAAATACTATGTAGCTAAATATAATGTAAAGAAATCTCATAGGCCCTATAACAAGAGAGATTAACCATTATTTAAAGTTAACCTATAATACAGTTAAATGATTATACAAGCTTACAGGAAATTAAATAAAAGACTATTGACGCATTGAAACAATAAAATATAAATGAAAGATAGAAGCTAGGAAAAGTCACGAAATCATTAAACAATACTTTTATACTCCGTGACTTTAATAACATTAAACCAAAATCTTCCTAAATTTGAAAACAAAAAGAGCGAACCATTTTGTTTAGCTCCAGATAGTAACAATTCATAACTCAACCACAGTTGTCAAAGAGGGCAAATTTGATAATTAAAGGCACAAAAAGGCTCTATAATATTTGTAGTGGGTAAATCCCCTATGGATATTATGGAGCCTATTTTTGTGTAGAAAAAAAGTCCCATAAGATCTATAATGAAAAGCGACCAAACCATCATTAGAAAGAATCCTATGGAACAATTACATTTTATCACAAAACTACTCGATATCAAAGACCCTAATATCCAGATTCTAGATGTCATCAATAGGGATACACACAAGGAAATTGTCGCTAAACTGGACTATGACGCCCCGTCTTGTCCTGATTGCGGTAATCAAATGAAGAAATATGATTTTCAAAAATCGTCTAAGATTCCTTACCTAGAAACGACTGGTATGCCTACTAGAATTCGCCTTAAAAAGCGCCGTTTTAAGTGCTATCATGCTCTAAATTGATGGTCGCTGAGACTTCTATTGTTAAGAAGAAGCATCAAATTCCTCGTATTATCAACCAAAAGATTGCTCAGAAGTTGGTTGAAAAGACTTCTATGACTGATATTGCACATCAGCTATCCATTTCAACTTCAACTGTCATTCGTAAGCTCAATGACTTTCACTTTAAGCATGATTTTTCTCGTCTTCCAGAGATTATGTCTTGGGACGAGTATGCCTTTACCAAGGGAAAGATGAGTTTTATCGCACAAGATTTTGATCAGCTCAATATCATTACTGTTCTTGAGGGAAGAACACAAGCTATCATCCGCAATCACTTTCTGCGCTACGATAGAGCCGTCCGATGTCGAGTGAAAATCATTACTATGGATATGTTTAGTCCTTACTATGACTTAGCTAAACAGCTTTTCCCATGTGCTAAAATCGTTCTAGATCGCTTTCACATTATCCAACACCTCAGCCGTGCTATGAGTCGAGTTCGTGTTCAAATTATGAACCAATTCGATAGAAAATCCCATCAATACAAGGCCATCAAGCGCTACTGGAAGCTCTTCCAACAAGATAGTCGTAAACTCAGCGATAAGCGATTTTATCGCCCTACTTTTCGCATGCACTTAACGAATAAAGAAATTCTAGGCAAGCTTTTGAGCTATTCAGAAGAATTGAAACACCACTATAATCTCTATCAACTCTTGCTTTTTCACTTCCAGAATAAAGAAGCTGACAAATTTTTCGGACTTATTGAGGACAATCTGAAGCAGGTTCATCCTCTTTTTCAGACTGTCTTTAAGACATTTCTCAAGGACAAAGAGAAAATTGTCAACGCCCTTCAATTGCCCTATTCCAACGCTAAATTGGAAGCGACTAATAATCTCATTAAACTCATCAAACGAAATGCCTTTGGATTTCGGAACTTTGATAACTTTAAGAAACGAATTTTCATCGCTCTGAATATAAAAATGGAGAGGACAACGATTGTCCTCTCCAGATGTCAGCTTTTATTCAACCCACTACAGTTGACAAAGAGCCGATAATTAAAGGTACAAAAAAAGAGCTAATAAGCTCTAATTACGGAGAATAAGGGATTCGAACCCTTGCGCCAGTTACCCGACCTAACGATTTAGCAAACCGTCCTCTTCAGCCTCTTGAGTAATTCTCCTATTAATGGGCACGAGTGGACTCGAACCACCGACCTCACGCTTATCAGGCGTGCGCTCTAACCACCTGAGCTACGCGCCCAAGTTAAATAACTTGGTAAATGAACTAAATGTTCAAAGCGGGTGACGAGAATCGAACTCGCGACAACAGCTTGGAAGGCTGTAGTTTTACCACTAAACTACACCCGCATAAAAACAAATATGGCGCGAGACGGAATCGAACCGCCGACACATGGAGCTTCAATCCATTGCTCTACCAACTGAGCTACCGAGCCTTATTGCGGGAGCAGGATTTGAACCTACGACCTTCGGGTTATGAGCCCGACGAGCTACCGAGCTGCTCCATCCCGCGTTAATAATAAAGGAGGATGTGGGATTCGAACCCACGCACGCTTTTACACGCCTGACGGTTTTCAAGACCGTTCCCTTCAGCCGGACTTGGGTAATCCTCCATAGTATTTAATGGACCTTGTAGGACTTGAACCTACGACCACTCGGTTATGAGCCGAGAGCTCTAACCAGCTGAGCTAAAGGTCCAACAAGATCATTATAGCGGCGAAGGGGATCGAACCCCCGACCTCCCGGGTATGAACCGGACGCTCTAGCCAGCTGAGCTACACCGCCATCAATCGGGAAGACAGGATTCGAACCTGCGACACCTTGGTCCCAAACCAAGTACTCTACCAAGCTGAGCTACTTCCCGAGTTAAATAGAAAAAATGCACCCTAGAGGAGTCGAACCTCTAACCGCCTGATTCGTAGTCAGGTACTCTATCCAGTTGAGCTAAGGGTGCTCATTATATGCCGAGGACCGGGATCGAACCGGTACGATCGTTACCAATCGCAGGATTTTAAGTCCTGTGCGTCTGCCAGTTCCGCCACCCCGGCCTCTCTAAGCGAACGACGGGATTCGAACCCGCGACCCCCACCTTGGCAAGGTGGTGTTCTACCACTGAACTACGTTCGCATCGACCTCTTGGTTATATTAAAAAATGCCGGCTACATGACTTGAACACGCGACCCTCTGATTACAAATCAGATGCTCTACCAACTGAGCTAAGCCGGCTTATTTCTATTATGCGGGTTAAGGGACTTGAACCCCCACGCCGTTAAGCGCCAGATCCTAAATCTGGTGCGTCTGCCAATTCCGCCAAACCCGCAATGATGACCCGTACTGGGCTCGAACCAGTGACCCATTGATTAAAAGTCAATTGCTCTACCAACTGAGCTAACGAGTCTAAAATAACTTCCGTTATCTTAAACGGTCCCGACGGGAATCGAACCCGCGATCTTCGCCGTGACAGGGCGACGTGATAACCGCTACACTACGGGACCTATGGGAGTTAACGGGATCGAACCGCTGACCCTCTGCTTGTAAGGCAGATGCTCTCCCAGCTGAGCTAAACTCCCTTTAGCTAAGCGACTTCCTTATCTCACAGGGGGCAACCCCCAACTACTTCCGGCGTTCTAGGGCTTAACTTCTGTGTTCGGCATGGGTACAGGTGTATCTCCTAGGCTATCGTCACTTAACTTTGAGTAATACCTACTCAAAATTGAATATCTTTCAAATTTCACTTAAAATAATCACGCTTCGTATTCTCAGTTACTTTGGATAAGTCCTCGAGCTATTAGTATTAGTCCGCTACATGTGTCGCCACACTTCCACTTCTAACCTATCTACCTGATCATCTCTCAGGGCTCTTACTGATATAAAATCATGGGAAATCTCATCTTGAGGTGGGTTTCACACTTAGATGCTTTCAGCGTTTATCCCTTCCCTACATAGCTACCCAGCGATGCCTTTGGCAAGACAACTGGTACACCAGCGGTAAGTCCACTCTGGTCCTCTCGTACTAGGAGCAGATCCTCTCAAATTTCCTACGCCCGCGACGGATAGGGACCGAACTGTCTCACGACGTTCTGAACCCAGCTCGCGTGCCGCTTTAATGGGCGAACAGCCCAACCCTTGGGACCGACTACAGCCCCAGGATGCGACGAGCCGACATCGAGGTGCCAAACCTCCCCGTCGATGTGAACTCTTGGGGGAGATAAGCCTGTTATCCCCAGGGTAGCTTTTATCCGTTGAGCGATGGCCCTTCCATACGGAACCACCGGATCACTAAGCCCGACTTTCGTCCCTGCTCGAGTTGTAGCTCTCGCAGTCAAGCTCCCTTATACCTTTACACTCTGCGAATGATTTCCAACCATTCTGAGGGAACCTTTGGGCGCCTCCGTTACCTTTTAGGAGGCGACCGCCCCAGTCAAACTGCCCGTCAGACACTGTCTCCGATAGGGATCACCTATCTGGGTTAGAGTGGCCATAACACAAGGGTAGTATCCCAACAGCGTCTCCTTCGAAACTGGCGTCCCGATCTCATAGACTCCTACCTATCCTGTACATGTGGTACAGACACTCAATATCAAACTGCAGTAAAGCTCCATGGGGTCTTTCCGTCCTGTCGCGGGTAACCTGCATCTTCACAGGTACTAAAATTTCACCGAGTCTCTCGTTGAGACAGTGCCCAAATCATTACGCCTTTCGTGCGGGTCGGAACTTACCCGACAAGGAATTTCGCTACCTTAGGACCGTTATAGTTACGGCCGCCGTTTACTGGGGCTTCAATTCATACCTTCGCGTTTCCGCTAAGCACTCCTCTTAACCTTCCAGCACCGGGCAGGCGTCACCCCCTATACATCATCTTACGATTTAGCAGAGAGCTGTGTTTTTGATAAACAGTTGCTTGGGCCTATTCACTGCGGCTGACTTAAAGTCAGCACCCCTTCTCCCGAAGTTACGGGGTCATTTTGCCGAGTTCCTTAACGAGAGTTCTCTCGCTCACCTGAGGCTACTCGCCTCGACTACCTGTGTCGGTTTGCGGTACGGGTAGAGTATGTTTAAACGCTAGAAGCTTTTCTTGGCAGTGTGACGTCACTAACTTCGCTACTAAACTTCGCTCCCCATCACAGCTCAATGTTATAGAACTAAGCATTTAACTCAATTCACACCTCACTGCTTAGACAGACACTTCCAATCGTCTGCTTTAGTTAGCCTACTGCGTCCCTCCATCACTACATACTCTAGTACAGGAATATCAACCTGTTGTCCATCGGATACACCTTTCGGTCTCTCCTTAGGTCCCGACTAACCCAGGGCGGACGAGCCTTCCCCTGGAAACCTTAGTCTTACGGTGGACAGGATTCTCACCTGTCTTTCGCTACTCATACCGGCATTCTCACTTCTATGCGTTCCAGCACTCCTCACGGTACACCTTCTTCACACATAGAACGCTCTCCTACCATACCTATAAAGGTATCCACAGCTTCGGTAAATTGTTTTAGCCCCGGTACATTTTCGGCGCAGGGTCACTCGACTAGTGAGCTATTACGCACTCTTTGAATGAATAGCTGCTTCTAAGCTAACATCCTAGTTGTCTGTGCAACCCCACATCCTTTTCCACTTAACAATTATTTTGGGACCTTAGCTGGTGGTCTGGGCTGTTTCCCTTTCGACTACGGATCTTAGCACTCGCAGTCTGACTGCCGACCATAATTCATTGGCATTCGGAGTTTATCTGAGATTGGTAATCCGGGATGGACCCCTCACCCAAACAGTGCTCTACCTCCAAGAATCTCTAATGTCGACGCTAGCCCTAAAGCTATTTCGGAGAGAACCAGCTATCTCCAAGTTCGTTTGGAATTTCTCCGCTACCCACAAGTCATCCAAGC